>DIWH01000065.1 GCA_002423485.1 Candidatus Xenobium occultum | reverse complement strand
GACCTGATCGCCCGGAACTCTCCTGGACCTCGATGCTCCCTGTTCCAGCGCACCCCAAGACCCGGGTTCGTCTGTTGGGGGAACGAGCTGATCTCCGAGGAGACCCCGCTGCCCGCTTGAGCAGCGACAGGAGGAGCCGCACATGAGCCGCAGACTGCCGCAGGATGCCGGACACGGGCAGAAGTTGACCCGCAAGAGCGAAGCCGCTATCGGGGCCCTGCTGGCATCCAGTTCCATCTCGGAAGCCGCCAAGGCCTGCGGGGTTGCCGAGCGCACCATCCGGAACTGGATGACCAGGCCGGACTTCCGAGAGGCGTATGACCAGGCTCGACGGCAGGTCCTGGATCAGGTCCTGGCCCACCTGCAGGCTTCGGCGGGCCAGGCCCTGGATACCCTGCTGGCTGTCTGTCGTGACCAGGACGCCCGCCCTGCTGCCCGTGTCGCTGCAGCCCGTGCCGTTCTGGATCTCTCGGTGAAGATCCGCTCGGAGGAGGACTTCGACGCCCGCCTCCGTGCCCTGGAGGCCCAGAAGGAGCAGACCCGCGAGAACGGCATGACGTGGGCTGACGTGATGAGAAGGGCGGAGGAGCCATGAAGACCGCGTTGATGCGCAGGCTTCAGGCCCTGGAGACCCGGCGTCCCACGGCCGAGGAGGATGACCGGCGCCAGAATGATGAGGCCTGGCAGGCCGTCGTGAATCACCCCCAGGCCGCCGATCTCCTTCGCCTGCTGGATCGCGTTGCGAAGCTTGAGGCGGAGGGACATACCCTGTTCAGCCATGAGGTTGTGGAACTGATGGATGACTTCTGCATCATCCTGGAGTCTACTGGGGGCCAGGACGGCCCGGAAAGGATGCACCGATGAAGAGCAACCTGAATCGTCGGCTGGAAGCCCTGGAGGAGACCCTCCCAGACCCCCAGGAGACCTGGAAGGCCCGGATGCATGCTCAGGCCCGGATGATCGTAGAAGACCCGGAAGCCTGCGACCAGGCCAACAACCTCTTCGAGTCGACGGTCCTGGGCGGCCGGGATGGAGAGGTCGAGGACCTCGCTGCCCGCCTCGATGATCGCCTCCGCCTCCTGGAGGCTGGCCATGCCCAGGGGTGATCTCAAGCGTCGCCTGCGGGCCCTGGAGAAGCGCGTCCTTGACCGGGCCGAGCTTCTGCTGGTCTGGGTCGACCAGGGGGAAGACGTGGCCCTGCGGCTGGATCTGACCCGGGTCCTCCACCCCGCCCGGATGCTCGTTGCCATGCGCTGGCAGGCCCCTGAGGCGTCGAGATTGTAAAATGTTTGTGTCCATGATCGCCAAACATCCCTTTGTTGATCATAGGTTTGACAGGAAGCGCGCTTTATGTTATGATGCCGGGAACCAGGTCTGAAGCCTGGTCGGAGGTAGCACGTGACGAAACGCAAGGTAGGAAGCCCGGCCCTGATGGTCCGGATGCCGCAAGAGGTGATCGACCTGCTGAAGGCCCGGGCCGAGAAAGAGTTCGGTCCGGTTCCGGCTGGAGGAGGAGCCCGGGCAGGCGGGGCAAGCAAGTTGGTTCGCCGCCTGATCTATGAGTTTCTCGGCATCGAGCCTCCTCCCGAATGGGGCCAGACTGATACCCCGGTCGCCGCCTATCAGCGCGCCCGACGGGCCCGCCTTGCCGCCCAGAAGGCCACAGAGGAGCCCACCGACCAGACCCAGGACCCAACCACCTAGCAGGCCAGGCCATCGCCTGGAGAAAGTGAGGAAGCCCCGTGCGCACGTCCAAGCACAACACGGAGCCCCTCGGAGGGACGCTTCCCTCCGCCCCCCAGAACCCCTGCGTCGAGGCCGGCGCAGACCTTCGTCCACTGTTCGGACACCCCGACCTGGTCGGCATCATGGCCGGCTTCTCGCTGCATGCCGACTGGACCGCCCCGGCAGTCGTCCCGCAACCCGATCCTTCGGCGCCGGTGAGTCTCCAGGACCTGACCGACCGCGTCAACGTCCTGGTGGCAGCGCAGGCCCTGACCCTCGCCGCCCTCGCTGAGCTTCTGAAGGCAGCCCGCGCGGCCCAGGAAGGAGGCCGGGCATGACCATCGCCACCCCGAAACCCGCCAGGAAGCCCCGGGCATGTGCTCGACGCATCATCGCTGAGGCCGCGCCTCCGGACCGCGACCGCCCCTCCGAACGCATCTTCCGCAGGCTCCTGACGTTGTGCACGTCCGAGGGAATCGAGGTGCGAGAATGGACCGGGAGACCCGGGGGCGAATCCTGGGGCGGATGCGGAGACCTCCCACGGGAGTGGGCCGACTTCCGAGCCGATCCCGACATGACCGCGGCCATGAAGGCGCGCGTCCTGGCCAGTTCAATCGCCTACCTGCGCGGGGTAAACTCCCGGGGCAATGACTACAAGATGGGGGACAGGGACAACCGTGCTGACCGCTTCGCGGATGCCCTCCTGGCCAACCTCTACGCCGCCGAAGCCCTGGCCCTCCAGGTCGACTGAATCAGGCCCGGCGTCCACTTAACAGCCACCAGAACAGCCACCACCCCGCCCCGTCGGTCCATCTCGGGCCCGCGGGGCTTCTGCTATTCCTGGGAGCCCTGCTGGCCCACACAGGCCGCCCGGAGGCCCCGGTCGACGGCTGGTTCATCGCCACCTGCTGGCCGGCGTCCTGGCGGCCCTGGGGGCGAAATGACGACCGATGACGACCTCGCACGAAGCAGCAGACAAGCGCAGGATCCTACAACCACGGGCTTCCCGCCCCCCACCCAGTCCGAAACTTGGCGTTTCTTTCAAGTTCACCGCCCGAACTGGCAGCGAAGCCCATAACCACGGGCTTCAAGCCGAAACTTGAAAAATCTTCTGGTGGCTGTTCTGGTGGCTGTTGCGACCTTCCAAACCCCTCTTTTTGCCTTCGTTTGCCTGTTGGCGCACCGACCCCCGAGAAGTAAGAAAGCCCGCCATTTGGCGGGCTTTTCGTTGGGGTGAGTGATGGGACTTGAACCCACGACCTACGGTTCCACAGACCGTCGCTCTAACCAACTGAGCTACACTCACCGCATCTTCACTTGTGCCCGGGCTGGCTTTTTGGCGCGCCCAGGAGGAATCGAACCTCCGACCCACTGCTTAGAAGGCAGTTGCTCTATCCGCTGAGCTATGGGCGCAGATTGAACCCTCCTGCCAGCCGAGGAGGGTGGCGCGCTGGTCGGAGCGGCCGGATTCGAACCGGCGACCCCTTGCTCCCAAAGCAAGTGCGCTACCAGGCTGCGCCACGCTCCGTCTCGTCTGAGCCCGCCCGGGCTCGCCCCAGTATACTCATGGCACCCAGGCTCGTCAACGGAAGCCCGCAACGAATTTCCCATCCCGATTCCAGGCCGGGGAGAACCCCTCTCGCGCCCGGGTTGACAGGGGCCCCCGGGACTCGATACAGTCTTCCCAGAAAGCGAGGTCCCCGCGAATGTTCGAGATCTGCAAGCGCACCGCCCGGCCTCGCCGCATCGGCTGACGTCTCTTCCAGCCGACTCCCGACAGGGCCCGGGCTCGTCCGGGCCCTGATCGATCCAGGGCCCCCGGGTCCGGAGCCGCGAGGCCTTCTTCCCACGGAAGGAGCCCGCTTTGCTTCAGGTCTCGAACCTCTCGCTTCAGTTCACCGAAGACCCCCTCTTCCAGGGCGTCCACTTCAACCTGCCGACGGGCGCCAAAGTCGGCCTGGTTGGCCCCAACGGCTCGGGCAAGAGCTCGTTGTTGCGCCTCCTGGCCGGCCTGTCGGTCCCGCAGACCGGCTCGATCCTGGTCCCTGGCGACTGCCGCCGGCTCTACCTGGGCCCGGACCTCGATGGCTCCGTCGGGGAAATCCTGGACCCGGTCTTCTTCCGGGCGGCCTCCCGGCTGACGACGCTGGAAGCCGAACTGGACGAATCCCGGCTGGACGAGTATGCCGCCGCCCTGGAGGCCTTCGAAGAGTTGGGCGGGTGGAGCCGCCTGGCCCGCTGGCGGAGCCCGCTGCGCGAGACCGGACTGGAGAACCTGCTGGACGACCCCCAGCGTTCCGGCTCGACCCTCAGCGGCGGAGAGCGCAGCCGCCTGGCCCTGGCCCGGCTCCTGGGCGCCCAGGCCGACGTCCTGCTGTTGGACGAGCCTTCGGCCAGCCTGGACCGGGATGGAGTCTTGCGGCTGGAGGAGTTCCTCCAGACCACCCCCGCCACGGTGGTGCTGGTCTCGCATGATCGGCGCCTTCTGGACAGGACCACGGACACGACCCTGGCCCTGGACCCGATCGCCCGGACCCTGACCGAATTCGGAGGCAACTACAGCTTCTTCCGGGCCCGCCGACAAGAGGAGGAACGCCGCGCCTGGCGCGAGTTCGAGGACCAGCAGCGCCGGGTCCAACGCCTCGAGGAGGCGGCCCGAAGCCTGCGCGACCACGCCCGGGGCATCGAGGCCACCTCGCAGAACGACTACTACCGGGGCGTGGCCAAGGGGGTTGCGGCCAAGGCCAGGGCCCGCCAGGGACGCCTTCAGCGCATGCTGGCCGACCAGAACCGCAAGGAGAAGCCCCGTCGCACCGAGAGGATGCGCCTGCACCTGTCCCCTCCCCGACTGTCCGGGGTCTGCCTGCTGAAAGCCCAGGACCTGCACGCGCACCGGGGAGATCACCACGTCCTTCGAGGCGTGAACCTGGACCTCACGGCAGGCCGACGGATCGCCCTGGTCGGGGCCAACGGAGCCGGCAAGTCCACCCTGCTGGCGGTGCTGACGGGCCAGCTTTCCGCCCAGGGCCACCTGTGGCGACGGGAGGACCTGAGGACCGGCTCGCTGGAGCAGACCGCCTGGAACCTGCAGGACCGGAAGACCGCGCTGGAGGCCCTGCGGGACGTGGCCCCCATGGCGGAGGGAGAGGCCCGCACCTTCCTGCACCGCTTCCTGCTGACCGGCTTTCAAACGCTGCGACCGCTGCGCACCCTGAGCGACGGGCAGCGGATGCGGGTGGCCCTGGCGCTGTTGATGGCCACCGAACCCGACCTGCTGGTGCTGGACGAACCCACCGCCCACCTGGACCTGGACACCGTGGAGGCCCTGGAGGAGGCCCTGGACTCCTTCACCGGCGCCATCCTGGCTGTGAGCCACGACCGCGAGTTCCTGGAACGACTGGACCCCGACCAGACCTGGCTGCTGGAGGGAGGGGTGCTGAAGGCGACCCGGATCGAGGACGAGCCGGCTCAGGCCTCCAGGCGACGCTCCAGATACTGAGCCATGCGCCACTCGACGATCTCGCGGACCAGTTCCAGGAAGGAGGGGCGCAGGGCGGGGGGGACGTCGAGGTTGCTGCGCAGGATGCCCTCGCTGAAGGTGAAGTAACGTCCGTGCTGCTGGGTGGTCCAGGCCTTGATGGGCATGCGCTTGAGCAGGGACTGGACTTGTTCGGGGCGGGTGAAATCCACGCTGAGGTCCTCCCGAAGCCGGGCGCTGCGGCCTGCCACCCGAGCGAAAGCGAGGGCCAGGTCCTCGAGGGACATCTGGCCCGGAAACCGGCCCTCCTCGAGCATGGCTTCGAGCAGGACCATCTTGTAGCTTCGAGACATCGGGGTCCGCTCCAGGTGCCGAAGGAAGTCCCCCAGAGCGGAATCCAACAGGAGATCGCCTCCAGGCAGGTCGCCACTCTGGTGGATGAACTCGCACCAGAACCTGTGCCCGGCTCTCCCCGGTCGGTGGCCCTCGTGCATGGCTTCGAGGGCTCGAGGTCGCCCCCCGTGGTGCTCCTTGAAGTCGAGGTAGAACTGGGGCAGGGAATCTACTTCCCTGGGCATCAGGGCCTTGAGGATCTCGATCGAGCGGAGGTCGTAGTTCACGGCGCATCCGGGGGGCAGACCGAGTTCTCCAGCCCTTCCCTCCTCCAACAAGCGCAGAGCATGGGCCAGGGTCGCCCGGCCCGACTGCAGGCTGAAGAGAATCTCAGCCTTCCTCAGGAAGGTCCGGTGATTGCCGATATAGTCGATGACCGCCAGATGGGTCTTCTCGACGGCCTTGCGGAGGCCCCGCCCCAACTGCTGCAGCCACAGGATCCGTGACTCGGTGGGGCGCAACATCAGCACCGTATCGATGACCGGGAGATCGACCCCTTCGTTGAACATGTCCACGGCGCAGACCACGCGGAGTTCTCCCCGCCCCAGGGCAGCGAGGGCCTCACTCCGGTGGTCGCTGGTCGGTCCGGAATGGACCGCCGCGGCAGCCACCCCGTGCTCATTGAAGAAATCGCGCATGAAATCGGCGTGACGGACCGAGACGCAGAAAGCCAGTGCCCGTTGACCGCCGTTCGCCAGCAGTTGATCCAGGGCATTCCGGGCCCGGCTCCGGGTGGCCACGGCCTCGGTCAGGGCCGCCTCGTCGAAGCGGTTGCTGCGCCAGGGAATGTTCTGGTATTCGACCTCGTCGGGAATGCCGAAATAGATGAATGGGCAGAGCAGCCCCCGGGCCACCCCTTCGG
This sequence comes from Candidatus Xenobium occultum, assembly GCA_002423485.1. Classification (GTDB taxonomy): domain Bacteria; phylum Vulcanimicrobiota; class Xenobia; order Xenobiales; family Xenobiaceae; genus Xenobium; species Xenobium occultum. The sequence continues at coordinate 101,754 of DIWH01000065.1, read as the reverse complement.
GCAGGTCGCAGCGGTACACCAGATTTTCGCTGCACAAGGCCAGCAGGTTGCCTCCATCACTTCGCTCCGGAGTCGCCGTCAATCCCAGCAGGAATTGGGGAGTGAAGTGGTCCAGGAGCCTCCGATAGGTGGGAGCCTCGGCGTGATGGAACTCGTCCACCACGATATAGTCGAAGGTCCGCCGGTCCAGACCGGCCAGGTGTTCAGTCCGCCCCATCGTCTGGATCGAGGCAAAGACCAAATCGGCGTGGACTGATTTTTCCTGGCCCGTGTACAAGCCCAAACTGGCCCCCGGACGGAGTCGCGCGAAGGTCTGCATCGCCTGGCTGAGGATCTCCTCGCGGTGGGCCACAAACAGAACCCGCCGGAAGTCCATCGAGTCGAAGGCCGCCAGCCAGGTCTTGCCCAGACCGGTTGCCAGCACCACCAACCCGGCCCGGTTGCCTTCCTCCCGCGTGCGCGCCAGCGCGTCCAGGGCCTCCTGTTGAATCGCGTGGGGCGTGAAGACGCGCGGCCCGGACTCCGTTCCTTCCGGCTCGGCCACCCTCTCGGCAGTCGCTGGCGGCAGATCGTCCAGAGGGTGGCCGGCCTCCAGGCTCAGCGAGGGCCTGCGACGAGACCTGTAGGCTGCAATCCAGTGCGGGTCGAGGTCCAACGTCCTCGGGGAATTGAAGAGGTGCTCGAAGGCCAGTCGGACCTCCTCCACGCCGGCCGCGTCCCGCCCGGAATGGACCCGATAGTTCCATTCCAGCCCATTGCCCAGGGCGGCTCCCGACAGATTCGAGCTTCCGACAAAGGCCGTCCCGGTGCCGTCGGCATGGTGGAAGAGATAGCACTTGGGATGAAAGGTGCCATTCCCCGCAGTTTCGTAGACCCTGGCCTGGAAGTCGTGTCGGGAGCGCATCCGCAGGAGGGTCTCCAGGGCTTCGGGATCGGTGACATCCATATAATCCCCGGTCAGCAGCCGGAGACGCCCTCCACGCCCCAGGAAGGCTTCAAGAGCCCGGCCGATCCTCCGCAAGCCGTTGGGAAGCAGGAAGGCCACAGCGATGTCGAGACCACAAGACGCCTCCATGGCCGCCAGCAGATGCGGCGCAAAGGGGTCCCGGCCACCCCGGACCAACGGCCGCCGATGCGGAGGATTGCCTGCCTCGGGCCCGGGTGGTCGGGGGTCGCGGGCAGGACTGCGGGGAATCACGTGCAGATGAAGATGAAACGCGGCCGATCCTTCGACCCGACCCGAGTTGAGGCCCAGATCGTACCCCTTCGAGCCGTGACGGGCGAAGAGCATGGCCTCGAGCGCCACGGTGGCGTCGACCAGGGCATGACGCTCCTGGGGGCTGGCCTGGCACCAGCTCGCGATGTGACGTCGCGGCGAAATCAGGGCATGACCTTCAGAACCGGACCCGTCTTCCCAGAGCGCCAGGACCAGGTCGTCCTCATAGAAGACCCGCGAAGGATCCGGATGGCAAAGCAGACAGGGCTTCGACCCGATTCCCTTTGGGGAAGTGGCCTCAGCTTGGAACCCGGAGTCCGGAAGACACGACATATTCTCGCCCAACTACACCCTCCAGAACCGGACCCGGAGTTCGTCTGAAGTCCCCCTCGGGTCTCGCCCCAACAAACCCTTCAGTGCGGCTTCCGCCTCCTTCAGGGCCCTGGTCAGGGCAGACGCGGCCATATCCGACCCTTCCAAATCGTACAAATCCCAATCCTGCGCGCTGCAAGGCAGGCGGGGAGGCCCGTGATCCAGGCCCAGGGCGCGAGCCAGGTAGGTCTGCGCGACCCGCTCGGGCTCGGTGTCATCAGCACCGAACTGAAGATACCTCGACTGCACCTGGCGGAAGGTCTCGAGGACCTCTCGGACCGTCAGGGCGGGCTCGGAGACGGCCTCCGGCAAGGAAGCCTCGGACACTCGGAGGTAATCGGCCTTCTCCGGCAGGACCCAACGGACGCCCCCTCGAGGTTGGGGAACATCCCCCGCGTAACGGGGAATGACGTGAAGATGGAGATGGAAGACCGTCTGCCCACCCGCAACACCAACGTTGACACCGAGATTGTACCCCTCGGGGGAGTGACTCTTCTCGACGATCTCCCGGACCCTGAGCGTGGCCTCGGTCAGGGCCTGACGCTCCTGGGCAGTGGCCTGCCACCAGTCAGACACATGCCGTCTGGGCACGATCAGGGCGTGACCGGGAGAGACCGCGAAGGCATCCCGCAGCGCCAGGACCAGGTCCTCCTCAAAGAGGATCCTCGAGGGATCCGGATGACAGAAGATGCAGGGCTTCATGGCTCCTCCAGGCGATGGATGATCAGCCTTCCCGGCCTTCCTCCCTCGACACAGGCCCGACATCGCCACCCCGAGACGGGCCTGCGGGCCAGGTTCCGGGTTCCGCAGACCGGGCACTCGTGGGCGTACACCCTCCTCCGAGTCTGTCTCGGAGGTGTCTCGAGGCCGGCCTGGTCGGCAGAGAGCCCCACCCTGGGCTCATAACCCGCCCGGCACATAAGCTCCCGCCATTCCGGTCCGTGGGGTCGGGCCTGGCGGCCGTGGAGGGCCCAGACCGCACAGTGGGCGGCCTCGTGACACAGGACCTCGACCAGCATGGCGGAGCGGGCCAACCCCGCGTGCAGGACGACCTGGCCCATCTCAGGCCGGCTGCGTCCCAGCGTCCGGCGCAGGCGCTGGCTGAAACGCACCTCGATCCGCTTGGAGAGGTCCGCAACCCCCCAAGCTTCCCCCCAGGATGCCAGAAGAGCGGGAAGGCTGGAGGAGAGCCCGGGGTCAAATCCACCTGTGTCCATCCCTCCCCCAGTTACCCACTCCCCCCGCTTCCCCTCCCCCCAAGCGACGGAGGAGGTGTCCGGCCGGGGTCAGAATCGACATGGCAGGTGCTGTCCCGTCCCTTGAGGCCTGGGGGCCGCCGAGGCGGGCGGCGGGAGGAGGAGTTCCCGATGTCCGACGAGCTGTGGAAGTTCTTCGTGGTCCTGATCCTGTGCTATGGCGTGGGCGCCATGGGGGCGCTGATCACCCTGCCGGCCCTGCCGGACTGGTATCAACAGCTCCGCAAGCCGGCCTTCGCCCCTCCGGCCTGGGTCTTCCGCCCCGTCTGGACGATCCTCTACACCCTGATGGCCGTCTCGTTCTTCATGGCCTGGCAGGGGCGCACCCTGGACGAGATCCCCGCGGTCACGGCCACCTTCATGTTGCAGCTCTTCTTGAACCTGTGCTGGTCGGGGGCCTTCTTCGGCCTGCGCTCTCCTGGCGGCGGGATGATCCTGGCCACGGCACTGCTGGGTTCGGTGGCGGCCATGCTCACCGCCCTGTGGCCGGTCTCGCAGCAGGCGGCGCTGCTGCAGGCCCCCTACTTCCTGTGGGCCAGCTTCGCCGCGCTGCTGAACTTCCGCTTCTGGCAGCTCAACCCCGATGGGTAGGGGCGCGAGGCTCGGCCGAGGTGGCCTGGCGCTGGGACTGGTGGCCCTGCCGGTCCTGCTGCTCATGCTCGGGTTCGCCCCCGTGCAGGCCGGAACCCAGGCCTTCGACGGAGTCGTCCAGAGCGTCGGGACCGGCAACCGGGTCCAGACCCTGACGGTCCGCGCCCAGGACGGTGCGACGAAAATCTTCTGGTTGAGCCCGACGACGCGTTACGGGGGGCTTCGGCCCAGCGAGGGCCTGCCCGTCCGGGTACGCTTCCAGCCCGACGGCTCCCAGCCGAGGCCTGCAGACAAGACGGGCTTCGGCTCGGCCGTCGAGGTGCGGGTGCGGGCCGAGCCGGGCTCGCTTCTGGCAACCCTGGACGAGTATCTCCTCTTCGACCCCGGACCCGGGCCCCACCCGGGCGACGTGGAGACGCTGCAGCGGCGCTGGCCGTTCCTGTCGAGGGGCTTCATCCAGAAGCGCTTCCTGCACCCCCCGGCCAGTCCGCTGCCGCCTCGGGCCGACCTCTTCCCCCGCAAGCAGGGCCACCTCTTCCAGAAGAGCGTCCAGGGCCAAAGGGCCGAACTGGTCTGGAAGGGCCAGGTCTGGCCCGCCGCCGCAGGCGACACGCTGGCTGAGCGCTCTGAGGGCCCAGGTGAGTTCCATGAGATCGACTACACGCTGATCCGCGAGTCGGGCCGCTGGCGGGTGGACCACGAGCGATTCCGCAGCCTCTTCTGAGGCCAGCCAGACCCCGAATTCCCAAGATCTGCGGGAGAGACCTGGTTCCATCGGATCTCAAACTGGTAGGATCCTCCCAGTCGGGATCGGGACGATCCTACCTGTTGCGCTCGGCCCCCGAAGGGTATTCTGTGTTCAGGCGACGCGCCAAGCGAAGCCTCCAAAGAGAAGTCAGTCTCAGCCCTCGACGGGTGCCCCCCCCCCGACCGTCGAGGGCTGTTCTCTTTCCCCTCGAGATTCTGCGCGCCCTTTGCCCAGGCTCTCGAGGTCCGCCTGCCCACCCTTCAGCACACCCCAACCGTTTGCTATAATGACAAGGCCATGCTTGTAGCTTCACAGCCCACCGCAAATGTCATCAAAGCGACGCTGATCCTGTCCGTCATGCTGCACGGCCTGATCCTTCTGGCCCTGAGCGGCGGCTCGCAAGAGAAGCCCGAGAAGGTCCGGGTCATCGCCAGGGTCGACGTGGTCAGCGACATCAAACTGCCGGACAAGCCGAAAGCGGCGACTCTGCCGCGGCTGAAGGTACCCCCGCCGCCCCCGCCCAAGATCCCCGTGGTCCGCCCCGGACACAAGGGGACCAGACCCGGCGTGGGTGGAGACCCGGCGCCTGCACCCAAATCCCTGCAGATGAACCTTCCGAAGAACCGGCGCCCCGCGGCGGTGAACCCGAACTCTTCGGTCCTGCGCGGCAAGTCGATCGATGGCGACCCGGATCGCGGGACGGCCTTCGGGGATCCTGACGGCGTCCACGGGGGCACCGGCACAGGCGGCAACGGCCCTGGGGGAACCGGAGGAGACGGCGACGGCGGGCAGGCCATGGTGGCCTCCAACGCCTCGAGCGAAGACATCCTGCGGGCGGGAATCATCGACTGCAACGGCTGTCACGTGAACCGTGTGAACATGGCGGGCGCCGCCCCGGACGAGACCCGGCCGCTCAACCTCGAGGTGATGTCCCAGAACACAGGTTGGCAGATCAACCAGCACCCGTCCCGGCCCGGAGGCATCGAGGCGGAGTACGAATACGAGCTGGACCCGTCGGGCAAGATCCTCAACGTCCGGGTCCTGAAGGCCCCCTACGACCCCCAGATTCGCGAAGTCCTGAACTACTTCGCCTCGATGGCCCAATGGACCCCGCCCGGCGTCCACTGCTACGCCATCATGCCGATCAAGTTCCATCCCCCCTCCTTCGAGGGCCGCTAGCGGCCTACTTGGGACCGGCCCGGAGGTCTCCCCTCCAGATGACCGGCCAGCGGGAGACGTAGAGGGTTGCTTGTCGGCGTCCTTGGAGCTGAGCCGCCAGGTCTGCCGGGCTGCGGACCGGACCTCCTGCAGCCGCCACGATGACGTCGCCTGGGCGGAGGCCCATCCGATGCGCGGGGCTTCGAGGGAAGACCAGGATCACCATGACCCCAGCCCCCTGCCCCCCAATCCCGACAAACTGCCTTCCGGAGAACCCCCAGGAATCCCGGGTGCCCTCCCACTGCAAGGGCAGGGGAATCTCGGTGATCAACATCTTGCCAGGGCCAGGACGCGCACGCCAGGCTCTGCCCTGGATTCGAGCGGCCTGAACCTTCTGGCCTGAAGCCAGGGCGAGGGAAGACAGGGGGAGATAGCCTTCGACCAACCTGGGCGAAGAGCTTCCGGGAATCCTCAAATCGAGCCGCGAACCCACCGCCGTGAGCACCAGGTCCCGCCCCGCCAGGAGGTCCCCTTCGCGCAATGGAAGCCAGTTCAGTTCCTGCAAGGAGCCGGGCCGGAGGTTGACCGAGCGGACCTCCTCCAGCCGGACCAGGGTCCGTTCCAGAAGAGGATCCCGCGTGCCGGGCAGGCAAGCACACAAGAAGAACAAGGCCAGAATCGCAATCGGTCGCACCTGCGTCGGGGCTTGCACGGCCGCCCCGGGAGGTCCTTCATGAGACTCGTGCTCCCCACGGCAGCCCTCGGCCTGGGATTTGCAGCCCTGTTCCTCAGCACCCCGGGGACCGTCTTCAACTGGGACGCCTTGTTCCTGGGAACTTGCCTGCGTTCCGAGGCCTGGCACCTCCTGATGCCCCCCTACCGGTTCCTGGCGGCCCTCCCCGCGATGGCCTGGTGGGCGACGGTGCAGGACCTGTTCCCGGACCCCCTGGCCGCCGTCCAGGTCCTCAACGCACTCCTGTCGGCAGGCACGCTCTCGGCCTTCTTCGTCCTGCTGGCCCGCCAGACCCGAAGCCTGCCCTCGGCCCTCCTGGCAACCCTGGGCGCCGGGGTCTCGATGGGTTTCTGGTTCCACGCCACCCACCCCAAATGGTACGGCTTCACGAACCTGTGCCTGGTCGGAGTCCTGCTGGGCCTGCAAGGATGGAGCCGCCGACCCGCGACCTCGGCCCGCACGGCCTGGCTCGGGGTCGCCGCCGGCCTGGTCGTCCTGGTCCACGGGACCTTCGTCTCGCTGGCGGCGGCCCTGGCCGTCGTGGTCGGGCTCCGCAGCGGAAGGCGGCACGGCGCCCTCTTCCTGGCCATGACGGCCCTGGTGACCCTGCTGGGCGTGGGAGCGAGTCTGGCCCTGGCTCGACAGAACCTGCCAGAGGGGGCCCTGGCCAGGACCGTGTCGATCGACGTGCAGGCCCGCAGACTGCTGCACCCGGATCTCCTGCGCCCCTTCCAGGTTCTGCCGCTGTTGTTGAGCGGCTCTCGTGTCCCCTCCAGCGAGGTCCTGGGCCTGCCGGGCTGGACCGGTCCCGCGGCACCCTGGGTGCTGGGGCTGACGGTGCTGGGTCTGGGGTTTGTGGCCCGAGGCTTCCGCGAAGCGTCCCCCCTCGAGCAGAGCCTGGGCCTCTTCGCCCTCTTCCACCTGGGCATCCTGGCCCTGGTGGACCCCCCCAACGAGAACCTGGCGGCCCTGGTCCTGGCCTTCTGGGGCCTCTCCGCCGGGGCCCTGGGGCGACACGCGCCGGCCGCTGTCGCCGCAATCACCGCCCTGGCCCTGGTCAACCTCTGCCTGTTCATCGAACCCAACCGCTGGCCCGAGCGCAATCCCCATCTGGTCTTCGTCAGGGAGGCCCTGGTCTGGGTCGGACCCGACGGGCTCCTGCTCAGCCGCAAGGCCCTGCGCACCGACTACAGCCGCTATGCCCTGGGCGAGCGCGTCGTGCTGCTCGACCCCGAGAGCCCGGTCTCGCGCTTCCATGCCCGGCGGAGCCTGCAACGGGCCCTGGCCGAGGGGACCCGGGTGGTCGCGGACCCCATCCTCTTCGAACGCGGGGATGGATGGGCCGACCTCCATCCTGAAGCCATCGCGGAATTCTTCCGCGAAACCTCCTGGGAACCCCTGGCGCCCGGCGTCCCGGTCCTGAAGATGCGGAATCCTGGACAGTCCTGATCTGGGGGCCTCCGGGGGCTGGACAGGAAGGACTTGCCGGACTGCCCTTTCCTGATTCGACGCCTAATCCAACCGCTTCTTGAAGCGCAGCATGGCGATTCCCAGAATGGCCACCATCAAGGCCATCATCGGGGCGACCCAGCGCCACAGGGCCACCAGGCCCACCCCCTTCAGGACGATCCCGCGCATGATCTCCAGATAGTAGGTCAGAGGAATCACCAATGTCAGGATCTGCACCCACTCGGGCATCCCGGCCCGGGGGAACATGAAGCCCGACAGCAGGATGGTCGGAAGGAACAAGAAGAAGGCCATCTGCATGGCCTGCTGTTGGGTGCGGGCCACCGTCGAGATCACCAGTCCCAGGCCCAGATAGCACCCGATGTAGACCAGCGTCAGGGCATACATCAGCAGGAGGCTTCCCCGCACCGGCACGTGGAACCCGTAGATTCCCACCAGCAGGGCGATGGTCATCTGGGTATAGCCCATCAGCACGTAGGGGACGATCTTTCCGATCATCAACTCCCAGGTCTTGATAGGCGTCGTGATCAACTGCTCGAGGGTTCCAGTCTCGCGCTCCTTCACGATGGCCATGGCCGTGATCATCATCATGGTCATGGACAGGATCACCCCGATCAGGCCCGGCACGATGTAGTTCGCGGTCAAGAGGTCGGGGTTGAACCAGCCCCGCACGTCGATCTGGACCGGCATCTCGGGGGGGGTGAAGGGAGTCCCGGGCCGCAGGTAGCGCCCCAACAGTTGGACCCCCAGGATGTTGGCGATTCCCGCGCTGTTGGAGAGCGTGGAGGAGGCGGTGATCGGGTCCGAGGCATCCACCAGGACCTGGGCACGGGCCACCCTCCCCGCGCGCACGTCCCGGGCATAGTCCGGATCGATCACCAGGCCGACCTTCAAGGATCCAGAGTCGATCAAATCGGAGATTTCCCGGGTGTCCCGCGGCCAGGCGACCACGTCGAAATAGTCCGAGTTCGTAAAGGACTGGATCAGGCGCCGGCTTTCGGAGGACTGCGAATAGTCCAGGACGGCCATCGGGACGTGTTTGACGTCGGTGTTGATGGCCAGGCCGAAGACCACCAACTGCACGAAGGGCAACAGCAGCATCATCGCCAGGGTCAGCCGGTCCCGGCGCATCTGGACGAACTCCTTGCGGATGATGGCCAGCAGACGATGCGGAATCATGAGGCCCCTCGCTTCCTGGAAAGGGCCACGAAGACATCCTCCAGGGTCGGCTCGGCCGGTTCCGGCGCCGAGCAGGTCAGACCCGAGGCGGACAGGGCCGCAGCGGGGGCGGCCGGGTCGAAGCCGGGGTCCAGAAGGTACCTCACCATCTCCCCGGAGGGGAAGGCTCCGGACACTCCAGGAACCCGCGAGAGGTGCGCCGCGACCTCGGCGCGGACGGGGGTCCGCACCTGCCACATCTCCCCGGGCAGGTGCCGGCTCTTCAACAAGCCCGGCGAGCCCTGGGCCAGGATCCGGCCATGGTGGATGAAGCAGATGTCATGGCAGCGCTCGACCTCGTCCATGTAGTGGCTGGTGACCATGACCGTGCGGCCCGAGGCCGACAACTCGGCGATGCGCTCCCAGAAATAGCGGCGCAGGGCAGGGTCCACCGCCCCCGTCGGCTCGTCCAGGAAGACGATCTCGGGGTCGTGCAGCAGGCTGGCTGCCAGGGCCAGTCTCTGGCGGATCCCCCCAGGAAGCCCCTGGGCCAGTTGCTGCTCGAAACCCTCCAGGCGGGTCATCTCCACCAGATCGCGGACCTTCTGGTCCAGCCGGGCTCCGGAAAGGCCGAAGACCCCCCCGAAGAAGTGCAGGTTCTCCAGCACCGTCAGGTCCTCATACAGGCTGAAGCGCTGGGACATGTAGCCGACCCGGGCGCGAATCTCTTCTGAAGAAGTGCGGATGTCGAAGCCCAGGACCCGCCCCTCTCCCTCCGAGACCGGCAGGATCCCCAGCAGCATCCGTATGGTGGTCGACTTGCCGGCCCCGTTGGGCCCCAGGAATCCGAAGATTGTCCCCCGTGGGATCTGGAAGCTGACCCGGTCCACGGCGACGAAACTGCCGAAACGGCGGGTCAGGTCGCGCACGTCCACCACCAGGTCGCTCACGCCGTCAACCTCAGGAAGACGTCCTCGATCGAGAAGGGCACGACCCGCAGACGCTGGATCCGAAGGCCTGCCTGCCCCAGTCGCTCCTCCAGGGCCTGACGCAGACCCGGTGCGTCCTGTGCGGCGAAGAGGTGCAGGCGGTCCCCAAAGAGCTGGACATCCTGGATGCCTTGGGTCCCTTCCAGGCAGCGGGCCGCCTGGAAGGGCTGCTCGCACCCCAGCTCCAGGACCACCCCCGGCACCGAGGCGCGGATCTCCTCCGGCGTCCCCTCCCTCAGCAGGCGCCCCTCGCTCAGCAGGGCCACCCGGTCGAACTGCTCGGCCTCGTCCATGTAGGGGGTCGAAGCCAGGACCGTCAGTCCTCCCCGTTGCAGTTCGAAGACCAGGGTCCAGAACTCTCGGCGTGAGACGGGGTCCACCCCCACGGTGGGCTCGTCCATCAACAGCAGGCTGGGACGATGGACCAGATTGCAGAGCAGGGCCAGCTTCTGCTTCATCCCCCCCGACAGGTCGGCCGCCATCCGATCCCGGAACGGATCCAGACCGATCATCTCCAGCAGTTCCTGCTTGGTGCGCCGCCCCTCAGGATCCGGGGGGTAGAGGGCGGCATAGAAGTCCAGATTCTCTTCCACGGTCAGATCGCCGTACAGGCTGAACCGCTGCGGGAGGTAGCCGATATGGTGGCGCACCTCGGACAATCCCTCGGGGACGGGGCGCCCCAGGACCCGGGCCTCCTCGGCCTGGAACGAGACCACTCCTGCCAGGACTTTCATCAGCGTGGTCTTGCCGGCCCCGTCCGGCCCAACCACGCCATAGACCTGGGCGGTCTGCACGCACAGGTCCAGTCCGCGCAGGGCCTCGACGCCTCCGGCGTAGCGCTTGCGCAGGCCGCGGACGCGAACGGCCTCATCCGCCACCGGAGGGAGCCTCCGAGGCGGTCGAGCGGCGCCGGGCATCCGCGGGCATCCCCGGCTTCAGGATCCCCTTCGTGTTCTGAACGGTGATCTTGACCCGATAGACCAGGTTCACCCTCTGGGTCTGGGTCTGGATGGACTTGGGGGTGTACTCCGCCTTCTCGTAGATCCTGCTGACCCGGCCCGAGAAGACCTCCCCTGGCGCCGAGTCCACCGTGACGTCGAAGGCCTCGCCCAACTGCACCTGGCCAATCTCGGGTTCAGGAACAAAGACCTCGACCCAGGGCTTCTGCAGGTCCGCCAGTGTCAGGACGGGTTGTCCAGGCTGGACCATCTCGCCCAGCTCGAAGTTGCGGGTCAGGACCAGGCCCTCGGCGGGCGCCACCAGTCGAGTCTTGCGCAGGTTCAACTCGGCCTGTTCGACGGCCGAGCGGGCCTCCCGGACGCGGCGCCGGGCGGCCTGGATTTCCTCCACCCGCGGGCCCTCCTTCACCAGTTCCAATTGGCTGCGGGCGGCAGCCACCTCGGCCTGGGCGCCCCGCACCAGTTCCTGTCGGGTCCCCCGGGCCAGCTCCCGATAGCGGGCGTCCCGAGCCAGGTACTCCTGGTGGGCGGCCTCGACCTCCGCGGGAAGATAGCCCCGCGAGAGCTTCTTGAAGGCCGCCACCGCCGAGTCGTGGTGAGCCTGGGCCTGGGCCAGGCGGTTGTCGAACTCTTCCTGGGTGCGCCGGGGGACGGCCCCTTCGCGGGCCAGCTCCTGGTAGCGCCGGGCATCGGCCCGGGCCTGCTCCAGCGCCGAACGTGCGGCCTCGACGGCGGCCTGGGCGGACTGGATGTCCTCCGTGCGAAAACCCTGCTGACGCACCTTCCAGGATTCCCGTGCCGCTTCGCTCTGGGCTCGCGCCTGGTCGAGCTCTTCCGAGGTCGCCCCGTTGCTCAAGCGCTCGGACTCGGCCTGAGCACGATCCAGACGGGCCTGGGCCGAGCGGATCTCTTCCGGTCGGCTGCCGGCTTCCAGGGCCGCCAGTTGGGCCGCCGCGACCCCTTCCCGAGCACGGGCCGCCTCCAGGGCCGCCTGGAAGTCTCCCTCGCGCAGACCCGCCAAAGGTGCACCCGCAGCGACGACCTGCCCCTCGTCCACTGCGAAATCTTCGAGGCGGCCGCCCACCTCGAAGGCCAGATCCCAGAGTGTTGTCTCGACGACCCCCGAGAAGAAGCCCTCCCGGGGCCGTGAGCGAGAAGATCCGAGATAAAGCAGCCCCACCACGATGGCCACCCCCACCACGATCAGAAGACCGTGCAGAGCCTTCACGATTGTCCTCCTTCACCTCGGGCCGTCACCCGGACCCAACGGGCCCAAGCCAGAGCGTAGGCAAGTTCGCTGCGCACCAGGCCGAAGCGGGCCTGGGTCCAGGCGGCCTCGGCCTCCAGTCGCTCGACGTTGGTCGAAACGCCGCTCTGGTAACGCAGGTTGGCCAGGCGGCGGGCCTCCTCCAACTCGACCAGCTTCTGGCGGGCAACCTGGACCTGGTTGAGGGTGGTTCGCAGCTCAAGCCAGGTTCGCTCCACCTCCACCCGGACCTCGCGCTCGAGTTCCTCGAGTCGAGCCTGGGCCTGGATGGTCGCCTCCTCGGCCTGGCCCACCCGGGAGGCCGTCAGACCGCCGTCGAATAGAGGAACCAGGAGTTGGACCCCGGCGCTCCACTGGTAGTCCCGGGTGAAGGCGACCTCGTTGCGGCGAAGATACTCTGAGTTGAGCCGCAGAAGCGGATTGTCCTGGGCCCCGCTGAAGCGGACCCGGGCCAGGGCTGCCTCGGCCGAATAGCGCAGGGCCTCCAATTCGGGACGGGCCTTCAGAGCCACGTCGACGGCATCACCCAGGCAGTCCGGAGGCGGAGGTGGTGCTGGCGCTTCGGCCAGTTCCAGGGCGGGTTCGGTTGGAAGCCCCAGGTGCACGGCCAGGCGCAGGTTGGCCGAATCCCTCAACTTCTGGGATTCCAGCAGATCCTGCTCGGCCTGCAGCACCTGCGAGCGACTGCGAATCACGTCGAATGGAGCCGCGACTCCCTGCTCGACCAGGTTCTCGCTGTCCAGAAGCTGACCCCGGGCGGCCTTGAGAGCCTCCTCAGCCACCCGGACCCCTTCCCGGGTCGAGAGGGCCTCGCGATACAGGGCCTCGGTCTCTTCCCGGACTCGGGCCCGAGCCGCACGAAGGTCGGATTCGGCAGCCCGCCGAGACAGTTCGGCCGCCTCGGTTCCCCACTTCAGCCGGCCAAAGGTGGCCAGGTTCTGCTGGATGGCCAACGAGACGAGATAGTTGTCGGCGGCCACGATGGTGACCGGGCGGGGCCCCAGCGCTGCCTCGATCTCCGGGTGGATGTGGGTGTACCCGGCGGAGAGCTGCAGGTTGGGCCAGGCCGGCACGAAGGCCTCGTCCTTCCGGTAGCCGGCCTCGCTGACGCGGCTGCGAGCCTGGCGAAGTCGAGGGCTGCCTTCTTCAGCCAGAATCCAGGCCGTCGGCAGGTCGAGAAGCGCTGGGAGGGGCAGGACCGTCTCGTCTGCGGGGAAGGAGCGTTCCGCCGGGGAAGCGGTTTCGGCCTGAGCGCCAGGCGGGGCAGCCAGGGCGACCAGAATCAGGATCCAGATGAAGAGCCTCATCCCTGTCGGTTTGCTCCTCCTGCAGTTGCCCCTCGTCGGGGTCCCGCCCAGACTGAAAGACCAGGATCCAGAGCCAGCCCCGTCGTCCACAAGAAGGACGCAACCTGGCACGAACGGTGTTTCGCCTCCCCTGGGGGAGTCTCCCGCCGGTGGACCGGGATGAGCCGGAATTGGCAGGCCGACTCAGCGAGGCCCCAGCATCTGACGCGGGTCCACGATCCGGTCGAAGTCCTCTTCGGACAGAAGGTTCAGAGCCAGCACGGCCTGCTTCAAGGTGGTCCCTTCGTGATGGGCCTTCTTGGCGGCCTGGGCGGCCCGATCATAGCCGATGTGGGGGTTCAGGGCCGTGACGGTCATCAAGGAGTCCCGGACATACGCCTCGATCCGGGGAAGGTTGGGCTTGAGGCCCTCCAGGCAGTGCTCTCGGAAGGAGCGGCAGGAGTCGGTCAAGAGGCGGATGGAGTGCAGCACGTTGTGCACGATCAGCGGCTTGAACACGTTGAGCTGGAAGTTGCCCTGGCTTCCGCCGACGGTGACGGCCACGTCGTTGCCGATCACCTGACAACACACCATGGTCAGGGCCTCGCACTGGGTGGGGTTGACCTTCCCGGGCATGATCGACGAGCCGGGCTCGTTCTCGGGCAGCAGCAGCTCGAAGAGGCCTGCCCGGGGCCCCGAGCCCAGCCAGCGGATGTCGTTGGCCAGCTTCATCAACGAGCAGGCCAGCGTCTTGAGGGCGCCGCTGACGAAGACCAGGGGGTCGTGGCTGGCCAGGGCCTGGAACTTGTTGGGCGCCGAGACGAACGGCAGCCCCGTCAGATCGCCCAGCCGCGCGGCAGAGCGGACGGCGAACTCGGGATGGGTGTTCAGACCCGTGCCCACGGCCGTGCCGCCCAGGGCCAGCTCGTAGATCCGGGGCAGCGTGGCTTGCAGGCGTTCCAGGTCCTGGTCCACCTGGTCGACGAAGGCGCTGAACTCCTGCCCCAGCGTCATGGGGACGGCATCCTGAAGATGGGTCCGGCCGATCTTGACCACGTCCGAGAACTCCTCGGCCCGCGCGGCCAGGGTCTGGCGCAGGGCGGTCAGGGCCGGCATCAGGCGATGGACCAGGCCTTCGGCCACGGCCAGGTGCATGGCCGTCGGGAAGGTGTCGTTGGAGGACTGGGACATGTTCACGTGGTCGTTGGGGTGGACCGGAGACTTCGAGCCCACCTGTCCGCCCACGATCTGGATGGCCCGGTTGGCCAGGACCTCGTTGAGGTTCATGTTGGTCTGGGTCCCACTGCCGGTCTGCCAGATGCGCAAGGGGAACTGGTCGGCCAGACCCCCTGCCAGGATCTCGTCAGCGGCCTGGACGATGGCCCCAGCCAGGTCCTGGGGCAGTTTCCCAAGATCCCGGTTGACCTCGGCTGCCGCCTTCTTGAGCAGGGCGAAGGCCCGGATCAACTCAGGAGGCATCCGATCCTGGCCGATCTCGAAGTGATGCAGCGAGCGCTGGGTCTGGGCTCCCCAGAGGCAGTCGGCCGGCACCTCGAGGGGGCCGAAGCTGTCGGTTTCGACGCGCACGTTGGCGGAAGGGTCGCTCATCAGGTCCTCCAGGTGATCCGGTCTCAATCCTGCAGCATCCGCAGGTAGCAGTGGGCGTTTCGGCGCAGGCGCAGGCTCATGGCCTCCACCCCCCGGGCTGAACGCAGACGGACCGTCAGGGACGGGGCCGTCCGGGCCAAGGGACGGAGAGCCTGCCACAGGGAGGCCATGACGACCCGGTCTTCGGGCTCGTCGGGTTGGAGCGCAAGGAGTTGAGGATACTCAGATCGGTGCTTCACGCGGGAACAGACCTCCATCAGGGCCATGACGAAAGGGGAGTTGGCAGGCTTGGCGGGCGGTCGCACCTCGATGTGCGACCTGCAGACCCGGTTCCCTCGGATTCCTGTGGATCCCTTGTGGAGGACCTGTGACTTTCCGGGGGTCTGCCTGTGAATTTCCTGGGGAGCCGAGGGGGACGGACGGGGGAGAACTGAAGCCTTCAACGACAGCGCCGCGAACTTCTGCGTTTCCACGGCGCGGAAGGCAAGGGTGCGAAGATCCCCCTGGCAGACAGGCTAACCGGTCTCCCGGATCCGGTCCATTCGGACGGTCACCCGCAGACGCCGCTCGGGGAACCCGCAGGCCACCGTCCGGGTTCGCGCCTTGGGACGAGCGGGGGCCGGGCAGGAAAGGGAATCGGCCAACCGATGGTGGACCTCCTCGCGACTTGCGGGCACCGCCAGCAGAAAGCCATGATTCAGGGCCGGCATGTCAGTAAACGGGTCTTCCATGGGGGGGACCTCCGGGTCGCTGGCAGTTGCGAGGACTCTTCCCTGACCCATCCCGGCAATCCCTGTGGATGTCCTGTGAATTGCTGTGGATGGCAGACCGGGTTCTGTGGAAAACCCGACTTCGCGATGCACATCTTTTCCACAGCCGCGGGGCAGGTGAGGTCAAACCCCACAGAGACGGGCTTCTCAGCGATCCTGGGCGGCCTGGACCTGGACCGGCACCTCGCGCCAGACCTCCCACTCCAGAAGAAAATGGGGTTGTTTGAGGTAGACCAGGCGGGCCGGGCCGGGAGCCGAGGCCCGGACGCGGGCGACGTAGCGCTCCTCGATCTCCACCCAGTCCGGTTCGTGCACCAGATGGACCAACCCCTTGGTCCAGCCTTCCACCTTCAGGGCCTCGCCCTCGCAGCGCAGGTCGTACAGGGGGCCGCTTCGGCCCTCGAGTTGCCCGAAGGGCAGGAGCATCTCGCTGCCCAGGGGCACGCAGGCCGGATCCACCAGGTTCAGCCGATACTCCCTGTGCCGCTTCTGGCCCGCGGGCCCCAACCCCCAAAGTTCCAGGATGTTGACGCCCGGATGCCAGGCCGGACGGACCTTGCCGTCCCGAAGCGGCAGGACCTGGCCGTCCTGCTTCACCTGCAGGTCCCGCAGGTACCAACTGAAGACGGGCAGGTCCTCCTCTGTCTCCAGGAGCGTCTCGCCATCGAAGCGCCCGGGAAGCAGAGCCTCGCCCTCCGTCTGGAAGTCCACCTGGACCAGGGCGCGCCGGCCCCGCAGACGGACCTCCACCTCCTGGGGCCCGGTGCGGAAGGGCTGCACCAGATACTCCGAGATCTGGACGGTTCCGGCCAGGATGACGCTGCGGCGGGTCGCCGACAGCACTCGGCCCTCCACGCGGAACTCGGCAAGTTCCTGTTCCTGTGCGGTCGGTTCGGGACGCGCCTGGGTGGACTCCAGGGTCACCAGCAGCCCCTGGGGCTCCAGTCCGGCAGCAGGGCGCAGAGCCTCACAACTGGCGATCGACAGAGCCGGATCCGCCGCCAGGGCAGGCACCAGCAGGATCCCCAGCACCAGAGCCACCAGAAGGGACCTCAGACCGGTTCTCACACAACACCTCCAGAGCGAGGCTCACGTCCCCTCAGCATGGTCCTGCCCTCATGGACGCCGAAGCCTGGCCCTGTATTCCTGAAGCCAGCCCGGGCTCCCGCCTCCTTCTTGCGGCCTGGGCGCGGCGGGTTCGAGCCCGGTTGCAACCTCGACTTCAGGCATCCCGACCCCGCCGGGCCAGAGCGATGCCCTCCCTGCGCCACCGAGGTCTACCCCGCCAGGGCCTGGCGGATCTTGAAGGCCAGGTCATGCATCGAGAAGGGCTTCTGGATATAGTGGAGGTCGAAATCCAGGACACCGTGACGGGCAACCAGGCTGGCCGTGTAGCCGGACATGAAGAGCCGTCTGGCCCCCGGATGGAAGGGCTGGACTTCGTTGACCAGTTCACAACCGCTCATCTGGGGCATGATGACATCGGTCAGGACGAGGTGAATCTCGCCCCTGTATTCGCGCGCCAGGCGAATCGCGTCCTCGGGCGTGGCCGCGGACATCACGGTGTATCCGTGACGCTGAAGCATCTCCTGGATGATCTCGCGCAGCATCAACTCATCCTCGACCAGGAGGATGGTCTCGTGGCCTCCCTCCGTCGGAACGACTGGAGCCTCTGGAGTGGGAGCCCACCCTTCGGTGCATCGGGGCAGGTAGATCTTGAAGATGGTTCCGTGCCCGGGCTCGCTGTAGACGGTGACGAAGCCCTCATTCTGACGGACGATGCCATAGACCGTCGCCAGACCCAGACCGGTTCCCCTGCCGGGTTCCTTGGTGGTGAAGAACGGCTCGAAAGCATGAACGACGGTGTCCGCATCCATCCCCGAACCATCGTCGCTGACCGCAAGCATCACATACTTCCCGGGACGGTAGCCGGCGTAGGTGACCCGGTAGTCGTCGCCCAGGTCGGCGTTGGCCGTCTCGATCAGGATCCTCCCCTGCTGGCCGATCGCGTCGCGAGCGTTCAGGCACAGGTTCACCAGAATCTGGTCGATCTGGGAAGGATCCATCCGAACCAGCCCGGTGTCGCTGCCAGGCGCCCAGATCAGCTCGATGTTCTCGCCGATCAACCGCCGCAGCATCTGGAGCATCCCCCCGACCGTGCGGTTCAGATCCAGGATCTTGGGCAAGATGGTCTGCTTCCGGGCAAAGGCCAGAAGCTGACGCGTCAGTTCCGCCGAGCGATCGGCCGCGGCCTGGATCCGGTGCAACTCGGAGCTCAAGGGATCCGACTCGGGGATCAGATCCAGGGCCAGGTCGGCCTGACCGATGATCACCGCCAGCATGTTGTTGAAGTCGTGCGCGATACCCCCGGCCAATCGGCCGATGGACTCCATTTTCTGGGCCTGGTTGAGCTGCTCGCGAAGGCGGGACCGCTCGTTCTCTGCCAGCTTGCGGTCTGTGATGTCCAGCTCCACGCCGTCCCAGAGCACGCGCCCATCGGGCATGGGCCTGGGTGCCGAGGCCAGAAGGTGCCAGACGGTCCGCCCCGAGGGAAGCACCAGACGAGCCTCCGCCACGAAGGGCTTCCGGGCCTCGACGGCCTCCTGCTCGAGCTGCTGAAAGCGCTGGCGATCCTCCTCGTGAATCTGGCCGTAAACCAGCACCGGGTCCGCCAGGACCTCTTCGACGGTCAACTCGTGCAGCGGAAGAACCCCGGCGCTGACATAGGTGAACCGGCGCGTCGACCCTTTGGCGTCGGTCTCCAACTGGTAGACCATGCCTCCGGGAAGGTTGTCGCTCAGGGCGCGCAGGCGCTCCTGGCTTTCCCGGATCGCCTCCTCCGCCAGCTTGCGGTCGGTGATGTCGACCAGGATCCCGTCGATGACCAGGCGACCATCTGGACGATACCGCGGGGCGTACCCCACATAGACCCAGGCGAGCCTGCCCGATGGAAGCCGGACGCGGAACTCGAGCCTGAGGGAAGACATGGTCCGAATGGACTCCCGCCGGCGCTGCTCCAACATGGCCCGGTCGTCCTCGTGCACCAGTTGGCGCCAGAACATCCCAGGATCCGCCAGGACCTCCTCCCGGGTCACCTCCAGCAGGGCCTCCACCCCGGCGCTGACGAAGAGGGCTTGGGGGTGGCTGCCATCCGCGTTGGACTCAAACTGGAAGACCAGGCCCCCGGGAAGGTTGTCGCTGAGGGAACGCAGACGCTCCTGGCTCTCGCGGTTGGCCTCCTCCGCCAGCTTGCGGTCGGTGATGTCCGTGACGATCCCGTCCCAGACCAGACGGCCATCGGGCAGGCGCCGGGGTGCCGCCGCCAGGGAACGCCAACCAGCCCTGCCAGACGGAAGACGGACACGAAGCTCGAGGTTGAGCGGCGACACGGTCCGGGCCGCCTCCCGCCTTCGCCTTTCAAGGAAATCCCGATCGTCCTCATGGACTTGGCTCCACAGCCTTTCGGGGTCCGCCAGGACCTCCTCCCGGGTCACCTCGTGCAGGGTCTCGACCCCCGCGCTGAGGTAGGTGATCCTTCGTTGGCTGCCGTCATCTGAGGACTCGAACTGGTAGACCATCCCCCCGGGAAGGTTGTCACTCAGGGCTTGAAGCCTCTCCTCGCGCTCCCGGACGGCCTCCTCCGCCATCTTGCGGTCCGTGATGTCGATGGCCATCTCGTAGCGGACCAACCGTCCGTCGGGCCAGGGGATCGCCTTGTCGACGCACTTGAACCAGTGCCCGGTCGCCTCGTTCTGGAACTCCCACACAAACGAGCGCCCGAGGTACTCGCCCAGGATTTTCTCATTCGTGCAGAAGGGACATGGCTCGGGCCGATTCTGGAAATACTCGTGGCACTTGCGCCCCTGGACCGGCCCCATAAGCCTCTGACCGGCCCGGTTCACGAAGAGAAGTTCGTAGGTCCTGGGGTCCGCCACGTAGATAGGCTCGTCGATGCCCTCGAAGATCGCCAAAAGGGCCCCGTGCCCATTGATGCCGGACCCTCCGCCTGAGTCAGATCCCGCCCCCCCCGGGGCGGAGTTGCCTTCGTCCTGGGTCACGAGCCTTCAACCTTTCTGTGGGGAGGCTGGGGGACAATGGGACGCACCGCCGTGCTTCGCGAGCTTCGCCAGACGGGCAGCCCGGGCCTGCCCGTCGCGCCGAAGGACGAAGTTCAACCCGCGAAGCGGGTGACGCCCAGGCAGTGCACCCCGTCCTCCGAGCCAGGAATGGCCTCGCGAAGCAGCCGGGACCTGATCGACCTGGGGGCCCCATCTCCCACTGAGGTCCAGAAGAAGCGGCGCCTCAGCGCTTCGGGCGAGGTTGACCAGATTTTCTGACCAGCCAGGCTTTCGCCGAAGGCCACCCTGCCTTCGACCAACAGCGCCCCAGGTGACCGGCAGGCCCTATGGAGGGGTGATGACGGTGATCGTGGAGGTCGCCGTCGGCCGCGTGTCCGTGGCGACAGGCACGGCATCCAAGCCTGCTGGTTGTCGAGAAAGTCGAGCCCGGCCTGTCCACCTGAATCCGCCACCTGGCGTGGCATTCGGCCGCTGATCCGGGCCCGTCTGCAAGTCCGGCGGGGTTGGAGCAGGGCGTAGTGTCTGTTGGCCAGAGGGCGGTGCTGTGGGTGAGCGAAGTAGACTCGGTCGACTGCGAAGGAGGGTTGCATGCGTCGAGCGCTGATCCTGTTCCTCCTGGTGATCGCGAGCCTCCCGGCAGCGGCTCAGTTTCCGAGCCCCCGGGACCTGCTCCGGATCCTCCTCCCCCGACGCCGGGTCGAGACGACCACCTCCCCGTCGAAGCCTCCACCTGGTTGGAACGGCAGCCGCGAGCGCCCTGGAGGCTACCAGGTCCTGACCCGGTCAGGCCGGCCCTGCCACCTCGGACGCCAGAGGCTGCCCTTGTGCGTCTACAATTGCGATGGCGCACAATCCCGCGTCGTCGCCCACGCCGTGACCGCCTGGAACCAGGCGGGGCGCGCCATCGGCCTGGGCAACCCGTTCGAAATCGTGACGGTTGGCTGGGCTGCGGACGTCCGGGTGGAATGGTCCAGGCGCAGTCTCCCCGACCAGGCTGTGGCGGCCACCTGGTGGATCGATAGTTCCGGATTCCCGCGTGTCCGAGGTATCACGGTGGATCCGGACCCAGCGATCCCGGAGGGGAACCGGGCCCAGATCCTGATGCAGGAACTGGGGCATGTCCTGGGCCTGGACCACTCGGACGACAGCCAGGACGTCATGTACTACAAGATGCACACCAGGCGCTACCCCAGAGTCGACAGCGCGCACCCCTCGGGCCGCGACGCCCAGGCGCTGGCCTGGCTGTACGACCAATCCGATTTCGTGCCAATCCTGGGCCTTCGGGACATGGAACCCTCGCCTGACCCCTCGCCGATGCCCAGCCCCTCTGCGACCCCGAGCCCTTTGCCCAAAGCCAGCCCATCCCCCATGCCCAGCCCCTCTGCGACCCAGAGCCCTTTGCCCAAAGCCAGCCCGTCGCCGATGCCCAGCCCATCTGCGACCCCGAGCCCTTTGCCCTCGCCCAGCCCATCCCCCATGCCCAGCCCCTCGCCCAAAGCTGCGCCGAGCCCGATCTTCACGCCGGTGCCCAAGCATGGGGGCCGCGGTCAGGGAGTCTGGGAGCCATCGGTTGACGGAGCCCGGTCTCGACCCTCCGGACCCGGTCAACACGCACGCAGGTCTGCTCCCGCAGGCCGCTGCCCTTGGGGCGTGGGCGGGGCGAGGTCCACGAGCATCAGCGTGCCGCGGAGCAACCTCATGCGTTGCGTCTTCTCCACCCGAGGTCCGACACTCCTCGCAGCGGAGCAGATCGGGGCGGCGTGCCCCCCCCTACCCCCCCTGACCAGGGGTTCGGCCAGCGACTCCGAGTGGCTTCATCCGCCCCCCCCCGCGCCTCTCCGACTCCCTTGCCCAGGCGGCCGGACCGGTGTGGTAGAGGTTGTTGCCCTCGCAGTCGATGGCCACCACGACGGGGAAGTCCTCCACCTCCATCCGGCGGACGGCCTCGGTGCCCAGGTCCTCCCAGGCCACTAGTTCCGAGGACTTGATGCAGCGGGCGATCAGGGCGCCAGCCCCGCCCGTGGCCGCGAAATACACGCAGCCGTGGGCCTTCATGGCCTCCACCACGGCGGGGCTCCGGTCTCCCTTGCCAACCATGCCGCGCAGGCCGTGGGCGATCAGGGTGGGCGAGAAGGCGTCCATCCGCGTCGAGGTGGTGGGGCCGGCGCTGCCCACGGGGCGTCCCGGCTGGGCGGGCGTGGGCCCGACAAAGTACAGGGTCGCCCCCTCCAGCTCGAAGGGCAGGGGCGAGCCCGCGGCCAGCAGCTCGCAGATCCGCTTGTGGGCGGCGTCGCGGGCGGTGTAGAGGGTCCCCGTCAGCAGGACCTCGTCTCCGGCCTGAAGCGTCCGCGCGTCCTCGGGGCTGAGGGGCAGGGTGATCTTCTTCATCAAGGACCTCACAATTCGACGGACGCGTGGCGCGCGGCGTGACAGTTCAGGTTCACGGCCACCGGGAGGGAGGCGATGTGGCAGGGGGCAGCCTCGATATGGACGGCCAGGGCGGTCGTGCGCCCTCCCAGGCCCTGGGGGCCGACCCCGGTGGCGTTCACCCTCTCGAGCAGTTCGCGCTCGAAGGCGGCATAGCGGGGATCGGGATGGACCGAGCCCAGCTTGCGCAACAGGGCCTTCTTGGCCAGGTAGGGGGCCCTCTCGAAGTTGCCGCCCAGGCCCAGGCCCACGATGATCGGGGGACAGGCGTTGCCGCCGGCCCGGCGCACCGTCTCGACGACGAACTCCGCCACGCCCTCCTTCCCGACCAGGGGCTTGAGCATGGCCATGGCGCTCATGTTCTCCGAGCCGCCCCCCTTGGGAGCCAGCGTGATCCGCAGGCGGTCCCCGGGAACCAGCTCGACGTGGACCACGGGCGGCCCGTTGGTCTTGGTGTTGACCCTCTCGAAGAGGGGGTCCTTGACGATCGACATCCGCAGGTAGCCCTCGGTATAGCCCTGGCGCGTGCCCTCGGCCAGGGCCTCGGCCAGTCCCAGACCCTCGATGCGGACTTCGTTGCCCAGTTCGACGAAGTACACGGCCACGCCGGTGTCCTGACACATGGGAACCCGCTCGCGCTCGGCCAGATCCGCGTTTTCGGTGATCTGGCCAAGGATCGACAGGCCCAGCGGCGACTTCTCGGTGCCCCGGGCCTCTTCCAGGGCCCGTCGGACATCGGCGGGAAGGCGGAAGGCCGCCTCCTGGCAGATCTCCGCCACCGCCGAGACGATGGCGTCGGAATGGATGGTCCTCATGCTCAGTACACCTTTCCTTTGAAGAGGCCGACCTCGACAAAGCCGCTGGGGTCGACCTCCTCCCCCGGGAACTCGGTCTGGGCCGGCGGCAACTCGTCAAAGAACTCGATGGGTTCCTCTTCGTCGCCGACAATCCCGACCATCAGGTAGCGTCGCGTCAGGGGATCGAACTTGTATTCCTTCAGCAGGCGGAAGCGTTCGATCTGGCCCGTGCGCTTGACGTGGCAGCGCTTGCCGGTGCAGTAGAAGGGCTGGCCCGAGAACAGCACGTGGTCCCCCTCGCCCGGCGCGATCTCGATGTCCTGCTCGATCAGGTCCAGGACCTTGCGTTCGACCTCGGCCAGGTCGATCTCCGGCGGCCGGTCGAAGCCGATCACGAAGCCGTGGTGCACCTCGGAGTGCAGTTGATCCGGCGAGAAGTTGTAGTCGTCGCGAAGGATCCGGCCGACCAGGTCCTCGGCGGAGTGCGCCATCAGGCGGAACTTGAGGTTCTCGGCCGCGACCCGGCGCACGTTCAGGGGCGAAGGCCCGAAGATGGTCGGCCGATAGACGCGGACCTCCTCGCCGATGGCGAACAGGATCTGGGCATTGAAACCGAGTTGCCGATACACCAGGTCGAAATGCTCGACCACCACGCGCCGCTGGGCGTGCAGGGCCTCGCGGATGGCCTCGGCAATCTCGTGGACCTGATGGAAGGCCATCTCGTAGCGGGCGTCCAGGTGGAAGGTGTGTCCCGAGAACTGCTCGGTGGGGTCGAAGCTGAACAAGGGCGAGGTGGGCTTGTTGATCCCGTCGTCGTCGTTGGTCAGCTCCAGACCGGGGAAGAGCCCCTTGATCAGGGTCGACTTGCCGGCTCCTTCGCCGCCGATCACGCCCACCAGGTGGTCGGTGGGCAACAGATAGCGCTGCGAGAGCTCGGCCGCCAGGGCGTACAGCCGCAGCCGTCCCCGCGGCGCGTAGTAGATCGAGCGCAGGAGTTGGTCCTTGCGGGAGTGCTGGACATGGGCCACGGGACTACAGGTCCAGTTCCAAGGTCAGCAGAGGAGCGTGTTGTTGGGCCCCGTAGACGTCCGAATCGCCCGGTGAGCCCGAGCGGACCCGGCGCCGCATCCCGATCTTGACCGCCCGAGCCGGCTCGAAGTACAGGATCTTCTCGATCTCCTCGGGCGGGATCCGGTAGGCCCCGGCCACCACTTCGGGAGTCAACAGATCGCGCCGCCGGACCTCTTCGAAGACCTCCTGGTCCTTGAAGATGATGTCCAGGGTCAGCTTCATGGGGCTGGAGTTCTTGCTTCGGATGACCTGGGCCACCTCGCGCAGATTCTTCACGACCTCACCTCCTTCCCGGGGGTGACCCCGGCGCCGTCGATGGTCACGATCTCTCGCGTGAAGAAGGCCTCGGGATCGGCCACCTCCATCAGGTGGTACAAGCAGAACTCGTAGGCCGGCCCCATCGGCACGTCGGAGGGCGAGAACGGGAAGGCGAGGTTCCCAGCCGTGGCGATCCGCCCCTCATACCCGTAGTGCAGGAAGGTCGAGCGGGTCAACGAGCAGATCGTGTTGGCCTGCTCCTGCGTGGGGGCCAGGACCTCCATCACCAGGCCCAGCTCGTGACCGGTCCCGGTGTCCGCCCGTTCCAGGTCTCCCATGACCCCGTTCAGGCCATACATGTGGAAGAAGACCCGGCCCTGCACGGCCTCGCGGCTCAGCAACTGGTCCACCCGGGCCTTGACCTGCCCGGCCACCTTCTGGATGGAGCCGATCAGGATCGGGTCGCGGATCCCGGCAATCGAGAGCGTCCGGAAGCCCACCGGTCGGGCCGCTTCCAGCTTGATCGCGTAGCGGGGGGTGGGCACGAACCGGGTCCCGCGCACCTCCACCCGACCCTCGCCCAGATCCGTGAAGGTGACGTCGGTCAGGTCCAGGCTGCCGCCCGGCCCCGGCAGGTGGCTGGGGTCGCTCTTCTCATACAGGGTGTGGGCGGCCGTCGATTGAGGGGTGAAGCGCCTCTCGGGGCTCAAGGCCCGCAGTTCGAACGAGTCCTCGCGCAGAATCCCCAGCACCGAGTCCGAGCCCGAGCCGGGCGTAGCGGCGATGGCGGCGCACTCCAGGATCTTCCCCAGGTGGGTGGCCAGGGCCGCGTCGTAGCCCGCCATGATGGGCAGGGCCGCGAAACACGCCGGATCGTAGCACCGACCGGCCAGGATCACCTGCGCGCCCTCCCGGGCCAGGGCCTGCAGGGGCTCGTTGCCCATCTGCGCGACGATGTGCGGGCAGGAGCGAACCTGCTCTTCAGTGGGGTCCTCCAGACCATCCAGGGCCTGGACCTTCCCCGAGTGCAGACCGGCCAGGACCACCTCGGCGTCGACGTCGGCATAGGCCAGGCCCAGGCGGAAGGTCAGGTTCTCCTCCCGGGCGATCTCCTCGACCAGGGCACGGCACCACTCCAGGTGGGGGCGCGCGCCCGAGCCGCCGGCCGTGCCGATGACCACCGGGATGCCCCGACGCACCCCGTGGGTCAGCATCGCGCGCAGGTCGGACTTGACCCCCACCCGGTCGGTGAAGGGCTTGCCCGAGCCCAGGTAGTAGGGGCCCGGATCCGTCGAGCCGGCGTCCACGGCGATCAGGTCGGGGCCTTCCTCCAAACCCTTCAGGAACGAGGACTCGGGGAATCCGTAGCCCAGGATCGCCGTCGGCGAAAGGATCTTGTATTCTCGTGCCATCTCCAAAGCCTCTCTAGTCGAGGGCCCGCCGGCGCAGCAGCGCCAGGGTCCGCTCCATCTCGTTGTTGACCATCATGTAGCCCTCGTCGAAGCCCATGCCCGGCTTGGCCAGCATCCGCTCGGCCCCGGCGGCCAGGGCCACGTGCACGCAGGCCCGGGCCGAGACGTCGGTCTCGTTGCAGGTCCCCCCCTGGTAGGCCTCCATGCCATGAGCCCGACAGTACAGGACACTCTGGACGGTGTTGTGCAGGCTGCCCAGGTCTGGAGTCTTGATCTGCACCATGTGGCAGCACTTCCGGTCGGCAAAGTCCACCACGTCCTGATGGGTGTTGCACCACTCATCAGCCACGATCCGGACCGAACAGCCCCGCTGGTCCAGGCTGTGACGGATCTGGCCCAGGACCTCCATCTGGCGCTCGCGCTCGCCCATGTCCACCGGACCTTCCAGGTACAGCCGGAAGGCACCGGCCGCCTTCTCCAGCGACCCCAGATAGTCGGCGATCCGAGAAGGATCGTGATCGAAGATCAGGCCGATGGTGCCATAGACGTCGATGTGCAGGTCGGGCTGGTAGGTGGGCTCGGGTCGCAGGTCCTGGATGCGCCGGGCCAACCAGCCCACGTACTCCAGCAGGTCCTGGCCGTGGCGTCCCAACTTGCCGTCCACGGCGTTGATCAGGGCGTGGGGCAGCACGTCCACGCCCTTGAGGATCATCTTGTCGACGTTCAGGTAGCGGTCGTCGCCCGACTGGGCGAAGATCGGCACCCGGCGGGCCTGCAGGGGCAGGCCGTATTCCTCGGCCACCACCTCGGCCATCAGCCTGCCCGAAGAGCGGGCCACACCGTCCAGCAGGGCCTGGGACAGGCCATAGCGGATGGCGGTGTGCAGGGGCCGGTCCTCGATCTGCAACTGATCGAACTCGGTGGCAGCCTCGCGGAACGACTCAAAAAAGCGCCCCTTCAAGCGCGGGGCGATCTCCTGCTGCAGGAACGGCAGGTAGGTCTCGGCCAGGAAGAGCGGGTCGCGCCCTCCGGCCCCCGAGTATTGGACCGCAGCGCAGTCCCCCAGGGCCACCTGGCCGTCCTCCAGCACCAGCATGATCGAGACGCACTCGCCGGCCTGGCGGATCTTCTGGAATCCGCTGGTCGAGGGTTCCCCCCGGTACACGAACCCGTCACGGGCCGCCCCCTTCTTGATGGCCGCCTGGTCATCGAAGAAGAAACCCGTCGTCCCCCGGGCGAAACACACATCCGCAACTCTCATCACGTCACTCCTTGCTACCGCGGTCTGCCGACCAGGCGGCCCTTGCTGACGGCATAGATGTCGTCGATCAACATGTGATAGGAGGGCTTGCGCCCTTCAAAGCGGGCCCGTTCCTGGATGCGCTCGCGGTGGAAGTCGGCCACGTCTGCGGGCAGGGGAACCCGGGCGGGGTCCAGGACCCGGATGGCACCCTGGTTGTCCCGGATGGGCATCAGCTTGCCGGCGTTGTGGATCGAAGGGGCGAACGGCACGTCCAGGACCCCGGCCTGGAAGGCCCGCACGGCTCCCTCGGCCACCGAACCCTGCCCCAGGTCCAGGACGGCCTTCAGCAGATGCCGGACCTCGCTCTTGATCAGGTCCACCTCGGCGGCCAGGCGGCTTTCGTCGGCGAAGACCTGGTCGGCCAGCATGCTGACGATCTGCCGGGTGGCCTTGATCCCCTGCAGGTTGGCCTCGGCCGTGGGAATGCCGGAAGCCTCGTGGGGGGTCTTGACGATGACCTTGGTGGCCCGCGAAAGCGCCGAGACCGCACCTCCCCAAGAGATGACCGCGAAGGCCTTGGGCTCATCCTCGGGGAAGCCGCCCATCCACTGGTGGAAGACGGTGGTCAACTGGAAGTCTTCGAAGCCCCGCAGACGGAAGAACTCTTCGGCCAGTTCCCGCAGCGACTGGACGGCCGCGACGTCCTGCACCAGGTTGCCCAACTGACCATAGCCCAGCGTCAAGCAACGCACTCCCTGCTCCAGGGCCAGCAGGCCTTCCAGGATGCCGACGGTGTGGGAGATGAAGGGTGGGACCAGCGAACCCGTCAGGGGACCGAAGGGCTCGCGGTTGATCCGCACCCCCCGCTCTTCGTACAGGCCCACCAGACGATCCACGTACTGCCAATCCCGGATCGAGCGTTCCAGGGGGACCTTCTTGGCATAGGGGATGTTGTAGGAGATGCCTCCCCCTTCGAAGGAGGTGAAGCCTGCCGCCAGGGTGATCTCGGCCAGCAGGCGCGCATCCGGCGTGCCGTGGCGCACCTGCACGGGCCGGTTCACCGCCTCCACCACCCGGCGGCACTGGCGCAGCCCGTGGTTCACGGCGGGGAAGCCGTTCAAGACCGAGCGGCCGGCCTGTAGCGAGCGGTCGATCCCCTTCTGGGCCTCGGCATATTGGTTCTGGCGGGTGTAGGCGTCGATGGTGGTGGGCAACAGGTCGGCTTCGCCCTGAAGATGCCGCAACAAGGCGATGTGCTCGTCCACCAGGGCCACCCCGGCGCGGGGCTGGACCAGGACGCGCTGCTCGCGGTCGGCCTCGGCCAGGACCCGCGTGAAGCGCCGCGAGGGGGGAATCGAGAGCTGGTAGGCGATCCCCTCCTCCAGATCGACCTCGGCCCCGGTGCTCCAGGTCCTGAGGACTTCCTCGCGTTCCGCCAGGAACTCTTGGAGAGGCTGTTGAGATTCGGTGTCCGTGTCGGCAGGCATGATGACTCCTAGGAGGTGGTGGAGGTGGCGACCAGGCAGGACAGCGCGGTCTGGACCGCGGGCTGTTCGTAGTCGCAGACAAGATTCCCCAAGAGAGGCAGAATATAACCTTTATCCCGAAAATAGTCGAAACGCCGGGGAAGCAGGGGCAGGGTCTCGACCTGGTCGCTGGCCACCCCCTGGAGGGCCCGCCCGGGTTCAAAGCCCGCGTCCTGCGAGAGGTAGCCCCCCGAGCCGATCACCCGGGTCACGGCGCGCAGGTCCTTCCCGGCCTGCACGAAGGTCTCGCCGGCCGCCGTGAAGACCCGGCGATGGGTTCCGGCGTGGCGGAGCAGTGCCTGCTTGAGGCAGGCCCCGGCCAGCCAACGGTCGCACTCCTGCTGCGCGGGAGTGGAAGCCAGCAGCCCGGGGTTCTGGGTGAGTTGCTGGACATACTCCGTCAGGACTTCGGCCTCTTCAGGCTCCAGGTCCGGCTCAGCGGCCCGGGCAGCCGAGGCGGCCGAGACTCGCATGCCGAGGTCGCCTTCGACCGTCCTCTTGATCCGCGGCTCGGGCAGACCGCGGTAGACCACCCGCTCGGCTCCGCGCTCGTCGCGACAGCACGAATACACGTCCGTGGTGGCCCCCCCCATGTCCACCAGCAGGAACTCCCCGAAATCCGGGGCCCGCCTCGAGATGGCCTCGACCAGTTGCAGGACCGCATAGGGGGTCGGGTTTGGAGGCCTTCCGGTCCAGGCCACGATCTCGTCCAGGCCCTTGCCTTTGACGATGCGTTGCAGGAAGACCTCGCGGATCCTCTCGCGAGCCCCCTCCGGTCTGACGCAGTCCATCTCGGGCAGGATGTTGGGCGCCGGCCGCACGTCGAAACCAGCCTGCGTGAAGAGATCCACCACCTCGTCGGTGAGGACCTGATTTCCCGCATAGACCACCGTGGTCCGCTTTCGCAATCCCTCACTGCCGCTCAGGACCCGGGCGTTGTGGCGGACGTAGGTCTCGTTGCCTCCATCGGTGCCCCCCGCCAACAGCAGGATGTCGGGCTGCTGGCGCTCAAGCTCCTGGAGGTCCCGTGAAGAGAGCTTGTAGGCATGGACCGAGGTCACGCGCCCTCCCGCCGAGAGGGCCGTCAGACGGGCGCTCTTCAAGGTCAGCTCGGGCACGATCCCCAAGGCTGCGATGGCCAGGCCCCCTTTGGCGGAGGACGAGAAATACACGGGGGGCTCCCCGCCCGGACCGGCTGCCTTCAGACGGTCGCACACCTCCTGGAAGCCGCGGGCCAGGTGATCGACCGTGGTCGGGGTGGAGGCGCGGGAAAGGACGCGGAAGGCTGCCTTGTCCTCCGGGCCCTCCAAGGCCAGAAGGGCGCCTTTGGTAAAGGTGGAACCGACGTCCACCGTCAGGACACAATGCATGTCGAAGACAGGCCGGCTCAGGCGACAGGCAGGGCGTGGAAACGCTGCCGGATGTCTTCGTGCAGGGCCCGGGCCGCCTCGGCAAGATCGCTGTCTGGACGGAAGACCCGGTCATAGCCCATCTGGCGGAATTTCTGCTCGGTCAGGGCCGGATCGTTCTTGCCGATCACCAGGTTCCCGCCCACGTAGAGGATCACGTCCTCCAGGCCCCGCTCCAGGCAGCGCTCGCGCAGGCCCTCGCAATCGAGCTCTCCCTGACCATACAGAGAGGACACCAGGATGGCCCGGGCGTTGGTCTCGATGGCGGCGTCGATGAACTCGTCCTGGGAGACCATGACCCCCAGGTTGACCACCCGAAAGCCCTGATCGGAGAAGACTCGCTCGAGGATCTTGTTGCCCACGGCGTGGCAATCCGCGCCGACCACTCCCAGGACGATGGTGTCCGGACCCATGAAGGCACCTTCCTTGTCTGCACTCCCCCTGGTTGGTTCTGCCGGGGGCGCAGCCGCCCGGGGCCGTGGTATCGCGCCTCCCTGAAAAAAACCTGAAATCCCAGGTTCCTAGAAGCGCACGTCCACACCCCCGGGGACCACCTGGATCCGTGCGGGGGTCGGAGGGGCCGGGTCCCCGTCAAGCTGGACAGCCACCGGGGCGTCCGTCTCGATCAGGATCTCCCGGCCCAGGTAGTAGGCCACCTCAGGAAGCTCGGCGTGCGCCCCGACGGCCGCCCCCATCCACTGGCGCAAGGTGCCCAGGGCATCGGCCCTCTCGAAGACGCACACGTCCAGCAGGCCATCCCGCGGACAAGCCCGAGGGGTCAGGCGCAACTGCCCACCATACAGTGGAATGTTGCCGACCAGGATCAGCCAGAACTCGTGCTCGAAGGTGCGCCCGTCCACGGTCAGCCGCGCCCGAGGCACCAGGTCCCGGTGCTTCCAGGCAGCCCCCAGGGCAGCGGCCACGTAGGCCATGCTGCCCAGGGCCTCCTTGGCCTGGGGGTCGACCTCCTCCACCACCTGGGCGTCAAAGCCGATCCCGGCGAAGCACAGGAAGTGCTGCCCGGCCACGCAGCCCACGTCCATCTGACGCACCGGACTGCGGACCAGGTGGCGACAGGCGCCCTCCAGGTCCAGGGGGATTCCCACCGAACGGGCCAGCACGTTCTCGGTGCCCATGGGAAGCAGTCCCAGGGCCGTGTGGGTGCCGACCAGGCCCTGGGCCACGGTGCGCAGGGTGCCGTCGCCTCCGGTGGCCACCACGGCGTCGTAGCCCTCGAGGGCCGCCTGTCGGGCGGCCTGGGTGGCATCCTGGGGGCTGGTGCTCTGATGCACCTCGCACTGGACTTTCCAGCCGGCAAGACAGATGCGGATGCGCTCCAGGGGCGAGACCTTCCCCTTGCGCCAGCGGGCGCCGCAGCGACCGGACTGTCGGTTGGCCAGGAGCAGGATGCGAGGGCGGTCGGTGCGATACTCCAGCGGCTGGAGCCGCACATCCTCCGTCAGATCGAGGCTCACGGCTCTTCACCCCTCACCTGGGCCAGCCGGCGCGCCTCAACCCAGGTGTCGAGGGCGGCCCAGGCATACAGGATCAGGGTCGCCACCGCCGGCCACAGAGCCGGCCGCAAGGCTTCGAACAGGGAGACCGGATCGACCAGGGAGGTCAGCGCTTCATAGAAGCGCCACAGGCCGAGCCCCCCGGTGTACAGCAGGCTCCCCAGGGCCGCCGTGAAGACCACGGCAAAGGCGACGGCCTTCCCCCAGCGCTGGTTCATGGCCTGCCCCGAGCCGGGGTAGATGGCCAGCGAGAGGATCAGGCCCAAACCAGGAGAGGGCTTGCGCGGAGTCTTCAGGTTCAGCATGCCGAACCTCCTTCTGCCTGTTCAGGAACCCTCGGGCGCCCGCTTCCCGATGCCCGACTCGAGGGGATGAGCCGCCTCAGTCTTCCCTGCCGACGGAGCCCTCTCCTGTGCGGGGAGGGCGGGACGTCCCCCTTCAGCGCGCCGGCCGGGCCTGCAGGCGATGCTGCCCCGGGGGAATCTCGACCAGGATGCGCGGGCGGTCATATAGCCGGATCCAGCGGGTCCGGGCGGGTCGGCCGTCCACTCGGACCTCCTTCAGGGTGGCGGGGAGGTGCACGGCCAGGCCCGGGCCGGGCGCGAAGAGGTCGGCCTCCAGCACCTCTCCCCGCATGCGGCTCTGCATTCTGGCCTGAGCCCGCATGCACAGGAAGTCGTGGTATTCGAGCATGGTGGTCAAGCGATGGCGACGCTGGCGGGCCCGGTGCACGAAGGCCTCGACCAGGCGCTCTCCCTTTTCGGTTGCCACCAGCCGATGGGGGTGCAGAAGCAGCACCGGCGCCTGGTGCCAGGCCCGGGTGCTGTCGTCCAGGAGGCCCGACAGGAACTCAAGGTCCACCCCGGCCCAGTCTTCCTGAGAGACGAAGGGCCATTCCCAGAGCGGCAGGGGCCGTCCGTCCTGGTCCAGCACCCGGAAGGGCAGACCTGTGCCGAAAAGGTAGCCCCGCCCCCGATTGGGTCCGTAGGTGCTGTCCAGCTCCAGGCCGGCGGCGGCCATCTGCTGAAAGGGCTCGGTGTACTCGCGCCCCCAGGCCAGGAAGTGGGTGCGGTTCAGCCGCGGGCGAGTGCCCCGCACCGCCTGCAGGCGGGCCACCTGAGCGCGCAGATCCGGGCGCTCGTAGGGTGGGAAATCCCCGGCCAGGAAGCGGTTCCAGTGCAGTTCCAGGTCCTCGGCGCCCTCCGACCAGAGTTGGGGGAGGTTTCTTCCCGCCAGGGCGAAGACCGTCGAGGGGATGCCCAGACGGGCCTGCAGCGCCTCCAACTCGCGAAAGGCCTCCCGACCGCGCCCCTCCTCGTCGTGACTCAGGACCGCCACCCCGTCGTCCGCAAAGGGAAAGCGCCACCATCCCGGCAGGGGACCGGCGGCCTGCTCGGCCATCGCGACGATCCAGCCCTCCAGCAGATCCGCGTAGGGGACGCGGTTGTCCAGCAAGCCCAAGTCCAGCACCAGGTCCTGGGATTCGGAAAGCCCGGGGATCAGGCCGCGGGACTCGGGCACCACGAAGCCGGGTCCCCCAGGAGCTCCCTGCTGCAGGGCGTGAACCTGACAGGCCAGGTCGAAGCCCAGGGTCAGGACGAAGCCGCGCCCTTCGGGCCGCACATACAGCAGGGGTTGCCCCGAAAGTCGGCCCAAGGCCCGGACCGTTGGCTCCAGCGCCCGGCCCTGAACCAGCCAGGTAAACACCGGAATTCGGCGCAGTTCCCGAAGCGAAGAGCCCGCGACCCCACCTTCCAGGGATGCCGGGAACTCCTCGAATTCCAGAAGCTGCCCTCGCCAGAAGCTGCCCTGGAGGTTGACCGGGGCGGGGCTGAGCACCACGCCGGAGAGATCCGACCAGCCGGCCGAGGGCATCTCCAACACGACTGCGGTCCCCTCCTCCGCCGCCTGGCGGATGGCCCGGAGCAGCTCGGGAGCGGGTTCCTGGCCGGTGGCGCTGCGGGTGAAGACGATCAGTCGGGCCTGGCCCAGGTGACCTGGCGAGAGGTCCTCCAGGTCCAGGACGGAGGGAGCCCCCAGCTCCTGCTCCAGCAGGCCCGCCCAGGCGTGGCTCCACAGGGCCTGATCGAAGTTGCGGGCCTTGGCGGCCTGGTGCAAGGCCCGATGCGAGACCACCACCAGGGCATCGCCGAGAGACTCTGCGCGAAACGGCTGTCCAGAGTGGCGGGTGCCCACCGGGTCCGGCAGAGCCAGCGAGAGGGCCACGGGGACCCAGGTTCGGGTTCTCGGCCAGGCGAAGACGAGCAGGACCACCACTCCGGCACCCACCAGAAGGTGAAAGAACCAAGGGCCCCTCGAAACCCAGCGCGGCACCCCCAGGCTTTCTGCGCCTCAGACCGGGAGCCTGCGCCCGAGAGCCCCGGGCTCTTCCTGCACAGGATCCGCATGGAAGGCGCGCGAAGGGCGAAAAATGGAAACAAGCTGGATGGACACGAGGCTCTTCACCCTGGCGGAAACCTCGACGGATGTCCGAGGGCTGCTGGCCTTCCTGGGCTTCTCGGCCGCGATTGTGGGATTCGGCTGGCTGGTCAGCCGGGTGCTGCGCGAACGGCTGACCATCCTCGAATCGCATGATCGCCGTGTCGCCAGCCGCTTTGTCTTCTGGGTCATCACCGCCTACGGGTTGATGGGAACCCTGGCCCGGTTGGGCCTGGACCTCGGCGCCCCATTGATGAATGCCTCCGGCCTGCACGTCTCGGTCCTGAACCTGGTGACCTTCGCCACCTTCGTGGCCACCGTCCTGATCGGCTCGAACCTGGTCCGCAAGCTGTCCGAGCAGACCTTCCTGACGCGCCTGGAGCCGGGCGTCCGCTATGCCGTCTCGCGCATCCTGTACTATGTCCTGCTCTGCCTGGGGCTTCTGGCCGCCTTGCAGACGGTCGGTCTGGAACTTTCCAGCCTGACGGTGGCCGTCGGTGCTCTGAGCGTCGGCATCGGCTTCGGCCTGCAGAACANNCTGCAGAACATCGTGAACAACTTCGTCAGCGGCCTGATCCTGCTGTTCGAGAGGCCTGTGCAGGTGGGCGACTGGATCGAGGTCGAGGGGACCTCGGGCCGGATCACCCAGATCGGAGCCCGAAGCCTGACGGTGGTGACCGGGGACAACATCTCGATCCTGGTCCCCAACGCCTTGTGCCTGTCCAGCCAGGTGACCAACTGGAGCCACGGCGATCCCAAGGTCCGCCTGCGGGTCCCGGTGGGGGTGGCCTACGGCAGCGATATGGACAAGGTCCAGCGAGTCCTGCTGGAGGTGGCCCAAAACGACCTCCACACGTTGAAGGACCCCGAGCCCCTGGTCTTGTTCAACGAATTCGGAGACTCTTCGTTGAACGTCGAGCTGGCGGTCTGGATCGACATCCGCGACTCCAAGCTCCGCAAGGTCCGCTCGGACCTGAACTTCGCCATCAACCGGGCCTTCGCCCGTGAGGACATCGAGATCCCCTTCCCCCAGCGGGACCTGCACCTGCGCAGCAGCGACGTTGCCCTGGGCCCGGTCCGAGCCTGAAGCGCCAGCCCCCTGGCAGGAATCCTCTCGGCACGACGGAAGCGGCGTCGTCATGGCCCGGGAGGGCCTGCGCACCGGACAGAGCTGGAAGACCCGGGCCATCCTGCAATTGCTGGCGCAGATGCCGGAGGTCTGCCGATACCGCTCGGCCCTCCCGCTGCGGGGGGTCGTCCCCGACCGATGCCTCTGCAACCTGCAAGGGGAACCCGCCGACCAGACCCTGGTGGGATTCCAGCCCCGCTGAGCGGTCAGGACCTCCTGCCCAGGAAGTCCTGGTAGGCCTGCCAGGTGAGGCGTGCCGTCCGCTGCCACGAGAACTGCCGCGCCTGGTCCAGGCCCAGCCCCCGCAGCATGGCGCGCAGGTCGGGCTCGGCCGCCAGACGGCGCAGGGCGTGACGGATCTGGCGCGGGTCGGCGGGGTCGAAGAAGAGGGCGGCCTGGCCGGCCACCTCGGGGATCGACGAGGTGTTTGAACAGGCTACCGGGGTCCCGCAGGACATGGCCTCCAGCACCGGCAGCCCGAACCCTTCCTGAAGCGACGGGAGGACGAATGCCGTGGCGGCACCATACAGGGTGCTGAGATCGCCCGCCGGCACCGGGCCCAGCCAGCGCACCGGAAGGTCCGGGTAGCGGGTTCGCAGATCCGTCAACTGCTCGGGGTTGGCGGCGCCAGCCACGACCAGGGGCGGAAGGCCGCCATCCTGACAGGCCACCAGCAGGCCCTCGAGGTTCTTGTTGGGCGAGGCGCCTCCCAGGAAGAGCAGGAAGTCCTCGGGCAGATCCAGGCGCCGGCGAAGCTCCTGGACGCGAGCAGGTTCGGGCACGCTGAAACCCTCGGCCGCCAGTGGGACGACCCGGATCGGGGGCGTGCGGCCCAGGAATTCCTCCAGGCGCTCGCAAGTGGCCTGCGAGTCCGCGACCAGGCCCTCGGCCCGGCCGAGCTGGCGGGCCTGCCAGCGATAGACCGGAGCCAGCAGGCGGTGCCTGCCCCGCAGGACCAGCCGAGCATGGGTGACCGGCACCAGGTCGTGCACCGTGATCACGCGGGGGACCCCGAGCCGGGCTTGAGGCCAGCCCATGTCCAGCTCGAAGGGACTGGTGAAGTGGACCAGGTCCACCTCCCGGGCCAGTTCGCGAAAAGCCCCAGCCAGAAGAAGTCGGTCCCGAAGCCAACCCAGGACCCGGGGGCGCGGGGGAGGCAGATGGAAGAACCGGCAGCCTTCAGGCAGTTCGAGGCCCACGGGCCGGTCGCGCCAGGTCAGCAGCAGCAGGTCGCGGCCGTCCTTCAGGAAGGCCCCGAGCAGGCCCCGCAGGTACGTGCCGATCCCCCGCAGCCGACTGGGCGACTGCAATGGCCGCAGGTCCAGGGCGATGCGCATGCCGGGCCGGGCTCCTTCGAGGCCTACAACAGGTCCCGAAGCATCCGGTAGGAGACCAGCAACTGGCGCAATCCTTCGTCCAGGCTCCGGCGGGCTTCGAAACCGGCCAGGCGCATCTTCTCGTTGGACACGATATAGTTGCGCTGATCGGGATCGCGGCCCACCTCGGCCGAATGGATGTAGAGGTGGGGCACGTGCTGCTTGATCTTCACGGCCAGCTCCTCCTTGGAGAGGTTGGCATCCTGAAGGCCCAGGTTGTAGCAGGTCCCCTTCATGTCCTCGAAGTGATCCAGACACCAGGCGAACCCATCGGCCGCATCCTGGATGTGCAGGTAGTTGCGCTTGAAGTGCTTCTCGTACAGGACCAGGTAGCCGTCGACGAGAGCCTTCCAGGCGAACTGGTTGACCAGCAGTTCCAGGCGCATCCGAGGCGAGACCCCGAAGACCGTGGCCAGGCGAAGCGTCAGGGTATTCGGCGACTCCAGCAGGCTTTTCTCGGCGGCCACCTTGGTGATGCCATACACCGAGATGGGCTCCAGAGCGGACTCTTCGGTGCAGAACATCTCGCCGGACCTGGTGCCGTAGCCGGAGTTGGTGCAGGGGAAGATCACCCTCTGCTGGGGGCTGCGCAGGCGGTTCAGGGTCTCGACCGCCTCCTGATTGACCTGCCGGGCCAGCACGGGGTCCCGATCGCAGGCGGGCGCCCCGGAGATGGCGGCCAGCGGGATCAGCACGTCGTGCCGGGGGATCAGTTCATTGAGGATCCTCTCGTCGCGAACATCGCCGCGCACGAAGTCGAAGCCCGGACGGTTGCAGCAGGCCAGCAGGCTGGTGCGCTGACCGTACATCAGGTTGTCCAGGACCGTGACCTCGTGTCCCTGGTCCAGGAAACTGGGGGTCATCACCGACCCCAGATAGCCGGCGCCGCCGGTGATCAGGATCTTCAAGTGCCTGGCTCCTTCTCGCGAGATGGAGGCAGAGAGTTCAACCCACTGCCCCGGGGATTCCTGCCTTGGGGGGCATCACAAGCGAAGCCCACCACAGCCCCGGGCACCACCCGGCCCCGGGCGCGAGCCCCACGGCCCAGGATGGCCTGGCGCAGGACCGCCCCCTCCTCCACCCGGCAATCCTCCCAGAGGATCGAAGAGTCGATGAAGGCCCCCGCGCCCACCTGCACTCGGTCCTCCAGGACAGAAGGCCCCACCAGGCGCGCCCGAGGTCCCACCCGACAGCCCGGTCCCAGGTAGAGGGGGGGACTCAAGCGGGCGGAAGGGTCCACCTCGACCCCCACTCCAAGGTGAATCCCCTCCAGGAGGTCGAAGACGGCCTGTCGATAGCTCTCGGGGGTGCCAAGGTCTCGAAAGTACCCCCGGTGTGGGAAGGTCTGCAATCTCGCCCCCCGCGACAGCAGGACGGGAAAGACCTCGCGTTCCAGCGAGCAGGGTCTTTCGGGCGGAATCGCGCCCAGGACCTCGGGCTCCAGCAGATAGACCCCCGCGTTGACCCAGCCGGCGCCCGGAGTGTCGTCCTTCTCGCGGAAGGCCAGCAGGCGGCCTTCCGGGTCCACCTCCAAGCGGCCGTAGCGGGCACAATCCTGCAGACGCACCGAAGCCAGGGTGGCCAGCGCACCGGTGCGGCGGTGCACCTCGAACATGGCCGCCAGGTCTACCGGCACCAGGGCATCCCCGTTCAGGACCCAGAGCGGACCGGAAGCCGGCCCGGCGGCGAAGGCCACGGCCCCGGCGGTGCCCTGAGGAGAAGGCTCGCAGGCCAGGTGGAACGGGGGGCCCTCCAGCCCCTCGAAGGCCTCGGCCCGGTAGCCGCTGGCCAGGTGGATGGAACCCACCACCCCGCTGGCGGCCAGATGATCCAGGAGCCGGCCGATCAAAGGGCGTCCAGCTACGGGAATCATGGGCTTGGGCAGGGTTCGGGTCAGGGGACGCAGGCGCAGGCCCTCGCCTCCGACCAGGACCACCGCGGCGGGGAAGGGCTGCATGGTTCCTCCGAAGGGAGATGTCGGACCAGCGCTTCGCGGCAGGGTGAAGGGGGCCTGCGAGGGAGGGGGGCGGCAAGGACGCAGGGGCGACTCAGCCGCACCCCACCCGCCAGACCTTGACTCCATGAAGGACGGCCGTCGCCCCAGGCGTGATGACCCGCAGATGCCACCCAATTCGATTCTGCCTCTTGGATAATTCGAAGAGCTGTTGGCGCAGGAAATGCTCGGAGGAATACAATGCCTTACAACGCCAGATGGGTATGGGGATGCTGCCTCGGCGTACTTCCAATTCCAACAGAGCGTCCTCCTCAGAGCAGACCACCACCTCAGAAATATAGCGCCCGGGGCCAAGAACGATCGACCCACCAGGCGTGACCTCTCCAGCAGGGACGAGCCGAGGCCAGTTCCGATAGGCTGATTGAGGTCGAACGTCCTGATGAATCGCCAAGACTTCGGAGAAAGTTCCGCTCCCGGGGTGCCAGTCTTCCGGCTCGAAAGGCCTCATTCTGCCGAAGTCCAGGAGTTCGTATCCCTGCACCTGGAGGTAGGCGGCAGCGTCTGGCTTCATGGCTTCAAAGATCCATGTCGGCTTAAATCTCTTTATGACCCCCCNNACCCCCGACATGCTTCCAATTCTGCGCCTTCGAGATCCATCTTCACAAAGGTTGGCTCAATGCTGTGATTATGCACCAACCTATCAAGAGTCAATGCTGGAACTTCGACTTTCTGCCATTGGCCCATCGTGAGATCAGGTTCTAATGCGGAGGCGACTCCCAGCGAACCGGGACGCGAATCCAGCCAGAAGTCCACGGTATCAAGAGCGGGGTCCGAGACAATCGCAGCATGGACCACCAGAACATTTGGAATCGCGGCAAACCTCTGAGCTGTAGCGCGCGCCATTTCCGGCTGTGCTTCCACGGCAACAACCCGCCCGGAACAACCAACCAGATCTGCCAGGGTCTTTGTATAATCTCCTGCATTGGCCCCCAGGTCGAGGACTGACGCCCCAGGCACGACGAAGTCTTCCATGGCCATTTGCTCAACGGGCTTGAAGGCAGCCCCCGTGGCCTTCCTCAAGATTTTCTTCCACGAACCCGGAACCTGGCCGCCCAACTTCGATAGAGCGAGCAACTGTTTCAGCATAGCGGACGCCTCCCACAATACAAATCACAATCGATGAATTCATCTATCAGCCTGCACCAGGGCCCGCCAGAAGGGGCCGTAGCAGGCCTCGGCCGAGAAGCGCCGGCTCACCCAGGCCCGGATGGCCTGCTCGCAGGCGCGCCGGTGGCCGGCGTCGCTCAGAAGGCCGACCACGGCGCTGGCGAAATCGGCGGGTTCCTCCGCCTGCAGGACCCCGTGGTCGATGGCCTCCCTCAGGCCCTGCAACCCGAAGCGGGTGGTGACGCAGGCCCGCCCGTAGGAGAGGGCCTGGACCAGTTTGATCTTCAGGCCGCTGCCCGCGCGCAGGGGCACCACCACCACCTGGGCCTGGCAATACTCCGGGCCCAGGTCGGCCACCCGGCCTCGCAGGACGACGCCAGGAGCCGGTTCCAGCCGCTCGCACACGTCGCCGCAGACATGCAGGCTGGCTCGGGGCACCCGGGCGACCACCCCGGGCCAGCAGGTCTGGAGGAACCAGCGGATTCCATCCACGTTGGCCTCCTGCAGCCCTCCCACGAACAGGCAGCGACCCGGCACCTGCGGCAACGACTCGGGCTGCAGACGCACCGACATGGGCGCAGCCAGGACCGGCCGGCTCGCCTGCAGCAGCCCGTCCAAGGTCTCGGCATCCTCACCCTGAAGGGCGACAACCAGGTCGGCCCGCGAAAGCCACTCGATCTCCCGCTCCCGGTCCCACACGTCGTTGCCGGGTGGCAGGCCGGCCTCTTGCAGGGCCCGCGCCCGCTCGTGCATGACGTCGTGGGCCACCATGACGCGCAGGACTCCGGCAGGCGCCACCCGGAAGGCCTCGGCCATCCAGGCGTAGTTCACGATCAGGGCCGAGGGGCGGAACTCGCCCACCTGGGCGGCCATGAAGTCCAGCTCGGCAGCGGTCGGCTCGGGGGTGGCTGAAGCCAGCAGGCTGCGCGACCCCTGCAGGCGCCTGCGCCAGGCCCCCGGCAGGGCTCGGTAGAGCGCCCGGACCAGGCTGAGAATCCACCCCCGGAACAGGCGCGTGCTGACCAGGCAGGGCCCGAACCGCACGTTTCCCAGAGCGCGCAGGTCAACCCGGTCCCGGATCGCCTTGGGGATCAGGAAGACCGGCCAGCGACCCGGGGTTTCGCCCAGGAAGAGGAAGCGAACCCGAGCGCCCCGCTCGTGCAGGAACTCCACCATGTTGCCGATGTAGGTGGAGGCCCCGTGAGGGCTGTGCCCGGGCAGGTAGCGGGCCACCACGACCAGGCGCAGAGGCTCGCCGGCTTCCCCGGGACTGGCCGACCCCATCATCTCCAACGCACCTGCCGTTCCAGACTCCCAAGAGCCAGAGGCCCCAGGTGCCGGGCACTTTCCCGCCCGCCTCCGCCTTCCTTCCCGAAGGAGGGTGCAGATGCAGAGGACCCGGGGCTGCGCCCACCCCCGGAAATCCGGGGAGGAAGGCTGTGGCTGGGGCCGAATCCCCGGCGCGGTTGAATTTCCTCGCCATGAAGATCGGAAGCCTCCTTGCCCATCGCGGTCTGCTTTACGGGTCCGACAGGAACCTGGAGAACCGCCTTTCCACCATCTCCCGGGCCCTGGCCTGGGGCTTTGGTCTCGAGACCGACATCCGCTACTGCCCGACCCACCAGAGGCACTACATCAGCCACGACCCCGCCCAGTGGACCGAGGAGAACGACGCGGAGGGTCATTTCGCCCTGTGGCGCCGCCACCCGGACCAGGTGGTGGCCCTGAACCTCAAAGACCTCCAAGGGCTCCCCCACCTCGTGCGCGACCTGGTCCAGCACGATCTCCTGGGCCAGGTCTTCCTCTTCGACATGGAGCTGATCGAGCCCGAGCCGGGAGCCACCGCAAAAGAGCTCCTCCGGCTCGATCCCCGCATCCAGGTGGCCTGCCGGGTCAGCGACCGGGGTGAACCGGTGGCACGCGCGACCAGTTGCCCCGTCAGTGACCGGGTCTGGCTGGACGAATTCGACGGGCCCTGGGCCTCGGCGGCCACCCTGAGGACCCTCCTCGAAACGGGCAAGCAGGTCTATGCGGTGTCTCCCGACCTGCACGGGGGAGCCCTGTCCGGCTCCAGGGAACGCTGGCGAGACTTCGTTGCCTGGGGCGCAACCGGAATCTGCACCGACTACCCCGTGGCTCTGGCCCGCAGCCTGGGACTGGAACCTCGCGGGGCCCAGGAAGGGAACCAGTGACTTTGAGCCATCCCAGGATCCAAGCGGTCCTCTTCGATCTCGACGGAGTTCTCGTGGATGCCACCGAATGGCATTACGAAGCCCTGAACCGAGCGCTGCAGCTCTTCGGATTCACCATCCCCCGCTACGCCCACCTGACGGTGTACGACGGGCTGCCCACCCGAGAGAAGCTCAAGATGCTGACCGTCGAGCAGGGTCTGCCTGCCGCTCTGCACGACACGGTCAACAAGCTCAAGCAGAAGTTCACCGCCGAAGAGGTCTTCGTGAGGTGCAACCCCTCCTTCGAGAAGGAGTTCATGGTCCGGGCCCTTCGTCGCGAAGGCTATCGGCTGGCCGTCTGCTCGAACGCGGTTCGTGACAGCGTGGACATGATGCTTCGCCAGGCGAACCTGCTGGAATACGCCGAGTTCTTTCTCAGCAACCAGGATGTCTCCAAGGCCAAGCCGGACCCGGAGATCTACCTCAAGGCCATGAATCGGTTGGGGCTCGCACCGGAGTCCGTCCTGATCGTGGAGGATGCGGCACCTGGCATCGAGGCGGCTCGGCGCTCGGGGGCCCACGTCTGCGCCGTCACGGGGTTTGAGGACGTCCATTACTGGCGGATCCGCGACGCCATCCGAAGCGCGGAAGGCTGCTTGGAGAGTGACCCGCGATGCTGACCATCCTGGTCCCGCTGGGGGGACACGGCAAGAAGTTTGAAGAGCGTGGCTACACATTTCCAAAACCCCTGGTGGAAATCCAGGGTCGCCCCATGATCGAGTGCGTGGTGGAGAACCTGACCCCCCGCATGGAGCACCGGTTCGTCTTC
Source organism: Candidatus Xenobium occultum (assembly GCA_002423485.1). GTDB lineage: Bacteria > Vulcanimicrobiota > Xenobia > Xenobiales > Xenobiaceae > Xenobium > Xenobium occultum. Next base: position 59,375 of record DIWH01000065.1, on the reverse strand, counting down.
GTCTGCCAGAATGAACACCTGCGCAGGTATGCCCTGGGCGAGGTGCTTCAACTGGTGGCCCCGGGCTCTGAAGTGGTGGCCATGCGCGGAGACACCGCCGGCGCCCTGTGCACGGTGCTGCTGGCCTCGGAGTGGATCGACGGCGACCAGGAACTGATCGTGGCCAACGGCGACCAGTTGATCGGGTTCCCCCTGGACGACTTCGTCCAAAGGGCCCGGGAGCGGCAGGTGGACGGCTCGCTGATCACCTTCACCTCGACCCACCCCAAGTGGTCCTACGCGCTGACCGACGAAGCCGGTGCAGTTCGGATGGTGGCCGAGAAACGGCCCATCAGCCGGCACGCCACCGTGGGGATCTACTACTTCCGGCGCGGCCGAGACTTCACTGCAGCCGCCAGCCGGATGCTGCTGAAGGGGGCCCGCACCGGCGGCGAGTACTTCCTCAGTCCGGTCTACAACGAAATGATCCTCGAAGGCCACTCGATCGACATCTTCAGCATCGACAACTCCCAGGTCATCAGCCTGGCAACCCCTGAGGACGTCGAGAAATACCAGGCTGCCCTGCAGACGACGGGAAGGGTGCACGCGTCATGATCAACATCGTCATCCCCATGGCAGGCCGGGGAAGCCGCTTTGAGGCGGCCGGCTACACGCTGCCCAAGCCCCTGATCGAGGTCCACGGCACCCCCATGATCGAAGTGGTGGTCCGCAATCTCGGCCTGCGAAGCCCCCACCGCTTCACGTTCCTGCCACTGCGCGAGCATCTCGACCGCTTCAATCTGGCCGAACGACTCGAGCGGATCGCTCCGGGATGCGCGATCGTTCCGGTGGAATCGACCACCGAGGGGGCGGCCTGCACAATCCTGCTGGCCCGAGGACTGTTCGAGAACGAGTTCCCCCTGCTGCTGGCCAACAGCGACCAGTACATCCACAACGACATGGACGATTTCGTCCTGGACCTGGAGCACCGGCGACTGGATGGCCTGATCATGACCTTCCCGGCCGACCATCCCAAGTGGTCCTATGCCCGGGTGGCTCCGAACGGGCTGGTCCTCGAGGTGGTCGAGAAGCAGGTGGTCTCGAACCACGCCACGACGGGACTCTACTACTTCCGGCGGGGCCGGGACTTCGCCCGCGCGGCGGACCGGATGATTGCCCGGGACTTCCGGGTCAACAACGAGTTCTACACGGCTCCGGCCTTCAACGAGTTGATCGCAGAGGGCCTGAGAATCGGGATCCACCCGGTGGCTGCCGAGGGCGAGGCGATGTTCGGCATGGGAACCCCGGAAGACCTGAAGGCCTTCCTGGAACGCCCCGAGTCCCGGGTCGCGGCGGGCGTGGCATGACCCAGGTCACCGTCGCGATTCCGACCTACAACCGGCTCGACTTCCTGGGGGAGGCCATCGACTCGGTCCTCCAGCAGACCTTCCAGGACTTCCAGGTGCTGGTGTGCGACAACTGCTCGACCGAGGACACCGAGGGGTTGGTCCGCAGCTTCAAAGACCCCCGGATCCAGTTCGAGCGCCATCCGCAGAACCTGGGCCAGTTCGGGAACATCACGCGGTCGATCGAATTGACCGGAACCCCCTTCTGGGCCCTCTTGATGGACGACGACCTGTGGCATCCCCTGTTCCTGGAGACGGCGATGGCGGGGTTTCAGGCCTTCCCCCAGGCGCAGCTCTCGACGACCCCGGTCTATCTGGGGCCCGATGTCGACGACCTGTGGAATTGTCCCATCCAGAGGCCGATGGTCTTCGCCGCCGGTTTTCGGGGAACCCACCAGTTCCTGACGCCGGAGGAGGGGCTGATGCTCCACCTTCTGACCTTCCCCTTCCACCCCAGCGCCTTCGTGGGTCGCACGCAGACCCTGAAGCGGTTCCTTCCCCTGTGCGGTCGCGAGAACTGGGGAGGGGACTACCTGCTCAGCGCCCAGTGCAGCATGGCCGGCGGCCTGGCGGTCGCCCCGCTGCCCCTGGTCTTTGCCCGGGTCCATCCGGGAACCGAGACGGCCCGCACGGGTCGGGACCTGGCTCGGCGGCAGGTGGTGCGCGAGTTGCAGGAGCAGATCATTGGGGAGGCGGAACAGGTCCTGGGCCTGGACGCCGTGGAGCGGCTTCGCACGCTGGTGGAGGAATTGAGCGTTTCCCAGGTCCGCACGCTCCGACGGGCGACCCGTGACTACCCACGAACGCAGGCCCTGGTCCCAATCTATCACCGCATCCTGGAGCGCAGCCTGGCCCTCCCCCGCGGTACCGGGGCCACCGTGTGCTGCGCGGAACGCATCCTGCGCCACCTCTACGCGCGTCTCCGGCGCCTGGTCGGCTCGCTTCTGCGCACCTGAGGGACCCGCCCCGAAGACCTCGCCCAGCCAGACGATGCCAGAAATCCTTCAGGTCCGAGGCCGACCCGAGAAGAGTCCTCCAAGTTTGCGCAGGGCGGCGGCATCCTCGCCTAAGAGGGGCAGGAGAGTGGCAGCGTAGACTGCCAGGGTGAGAATCGGACCGACAACCAGCGACGCGACCGGTCCCCAAGCCAGCAGGAAGGGTCGTACCAGCCAGGCCGCCAGGGAGGCGGCCAACAGGGGCAAGGCCAGCACCCCTCCCAGACGGAAGCCCGGTGCAACGACCTGACCCTGGGTCTTGTGGCGGACCAGCCAGGGATAGACCACCAAACCTATCAGGAGATCGGGAACAAGGGTGGCCGCGGCAGCGCCGGCGACGCCATACTCCGGAATCAAATACAGCGAAACTGCCACGTGGAACGCGGAGATCACCAGGGCGGGGAGCACCTGCTCCTTCAGGCAGGAAAGCGCGTTCAAAAGGATGCAGTGCGCCTCAATGAAGATCACCACCGGCAGGTAGGCGGCCAGCAGGAGCAGGGCCGGCCTGGAGATCTCGACCTGGGGAACCCACAGTGCGTAGAAGGATGGCCCCCAGAAATAGAAACAAACGGCCGTGGCGGAGGCCATGCTACACCCGAACAGGGTGACCCGGCGGACGGCAAAGCGAATCCAGTCCCAATCCTGCCGGGCAGCGGCTTCCGAGTAGGCCGTCCAGTAACCGGTTGACAGGCCGTTGAGGATCCCGAAGAGGACGGCCGCAATCTGCACCAGGACCGAGTAACTGACGACTTCCTGGGCCCCCAGACGATTCGACACGATGAAGCTGTCGGTGTTCCAGGTGACCACCATCCGCAGACAGGTCAGGAAGAAGAGCCCCCCGGACGCGGCCAAGGCCAGCACCCGCTGAGGACGGAAGGCGCCAAGAACCAAGCGACACTCGGGATGCGCAGTCCAATGGTGCAGGCCAGTCAGAAGGTGGATCAAGTTCAGCAGCACGCCGGAGGCGATGGCCAGGTGGACGAGGTCGCCCCGGACCCAGACAATTGCCGCCAGGGCTCCCAGGTTCAGGACGGTTCCCAGGGTGGCCCAGAGGCTGCCGAAATAGTCCTCCTGATAAGCCTGTTGCAGGAAGACTGACTGCCCCAGAACGACCCCGAAGACGCCCGTCCAAAGCACGACAAGCAGGACGGCCCGCGCCTGAGGCTCCATCTCCACCGGTATCCCGAAGATCCCCGTCAGGGGCACCACCGCCGCGAGGATCGAGCCGACCGCACCCAGAACCCCGGCCACGAGCGCCAGCCCCACCGTGGTGCTTGTGAAGATCTCGGTGATCTCGGCGATGGAATCCCGACCCCGGGCATTGGCGACCTGGGTCATCACGGCATATCCGACACTGCTCATCAGAGCCGAACTGTAGGAGAGGACGACGGCCGTGGCCACCCACAGGCCGTAGACCTCCCGGCCGAAGTATCCCAAAGCCAGGGGCGTGAAGAAGATCGCGACCAGGATCCGGACGACCTTCTGGCCGTTGGAACCCAGAAGGCTGAGCAAAGCACGCCGATGACGCTCCTGCCGGCGGGCGCGCCCCTCCCCCTCCTCGGATGCCGGAGGGGAATCGGCCACGTCGCTCAAGACCCGACCTCCCCCAACAGGGCCTCCAGCAGTTTCTCGGGGGTGTGGCGGGTCAGCCAGTCCTCCCGCGCGGCCAGGGCCCGGGCGCCGAGCGAAGGGAGATCCTCCGCCACGGCCAGGATGGCGCGGGCCAGGTCGTCGGGGTCACCCTCCTCGAAGCAGACTCCCGCCCCATAGGCTCGGGTCTGGTCGGCCATCCAGGTTCCCGAGGTGACCACCACCGGCCGGGCGGCAGCCAGGGCCTCGGTCAGGATCCCGGAAGTCTGCGAACGGTAATGCCCCCGCCGGTAGGGAATCAGCACCGCATGGCTCTCGGTCAGCAAGGCGTGGTAGGTCGCGGTGTCCACCGGCTCGGTCAGCAACCGGACCCCGGGCAGGCCGGCCGCCTCCAGGCGGGCCCGGGCGGCGTGACTGGCGGATTGAGCACCGTCCCGCAGGTGGCACTGGACGGTCACGGCCAGATCCCCTCGGCTCAGGGGGCCTCGCAGTCTCTCCAGGGCCTCGACCAGCAGCGGGAATCCTTTGTCGTCGCGCGCTTCACCCAGCATGACGAAGCGCGCCGGCCGGTCCTGGGCCAGCGTCGGGGGCGGCGCAACCACGCCGCCACGTGACGCGGCATGGGGAATGGGTACGACGTGCACGGGCAGGCAGGTGAGCTGGGCGTATTCCTCAGCCAGCCGCTGGCTGTCGCTGACCAGTCGCAGCTCGTGCCGACGGGACACGGCCTCCAACATCCGGAACGAGGCCCGAGCCAGCCGCGCAGCGGGTTGCCAGCCCCCTCCCTCCTCGTGGCGGCGCAGGGTATAGCGGAAGAGCGTAACCACCCGCCGGGGTCGGCGCGAGGTGGCCAGCCAGGCGGCCACGGCGAAGGTCTGCCGGTAGGTGGCGTTGGGCAGGAAGACCAGGTCGCCCGGGGTCCGGCATCCCCTCATGGCCCGGCTCAGATCCCAGAGGAAGCCCAGGTTGGCCAGGATCGGGTCCAGGATCGGGCGCAGAGCGGGCCAGGCGCAGAAGCGCTGGTAGGCCAGGTGCCGGAAGACGGGTCGGGCCGGCAACCCCCGGAGGACGTCTGGACTGGCCTGGCGATGGACCAGGACCTCGGCATCCAGGCCACGCGAACGGGCCGCCCAGCAAACGGATCGGCAGTATTCGAAGTTGTGCCCCGTCAGGTCGACGAAGGCATTGTCCACCACGACGATCCGGGTGACGGGGGCTCTGAAGGGCGATTCAGGAGGCGGGCTGGCTGGCACGGCCCGCCCTTCGACGAAGCCCGGAGGCTGCCTTCCCGAACTCGGGAGAGGCGCCAGGGCCTTCCAGGGGGAAACCGGCGCCCGGGGAAGAACCCGGCCGCACCCCTGCCGCGCGAAAGGCCATGGAAATTGAACCGCCCACGCCCCACAACTGAACCACGCCAGCCCAGCCTCTTCCCTTCCAGGGGACTTGAGTCCCGCCCGGGAGGCCAGCCTTGATCCTGATCCGCACCCCCCTGCGCATCAGCTTCTTCGGCGGCGGCACCGACTACCCCGAGAGTCTTCCGATGTTGCCCGACGGAGGAGCCACGCTCTCGACCACCATCGACAAGTACACTCGCCTTTCCGTGGCCCCCCTCACCGAACTGTTCGACTTCCGATATCGCGTCAGCTACTCGCGAATCGAGCTCACCAGTGCCGTGGACGAAATCGAACACCCAGCCGTTCGCGAGTGCCTGCGCCATATGGGGATCGACCATCCCCTGGAACTGCACGTGATCAACGACCTGCCCGCCCGGACCGGGCTAGGCTCGTCGTCCTCCTTCACGGTCTCCCTGCTCCACGCCCTGAACGCCCTGCAGGGCCGCCACGTCGGCCCCGGAGTGCTGGCCCGCGAAGCGGTCCAAGTCGAGCGCGAACGAATCCACGAACGGGTCGGACTTCAGGACCAATATGCCTGCGCCTTTGGCGGATTCCTGCACATGCGGTTCCAGCAGTCCGGTGAGGTGGATGTCCAGCCGGTCCCCCTCCGACCCGAACGCAGCCAAGCCCTGCAGGATCGGCTTCTGCTGGTCTATACCCGAATCCGCCGAACGGCCCACGAGGTGCTGAAGAACCAGATGGAACGCACCTGCACCGGTCAGGTGACCGACGAGCTGCGGCAGATGGCCTCCCTGGTTCCCGTGGCCATGGACATCCTGGCCAGCGAACAGCCCCTGGCGGACTTTGGCGAACTGCTGCACCACACCTGGCAGCTCAAGCGACGCCTTTCTCCCGAAGTGTCCAACCCCAACCTCGACGAGCTGTATCGCAGGGCCCGGGCTGCCGGCGCCGTGGGCGGCAAACTGTTGGGAGCCGGTGGAGGCGGGTTCCTCCTCTTCTACGTGGAACCAGAGCGCCGACAGGAGGTCGTCCAGGCCCTCCCCGAACTGCCTGCGGTCGACTTCCGCTTCAGCCGAGGAGGAAGCCAGGTGGTCTTCACCGGCTGAGTTTCCACCGCCGGTTGCCCCGACGGAGCCGAAGCGGCAGGAGTCCCGGGCCGGGCCACGCAATCCGTTCGACATGCCATGCCGTGTTTGTGACTCCGAACGCCTGGAACTGGCCCTGGACCTGGGGCAGCAGCCGTGGTGCAACCACTTCCTGAAGCCCGAGGAGGCCGGCGCCGAGCCGCGCTATCCCTTGCGGCTGGTCTACTGCCACGACTGCGCCACGCCGCAGTTGGACCACACCGTGGCCAAGGAAGTCATGTTCGGGGACCACACCTATCTGTCGGGCGTGACCCGGACCCTGAGCGACCACTTCCGCGAGGTGGCCCGGGAGGTGGACCAACGCTTCGGCCACCTGGGCCGGACGATCCTGGACATCGGCTCGAACGACGGCACCACCTTGCGTCACTTCCAGGACCTGAGCTGGGACGTGCTGGGGGTGGAATCCTCCAGGAGCGTGGCCCGTCGGGCCGTCGAGCAGGGCATCCCCACCGTCAACGAATTCTTCGCATTGCCGATGGCCCGGGCCCTGGGTCGTCGCTTCGACGTGATCCACGCGTCCGGGGTCTTCTTCCACCTCGAGGAACTCCACCCGGTGACCGAGGCCATCCGCGAGGTCCTGCGCCCGGATGGGGTCTTCGTGGTCGAGTTCCTGTATATGAAGACCATCGTCGAGAACCTGGCGTTCGACCAGATCTACCACGAGCATCTGCTGTACTACAACCTGGCCAATCTGCGGCACCTCTTGCGGCGCCACGGCCTGGACCTCTTCGATGCCCGCTTCTCGCCCATCCACGGAGGGTCCATCATCGGCTTTGCCGGCCACGCAGGGGCCCACTCCCCGAGCGAGAGGCTCCAGGCCCTCCAGGCGGCCGAGGACGCCGCGGGCGCCAACCGCTTCCAGACCTACCTGGACTTCGCTGGCCGAGTCGAGAAGGCCCGGGAAGAGAACCTCGCCTTCCTGCGCCAACGCCGTGCCGAAGGCAAGACCATCTTCGGCATGGGCGCCCCCGTGAAGGGCAACACCCTGCTGAATTACTTCGGCGTGGGCCCGGACCTGATCCAGGTTCTGGTCGAAAAGAACCCGATGCGCCGCGGGCTGCTGGCGCCGGGAAGCCACATCCCCGTCGTCATGGAAGGCGATGTGACCAGCCCTCCTGATGTCTACTACGTCCTGGCCTGGAACTTCAAGAAGGAAATCCTCAAGAACCACCAGGACCTGCTCGAACAGGGCGTGGAATTCTACTTCCCTGTGAACCCCAAGGAAGACAACGCATGAGAATCCTCATGACGGGGGGAACTGGCTTCCTGGGCTCGGCCTTGGCCGGAGAGTTGCGCCGTCGAGGTCACCACGTGCTGACTCCCGGCTCGAAGGACTGCGATCTGCGTCGCGAGGATGCCCTCGAACGATACACCGACCAGACCTTCGACAGGATCTTCCACCTGGCAGCCTGGACCCAGGCCGGGGACTTCTGCCTGCGCCATCCGGGCGAGCAGTGGGTGATCAACCAGAAGATCAACACCCATGTCCTGGACTACTGGCAACGTCGCCAGCCCCAGGCAAAGCTCGTCTGCATGGGCTCCAGTTGCGTGTACGACCCGGAACTGGACCTGCTGGAGGAGAACTACCTTCAGGGCGTGCCGGTCGACAGCCTCTTCTCCTACGGCATGACCAAGAAGATGCTCTACGCCGGGCTGCTCTCGCTGAACCGTCAATACGGCCTGAAGTACCTGTGCCTGGTCCCTTCCACGCTGTATGGTCCGGGCTACCACACCGACGGTCGCCAGATGCACTTCATCTTCGACCTGATCCGCAAGATCATGCGCGGCAAACTGTACGGTGAGAAGGTCATCCTGTGGGGGGATGGCCATCAGCGCCGCGAGTTGGTGTATCTGGACGATTTCGTGGAACTGGCGCTCGGTCTGGCCGACACGCACGCCAACGAACTGATCAACGTCGGGGCCGGGCAGGAGTATCCGATCCGCCACTTCGCGCGCCTGATCTGCGAACGGGTGGGTCTTCCCTTCGAAGAAATCGAGTTTGACACCAGCCGCTATGTCGGAGCCCGCTCGAAGTGCCTCAGAACCGACAAACTGCAACGGTTGGTGGCAGACCTGCGCCTGACCCCCCTTGAGCAGGGTCTGGACCGCACCCTGGCCTGGTTCGAAATGGAGAAGGACCGGGTCCTGCCACCTCCCTGAAGAGACCCCTTCCTTGAGCGCCCTGGGGCCGGGCCTCCCCCTCCCCCCCCCAGGGGATCGCCGGCCCGGTCCCGAATCCTTTCCGCCATGTCAAGGCGTGGACCCGAAGCGTTCGCCCCAGACAGAAAGGACCGCCACGATGCTCAAGGATCTCGCCAGGCAGCGCAGTCTGGATCTGGCCCGCGGCCAGAACGCGGCCGGAGCCTCGGAACCCGAGGAACTGGAGAACCAGGAGTGGATCGACTCGCTGGAATACGTCCTGGATTCGCAGGGCCCCGAGCGGGTCAACGATCTGTTGCGGCTCCTGCAGTGCTATGCCCAGGGGCGCGGGGTGCGCTTCCCGTTCACCGCCAACACGCCCTACATCAACACCATCCCGGTCGAAGAGCAGGTCCCCTATCCCGGCAACCGGGACATCGAGCGCCGCATCAAGAGCTTCGTCCGCTGGAACGCGATGGCCATGGTCGTGCGCGCCAACCGCGAGTTCGATGGGCTGGGCGGGCATATCTCGACCTATGCCTCGGCGGCCACCCTGTATGAGGTGGCCTTCAACCACTTCTTCCGCGGGCGCAGCCAGGGGCGCGACGGCGACCTGGTCTTCTTCCAGGGCCACGCCTCTCCAGGCGTCTACGCGCGCGCCTTCCTGGAGGGTCGTCTGACCCGCCAGCAGTTGGAGGCCTTCCGCCGCGAGCTCTCTGGGGGCCTGGCCTCCTACCCCCACACCTGGCTGATGCCGAACTTCTGGCAGTTCGCCACCGTCAGCATGGGGCTGGGCCCCATCCAGGCGATCTACCAGGCCCGCTTCATCCGCTATCTGGAGGATCGCGGCCTGAAGAAGGAGATCCGGTCGAAGGTCTGGTGCTTCATGGGGGACGGCGAGACCGACGAGCCTGAATCCCTGGGCGCCATCACCCTGGCCAGCCGCGAGAAGCTGGACAACCTGGTCTTCGTGGTGAACTGCAACCTGCAGCGCCTGGACGGCCCCGTGCGCGGCAACGGCAAGATCATCCAGGAGCTGGAGGCCGCCTTCCGCGGCGCCGGCTGGAACGTGATCAAGGTGGTCTGGTCCAGCGCCTGGGATTCCCTGCTGGCCCGGGACCACGACGGGGTGCTGCTGCGCCGCATGAACGAAGTGGTGGACGGCCACCTCCAGAAGTACGTGGTCAGCCCTGGAAGCTACCTGCGCGAGCACTTCTTCGGGGCCGACCCCCGCCTGGCCGAGATGGTCAAGAACATGTCCGACGACCAGCTCAAGGCCCTCAAGTGGGGCGGCCACGATCCGGACAAGGTCTACGCTGCCTACCGTCAAGCCATGGAGCACAAGGGCCAGCCGACCGTCATCCTGGCCATGACCGCCAAGGGCTACGGCCTGGGCGAGGCCGGCGAAGGCAAGAACATCACCCACCAGCAGAAGAAGCTGAACGAGGACGAGCTTCGCGAGTTCCGCACCCGCTTCAGCATCCCCATCTCGGACGAGGAGGTGGCCAGCACCCCGTTCTACCGCCCCTCCGAGGACAGCGCCGAGCTGCGCTACCTGCAGGAGCGCCGCCAGAAGCTGGGGGGCTACCTGCCCGCGCGCCACGCTGACTTCGAGCCCTTGCAGACGCCCGACGAGGCCTTCTTCGCAGAGTTCCGCAAGGACTCGGAGGGACGCGAGCTCTCCACCACGATGGCCTTCGTCCGAATGCTGGCCAAGATGTTGCGGGACAAGGAGATCGGGCGCTTCCTGGTGCCCATCGTCCCCGACGAGGCCCGCACCTTCGGGATGGAGACCCTCTTCCGTCAGGTGGGGATCTACTCCCACGTGGGCCAACTCTACGATCCGGTGGACGCCGAGACGCTGATCTACTACAAGGAGAGCACCAACGGCCAGATCCTCGAAGAGGGCATCACCGAGGCCGGCTCCATGGCCTCCTTCATCGCCGCCGGCACGGCCTACTCGACCCACGGCGTGCCGACCATCCCGTTCTTCATCTTCTACTCGATGTTCGGCCTGCAGCGAATCGGCGACCTGGTCTGGGCCGCCGGCGACATGCGGACCAAGGGCTTCGTGCTGGGGGCCACCTCGGGGCGCACCACCCTCAACGGAGAGGGATTGCAGCACCAGGACGGGCACAGCCATCTGCTGGCCTATCCGATCCCCAACCTGCTGGCCTATGACCCCGCCTTCGCCTACGAGCTCGCGATCCTCCTGGAGGAGGGCCTGCGCAGGATGTACCGCGAGAAGGAGGATGTGTTCTACTACATCACCCTGACCAACGAGAACTATCCGATGCCCGCCATGCCGGAGGGCAGCCGGGACGGCATCCTGCGCGGGATGTACCGCCTGCAGGCCGCCCCCGAGGGCCTGGTCGGCCCCCCCGTGCGACTCCTGGGCAGCGGCTCGATCCTGAACGAGGTCATGCAGGCCCGCCTGATGCTGGCCGACCGCTTCGGGGTGCCGGCCGAGGTGTGGAGCGTCACCAGCTACAAGGCCCTGCACACCGACGCGCTGGACGCCGAGCGCTGGAACCTCCTGCATCCGGATCAGGAACCCCGGATCCCCTACGTGACCCGTTGCCTGGCGGACTCCGATGCCCCGGTGGTGGCCGCCTCGGATTACGTCAAGGCCCTGCCCGAGTCGATCGCCCGCTTCATCCCGGGGACGCTCCACTCGTTGGGGACCGACGGCTACGGGCGCAGCGAAACGCGCGAAGCCCTGCGCGACTTCTTCGAGGTCGACCGGCGCTACGTGGCCCTGGCCGCCCTGCACGGGCTGGCCCGGCAGGGTCGCGCCGAGCCCTCGTTGGTGCGCAAGGCCCTCCAGGAGATGCACCTGGACCCGGAAAAGCCCAACCCCTTCACCTGCTGACCCCTGCTCCCCCGGAGAGGATCATCCCAGCTTCACGCGAGGACACCATGGCCCGAGATCTCAGACTTCCCGAACTGGGAGAGAACGTCCACAAGGCGGATATCCTGTCGATCCTGGTGGAGCCCGGCCAACGGGTGGAGAAGGACCAGCCGATCTTGGAGATCGGGACCGACAAGGCCACCATCGAGGTCCCCTCCGAGTTCTCGGGCGTGGTCCTGGAGGTGCTGGTCCAGCCGGGAACCCAGGCCAAGGTGGGACAGGTGGTGATGCGGCTGGAAGAGGACATGCCCTCGGCACCCCCCGAGCAGGCTCCCTCGGCCAGCGCGCCGACAGAGGAGCCCTCCACTCGCCCGGCAGCCGAACCGGCGCCCGCCACCCGGGCTCCTGCTCCCTCCGCCCACGACCAGGCGCCCATGACGGCCCCCAGCGCCACGCCGGGTTCGCCCGCCGTGGCAAGCCCGGTGGTAGCCCCACCCTGTCAGTTGCCCGCCAGCGGCATGGCCTGGGAATGCCAGGGGGTGTGGTCTCCCCGGGTCGAGCCCGACGCCCGGTCCGCGCGCCGGGTCGTCCCGGCCTCGCCCTCGGTGAGACGCATCGCCCGGGAACTGGGGCTGAACATCACTGAAGTCCAGGGCACGGGTCCCCGGGGCCGCATCGGTGTCACCGACCTCATGACCCACAACCGCCAGAAGCTGGAGGCCGCCGAGCGCCGCCCCACGGGCCTGGCCGCCGCCCTGGAGGCTCCCGAGCTTCCCGACTTCACCCGCTGGGGCGAGGTCGAGCGCCGGGAGATGGACGGCGTCCGCCGGGCCACGGCCCGCGGGATGAGCCGCGCCTGGAACCAGATCCCCCACGTGACGCAGTTCGATCAGGCTGATGTGACCGAACTGGAGATCCTGCGCCGGCGCTATGCCGACCGGGTCCGCCAGGCGGGGGGCAAGCTGACCATGACGGCCATCCTGCTCAAGGTGCTGGCCTCGGCCCTGAAGACCTTCCCCCAGTTCAACGCCAGCCTGGACATCGCGGGCGAAGCCGTCCTCTACAAGAAATACTTCCATCTGGGCGTGGCCGTGGACACCGAGCGCGGCCTGATGGTGCCGGTGGTGCGCGACGTGGACCAGAAGAACCTGGTCCGCATCTCGGTCGACCTGGTTGAGATGGCCGAGAAGGCCCGGGCCCGCAAACTGCGCCCGGAGGACATGCAGGGGGCCTGCATGACCCTCACCAACCTGGGAGGCATCGGAGGCACCGCCTTCACCCCCATCGTGAACTGGCCCGAGGTGGCCATCCTGGGCCTCTCGCGCACCCGGGTCGAACCCACCTGGATCGACGGCGCCTTCCAGCCCCGCACCGTGCTGCCCTTGTCGCTGTCCTATGACCACCGTTTGATCGACGGTGCCGACGGCGCCCGCTTCCTGCGCTGGGTCTGCGAGGCCCTGGAGAACCCGTTCCAGTTGCTGCTGGAAGGCTAGGAACCAGTGTGAAGACCGCGTCGGTCGCCTCGCCCCGGATCAAAGTGGAGGTTCCAGTTCCAAGCGCCGCTCGTGAAGGCTCCTGCACCCACGCGGAGAACCTGGGGCGCAAGTTGTAAAGGACAGGCAAGACAGGAAATGAAGACGGTCATCTCAGCGACGGGTCCGAGCCTTGACTCGGAGGTGGATCCGAACCTGGGCCGGAGCAGGTACTTCCTCGTGTACGAGGACACGACCGGGTTGCACGAGTCCCTCCCGAACCCCTACAGGGACGACCCCGGGGCCGCAGGGGTCAAAGCCGCCGAGAGGATCGTGGCCACGGGGGCCTCCAGGGTCATCACGGGCAGGATCGGGGCGGCTGTCCGTTCGGTCCTGACCGGTGCGTCCATCGACCTCGTCGAGAACGCGTCGGGCACCGTCAGGAATGCCCTGAACGCCAGCCCCCCCCTGGCCCGTGACATCTCAGGAAACGCCCCGCAGGCGGACAGGGATCCCCTCCGATCCTTCAGCCTGGGGAGCGTTCCCATGGGGATGCCACGGCCTGGACACGGACCCGGAACCGGCGCCGGCAGGGGGTTCGTCCCCGACGCCGCCCCTGCCCGGTTCACCCCCGACGCCGCCCCTGCCCGAGGCAACCCGGCAGGACAGTGCGTGTGCACCGGGTGCGGCCATACCATGCCCGACGACGCCGGACTTCCCTGCTTCAAGCACAGATGCCCGTCATGCGGGTGCATGATGGAGAGGCGGTTCAACCGGTAATCGGTTGCGCAGGGGGGGGCGCGACGGCAGGCGTCCGCGATCAAGCCAGACAGAGCCTGCGATCCTGCAACCTTCCCAGGAATCTCCTGCGAAACATGACGGAGAGCGGGCGTGAGGGGTGGTGGACGCGCGTCGGCCCGGCGGCGCGGGCAGCGGTGCCGGGTTGCGCCCGAGGCGTAGATGAGCCAGGAGGCGGATCCGCTCGTGGCGCTCCAGCAGGGCCCGACGCCTGCGGGGATCTGCGGAAGACCTGCAAGCAATATCCTTGTAACAAACCGGCCCCCCGGCGAGACGTATCCTGAAGTTGAGCCCTTTACCTCATGCCCAACACCATACCGCCTCTGCGACTCTCCGTCCCGGGAACGCTCCAGACTCCAGCCGCCTCCAAGGCGAGCTGCGACGGCGGTGCGGCAGATCGTGTCGAGCTGTCGGGGCCCGATTTCCGGTTCTCCCGTGGCTACTCGCGCGAGGAACTCTTGCGAGGGGGGGCACGTGCAGGCGCCTTCGTGCAGGACTACCTGGACCGGGAGGCGGCCTACTTCGCGGTGGCCCGGCATCCGCAGTCGGGGCTGGCGAGGGATGGCCTGAAACTGGACCCGGTCACCGGGCAGCCGGTGCAGGCCCGTCCGTGGAGCGCTCCTTCCAAGGAATGCCTGGACCTGGGGGTCTTCGTGAAGGCCCTGGAGGCAGACCCCAAGGCCTGCCGGTTCGTCTCCCCCTCGAACCCGGCCGGCGCGCGCGAGGAAGCGGCGCGGGTGCTGGGCCAGAAGCTGGACACCTACCAGCGCTTCCACGAGGCCAACCCCGGCTACGGGGGCTTCCTCCCCTGGTTCACAGCCGGCTCCGACCTGACCCCCACGGCGGATTGGCAGGGCGAGGTCCCCGGCCTGGACAACGGCGAGTGGGTGTGGTCCATGCTCCTGGCCGAGCGGGCGCTGCGCAAGGCGGGCCTGGACGACCTGGCCGATGGCTACGGCGAGTACAACCGGATGCTCCGCCGCAACGTCGTCCCCGTCTTTCTTGATGCCGAGCGCGGGCTGGTCCGGGCTGACGTTCGGGTGGTGGACCCCACCTCGGCCAACTCGACGTACGAGACCATCCTCGACAAGCCGGGCCGGATGTCCTACCTGACTGGAGAGCACGGAGTGCACGAGGGGTCCATGATGGTGCACTACCTGACTCTTTTCGGAGAAGGGCTCCCCGAGGGGACGGCGGATCGCATCTGGGATGGAATCCGGATGGATCGGGTCGAGCACCCCCACGGTACCACCTGGGAGGCCTTCTGGGGCTCGTCCCACGAGTCGTGGGCCTTCCTGTTCCTGCCGTTGCGCCAGGTCCCCGAGTACCGGGACCTGTTCCGGATCCGCGAGGAGATCCGCACCCAGAACGCCGCTCAGAGGGGATACCCGGGTCTGGCCACCTCGACCAATCGACCCGGGGGTGATGACTACCTGGACGGGGCCGGGATCGAAGGCCTGGGCACCCAGCCCATCCGCAACAACCACACCTACGCCATCTACGGCGCGTTCCCGCTGCTGCTGCAGTTTGCCTCGGCGGGGACTCCGGCCGCCGGCAACATAGGCCTGGCCTGGCTCCACAACATGCTGGCGGCACCCCAAATGCAGGGTCCTCTGGGTGGGGGCGAGTCCGGCACCAACGACGGGACGGCCGTTTCCCCGCTGAAGACCATCGACGGCTCGCTTCCCAACGTACTGGCCTTGATGGGTGGGCTGGAGCGTGAAACGGCGGAACTGCTCAAGGAGGAGGGCCTCCTCGACAGGTTCCAGGCCCGGGTCCGCTCGGAATACCGCGAGTCTTTTGGCACCCGGCCCCTGCGATCTCCGTCGGGTTTCGCCCTGCCCGGCACGAGCATTCCCACTGACCGGATGCCAGATTACCGAACGTCCGGCAGGTAGACCCCCGCCACCGCCCCCGGAGTTCCCCCTCGCCCTCGAGTACGGGGGCAGCCCGATGCAGGTGCCCGCGTAACCCACCATCCGAGTCGAGGAGACGACAACTACCGCGAACCTCTCCACCGGAGCCACGCCGACGAAGTTACACCACTTGACGAGACACGACCAGATCTCTGATGACTCCATGGGGATAAATCGTTGACGTCAGACACTCTACTCCGGCGCGAAAGGAAATGCCACCCTGGAGAAGCGCTGCCCCCTCGCTGAAGTCGACCCAGACGCTCTCAGAAGCGAGATTCTGCGGCTACGATAGGGACCGCCCTGGCGCCTACCCGTCCCTGTTTGGTGCGATGGCCGCTACAAGCGCTTCGAGTTCCGTCTCAGGAACTCCGTCACTCGGGCTTTGTCCCAATCTCCCCGAGCAACACCCAGGCCTGCCTCGACGAGTCTTCCTGCGAGGCGATCACCTCCCAGCCGTTGAGCTCAAGGAAGACCAATGCCGCGGCCACGCCACACCTCTTGTTGCCATCCACGAAGGGGTGGTTGGCCGTGATGTGGTACAGGTAGGCGGCGGCCATCTCGTGCAGGTCCTGATGAAGAAACTCGCCGGCGAAGGAGCTGCGAGGTGCAGCTACGGCCGAGCGGAGAAGCCCTTCGTCTCGAACCCCTTGCCCACCACCGTAACGGCGGAACTGGTCGGAGTGAATCTCCAGGACCTCCTCGATCGTCAGGAACCTCGGGCTACTCGGCAAGGCGCCTCAAGGCTGGAGCATAGCGCTCGTTCACCTTCTCAAGGGCAGCCCGAAACTGGGCCTGCCGCGGCTCGGCCACCGAGCAAACCTCCTCTGAGATCAAACCATCCGGAAGAACCACCGGGTGCATCCCAGGCTCGCACTCGATCACCTCCGACTTTCCCCCCCTCAGAAGCCGAAGCTTTCCGTCCCCAACCGCCGGCCCAAAAAACCGTTGATGCGGCCGCAGTTGTGTCATGTAGTGTGTCGCTTCGAGGGGCGTCATCTGGACCTCCCACCGGCCAGAAGGAGCCACATCTCGGATTGGCCGGGGTCTCCCCACGGCCCGAGGGGAACCTCCATCCCAGCCTCCTGCACGCTGGACCTCTCCTCTTCGGTGAGAGATCGCCCCCCTCTCATCTTCAGCAGACTCCCGACCGCTGTTGTCTCAGGAGTTCCCTCGGGTACGGAGACGACCAATCCCCACTCCTGGTCCTGACTCTGCAAGAACTCCTGGAGCAATGGCACAAGCGGCTCGAGCGGATAGCCGGAAGTGTCCTCCGGCGGTCCCAAGCGCTCCAGGGGAATGACCCCGGAGCCCACGCTGGGAGGGACGGCCAGCCGGCCTCTCTGGCCAGGGTCAACAAGCACCCACAGAGTCCGAGCCTCCAGCAGAGTCTGAGCCAGGTTCATGATCGTCCCTCCAGGGATGAGTCCAAGTCCATCATACCAAAGGCGCCCCCCCTCAGCCTCTCCTCTGCACGGTCCACATGAAGTCGATCTCCGCGTCGCCACCAGCCTGATCGACCGCCCGCCGGACCTCCTCCAGGCGATGCAGGGCCTCCTGGGCGCCGAGGCGCGAGAAGGAACCGGAGGCCAGCACCGAGTTGCGGAGCCGTTCGTTGAGGCGCCCGGAGTCCCAGTCCTGCCGGGGGACTGGCGCAACTGGTCGTCCATATCTCGGAGGGGAAGACCCAACCGGGGGAGGACCCGACCGGGCCAGGACCTGGTCCTCGGCCCGTTGCAGGGTCAGGCCGTTGAGGTCCAAGGTGCCCTCCGACTCGCCAGACCAGGCCGGAGCGGCCGGGAACAGCATGAGGGCGGCCAGGACGAAGGAGAGTCGCTTCGCACTCAACATTGCATCACGAAAGCCGGGGTTGGGCGGGGTGTTGCTCGACCTGGACCAACCAGCGGCGGGCCAGCAGCAGGCCCACAGGGGTGACCATGGCCACCAGGCCATAGAGCAACCACAACTCACCGGAGTCGGCGACACCGTGCTTGGGGATGAAGCGCTCCAACATGAAGCCGGAATACAGGCCTGTTGTGAACTTGGCCAGGAACCAGGGGATGCCCGCCAGACCCATGTAGGCGCCGACCTTGCCCGCCGGAGCCAGGTCGGCCACGTATTCCAGGAAGCGCGAGGCCCACAGGGCCTCCCCCAGCGAGAAGAGGGTCACGTAGCACAAGAGGCGCCCCAGGTCCGGACCGGGGACCAGGATGAAGGTGGTCAGGGCGCTGAGGGTCGTGCCCACCAGCATCATGTCCATCACGCGCAGGCGCCGGGTCAGGGCCGCCACCAGGGGCACGAAAATCACGATGATCAGTGGATTGAGGCCGCTGATCCACTCGAACTTGGCCCCCACCGCCTCGGGGTAGCAGCGGAAGACGTAATCTGGCAGCGTCAGCCACTGGTGGGCGAACAGGGTGCGCACGGGCAGCAGGATGAAGATGAAGAACAGGAAGCGGGCGTTGCGCAGGGGGTGAACATGCCCCGCCTGCGACTCCTCCTCGGCAGGCTCGGCGCCGCAGACGCGGTCGTGCTGCTCGACCCGCCGGGTGAAGAAGACCACGTTGACGATCAGCAACAGCAGCGTCAGCAGGGCGCAGGCCGCGTAGACCCCCTGGATGCCCAGGCCCAGGCCGTGGATCTGCCACGGACCCAAGCGCAGGAAGGGCTCGGCGGTGCGCAGGTAGGGGCTGAGGAAGGTCTCGGCCACGATGCCCAGGTTGGCAATCGAATATAACAGGCCATAGCCCAGGGTGGCCGTCCGGGGGTCGGTGAACTCCTTGACGCCAGCATACAGCGCTGGGACCAGCACCCCCGAGCCTACCGCCACCAGGAACAGCGAAAACCAGGCAACCGGAACCCCGGCAGCGCCCATTCCGGGGGCCAGCACCAGCAGGAAGCGCCCCAGAGCCATCACCAGCAGCGACAGGCTCAGGGCGTGCCGGACCCCCAGGCGGTCCGAGACGTAGCCTCCGCCAAACATGAAGAGCGTGACGGTACCGGTGAAGGCCGAGACGGTGATCCCGGTCATGCCGTCCGAAAGGCCCAGGTCGGCGCCCAGGAACCTGGTCAGCAGGGTCAGCACTCCGAAGTACGTCAGGCCATCGCCGAAGTTGACCAGGTTGACCAGCCAGAAGGCCCGCGACGCCCCGAACAGGATCTTCAGGCTCTGGCCCAGGCTGAGGTTCTCTTCCGAGGAAGCGCGGGATGCGGTTGACATTCGCCGGGAATTGCGGCTCGAGGGGTCGATCCCTGCCAATTCCAGCACCGTGACCCCGGCCGGGGGCCAGGCGCCAGCGGCAGGTGAAGGGACACGCGCAACTGGCCAGCAGGCGCCCGTCCACGCGCCACTCGACCCGGCGCACCATGCACGAGGGGCACCCGCGCGTCTTGCAACTGAAGGGCACGGCCAGCGACCTCCGGCATTCCTCGCAGCGGAGCAGAAGGAGACCCTGGTTTGGGTCTCCGCACAGCAAGAACTGGTTCAGGACGCCCTCGACGTGACGGCCAATGGGACCGTGCGTCCCCTGGTGACGCTCCTCGTAGTTCCCGAGGAAGGCCTCCAGATGGTCGGACACCAGCTGTCCGGCTGACAAATCGACGCCCTGAATCAGGCCGCCACGACCCGTGTCTTGCCGGGCTTCGCCTCCTGACAGGTGGGCTTGATCACGATCTCGACATCCAGCCCGAGGGCATTGAGGAAGCGGAACAGCCTGTCCGTGGAGAACCCTTCCAGGCGGCCGCGGATGAGAGCCGAAATCTTGGGCTGGTCTACCCCAAGAAGAGCGGCTGCTTGGGCCTGGCTGAGCTTGCGCGCTGCGATCACCTCGCAGATTCGCGCAGCGATCCCGGCCTTTGCCAAGGCCTCGTCGGCGTCTGCAAGCCCCAGGTCGGCGAAGACATTACCAGTGGCCTGAGTGATGGGGGTCTCTTCATTCATGGTCTGACTCGACTTCCTGCACCCAACGCGAGTGGTGCTCCTCCGCGCGCTTCAGGCGCTCCCTGACAAGGTCCATCTCGCACTTCGGCGTGCTCATCCCCCGGGTGGACTTCTTCTTGAAAGCGTGCAGCGCATAGACAGCGTCGGAGAACCTGATGGTGTAGACCGCCCGGTACGTGTCGCCGTCGTCGTCATCGATGATCTCGAGAACCCCGGCGCCACCGCACCCCTTCAAGGGCCTGGCGTCGACGTGCTTGCCGCCATCCTGCGCCTGTCGGAGTGCGAAGCCGACCACTCGCTTGACCCCGGCAGGGAAATCCCTCAAATCGTCAAGCGTCGAACCCACCCAGAAGAGCGGCCTGCCGCACGTGCCCGCGACTGGATTATGCCATTTCTAGCCTGGCCCAACAAGAGGGCCGACGAGTTGACCCGCCCAACGCCTGAATCCGGACTGAGTTCGGCGCGCTCCATGATGGCTCGGCTTCGGGCCATCCGCTTGCTGCACGACGGGCAGAGCTCGGGATCGCTCCTCCAGATCCGCAGGACCAGGCGTGCCCAGCGGGTGCGGCGGGTGCGCTCCGTGGAGGGCGGCTCCCCGATCGTGGGCTCCCGCCTCTTCTCCAGCCGGCCCAGGGGGGCGATCTCCGATGACAGCGGTGTGGGTCCTGCGCCGGGCCGCGCGGCAGGGGGCACGCGGCGGCGGGCGCCGTGGCGTGGCACGTCAACGCACCCGCCGGCGACGTCGTCATCCTGCAACCTTCTCAGGAATCTCCTGCGAAACATGACGGAGAGCAGGCTGGCGGGGGTGGATCGCGTCGGCCCTCAGGCCCCGCCTCCGGCGGCCTCCACCAGCACCCGGCTGCGACCGCTGCCCTGCGGCTCGACCAGGACCCGGGCTCCCAGCCGCTCGGCCAGCCCCGAGACGTGCGAGATGATGCCGACCTGGCGCCCTCCGGCCTGCAGGGACTCCAGGCAGGACAGGGCCACCTCCAGGGTCTCGGAGTCCAGGCTGCCGAAGCCCTCGTCGATGAAGAGCGAGTCGATGCGGGCCCTCTCGGCGGCCATGGCCGACAGGCCCAGGGCCAGGGCCAGCGAGACCAGGAAGCTCTCGCCTCCCGAGAGGCTCTGGACGCTGCGCACTGCGTCGCCCATGTCCAGGTCCACCACCTGGATCGCCAGATGTTCCTCGGCCACCCGGCTGGAGGCCTCGCGGGGCGGGGGGACCCGCTCCAGGCGATAGCGGGGCGCCAGGTCCACCAGGTTCGCGTTGGCCTCCGCCAGCAGGGCCTCCAGGGTCAGGCTCTGGGCGAAGACCCGGAAGCGCTTGCCGTCGGCCGAGCCGATCACCTCGCGCAGGCCCTCCCAGACGCGCCAGCGCTCCCGGCGCTCTTCCAGTCTCCGGGCCACGGCTTCGCTCTGTCGCCGGTTGGCGGCATCCTGCTCCAGGGCGCTCTGGGTCCGGGCCAGCTTGAACTGGGCTTCGGACTGGGCCTGCCGGGCCGCCTGGAGGCTCTGCTCGGACTCTGCGGCCGTGCGTGCGGGCCGCCCCTGCGACTCGTGCTGCTCCAGGGCGCGGGTGCGCTCTTGGAGGACCGTCCCGAAATCCCGTCGGCGGGTCTCGAGTTCTTCCAGTTGCACACGCACCTTCTCCGCCCAGTCGGCCCCCCGCTCCAGGCGCCGGCGCAGCTCGGCCTCCTCCAGACCCGCCTGGGCCAGGGCCCCTTCCAGGGCTGCCTGAGTTCGCCGGGCCAGGACCTCGCGACGGGAGGCCTCCTCCTGGCAGGCCTGCAGGTGCCCTTCGGCCTGGGCCAGCAGGGCGGCGGCCTCGGAGTCGCCCCGGCGGGCCTCCTCGCAAGCCCGGACGGCGGTCTCCAAGGCCTCTCGCAGACGCTGATCGACCTGGTCGGCGGGTTCGCCTGCCAGGATCCGGGCCCGCTCGCCTTCCAGGCGGGCCTTCTCCTCCAGGAGGAGTCGCAGGGCCTCCTCCTTCTCGGCCAGGGCCCGGGTCTCGGCCTCCAGGCGGGCCTGGAGCGCGGCGAGATCGGCCGCGAGGAGGTTTAGCACCTGCCCGGCCGCCTCGCGCTCCTCCAGGAACCGATTCCACTCCGAGACCCTCTGCTCACAGCGTTCCGCGAAGGCCTGGGGATGACGGCGCAGGGAGTCCTGCCAGCCGGGAACCCCGGCGAAAGGCTCGCGGAGTTCATTGAGAGCCGCCTCCCTCCCCCCGGCGGCCTCGGCCTGCCGGCGAGCCGAGGCCTGGGCGTGTTCCTGGGCCTCGCGGGCCGCCTTCTCGGCCGCACGGACCCGGTCTGAGGCCTCCTCGAGCCCCTTCTGCTGCTTCTCCACCGCGGCGGCCGCCTCTTGGGCAGCCTGATCCAGACGAAGGGCCTCCTGCTCGAGCCGGCGCACCGCCTCGCGCTGCTCTTCGAGTTCGGCCACGGGCCCCGAAAGACAGTCGGGAGCCAGAAGCGGCAGGTCGGGGTCGGCCTCTGCGGCCTGGACCCAGGCCGCCTCGTGGAGTCCGGCCTCGCGCCGGAAGAGCTCGGCCTGGCGCAGGTGGTCGGCGGCCGCGCGCTGCAGCATTTCGCGGCGCGTGTGGGCCCGCGCCAGGGCGCCGGTCAACTCCTGGGACTGCCGTTCCAGGTCGGCAACACGCTCCTGCTGGGCCGCAAACGCTGACGATGTCGGGGGCTGCCCGTCTGCGAAGGGGTGCTCGGTCGCCCCGCAAAGAGGGCAAGGCTCGCCTGGTCGCAGAGCGGCGCGTCGGTCTTGAAGGTCCAGGCTGGCCCGAAGGCCTTCCAGGGCTCGTCGAGCCTCCTCCAGACGGACCTGGAGCGTCGCCAGTTCGGCCTGACGACTGGCCTCGGCCTCGGCCTGAGCGGCTTCGGCCAGACGCGTCTCGGCCTCGGCTCGGGCCTGGGCCTCCGCCTGTCGGGCGCGCCCGGCCTCCTCGGCGATCCGGGCCAACTCGCGCAACCGCTCCAGACGCCGTTCGAGTTCCTCGCGCCGGCGGGTCAGCTCCTCGGGAGCCAGGGCCCGGCGGCTGGCCGCGACCTTTCCGGAACCCTCGCGGGCCTGGTGCAGGGCCTCGGAGGCCTGCACCCGCACCTTCTCGGCCTCAAGGAGCGCGGCCTGGACCTGCTCGGCGGCCTCGGCGAGGCCGGGACGCCTGGACTCCTCAAAGGTCCAGACCTCGTCTGCCTCGCGGAAGCGCTGCACCTCGCGCTTCCAGCGATCCCACTGACGGACCAGCTCGGCCAGGTTCTCCTTCTCCTTGAGCCACTCCAGGGCCCGCTCCTGGCGGGAGCGCGCCTGCGCCGCCTCCTTCTGCAAGGCGACCTGCTGCTGTTGCCCGGCTGCCTGGGACTGGCGGGCTTCCAGGACCTGGGCGCGGAGCGGCTCCAGGCGCGAGGCCAGATCGCCCAGGCGCAGGTCCAACTGACGAGCCTTCTGGAGCTCGGGCTCGAGGCGGACGCGCTCCTCCTCGGCACGCGTGCGGGCCTGCTCCCGGGCAGCCAGGGCGGCCCTGGACTGCAGGCAGACCTGGCTTCGCGAAGACCGAATCTGCTCGGCCCCACGCAGGGCCTCCAGGGCCTGCGCCTGGTCCCCCAGCGCCTGGTCCGACTCGCGCAGCACGCTCTTCAGGGGTTCCACCGCCTGCAACCCGGCCAGTTCCTTGCGCAGGGAAGCGGCTCCCTCCCAGGCTTCCTGGGCCTGACCCGCCTCCCGGGCGGCCTGTCCTCGAGCCTCGAAGAGTTCGGCCAGCCGACGGTGCCACTCGAGTTCGGCTTCGGCCAGCCGCAACGAGTCGCCGGCCGCCTGGAGTTCGGCCTGGCCGCTGGCCAGCCCGGCCTGCAGGGCCAGAAGCTCCTCCTCCTCCAGCAGGCGCACCGCGCCGAGTTCGGCCTCCAGGCGGGCCAGCTCGACCTTCTCCTGGGCCGAGCGCTCGTGGGCGCCCCTGGAGAGGCGCGAGTAGAGGTCGGTGCCGGTCATCTTCTCGAGCAGTTCGGCCCGCTCGTCCCCCGAGGCCTTCAGGAAGGCGGCGAAGTCCCCCTGGGCCAGCAGAACCGAGCGGCGGAACTGGGGGAAGGTCAGACCCAGGCGCCGGGAGATCTCGGCCCAGGTCTCCTTGCGCCGATGGTCCCCCAGGGGCTGTTCGGAGGGCAGGGCGACCAGGGTCACCACCGGATCCTGGATCTTCCCGGCGGCCTTGCCGTAGGCCCGGCGGACCTCCCAGCGGGCCCGGTAGCGCCCGCCGTCCAGGCCCACGAAATCGACCTCGGCATGGGCCAGGCCGGCCCCCCGGCGCACCAGCGAGCGGGCATCGTGGGCGCTCAGCCGCGCGGCGTCCTCCTCCCGGCCGATGCGGGGGCCTCCCGAAGCGTCCAGGCGCGGCGTGCAGCCGAAGAGCGCCAGGCACAGGGCGTCCAACAAGGTGCTCTTGCCAGCCCCGGTGGGGCCCGTGATGGCGAAGAGGCCCGCCCCCTTCAGCCCCACCTCCAGGTCGACCTCGAAGTCTCCCTGCAGGCTGGCCAGGTTCGAGCCGCGGACGGCGAGGATCCTCATTCGGGTTCTCCCTGGACGGATTCGAGAAGCTGGTGGAAGGCGGCCAGCAGTTCCGCCGGCGGCTCGCCCTGGTGGCTTCGCTCGTAGCAGCGGCGGAAGACCTCGTCCGGCTGCAATTCGGAGAGCGAGCGCTGGGGTTGGGCCTCCACCAGGTCCGCGCCTGAGCCGGTATAGGAGACCCCCAGGCGGATCAGGCGGGGCGCCCGGCCCTCCAGGGCCTCCTCGATCTGCTGCTGGGCCTCGGGCTGGGGGCGCTCCAGGCGGAGCAGCACCTCCAGGAGGGGGCGCCGGGCTTCGGGGAGCCCTTCAGCGGGGGGCAGGTCCCGGATCAGCTCCAGCACCTGCTCCAAAGCTTGCGGTCCCTGCTCGGGAAGGCGCATCAGCTCCCGACTCCGGGGCACCTCCAGGGCCTGCAGGTCGGCAAGCCCCCCCTCCTCCAGATCCACCAGCAGCACGTGCTGGCGGTGGCGGGCCTCGTCCATCGACAAGGGGATCGGCGAACCCGAGTAGCGCACCTGGTCGCGGCCGGCCACCCGCTGGGCCCGGTGCAGGTGCCCCAGGGCCACGTAGGCCACGGTCTCGGGGAAGAGATCCGCGGGCAGGGCCAGTTGGTTGCCGACCTGCACGCGGCGCTCGCTGAGCTCCGAGACCTGCCCGCCCACCATGTAGCAGTGCCCCATGGCCAGCAGGGCCTCGCAGGGTCCGGCCTGGCGAGCGCACTCCCCCAGCACCTCGTCGTAGATCCGCCGGGTGGCGGGGATCACCGGATCGGCATCCCCCGGAGCGCCGCGCAGGTCCGAGGGTCTCAGGAAGGGGATTGCGGCGAGCCGGGCCCGGACCTGTCCGTCGCGCCCCCGCAGGGGAACCACCAGACGCTCCAGGTCCAGGGCCTCGCGCCCCAGACGGGGCAGTCCCCCCACCACGTGGACCCGCATGGCGCGCAGCAGGGTCTCGGGAGCCTCCAGGCGGGAGGCCGAGTCGTGGTTCCCCGCGGTGACCACCACAGTCAACTCGGGCAGACGACGGTGCAACTCGGCCAGGAAGGAATACCAGGCCTTCTGGGCCGAGGCCGGAGGATTCGAGGTGTGGAACACATCGCCCGCCACCAGCAGCGCGTCGACCTGGTGCGCCTCCAGGGTCTCCAGAAGCCACTCCAGGAAGCACGCATGCTCAAAATCACGCGCATCGTCCCGAAGGGTGTGCCCCAGATGCCAGTCGGCGGTGTGCAGGAGCCTCAGGCGCCTGGCCATGTCGAAAGACCTCCCTGAACAAAACGGTCTGAACGGGTCCGGTCGCCTGCGAGCCGGACGGACCCGGCTGAAAAGGATCGGGCCGGACCGGGAAGACCGCGACTGTCGTGGGCGGTCGCCTGCGGTCCACCGGACCGGCTCGAACAGGAGTCTTCGCAGGGGATTCGGGAATCCTTCAGGAGAAGCTCGCCGGTGCTGCTGGCATGGCCTGGCGCAACCAGGACCTGGACGAGCTGTTCGCCCGCCCTGAAATCGCCGTCGGCGTCGCGAGCCGGGGAGTCAGCCGTTTTCCCCCCCCCACACGGGGAACCCGTCAACCCCTCCGAGGGGCCCTCGATCCGCCGCAAAAACAGTCTGAGGCGAGCTCGAATCCTCTGCGCATTGGGCGCTGCGCTGGTGGGGGCCGAGAGGCGCCTTTTCAGTCCAGGGCCAGGGCGATTCGCAGGCCGGCATCGACCTGCAGGACGACCTCGGGTGGAAGCTGTCCCCAGCGGCGGAGCGGGTTCCCGTTGGCGTCCATGAGGCGTCGCTTGTCCAGGACCCGCACCTGGGTGCAGGAGATCCGGGAGGGCTTCGAGACCCCTGCGACGGGCGGCAGGACCAGGACCTCCGTCGGGTAGACCTTGCCGCCCCTGTGTTCGGTCAAGGGGGCCACCATGACGCAGGGGGAATGGCGATTGTCGATGTCATTGCTGACGATCACCACGGGTCGGGTCTTGCGCATCTCGGACCCCTCGGTGGGGTCCAGGCGGGCCGTATAGACCTCGCCCCGCAGGACCAGGGGAACTCGGCTCATCGGGGCTCCCAGGCTTCCTGCTCGGCCGGGAAGAAATCGTGGGCCAGGTCCCGGTCCTCCTGGTAGCGCACCCGGCAGCGCTCGATCATGTCCTGCTCCCTGGCACGCTTCTCGTCCGCTTCCAGTTTCTCGTGGCAGGCCTGGGCGATGAAGGCGCTCAGGTTCCTGGTGCTGGCCTTCAGCCTGCCGACCAGCTCGCTGGGAAGGGTGATGGTTTTCTTCACGAACCCTGAATCCACGCCGACACCTCCGTCTCTACCACCAATGATACCACCCTGAGCACCACGGGAGCCAGGGGATTGTGCCCGGGGCAGACGGCTCGGGCCTGGTGCGCGCCTGCGACTCCTCCTCCTCGCCCTCGTAGTCCAGTTCGCCTTCGGCGGGGCCCTCATCCTCGCCGGCCTTCTCGGCCAGGCGCCCTCGGCGGCGCTCCTCGGCCAGGCGCAGCTCGCGCACCTGGTCGGGGTGCTGGCGCTCGAAGTCTTCTCGGTACAGGTCGGAGCCGGGCTCGTCCAGCCGGGTTTTCCCCACGGGGAACCCGTCAACCTCTCCGAGGGTCCCTGAATCCGCCGCTACTCCAGCCCCTCTCGGACCCGCTTCTGCGCCTTCTTCAGGTCGAACTTCTTCGGGTCGAACTTCCCGATCCACTCGCGCCAGTGGGCCTTGTCCGGGTGCCGGGGGGTGGAGAGGGCCTCGATCATGCTGAAGTAGCCGGGGATGCCCCCGCAGTCCTCGGGCGGGCAGGCGCCGGCGCCAGCGAGGACGTCGATCTCTGGCGCGTGGTCGGTCGGTTTCAGGCGCTTCTCCAGGATCACGTCGTGAATCCAGTCGTCGCCGAAGTCGTAGTGGTAGACGAGCTTGCTGCGCACGCGGGGAAGGACCTCGCGCAGCTCGACCTCGTCGTCGGGCAGATCGCCCTCGTCGGGGCCGTAGCGTTCCTTCTTCACGGTGAAGCCGTACAGGTGGCAGTCCTCCCAGCCCATGGCGTCCTGGATGACCTCGTGCAGGTCGGCAAGGGTGCAGTCCGAGGGGAGGACCACAGTGCGCTGCACCTCGGTGTCCCGGAGCTCGACCCGAAGCTGGAACAGGTCGGCGGTCCCGCTCCGCTGGCGACGCGGGGATTCGAAGGACACGGGCCACTCGACGCGGACCCCCGGCGGCAGGGGGGAATCGGAGAAGTAGGCGCGGACCGTCTGGGAAGCACGCGTCAAGAGTTCCATCTCCGCCAGCGTGCAGAACCGATTCTCGTCGGTCACCGTCAGCGCCAGGGCGACCAGACCACCGCCAGCGAGTCCGGCCTTCAGCTTCCGGGCTTCGGCGGCGAGGGTGGGCGCCGCGTCAGGCTGGCTGTAGGTCAGGGAGAGGCAGGTCTCTCCCCTCAACTCGCCGCCTGTGGCGAAGAACTGCTCAGCAGCCGCCTCCCCCATGAAGACGGCGATCCCCTCCTCGATGCCGGCGCTGCCCATCACGGAGACCAGCACGGTGCGCTCGGCCAGCCCCTCGATGCGGAGCAGGTCGGAGTCTTCGGCAAAGGACCACGGCTCCGCGCCATGCAGGAGCTCGGCCTCGCGGTAGAAGGCGCTGACGATCCGCTTCTTCTCGGGAAGCCGGCCCTCCAGCATCTCGAGGTAGCCCGGGCCACGCTTCGGGCCCGTCCGCTGGTGGAAGGAGCGGAAGGCGTCATCCAGCCCCGCGTTCTTGCGGGCCGCGGACACGGGGATGCCCAGCGGTTCGAGGGCGCCGGCCAGGGGGGCCACGACTTCCGGGTCCAGAACGCGGACTTCGGCCGGCAGGCCGGGCACGCATCCGGGAACGGGCGTCGCCGCGGCACTTGCAAAGGAACTGGCGAAAGCCTCGGCAGCTTCGGCCGGCGAGAGCACCAGTTCGAAGCAGCGGACCATTCCCTGTTCATCTGCCCAGAGGATCAGGTCGGGGCTTCCTTGCCCCAGGATTTCGACCTTGCTGGGCCGGCGGTCGGCGAACCACACCTGGCCCAGGCGGGGGAGCTTGCGAAGCGACTTCAGGTCCATCGGGTCACCTCGAGGCGAGATTGAAGGTCTTCGGGTTCCCGCCGGAGGGAGTCGATCCTGCCGAAAAGGGAGTTCTGCCGAGGGCGGTGAGGCCGATCGGTCGGCGGGCGGACGGGCTGGCTGGGGGCGGCCTGGCAGACCGGACAGAGGCGGCCGGAGTGGGCAGGCGGCCGGGAACGGCCTGGCTGACCGGACAGAGCGCGGACGGCCGGGGGCGAACGGACAGGGGGCGGGCGACGAGGGCAGGCGGACGGGTCCTCTGGGGTGAACGGACCTGACGACTCCGGCTGGCTCGAATCGACAGGCTGACTTTCGGTCGCCCGCCGATTCAGGCCGTTCGCTCGCTCTTGCACGGTAACCGTGTCAGCGATAGACTCAAAACATGATCGCGTCGTTCGGAGACCGCGCGACGGAGGACCTCTTTCATGGCCGGCCGACGGCCCGCGCGCGACGCTTCGCGCGCGAGGTGGCGGACGTGGCGCTGGTCAGACTCGACTCGCTGAATGGTGCCACATCCATGCTCGACCTGCGCTCCCCGCCGGGGAACCGACTCGAGGCGCTGAAGGGCGAGCTGAAAGGCTTCCATTCGATCCGCATCAACGACCAATGGCGGCTGGTCTTTCGCTGGGAAGGCCACGACGCCCACGACGTGCGCCTGACCGACGACCATTGAAAGGATGCCCACCGTGATCCCCGAAAACCGTGTCCCCACACACCCGGGCGTGATCCTGGCCCAGGAGTTCCTGGCCCCGCTGGGCATCTCCCAGGTCGCCCTGGCGGCCCACCTCGGCGTGCCCGTGCAGCGTGTCAACGAGCTGGTGCGCGGCAAGCGTGGCGTGACCCCGCAGACCGCCTGGCTGTTGGCCCAGGCGCTCAACACCACGCCCGAATACTGGGTCAACCTGCAGACGGCCCATGACCTGGCGCGCAGCCGACCGGCAACGCCCGTCGAACCCCTCAACGCCGCCAGTTGAAGTCAGGCGCCCACGAGTGCGCCGAAGGCCATCTCGCCCACGAAGGCCGACGGCCGGTCGCAGCTCACGGCGGAGGTGGGCGTGCTGGTTCCGAAGGTGGCGCGGGCGGTGAAGATCGGCGGCCCAGGGGCCTGGAGCCCATCTGCGGGCCGATCGCCCATTCGCCCTGAGAGCCGTTCCGATGAGTCGAGCCTCCAGGCACGAAAGACTTGTTAAATCATTGTACGGGACATCCCGAAGGTTAGAGCCGGCATTGAAGGATGCCATAGAAAATTCGGCACGCAAGACCCCCTGAAGGGGCCTGGAACGGCTTGCAACGGTGCCGGACGCGATTTGTGCCGTCGAGGCCATAGAAGAGGCCGAAAATCATCGCCTGCGAATCGCGCAAATCCCTGCGCCGCAGGCGATTGCGCGATCGCCAAATTGGACCTGGCGGGCCCATCCCGACCTCTGCGCGGAAGTCCTCGACCTCCTGGATGACCACCCTCGAGGCTTGCGGCCCTCCCGGGCCCGGCAAGCCGCCCTGATGGAGGAGGCTCTCAGGGAACTGGACCGATGCTCTGAGGGTCGGTTCGGGGGACCCGGGGGGCCGCCTCTCAGGAGAGCGGCCCCATGGTGGCCAACAGGGCCCTCTTGGTGATGGTGAAGGTGGAGTGGGTCCGGAAATGCTCCTCTGCCTGCCTGGAAAAGTGTTCGTCCCACTCCGGCCGATGGTAGATGTTGGACTCCCAATAGGCCTGCAGGGCGTCGCGGCTGGGGATCTCCACCCGGTTCTGGAACAGGTGGCTGCGGACTTCGGGAAAGTGTTCGTGCCCAAATGGGAGGACGACGTCCTTCATGAAGTGGTCGGCCACCCACATCACGTCCTCGGGCATCGTCATGAAGGCGCTCAGGAAGCCGTACCAGTCGGCGTTGTTGCCCTGGTAGGGCGCCACCACGGCCAGGCGCCCCCCCTCGGCCAGCCGGCGCCTGCATGCCTCCAGGACCGCCCGGTGATCCTGCACGTAGTACAGGGCATAGACCGACAGGATCAGGTCAAACTGCTGACCGGGCAGGACGGCCGGGTCCCCCGCGTCCCCGCTGGAGAAGGTGGCGGCCAGGCCCTGGTCGGCTGCCGTCCGGCGAGCTTTCTCGATCGAGGAGACCGAGATGTCCACCCCGTGGTAGTGGCCCTGGGGGGCGCGCCCCGCCAGCTTGAGCAGGTGCCCTCCGGTGCCGCAACCTACGTCCAGAACCCTCTGTCCTGGCTTCAGGCTCAGGCGCTGGAAGAGCCAGTCCTCAAAGTCCACGGCACCGAAACGGCGGTTGGTGTCCTGGCGGTGGTCGAGTTCTGTCGTGATCTGACTGCTGCGCTTGGGATCCGCGGTCATCTCAAGCCTCCACCCATCGCAAGATCTCGAACGCTTCCGCGTAGTCTGCGTTGCAGGCCGCGCCGCGCACGGCCGCGATATGCCTGAGGGTCTCCGGAGACCGCATGCCCCGGACCTGCGAACCGTGCAGCAGGTAGGCCTGGATCTTGCGCTCGATGTCGATGGGCACGAAGCAGGTCAGGTTCATGGAAGCGGGGCTCCAGATCACGTCATGGGCCGCCTCGTAGACAAGCACCTTGCGGACGAAGAAGTTGCGGTCGTGGGGGCGCAGGGCCACCAGGGCCGCGCGGTGGATGGTCCGGTGGTCCTGATTGTAGCCCGGGTGCGGCAGGAAGAGGCGCTCGGGGCAGACACGGTTGATCACGTCCTCCAGGGGATTGATGAACTCCTGCTCGGTGTAGTGGTTGATCCGGCTGCCTTCGTGCACCTCGAAGGAGAAGCCCAGGAAGGAGGCCGCGGCGGCCAGTTCGCGGCGCCGCTCCTCCACCGGAGTCGGGTCCTTGTCGGCTCGAAAGCCGCTTTCGTCGATCCCGCAGAGGTAGACGTGGGACTCCGGCCCCAGGATGCCGCCGCAGCCCAGGACCTCGTCATCGACGTGGGGAGAAATGATCAGGTCGCGCACGTGCCAAACCCCTCCGCTTCGCTCTACAGGCCCAGGGCCCGCTGGAGCCCTTCTTCGATTTCCCGGACGGTCCAGAGGTCTCCGGGGTAGGTTCCCTGGCGACCCAGGCCGGCCCGGACCAGGCCCGGCACGTGGACAGGCAGGATCTCCCGATCCGGAACCACGGCGTGGGGCAGCAACTGGCGGCGCCGGCGCACCAGGGCGGGCAACTGGCGCAGAACCTGGGACAGCGCCTTCAGGCGCCAGCGCTCCTGGCCGCGCAGACCCTGGCGCCACATCCAGGCGAAGCTGCGCACGCTCTGAAGCAGGATCCCCGGATCCGAGACGTTCTTCCAGGTCAGGACGAAATGGTTCTTCAGGGTGGAGACCCCGATCCAGTCGGTCCGCGGGCCGGCCTTCACCGTGGCCGAGTGTTGGTGGACGACCACGCTCTCCGGCTCATACAGGCTCTTCCAGCCCCGCCTCCAGGCCGCATAGCACAGGTCGACGTCCTCCCAGTACAGAGGCAGGAAGAGCGGATCGTAACCGCCGATCTCCAGGAAGCGGTCGCGCCGGACGGCGCACGCTCCGCCGGGGGTGTACAGGGTCAGGGCGGTCCTCTGGGGGGCGGGGTCCAGTAACTGCTGGATGAAGTGCACCGGACGGATCAGGCCGTTTTCGAAGAAGCCGCTCACGCGGGCCACCTGGACGGTGACCCGGTCGATGTCCATCACCCGACAGCCCACCGAGAAGACCTGGGGATCCTGAAAATGCAGAGCCAAGGGCTCGAGGAAGTCTTCGGCGACCTCCACGTCGTTGTTCAGGATGACCAGAAGGGGGTTTGAGGCGGCCCGGGCCCCCTCGGTCAGGTTGGCCAGGAAGCGGTTGGTGCGCAGAGCCAACACCCGGGCCCCCATGCGTTCGGCCAGGGCCGCGCTGTCGTCGGTGCTGCAGTTGTCGACGACCATGACCTCATCGCCGCCGGCGCGGGCAGCCCGCAAGACCGAGGGGAGGTACTGCTCCAGCAGCCTTTGGCCATTGTAGTTGAGCAGGAGCAGGGTAAAGCGAGGCCTGGGCACGGCACCTGCCTTTCGGTCCCAGGCTTCGCATTCCTGCCCTGCGCGAGCGGCCGGGGCCGGTCTGGCTGACCGGACAGCGCACGGACGGCGTGGGAGAGAGGCGCTGGCCTGGGAGGGGGCCTTCGCACCGCCCGTTATCGAACCTATACTCGCCGACGCTGAGGATCAGCACCCTTCCCGAAGCGTCGTGTTGACTTGGAAGCCGAGGGCCCACTACGATCCAGCGATGTTGAGGGACCTGGACCCGCTTCGAGACAGCTACGACCGCCTGGCAAGCGAGTACTCCTCCCGCGTCTGCGACGAGCTGCGGCACAAGCCATTCGATCGCGCCCTCCTGGATCGCTTCGCGGAGGCCTGCCGAGGCCGGGGCCGCGTGTGCGATCTGGGCTGCGGGCCGGGCCACGTGGCCCGCTACCTGGGCGACCGGGGCCTGGATGTCTGTGGGATGGACCTCTCTCCCGGAATGGTGGAGCAGGCGCGCACCATGAACCCCGACCTCGAGTTCGAAGTGGGGGACATGCGGGCCTTGCCCGTGGACGACAGCGCCTGGGCCGGAGCCACGGCGTTCTACTCCCTCATCCACGTCCCGCCTGACGAACTTGCGGCCACGATCCGCGAGCTGCACCGTGTGCTGCAAGGCGGTGGCCTTCTCCTGGTGGCCTTCCACCTCGGGGAGGAGCGGCTGCTGCATCTGGACGAGATGTGGGGTGTCCAGGTCTCGGCCGACTTCTTCTTCTACGATGTGCCGCTGGTGAGCCAGTTGCTGGCCGAGGCCGGTTTCGAGATTGTCGAAACCCTCGAGCGGGACCCCTACCCCGAAGTGGAGCACCCCAGCCGGCGGGGGTACCTGCTGGCCCGACGGTGATGTCGATGGACCTGCGCGTCCCGTCCACTGCCGGTCATCCTCTCGCCGTTCACAGACCGGCTACGAAAATGTCCTCCGAAAACCGTGCCTTTCCTCTTCGGGGGGGTACGCCAAACCGCTCTCTGACGGACTGCTGCGATGGCCTGTCCCCGCGGTCAGCCCGCCTCCGCCAGGAAACCTCCTGCCGGACCCGAAACCCGCAGGCTCCATGGGATACCGCCCCGATATCGACGGATTGCGGGCCGTGGCGGTCCTGGCCGTCCTCTTCTACCACGCCAAACTGGGCTTCCCTGGCGGCTACGTCGGGGTGGACGTCTTCTTCGTCCTCTCGGGCTTCCTGATCACCGGCCTGCTGCTCAAGGCGAACCGCGCGGGGACCTTCTCGTTCCTGGACTTCTGGGAGCGCCGCGTGCGCCGGTTGGCCCCGGCCCTGATGGTCCTGACGGCCTTCGTGGCCCTGAGCGCCCCCCTGGTCCTGCTTCCTGAAGACCTCAAGGACCTGGGCGGGGCGCTGATCGCCCAGCCCCTGCTTCTGTCCAACGTCTACTTCTGGCGGGTCGTCCAGGGAGGCTACTTCGGAGACGCCCCCGAGATCCGCCCCCTGCTGCACACCTGGTCCCTGGGGGTGGAAGAGCAGTTCTACCTCTTCTTCCCCATCGCCCTGGCCTTCCTGCACCGGCACTTCCCGCGCAGGATCGGCCTGGGCCTCTGGGGGATCTTCCTGGCCTCCCTGGCCCTGGGCGTGGCCTGGACCCCGGTGCGCGAGTCGTTCTCGTTCTTCAACCTGCCGACGCGGGCCTGGGAGCTCCTCATGGGAGGGATCCTGGCCTGGTGGCTGCAGGGCGCCCGCGCACCGCTGGCCGAGAACGTCCGGGTCCGTCAGGTCCTGGCCTGGGTCGGGCTGGGGATGGTGGGCTGGTCGATCTTCTTCTATCGACCCGACACGCCGTTCCCCGGCAGCGCGGCCCTGCTCCCCTGCCTGGGGACGGCCTTGCTCCTGCTGGCCAACTCGGCCGGACCCCTGACCTGGGTGGGACGGGCCCTCTCCCATCCCGCCGCGGTGCGGGTGGGGCAGATCTCCTACTCGCTGTATCTCTGGCACTGGCCCCTGGTGGCCTATGCCTTCTACCTGGGCCTGGCTGGCAGCCTGGAGGCCCGCTGGCTGCTGGTGCTGGTCAGTTGCCTGGCAGGGTACGCCTCCTGGCTGTGGGTCGAGACCCCCATCCGAACCAAGAGGGTCCTGCCCCGGCGCCGGGCCATGGGGTGGCTCTTCGCCTCCTACGCGGTGCTGGCCATCTCCTCGGGGCAGCTCTACCTCCAGAGCCAGGGTTACCCCGAAAACTGGGCAGAGAAGGCCCGCCCCCGCGAGTTTCGCTCGCGGACCCACGCGGTGGATCCCCTCTCGGACGACGCCCGGCCGACGCCGATGGGGAGCCCGCAGTCCGAAAGCCCCCGCTTCCTCTTGTGGGGCGACAGCCACGCCATGAGCCTGGCCCCGCTGCTGCACGAGTTGGGAAGGACCCACGGTCTGTCCGGGCTGCAGTTGACCGCCACCTCTTCGGCCCCCCTGCTTCAGTGGGGTCACGAGATGCCGAGCTGGGACAAGAGTCCCGAGTACAAGAAGCGCTGGCGGGATCTGGCGCTGCGGACCCTGGAGCAGGAGCAGGTGGAGACAGTCTTTCTGTCCGGCTACTGGTCCAGCTACGGCCGGGAAGGCTTCGCCGAGGACCTGAGACAGACGGTCCGCCAGCTTCAAAGCCGGGGGATTCGGGTGGTCTTCGTGGGCGACTTCCCCAGCCAGCCGGGCGTGAACTCCCGAAACCTGCGGCTGGTCTCGAGATGGCCGTGGCTTGCCCCCCACCGGACTGCTCCCGAGGCTCACCGGACCCAGAATGCCAAAGTCTATCAGGCCCTGGAGGGGCTCCCCCGCTCCGCGGACCTCGTGGTCCTGGACCCGGCCCCGGAGATCCTGGGCTGGCAGAGCCTGACGCTGGACGGAGCCCCCCTGTACATTGACTCCCATCATCTCTCGGATGAGGGAGCCATCCTTCTGAAGGATCTCTTCCAGCCGGTCTTCCGACAGATGCAGAACGAGCGCTGAAGAGCGCAGCTCCAGCCCTCGAGCCAGGGAACGACCGGGTCTGCGCGAAAAGCCGAGCCGTGAAACGCAGTTGGAACCTGCTGGGGGCCCTGCTGGAATCTGGAGACCAGGCCCGCTCCCGCGGCGACCTGGCTGGGGCCCGGAAGCGCGACCGTTACGTCCTGCAGACGGGACGCCAGGGCCCTGCAATCCAGGCCCGGGCCGCGCAGGGGCTGGCCGACACTTCCCCCTGATCCCCGGGCGCGGAGGCCTCTCCTGGCCTCAGGGCAGGAAAGCCAGGGTTACGGGCGCTGCGAAGGGTTGGGCAGCTTCCTGGCCAGCAGCAGGTAGCTCCCCAGAATGGGAAGCCGGAGCATGCTCCGCTCAACTCCAAAGGTGCGGGCCAGGGTCTGCACACCTCGCCGCCCCGTCATGGAGGCGATCTCCTCCAGGCAGGTGTACTGGAACTCCGTCGAGTGGGAGACGATCTCCAGATCCAGAGAACTGAGCAGGCTGGCGACGTTTCTCCGATTGAAGTAATAGAGGGCGTTGTAGACCCGCTTGAAGCTCCCCAGGAAGACCCTGGCCGGGTGGTCGAAGTCGAAATAGTTGAACGCCAGGATGCCGCCTGGGTGGAGAGCCTCGACCATGTGGGAGTAGGTCTTCCGAACATCGTGAAAATTCGAATCGCAGCCCCAGGCAGCGATGCCGTCATAGGACCCTGAAGGGATCTCCAGTTGGTCGAAGTCCCCAACCTGGATGTCCACGTCAAGCCGGGAGCGCCCGTATTCCGCCATCGCCGCCGAGAGCTCGATGCCGGTCGCATGGTACCCGGCCTGCTTCAACGCCGACAGGAAGAAGCCAGCGGCGCAGCCCACTTCCAGGACCCTGGAACCGGACGGCAGGTGATTGGAAAGGGCCAGAACCCTCTGCCGGGCCTGGGCCAGGCGGTAAGGGTGCCCCCTCTCGTAGTTGTTGTAGCCCAGGCGGATCTCTTCGGTGCTGTGAGCAGGGGGGTTGGCCACCTCGGACCGACCGCGCCAATAGAGTTCGGAGTTGTAGATCAGGTCCAGCGAGCTCTTGGTGAGCCTGGGTGACTGGAAGACCAGACCGCAGTCCGAGCAACGCACCCACTTGAACGAGTGGTCGAAGAAGGACAGATCGAAGGCTGGGGTCCGCCTCGTGGAAGCGCACACGTAGCACGTCAGAACAGGCTCGAAGGCGATGGAATCCGTCCAACCACTCCGGCTCCAGTTGCCGCCCTCCCCTGCGGAGGCCTCCTCCTGACGAGGCTGAGGCTGCGTCTGCTTTTCGACGACTCCGAGCGAAGCGGCCACCATCATCACCTGCCTGGCTCAGAGAGCCGTTGCGATCTGCTTCTGAGGACTCTCTCCCGCCTGCTCAGGGACTCTGGCCCGAGCTGCGGGGGGGGGGAGCTGAAGGTCCTCGCCTCAGCTCATCCCACGCGTCACGTGGGCGAGTCTGCTGCAATGCTCCGGCGCATCTCGGGAGAGGGTATCACCGTAAGGTATCGCGCTTCCTCCGGGCTGTAAAGGCCAGGCACGACGCCCTCGGTTCTCACGCCAGGCGGCGGATTCAGGCGACACGAAGTCTGTCGGCATCTGCCAATCCGGAGTCAGGCCGGGGCCCGGGCCTCCCAGGCCGTTCGAAGGGGCCACCGACCGCTGGCTCCGGCCCGCCGCCACACGGTGGATTGCAGGATTTCCATGCCGGTGCGGGAACTGCGCCGCTCATCATGCCCTCGCCCCGCTTCGCCGCAGTCACGGCAGCCTGGGCGGCCTGCCTGCTCTCCTACGCGTCGGGTCTTGCCGGGATGCCGTTGCCTTTGCCAGCCCCGCTGCGCCTGGCCGCCGCCTTCATCTGCTCGCTGCTGCTCCCTGGGGCGGTGCTGGCGGGTCGGTTGCCCCTGGTGCAGGCTGCCCCCGTCTGGGCCGCCTGTTCGCTCGCAGTCCTGTGCGTCGGCACCATCGCCGCAGTCGAGCTGCATCTGCCTGCGACGGCGGTGGGCTGGGGGATCGTGGCCTTGGGTGCGGGCGGCCTGGTCAGCGGCCGTCTGGCGCGGGCGGTCGACCCGGTGCGTCGCCCGGAGGACCCGGCCCTCACGTTCCTGGCAGTGGCCCTGGGTACCGGGGTGGCGTTCGTCCTGTGGGGCGTCTCCGGCTTCGTGAACGTGGAACCGCTGATCGAGGACGCGCTCCACCTCACCGTGGTCCGCAAGGTGGCCGAGAACCCCGCCTTGGCACTGGACAACCTCTTCTACGTCGCTGGCAACCCCACGACGTATCTGTACCCGCCCTACCATCTGCTCCTGGCGCTGATCGCCCGGGGTTCGATGCTCGACCCGGTGGCCGTCTACGCCGAGGTCCGGCCCTTGATGTTCGCCCTGACGGGGGCGACGCTGGCGGCCACGGTCAGCCTGTTGCGGCCCGCCCGGGGCGCCGTCGCCCTGTCCTGGATCCTGTCGTCGCTTTTGGTGCTGACGAACACGGGTGGACAACTGGCGGTGCACCATCGAGACGACTGGGCCTGGTGCGCGCAACTCGCTCCCTTGTCGCACCCCGCCGACTTCGGGCTGAGCCTGATGCTGCCCGTGATGCTCTTCACGGCTGTCCGCTATCTTCTGGGGGCGGGTGGACCAGCCCCCGCCCTCTGCGTCCTGGGCGCAGGCCTGTTGATCCACACGCGCGAGACGCTCCAGGCGCTGACCCTTCTGGGGTTCCTGGGGACGGCGTTGGTGGTGTTCCGTCGCGTGGACCGCCCCCTGCTCGTGCGCCTGGCGATCCTGATCGCGCTCACGGTCGCCATGGGACTGGCCTACAAGGCCGTTCACGGCGCTCGCTCGGCGGAGGTGGTGGCCTGGGAGGCCGGCGGCCGTGCGGTGGTCCTGGCGACCATTGCCGAACCCCTGCACAAGCCACTGGACTGGGTCCTGCCCAGGGACCCGCAGGATCCGCTTCTGTTCCGGCCCCTGTACTTCATCCCGGTCTGTCTGTGCCCGTTCCTGCTGATCCGCAGGGACTTCTGGGCCCTTCTGACCGGGAGCGCCCTGGCGGGAGCCGTGGCCTTGATGGGGATCCCGCTGGTCTCGTGGCTCTTCGTCCGATTCACCTATTCCGAGATGCTCGTGGTCCCCACGCGCTACCTCTTCTATCCCGCCCTGCTGGCCGTCGTGTTCCTGACCTGCGAGACCTTCGGATTGCTCCGCAGGCGCCCTGGCCTGTGGCCGGCCGTCGCCGTGGGAGGCGTCCTCCTCTGGCGCTTCCTGGCCCCTGCCCTGGGCAGCCTGGCCGCAGGTCACCCGCAGGTCTTCGTGGGCGCCGTGCTTCTGGGGGTGGCGGCCGCGGCTGTCTGGCGGTGGCGAGGGGCCTGGGCGCCGGTCGCCGTCGTCGAGGCACCGGAGGATTTCCGCAAGAGCACCGCGCTGGGGCTCGCCCTGGCCGCTTGTCTCGGTCTGGCCGTCCTGGAGACTCCCCCCAACCTCTGGAGCCAACTGGAGCGCCATTCAGTGGTGGCGCCGCCCCACCGGATCCAGGACTGGTATCGGGGCACACCATCTGGGATGAAGCTCCCCTGGGAAATGCTGGCGGAGGTCCGCGAGCGGGTTCCGGGCCAGTCGGTGGTGCTGGCCCCCTACGACCTGGGGCACACCCTGCCCGTCATGAGCAACGTCTACGTGGTGACCAGCGGGGCCGGTTGGAGTTCGGACCTGACCGGGTTCCTGGAAGCGGCCCTGGCCGCGCAAGGCCAGCAGGAGCGCCTGCCGCAAGGCTGGAGCCATGAGGAGGAACGGGAGCGCACCCGCCTCTTCCACGAGGTGCTGGAGGAGGGCGGCCCGGTCTTCTCTCCCGCCTGGACGCAGGAGCAGTCGCTCCGGTTCATGAGCGACCTCCGGGTTGACCACCTCCTCTTCCCGCGTCACGACTACCCGGCGCTGGAGGAGTGGGTGCGGCGAGACCCGCACTTCGAGGTCATGTCCGAGCGGGCCGGCTGGCTGCTGGCCCGATTCCAACCTTGATGGCGCCCCTGCTGCTCCTGCCCCCGCTCCTGGGCTGGCTGTTGGCCCGGCGGGTGCTGGGTCTGCGAGATCCCCTGCTGGCCGGCTTCCTGGCCCTGGGACTCTCGATCTCCCTCCTGCTCCTGGGCGGCAACGCACTGATCCGCTTCATGGGGACCGCGGCCGCCTTGGGCTGGACCTTCGCAGCCATGGGAGTCGGCCTTCTCCTGTTGTGGCGACGGCCAGCCGAGCCGCTGGAACCGGTTCGGATGGGACGCTGGACGTGGGCCGTGTTGGTGCTGGCCACGCTGGCCATCCTGGGGTACGCCCAGGTCCGCCAGAACCATACGGTCGATGACGACTTCTTCATCCACGCGCCCCAGCAGGTCCAGATGGGCGCGGGCCGCTTCCCTCCGCCCAACCCTTTCATCTCACAGTTGGAGATGCACGGTCATTACGGGTCGGACCTGCTGATCGGCCTGTTGCACCGGGCCTCCGGGCTGGACGTGGTGACCACGAAGCGGGTGCTGACCGGCCTGCTGCAGGTGGTGGGCTTCTGGCTGTTGTTTGCGACGGTGCGCCGGGTGACGGATTCGGAACGCCAGGGGTGCCTTGCGGCCATCCTGGTCTACTTCGGGATCAATGTCGGTGGACGCGGCGGCGTCATGGACACCATCGAGAACTACAACCCGCTGGTCCACGAGGAACTGGTGCTGTGCATGGCCCTGCTGCTGTCGCTCTGGCGACGCCCCACCTGGGGGACGGCCCTGCTGACTGGGGCGGTGCTGGGCGGTTATGCCGTCATCTACGAGACGCACCTGGCGCTGGCGGTCCTGGCCGCCTTCGCCACGCTGGCAGTGCTCCGCCCCTCGCGGAAGGCGCTTGCCCTCACCGCGCTGGCCCTGGTGGTGGCCGGAGGGCTGGCCGTGACCCAGGGCGGCCCCCTCACGGACATCTTCGAGCGCATGGTGGGTGGCGGGCACCCCGTGGACAGCCCGGGGCTCAGCAAGGCGTTGCAGAACCAGTCCCAGCGGGTGACGATCCGCTTCCCGAAGGAGAACCTCTTCCAGATCCTGCTCGAACCCGGCGAGTACCAGCGCCTCTCGGGCGTCTACAAGACGGACACCTTCCTGAGCCGCTTCTACAGCCCACCGGAGGGGCGCGGCTACCACCCTGTCTGGTCGCCCGAAGTGCTCCGGCTTCATTGGCTGCCCCTGTTCCTGTCTCCCCTGAGCCTGGCCTTCGCGGTCCGCAAGCGCAGCGCACCGGCCCTGTTCATGGGAGCGTTCGGCCTCTTCTCGTTCCTGGTCCCGGCGCTGGTGGACTTTGGACCCGTCTACGAGTCCGAGTACTACCGCTGGGAGGTGGCAGCCGGGGTTGGCCTGGCCGGTGCCCTGGGCGTGGCCGCCGGGTGGTTCTTCGAGGTCCTGCTCGCCGCCCGCCCCGGCCCGGCCTTCACCTGGAAGCACGACCTCAACGCGGTGGAAGTCGGCATCCGGCCGCGGGGATTGGTCCTGGCGGGGCTGCTCGGATTCGTCTGGCTGGCCACGCTCACCTCGGGGCAATACCTCAAGGACCTGCCGAAGTTCCCCCCGGTGGACGGCCGCTGGCTGGCCGGCCTCTTTCGCTCCGTCCCCCTGCCGGAGTACTTCCTGCAGCAGGAGAGCCTGGACTTTGAACCGGTCGACTGGGCCGCTGCCAGGCGCCTGGCGAAGCTGGCTCGGCCCGGCGACGGAGTTCTCAGCGACTTTCGCACCGAAAACAGCTACAACATCGATTTCTCGTCCGTCCTGAGCGTCACCACGGCGGCCCTGCCTGTCGGGCACGCCATGCCCGTGGACACCGACCCCATCGGCACCCGTGCCTTCCGGATGAATGCCCCGGCGCTGGCCTTCTGGAGCACCCTGGATCCGCGGCTTCTCCGAAGCATGCCCGTGCGCTGGGTCTACGAACGGCGGCACCCGTCGCTGCGCTCCGGCGCCGGCCTGAAAATGGCCTTCCAGGAGACGGGCGAAGGCGGCAGCCGCCGGGTCTTCCGGGTAGACCTGAAGCCCCTCTCGACCGGGCCCCTGGTGCAGGACACGTCGCCGCTGCGGGTGGTCGGGATCGAAGCGCCTGGCCACGCGCGCTCCCAGACCTGCCACCTCGCTCGGGTGACGCTGGAGAACGCCTCCTCGTCCCCTTTCAGTGGCCGGGACCTGGCCCTGTTCTGGGTTGCCCGGAGGGCCGAAGGAGATTACGAGACCCCCGACCTGGAGCGCCTCCTGATGCCGGTGGACCTGGCCCTGGCTCCTGGCGAGAAGACGGTCGTGGAAATTCCCCTGGTGATCCCACCGCTGGACGGCACCTATCACTTCAGCTTCTGCCTGGGCAACGAACGGGCCTCGCATCGCCTGGAGGGGCGGGGCTGCACCGTCATCGCCGACGCCGGTGCCCGGGTGGCCGCGCTGCGGCTTTCCGAGATGAGGCTTCGGGAGGGGTTCGTTGAAGCGATTCTGGAAAACCCCTCCGACCGGCCCCTGATCCTGGAAGAAGGATTCTTCGCCTCCGTGGGCTTCTGGGAGGGTTCCCACTACATGGACCGCCTGGGCACGAACCTGGTGTCGGCGAACCTGGCCCTTCCCGCCTTCGGGAAGGCGACGCTGCGCTTGCCGGGAGTCCTGCCCGCCATCCCCGGACGCTACCGGATGGACCTCCTCCTGGCGCCCCGGGAAGGCCGTCCCGTCCTGCTTGAAGGCCCGGAGGTGGACGTCCGATGAGGTGGGCCTTCCTGGTGCTGCTGGCCCTGGCAGCCTGGCTGTATCCGCTGGGCTCGGCGCGACTGGATCCCGATCCCGCGGTGTTGGGCCGCCTGGAACCGCTGATGGGCAACCCCACGGTCCCTCTGGGGCTGGAGCCGAGCCTGGGTGAGCGAGCACTCGTGGGCTTGGGACTGGACCCCGTGGTCCTGGCCGGGGCCCTTCAGGTGCTGGCCGTCTTCGTGCTGTACGGGGCGCTGCGGCGACACGCAGGCGTCTCGGCCGCCGTGCTCGGAACCGCCGGTGCGGTGACGGGGACGACCAGCTCGTGGCTGGTCTGCACCGAGCCCCTGCTGGCCGCCGAACACCTGCTGACGGCCTGCGCGCTCTTCGTGCTGCCGGGCGGCCGACCGTGGGCGGCCGCGCCCCTGGTCCTGGCCCTGGCCGTCCTCAACCCGCTGGGCGCCCTGCTGTTGGCGGGGGCGGGCTGGGCCTCGCGTTGGCTGGGCACGCCACCCACGGACGACCGACGGGTGTCGTGGGCGCTGGGGGCCCTGGTGCTGGCCTGGTACGTGCCCCTGCTGGGCTGGCCGCTGGCGGCCTGGGCGATCTGGCAGGCCCGTTCGGCCGTGGGGCTGCTGCTTCTGACCCAGGGGCCGCCCGCGGCCTTGGCAGCGCTGGTCGGCCAGAGCCTGCGCCAGGCGGACCCGGACAGGCTGCGCCTCTCCCGACACGAGGGCCTGCGCCTGAGGATTCCCTGGCGGACGGCCGGAGCCCTGATCTTCGCGGTGGCCCTGGTGGCCACGGTCGAGCCGGGCGAGCGGATGCTGAATCAGCGCATCCTGCTGGCCGCACACAAGCGCGACCTGAACGTGCTGGCCCTCTTCCCTCCACTCCGCGCCGCCGACCAGGTGCGCTTTGCGCCGGCGAGCTGGGGCCTGCAGCCCGACGACCTGGAGTTGGCCGCCTTTCTGTCCCGCCAGTCGGGACGTTCGCTGGTGGTGACCCCCGGTGCGAAGAGCGAACCATACGAGGTGGCGGCGTTCCTGGCAGGCACCTCCGGCCACTCGCTGGCGGGGTGGACCTGGCTCGAGGGCCGACCGGCGCTGGTGCCGGGCGCCGCCGCCTTCCGGGCCACCCTGGACCCGGCTGCGCTGTCGGCAGCCCGGCTGGATCGGCTGGTGATCCGCGGAGAGTCCTGGCCCGGTCTGCCGGTGGAGCGGCGCTCGGCTGGCTGGACGGCCTACCGGGTGCCGACGGAGGAGGCCGGCGGTGGCGCAGGCCCGATCGAGGTGACCCCCACAAGCCCGGTCAAAGCGGGGCATCTGACGTGGCTTGCCGTGCAGCCCGCGAACCAGGCGGTCGAGTTCGTCGTCTGGCGGGATGGCCGCCCGCTGGGGGCGGACTTCCCGGTGCGAGGGACCGGACGAGTCCCCCTGGTCCTGCCTCTCGCTCCAGGGGACTACCGCCTGGAGTGGAGACAGGGCAACGGCGATCCGGTGGAAGCGCGCGGCTGGTCCGGTTTGCGCCTGGACCCTCAGGCAGACCTCGAGGCGCTTCGAGTCTCTTCCGACCTGCAGACCACCGCCCCCTCCCGCTCCCTGGTGCCCGTGCGGTTGACGCTGCAGGGAGCGATCGCGCCCACGGGAGCGCAGTTGAGGCTGGAACCGGTCAACGCCGGCGACCGCGAGCCGCCAAGGCAGTTGCCGGTCGACCTTGGTTCAGGCACGCTGTGGTTGCGCACGCCGGAGCACGAGGGGGCCTACCTCGTGCAGTTGGACCTGGAGGCCGGACCCGGCGCCCGACGGACTGTGAACCTGGGCATGGTGCGGATCTGGCGGAGGATGCCGCCGGCCGGACTTGTGAACTAGGAAGCCAGCCGCAAACCCCTGGCAGCCTGTGTGAGACTCCGGACCGAGCATCGCCGAGGTCTTCAGCCCCTCAGACGCGCGGCCAGCGCCTCGAGTTTTCGGAACTGCCGGTGCATGCTGGCCTCCTCGGTCAGGGCGAAGGCCTCGGGCAGGGTCCACCAGGCCAGGTCCCGGCTCTCGGAGTTGGCCTGAGGCTGCAGGGTGCCCCGGGCCACCACCAGGAAGCGCACGTCGTGATGGAAGTGCCCTCCCACCGCACCGCGGGCCGGAATGGCCTGGACATCCAGGTCGAAGGGCAGCGGCCGGGGCACAGGGATTCCCAGCAGGTCCTCATAGGACAGGAAGCCCAACTCGCCCAGACCGGACTCTTCGCCGGCCTCCTTCAGGGCCACCCGCTCCACGCGCGGGTCCCCGTCGGCGTGACCCCCCAGTTGCAGCCAGCGGCCCAGCTTTCCGTGCAGCATCAAGAGCACCCGGTCCAGGGAGGGATTCACCACCAGGGCCGAGCCGGTCACGTGCCCTGCGGGGTGCGCCCGCTCGAAGCAGTCCGCGGTGGACTCCACGAAGCTCCGCATGCAGGCCAAGGCAGCCCGTTCGGACTCCACATCGCGCCCGGGGAAGTCCAGCCAGCCGGCGCCCCAGGTCTGCCCGT
The DNA here is from genome assembly GCA_002423485.1 of Candidatus Xenobium occultum. Lineage (GTDB taxonomy): Bacteria > Vulcanimicrobiota > Xenobia > Xenobiales > Xenobiaceae > Xenobium > Xenobium occultum. Next base: position 14,905 of record DIWH01000065.1, on the reverse strand, counting down.
AGGCCTCCAGCAGCCCGAGCAAGGGCCCGCGCGGCATCGCTTCAACCCCTCCGTTCGACCACGTTGACCATCCCCTCCTCGGGGTCGAAGACCAGGCGGGCCTTGCCGGCCGCCAGGCGGCGACGGATCTCGGCAATCCTGGAATCCAGGGGAATCTCGGACTCGTAGCCTCCGCGGGTGCAGTATTCCTCCAGGACCCCCTGCAAGGCCTCGGGACTCAACTGCTCGGAAGGAATCTCGATCAGGCGGGCGTCGATCTCGGACAAGATACCAATCCTCGGGGAAGGTTCAGGGTGTGTCAAGACGTCCGGCGCAGGAAGGCGGCCAGCAACTCCAGCGCCTGGGAAAGCGAGGTTTCTCCCCGCAGGCTGAGGCCCTCGCGCAGGCTGAAGTCCTCCCCTGGCATGGCCAGAAGCCAGGCCTCGGGAACCTGGCCGTGCAGGAGACGCCCCAGCTCCAGAAGGCCGCCCGGCGAGGCGTGGTGGGCGTCGGGCCGGAAGGTCCGGGGTGAGACTGGCTCCAGGGTGGCTTGTTGGCCGGAGGCCGAGGCATCGGCGAAGACCACGCAGTCGCAGTCCTGAAGATCCATGGCCAGCTCGGGGGTCAACTGGTGCACCGACAGCGCCCGTACCCCTGGCCAGCCGGCGACGGCCTGGGCCAACAGGCGACCCAGCGCGTCATCCCCGCGCAGGTCGCTGCCGTACCCCAGGAGCAGGACCCGCCCCTGGGGAGGCGTCTCCCCAGGGGTAGGCGGTGAGGACGGGTGGCTCAAGCGTCGCGGCGCAGGTGATCCAGGACCCGGCCATCCGGGGCCAGAAGCGTGATGTCCAAGGGCATGTGGCCGATGGCGTGGGTCGAGCAGGACAGACACGGGTCATAGCAGCGGATCACCGCCTCGACCCGGTTCAGCATGCCCTCCTGCAAGCGATCCGCCTTGACGTATTCCCGGGCCACCTGGGTCACGCTGCGATTCATGGCCAGGGAGTTGTTCCCCGTGGCGATGACCATGTTGACCCACTGGATGATCCCGTTCTCGTCGATCTTGTAGTGGTGGAAGAGCGTGCCTCGGGGAGCCTCCGAGACGCCCACCCCCTCCAGTTCGTTGGGTTCGGCCAGGGCCCGGCAGTGCTTGTCCATGATGTGCTTGGAGTTCAGCAGGTGCTGGATCTTCTCCAGGCAGAAGAGCATCTCGACCAGGCGGGCGTGGTGGTTGTGGAAGGAGCTGTTCAGCGAGTCGCGATACATCTCGCGATACTCCATGAACTCCACGTTGGACAGGGGCTCTCCGGTGCCGATGATGTTGTTCAGGCGGGCCTGGGGCCCCACCCGGTACATCCCGTCGGGATACCCCATGGGCTTGTAGTAGGGGCTCTTGAGGTAGCTGGAGTCTTCGACGGCCTCGCCGAGCACCTCGTCGTAGCGTCGAGGATCCACGTCGTCACGCACGATCTCCCCGTTCTCGTTGGTGAAGCGCAGCCAGCCCTCATACAGGGCCAGCTCTCCCTTGCGGGCCTCCAGCCGCCCCGACGCCACCAGGCTCATGAAGAGGCTGGGGAAGTTGCCGAAGGTGCGGATCTGCTCCTGGAAGGACCCCACGGCTCCCTTGAACCAGCTCAGGGTGCGCTTCATGATCTCGAAGCCTTCGGGCAGCATCGCCAGAATCTTGTCGCGCTCGTCCACCGACAAGGGATCGTTGACCCCGCCGGGCACCACCCAGGCAGGATGAATCCGCTTGCCGCCCAGGATCTCGATGATCTTCTGGCCGATGGAGCGCAACTTGACCCCGTCGGCCGCCAGTTGCGGGTCGTCCTGGGCCACGCCCAGGATGTGCCGGCGCGCCGGGTCCGAGTCGTAGCCCATCACCATGTCCGGCGAGGACAGGTAGAAGAAGCTCAAAGCGTGGGATTGCAGAATCTGCGCCAGGTTGATGACGCGACGCAGGTCCGCCGCCACTCGGGGAATCCGGACGGCCAACAGCTCGTCGCAGGCCTTGGCCGAGGCCACCAGGTGGCTGACCGGGCAGATGCCGCAGGTCCGGGCCGTCAGGGAGGGCATCTCCCAGAAGGGCCGCCCCTGGGCAAACTTCTCGAAGCCCCGGAACTGGGTGACGTGGAACCGGGCGTCGGCCACATCCCCCGAATCGTCCAGGTTGATCGTGATCTTTCCGTGCCCTTCGATGCGGGTCACGTTGTCGATGAGGATGGTCCTCGCCATGGGGGCCTCTCTTCCCAAAAAGGAATGCGAGCCCGGCCGGCTCCGAAGAGCCCGGCCGGCTCGGGGTTCAGGCGCCGAACCGGGTCAGGCCGGCGGCGTCCGGAATGCGACCTGCCAGAAGTTCGGAGACGACCGCGAAGATGGCGTCAGCCGACGGCGGGCAGCCGGGGACATAGACATCCACCTTGACCACTTCGTGGACCGGGCGCACCTTGTCCAGCAGCTTGGGCACCACCGAGGTGGGGGGCCCGGGATTGAAGGTCGCCAGGTCGACATAGGCGTGCTGGAGGCAGGCCTCCTTGCCGACGGGATTCCGCATGCCGGAAACGTTGGCGGTCACGGCGCAGTCGCCGAAGGCCACCAGGATCTTCGAGTGCTCCCGGACCTTGAGGATCTTGGCCAGGTCCTCCTCGCTGGCGACGGCCCCCTCGACCAGGGCGACGTCCACCATGTCGGGGAAGACCTTCGCGTCCACCAGGGGACTGTAGACGAGATCGATGTGCTGAGCCAGTTCCAGAAGCCGCTCGTCGATGTCCAGGAAGGACATGTGGCAGCCCGAGCAACCGTCCAGCCAGATGGTGGCAACCTTGGCCTTGCTCATCCCCGCGCGGCTCCCTTCCGGATATTCTGCAGATAGGGCAGTTGCGGGGCCTTCTTGGCCATTTCCCCGGCCGAACGCCCCTTCTCGAAGAGGGCCCCGGTCGGACAGACGTGCACGCACTTTCCGCAGGAGGTGCAGGTGTCCGAGGTGATCCAGGGTTCATCCAGCCCGGTGACCACCCGGCAGTGGATCCCACGGCCCTGGTTGTCCCAGACGTGGGCTCCCTCGATCTCGTCGCAGACCCGGACGCAGCGCTGGCACAGCACGCAACGGTTGTGGTCCAGCACGAAGCGCGGATGCGAGGCATCCAATTCGCACTTCGGGAAGAGATAGGGAATCTCGACGTGGGTGATCCCCATCTCCACGGCCAGGTCCTGAAGTTCGCAGTGACCGTTGGACACGCACACCGAACAGACATGGTTGCGCTCGGTGAAGAGCATCTGCACGATCATCTTGCGATAGGCCTCGATCTGAGGGGTGGAGGTCTGAACCTCCATGCCCTCGGTGACCTTGGTCACGCAAGCCGCGACCAGGCCCCGCATCCCCTGGATTTCGACCAGGCAGAGGCGACAACCACCCACGCTCTCCAGACCTTCAAGATGGCACAGGGTGGGGATATGGATGTTCTGTTCCCGGGCGACCTCCAGAACCGTCTGGTCATCCCGGGCGCTGCAGTCGACGCCGTTGATCTTCAGCGTGACCACTCCCGGCGCTACGCCGACAAGGGGTGGCATGGATCTCCAGGCTCCTTTCAGCGGGTCCCGACGGACTCGGGTTTGTGGATCCGCTCGGTGTATTCCTCACGGAAGTAGCGCATCGTGCTCATGATGGGGTTGGGAGCGCTCTTGCCCAGTCCGCACAGGCTGGTGTTCCTCACCATCTCGCAGAGCCTCTCGAGCAGATCGAGGTCCTCGAACGAGCCCTGGCCCTCGCAGATGCGGTCCAGCACGGTGTACATCTGCTGGGTTCCAACCCGGCACGGCACGCACTTGCCGCAGGACTCGCTGCGGCAGAAGTCCATGAAGAACCGGGCCACTTCGATCATCGAAGTGGTCTCGTCCATCACGATCATGCCCCCCGAGCCCATCATCGAGCCCAGGGCCATCAGGGACTCGTAGTCGACCGGGGTGTCCAGCTTGTCGGCCGGGATGCAGCCTCCTGAGGGCCCCCCGGTCTGGACCGCCTTGACCGCTTTGCCCCCAGGGCAGCCGCCACCGATCTCCAGGATCAGCTCGCGCAGGGTGGTCCCCATCGGCACTTCGACCAGGCCGGTGTTGTTGATGGCACCGGCCAGGGCGAAGACCTTGGTTCCCTTGCTCTTCTCGGTGCCGACCGAGGCGAACCATTCGGCCCCCTCGCGCATGATGGCCGGCACGTTGGCAAAGGTCTCGACGTTGTTGATCAGCGTCGGACAACCGAAGAGGCCCGCCACGGCCGGGTAGGGAGGACGGTTGCGCGGTTGGCCGCGGTTCCCCTCGATGGAGGCGATCAGGGCCGTCTCCTCGCCGCACACGAAGGCCCCCGCCCCGATGCGCAGCTCGATCTGGAAGGAGTGCGAGGATCCGAAGATCCCGGTTCCCAGGATCTTCTGGCGCTCGGCCTGGCGAATGGCGGTCCGCAGGGTCTTGATGGCCAGGGGATACTCGGCACGGACGTAGATGTATCCTGTCCGGGCCCCCACGGCGTAGCCGGCGATGGCCATGCNNGACGCTGCGGTCCATGAAGGCCCCGGGGTCGCCCTCATCGGCGTTGCAGATCACGTACTTGACGTCGCCGGCCGACTTGTGGACCGTGCCCCACTTCAGGCCCGTGGGGTATCCGCCGCCGCCGCGGCCTCGCAGACCGCTGGCGGTGATCTCATGGACCACCTCCAGAGGGGTCATCTCGGTCAGGGCCTTGTACAGCCCCGAATAACCGCCTCGGGCCAGGTAGTCCTGGATTCGCTCCGGGTCCACCACTCCGCAATGCTCCAGGGCGATCTTGCGCTGCTTGGTGAAGAAGGGCATCTCGGGCAGCCGCTTGGCCGGAGGCGTGCCCTGCTGCAGGTTGCGAACCAGCTCTTCGGCGTCCTCGGGGGTCACCCTGGCCACCAGGACCTCGCCAGGTTCCATCGTCACCAGGGGTGCCTCGCTGCACAATCCCATGCAGCCGACCCCCTTGGCCTCGTAGTCCTGCTCCAGGCCGGCGGCCTGCAGCTTCTCCTTCAGGGCAGCCAGGACCTTGTCCGAGCCGCAGGAGGCACAGCCCGCCGCCTGACAGACCCGGATCCGTCCCTTCTTGCCGGATTGATCCTCGCGCTCCCTGGCGCCGAGTGCTTCGAATTCCTCAAGCGTCATCATTCGGAAAGCCACCTCTTGACGAGGGCGCGGACGTCGTCGAGGGTCGGACGGGGCAGGACCTCCCCGTCGGCCACGACTCCGGGCGCCAGACTGCAGGCCCCGATGCAACGGGCCACCATCAGCGAGATCTTGCCATCCGGGGTGGTCTCGCCCGGAGCGACGCCTGCCTCCTCCTCGATCATCTTGAGGATGCCGGTGGCATTCTTCATGTAGCAGGCGGTGCCCAGGCAGACCACGCAACTGTGGGCCCCCTTGGGTTTGAGCTGGAAGTGGTGGTAGAAGGTGGCCACACCAAAGACCTTGCCCAGGGGCAAGCCCAGCGAACCGGCCACGTAGCGGAGGGTGTCGTCATCCAGGAATCCGAAGACTTCCTGGGCGGTGTGCAGCGTCTCGATCAGAGCTGCGGGCCTGTAGGACTGCCGACGCATGGTGGCGTCGACGATTCTCCAGCGCTTGTCGTCGGTCGGCGGGGCCGGCCTCTTTGCCTGGGTCAGCATGGTCCTCCCCTTGAAACGAGGATGCGCCGATCATAGCCATCCGCTCCAGGGGCGAGAATGATCTCCATCACTCCAGGTCAGGGCCCTCCCGGGCGTTCCTGAAACACGGCCAGCGCAAACGAAATCCGAAACACCGGGCCTCACACAGGTCAGACCCTGGGGACTGAGAGTCGCCGAAGCCTTCTGGACCGACCAGGACATCGCCTGACCCCCTGGAAGCCCCCGCCGTCATGCACGAACTGTCGCTGGTCATGCACCTGTTGGACGTGATCGAGGAACAGGCCCGCGGGGAGTCCTTCCAACGCGTGAGCGCCCTGGATGTCGAAGTGGGAGAACTGGCAGCCGTCGAACTGGAGGCCTTCCGCCACTGTTTCGAGGTGGCCAGCTCCGGCACCGTGGCTGAAGGGGCCACCCTGCGCCTGGCCTGCATCCCGGGGGCGGCCAGGTGTCGGGCCTGCGCCGCCCGATTCCACCTTCCCGGATTGGGCCACCCCTGCCCCCAGTGTGGCTCGGCGCACCTGGAGATCGTCGCGGGGCGCGAGCTGCGGCTGCGCGCGTTGGAAGTCTGCTGAAGGACTGCTAGAATGCGTGATGTGTCCGACCTGCCCTCGATGCCCCACCTGAAGACCGAGATCCGCGAGGGTGTCGCCCTGGTGGGACTGAACCGGCCCCAGCGGGCCAACGCCTACGACCGGCCACTCCTCCAGGCCCTGAGCGAGACCCTGGACCAACTGGCCCGCAACCCCGAGGTTCGAGCCCTGGTGATCCACGGAAGCGAGAGCCGACACTTCTGCGCCGGGGCCGATCGGGACGAGCTCTCACGGCGTCGGCCCGAGGACGCCCTGGAGCTGGAGGCGCGGCGGGTCTTCGAGAATCTGGCCCGCTGGCCCTGGCCCACCGTCGCCGCGATCCGTGGTGCCGCCCTGGGAGGGGGCCTGGAGCTGGCCCTGGCCTGCGACCTCCGCCTGGCGGCCCAGGACGCGCTCTTCGGCTTTCCCGAGACGGCCCTGGGCTTGATTCCGGCGGCGGGAGGCTGCCTGCGGGCCCCGCGAATCCTGGGTGATTCCCTGTCCCGGGAGATGGTGCTTTTCGGGCGGCAGCTCTCGGCGGAGGAGGCTCTTCGGTTCGGCCTGGTCAGCCAGGTGGTGCCCGGCGAGGAGCTCCTGGGACGGGCCCTGGACCTGGCCGGGCGGGCTGCGGCCCGGCACCCCCTGGCCACCCGCCTGGCCAAGCAGGCCCTGGGCCTGTCGATCCCCCGAGGGGATGCCCTGGAATTCGAGGGAGCGGCCCAGGCCCTCCTCTACGGTCTTCCGGACTCTCCCTTCCGCCCCGGGAGGGCAAGATCATGAACCCCCGCATCCTGGCCCTGGGAACAGCCGTCCCGGAGACGAGCTACACCCAGGAGGAACTGGTCCGCCTCTTCGGAGCCGGCAACCCGAAGATCGCCCGCCTCTTCCTGAACAGCCACATCCAAAAGCGCCACCTGACCATGCCGGTCCCGGGACCTCTGGGGATGCCCGAGGAGTCGGTCGAAGAGCTCCTGGCCAAGCACCGCACGGGGATCCTCCGCGAAGGAGGCCGGGCGGTGGAGCAGGCCCTGCAGCAGGTGGCCCTGGCTCCCGAGCAGATCGACTATCTGGTCTGCGTGACCTCCACGGGCTATCTCTGCCCCGGGGCCACCGCACTGTTGATCGACCAGCACGGTTTCCGCCAGGACATCCACCGGATCGACGTGGTCGGGATGGGGTGCAACGCCGCCCTGAACGGCCTCCAGCCCCTGGTGCAGTTCCTGCGCTACCGGCCCGAGGCCCTGGGGATGCTGGTCTGCATCGAGACCTGCTCGGCGGCCTATGTGAACAACGACCAGATCGGGACCGCCGTGGTCAACTCCCTCTTCGGAGACGCGGCCGCGGCAGCCCTTCTGGCCGGGCCCAAGGCACCGGTTTCAGGGAACGACGCCGGCCTGCCGGTCCTGGAGGACTTCGAGAGCCAGATCATCCTGGAAGCCCTCCACACCATGCGCTTCGAGCTGGACCACGGGAAGCTCTCCTTCTTCCTGGACCGCGACATCCCGTACTTCCTGGGCGCCAACTGCCAGAAACCCGTTGCCCGGCTGTTGGAGCGCCAGGGGCTCAAGAAGCGCCAGATCGACCACTGGCTGGTCCACTCGGGAGGGCGAAAGGTCATCGACAGCATCAAGATGAACCTGGATCTCTCCGACCACGACGTGCGCCACACCCTGCACATCCTGGAAGAGTATGGGAACATCTCGTCGTGCTCGGTCCTGTTCTCGATGCGGGAGCTGGCTCGGGAGGGCACCGTCCGACCAGGGGATCGCGGAATCTTGATGGCGATGGGTCCCGGGGCAGCGATCGAGCTGGCCCTGCTGCGCTGGTAGACCGTCCAGGATGAAGGAGACACGCACGTGAAGGTTGTGGTGACCGGGGCTGCAGGATTCATCGGCTCGAACCTGGTGGCCGCCCTGAATCGAGCCGGAGTGGACGAGATCGTGGCGGTCGACGTGCCCGACGAGGGGGCGGGGCTGGAGAACCTGGCGGACCTTCGCGTGGCCGACTACGCCCCCCGCGGCGTCTTCTATGCGCGCTTCGCCCAGGGAGCCTTCGGGAAGGTCGAGGCCGTCCTGCATCAGGGCGCCTGCAGTGACACCACGGCCAGTGACACCGGCTACGTGATGCACAACAACTTCGAGCTTTCCCGTCAGCTCCTGGAGGGCTGCGTGCGCCAGGGGACACGCCTGATCTACGCCTCCTCGGCAGCCACCTACGGATCCAGCCGCACCTTCACCGAGAAGCCTGAGTCCGAGAACCCCCTCAACATCTACGGCCTGTCCAAGCTCCGCTTCGACCAGCACGTCCGGGAACAACTGGGCTGCGGGGGCGCGGCGCAGGCCCGGCAGGTGGTGGGCCTGCGCTACTTCAACGTCTACGGCCCTCGTGAACAGCACAAGGCGCGCATGGCCAGCGTGGCCTTCCACCACTTCCACCAGTTCCAGGACTCAGGAACCGTCCGTCTCTTCGGGGCCTACGGAGGCTATGGTCCCGGAGAGCAGAGCCGGGACTTCATCCACGTGGACGACGTGGTGGCCATCAACATGTGGTTCCTCGAGCACCGCGACGTCTCGGGGATCTTCAACACCGGAACGGGACGGGCCCAACCCTTCAACGACGTGGCCTTGACGATGGTCAACACGCTTCTGGCACGCCAGGGCCGGCCGTCCTTGAGCCTGGAGGAGGCTGTTCGGGCGGGGAGGATCGAGTACATCCCCTTCCCGGAGGACCTGCACGAACGCTACCAGTGCTTCACCCAGGCCGACCTGCAGGCCCTGCGCCGGGCCGGCTGCGAACACGACTTCATGGATGTCCAGACCGGCGTGGCCCGCTACGCCGAGGCCTTGGCCCGAACCTGAGAAACGACCCGTTCCCCGCGGAGTCCAGAGGCCCTGACCATGCCCAAGCTCTGTCCGAAGGTGATCCTGGAAGGCACCCGCCTGACCCACAAGACCGACCTGGCCTTTGCCTTGAACGAGCACCCGCGCCTGGTCGGCGAGCGAAAGTACCGCTACCACTCGCCCGTCATCTCGGCCGAGTGGTGCGGCTTCACCAACCACCCCTGGGGCCGCGGCCTGGTCAACTTCGACCCCGAGGAAGAAGAACGGGCCCTGGAGACCTACGCGACCTGGGCCCGACTCTTCGAACTTCTCCCCTACTACTCGTGGATCGTGGACAGGTTCCACCTGTCTACGATCGCCTGCCAACTGCGGCAGCGGGGCCTGGAGATGGACTTCGGCTGGCTGGAGGAGCGGTTGGAGCCCCTGGGATTCCGGCTGGTCCTGTGCACCCGCGCTCCGGAGGACTTCGCCCGGGCCCGGGAGGCCCGCCTGCGCGTCTCGGGGCATCCCCGCCAGTATGACGACCTGCAGCCCTTCCTCGAAGAGCAGGAGCTGCTGCGCCGTCTGGCGAGGAAATCCCGGCTGCCCCTGCTGGAGCTGGACCTCAGCGACGACGACCTGCCCCGCGCTGCCGACCGGGTGGCCGACTGGCTGGAGGCCACCGGAGGCCTGCACCTGCCCTGACCGCCCCCCGGAGGCCCAGGCCTTCAGCTCCCGGTCTGGTCCTTTTCGGGGAGGATGGCCCGCTCGCAGGTCAGGCAGTCCCGCCCCGGCCCATCACAGGGCACCCCGTCCGCCTGGGATTCGGCGCACAGCCCCGTCCCAGAGCAGGCCAGGGCCTCGGCCCTGGCTTTGAGTTCCTGATCCTTCTGACTTGACATTCCGGCCTGGCTCCCTTCGTTGGACCTGAATGAGGAGGGCCGCCGGCGAACCGACGGCCCTCCTGGTGAGGGTTCCTAGCGCTTCACGTCGGGGTAGAGTTCGCGGCAGGCCTGGACGCCTTTGCGGAAGGCCTGACGATTGATCTCCTGGATCTTCGGATCGGGCTTCAGGCCGCGCTCAAAGGCGGTCAGGAACGTCTCCTCGGGGAAGATCTGCGTGGCTGCCTGGAGGGCACCCAGCGAGACCACGTTCTTGAGGATCGGCTTGCCCAGCTCCATCGCGATCTCGGTGAAGGGAACGCCGAAGCAGCGGACTCCTTCGGCCACGGGGGGCACCTCGGTCACGACCGTGCTGTCGTAGACCAGGGTCCCGCCCGGAGCCACGGTGGAGGCGAACTTCTTCATGCTGGGCGAGTTGAAGACCACCAGCACGTGCGGTCGGGGCGCCGCCGGCGAGAGCACCTCGGTCTCGGCGACGTGCACGTCCGCGTACGAGGTTCCTCCCCGGGACTCCGGGCCGTAGCTGGGGATGTGGGTGGCGTCAAAGCCCTCCTGCAGACCCGCCCGGGTCACCAACAGGGCCGCCGTCTGCGCGCCGTCTCCGCCGGAGCCGGCGAACTTGATGGCCACGTCGTCCTCGGCCAGGTGCTTGGGGAAGCCCGTGGCGTGCTGGGGAGGCTTGCTGGCGGGCCCCCCGATCTCCTTGAGCAGGGCGTCGGGATCGAAGCTCGGTCGGGGCAGCGCGGGCAGAGGTTCGAGGTCCTGGGTGACGTCCTTCTTGACGCCCAACGGGAAGACCTCGACCATGCGCTCCTTGACCCACTTCTCCGCATCCCGGGGGTCCATCTTCAACTGGATCGGGCACTCCGAGAGGACCTCGATGAAGGCGTAGCCCTTGCCTTCCACCTGCAACTGCACCGCCTTCTTGATGGCCTTGCGGGCACGGGCGCGCTGCTTGTTGTCGAAGAGGGCCACCCTCTCGACGTAGACCGGACCATCCAGTCCGGCGATCGTCTCGGCCACCTTCATGGGCTGGCCCATCAAGGCGGTGCGGCCGTCCGGGGAGGTGGCGGTCTTCTGGCCCATCAAGGTGGTGGGAGCCATCTGGCCACCGGNNCCGGTCATCCCGTAGATCGCGTTGTTGACGAAGACGACCGTGATCTTCTCGCCCCGGTTGGCGCAGTGGACGATCTCGGCGGTGCCGATCGAGGCCAGGTCGCCGTCGCCCTGATAGGAGACCACGATCGAGTCGGGATTGGCCAGCTTGTGGCCCAGGGCCACCGCCGGGGCGCGACCGTGGGCCGCTTGAGTATTGCCCACGTCCAGATAGTAGTACATGAACACGCTGCAGCCCACGGGCGAGACCGCCACCGTGCGGTCCTGCACGCCGAGCTCGGCCAGCGCCTGGGAGAGGTATTTCTGGGCCAGACCGTGTCCGCAGCCCGGGCAGTAGTGGGTGCTGTGCGCCTTGAGGCCCTCTGCGTGGGCGTGGCGCTCAAAGGTTTCGTAGAAGACGGTGCTCACGCCGTCACCTCCATGCCGAGGATGGCCTCGGCGATCTCTTCGCTTTGGGGCAGGATTCCGCCGTAACGCTGGACGTGGCGGATTTCAGGGAGTTTCTCGACCCCGGCGTGGCTCAGGGCCAGGCGCATCTCGTCCTCGAGCTGGCCCGGAGAGGCCTCGACCACGACGATGCGGCGCACCTTCGAGACCAGGGGCAGCAGGCTCTTGATGGGGAAGGGCCAGAAGGTGATCGGTCGGAAGAGACCGGCCTTGATTCCCTTCTCACGCAGGATCCGGATGGCTCCCTTGGCCATGCGGGCAGGCGTGTTGGCGGCCACCAGCAACACCTCGGCATCCTCGCAGCGGAACAGGTCCGAACGCTGCTCGTTCTCGATCATCTCCTGGTAACGGGAGTTCAGGTAGATGTTGAAGTCTTCCAGGTCCTTCTCGGAGAGCTGGATCGAGACGATCAGGTTGCCGCGGTGTTCGGCGTCCCCATAGACGGCCCAGTCGGGAATCCCAGGCTGGATCATGTGGTCCGGCAGGCAGACCTTGCCGGTCATCTGACCCAGGTAGCCATCGCCAAAGACCATCACCGGCTGGCGATACTTGAAGGAAAGCTCGAAGGCCAGCATGGTCAGATCGAGCATCTCCTGGGGATCGGCCGGGGCCAGCGTGATCGCGTGGGTGTTGCCGTGGCCCAGTCCGCGACAGGCCAGCTTGATGTCGCTCTGCTCGGGCGCGATGTTGCCCAGCCCCGGGCCGCCGCGCATGATGTTGACGAAGACGCCGGGAACCTCGGCACCGATCATGTACGAGATGCCCTCCAGCATGAGGCTGAAGCCGGGGGACGACGTGAACGTCATGCAGGGCTTGCCGGCGCCACCGCATCCGTAGAGGTGGTTGACCGCTGCCACCTCGCTGACCGCCTGCAGGAAGGCGCCGTCCAGATGGGGCAGCACCTTGGCCATCAATTCGGCTCCCTCGGTCGAGGGGGTGATCGGGTAGCCGAAGAAGTGCCGGCAGCCCGCCAGCAACGCTCCGATGGCGGAGGCGTAGGTTCCCTTGATCATCAGGGGTTCGGTCGGGGGCAGGGGGATCCGCTGCGCAGGAACATCCACCGGGGCGGGACGGCCCGCCGCCTGAGAGGCCGTCGGGCCTTCCGGCTCTTGCAGTTCCCAATGGTAGTGTACGTCATCCGGGTGCAACCCGTAGGGCTCAGGGCAAGCCTCGATGCACATGCCGCAGGCAGTGCAGAGATCCAGGTTCACCGAGACGGGAATGTAGCCCGTGTCGGGGTTCACCTCACCCGTCTTCTCGATGGCGTGGACGGGACAGGCTGCGATGCAGCGGCCGCAGCCCTTGCAATACTCGGGCTGCAGGTACGGCTTGGGCCGCACCTTCTTGCTTTGGACAGCACTCGACATCAAAATCATCCTCCGGGAGGTTGCCTCCTGAAAGGCCCGGGCGGTCGTCGGTCCCTCCCCAGCCTCAAAGGCAGACCGGCCGAAGCGAGCGCTGCAGGCCCTGGCAGGCATGGCACGCCATGGAGCCTGTGTGAATACCACGTCGGTCGCCTCGCCGGGTCTCTTGCACCCCCGCTGTGTTGCAAAAAGTCCTATTTGCCATCAGCAAACCACGACTTTTTGCGCCTTGCGGGGTGCACAAGATCCCTCGGCGATGCTCGGTCCGGATACTCACACAGACTCCAAGCCACCGTAACCCTGCGGGATTCGGTCGGTAATGATCCGGATCAGCCCAGGAGTCGCCCGCCGTGAGGGGAAGGTTCCCGGCAGGAGGAGGATTTCGATGAGCACGCGCCCCTGGACCCGACTTCGCCTGGAAGAGAAGGGCCCGGTCTGCCACCTGGTCCTGGCCCGCCCGGAGGCCGGCAACCGCATCGACGTGGCCATGGTCCGGGAACTCGAGGAGGCCTGCTACTACCTCGAGGACGACTCCCCCGCCAGCCTCGTGGTGGTGCGGGGCAGCGGCGGCTGCTTCTCTGAGGGCATCGATCTGGGAGAATTCTGGCTGGACCGTCCGCCCGACACCCACGGACTGCACCGCTGGGAGAAGGCCCTGCGCGCCCTGGAACGGGTCAGGAAGGCCACCGTCGCCGTGCTGGAGGGGACGTGCCGGGGGGGAGGCGTGCAACTGGCCCTGGCCTGCGATGTCCGCCTGGCCTCGGAGTCCGCTCGCCTGACCCTGGACGAGGTGAAGATGGGCTTCCTGCCCGGCATGGCCACCTGGAGGCTGCCGAAGTTCGTCGGCCTGGGACGGGCCCGCGAGCTGCTGGCCACAGGGCGCGCCGTGTCCGCTCAGGAAGCCCGGGAGATCGGCCTGGTGGACCGGGTCTGCCCGGACTCGGAGACCGACCAGGCCACCGACCGGTTCCTGGCGGATCTGCTTCCCGTGAACGGAACCGCCCTGGCCCTGTCCCGGCGCCTGCTGGACGAGGCCTTCTCGACCCCCTACGAGACCGCGGTGGGCAACTTCCTGGCCGCCCAGTCGCGGTGCATCACCTCCGACCCCTTCCTGCAATTGTGCCGCAGGCCACCCCGGGATTGAGCAGCCCCTGGGGAAACCTGCGCCCACTGCCCGAAGACCCCCGGATCCTGGACAGGATCCGGGCGATGGGCCAGGAGGATGTGCCGGAGGTGGCCGACCTGCACCGGGCCGCCATGGGTCGCAGCCTCTGGGCCCGATTGGGGCCGGCCTTCCTGCGGGCCCTGTATCGCGAGCTGCTCCGCCAGCCTCCCTTCCTGGCCTTCGTCTATGTCCAGGACGGCCGGGTGCTGGGCTTCATCGCCGGAGCCACCGACTCGGGAGGTCTCTTCTCGCGCACCCTGATCGGGGGGTGGCCCCGCCTGCTCGGCCCCCTGCTCCGGGCCCTTCTGGCCCGACCGTCGACGCTGGTGCCTCTTCTGGCCACTCCGCTGTACTTCGCGCGCAGCCACCCGGGCGACGAGATCCCGGCGGAATCGCTGTTCTGCTCGTTCGTCCCGGATCTTCGCGGGACGCGGGTCTCGGGGGAGATCAACCGGGTCTTCTTCCGGCACCTGCTCAACCTGGGGCATCGGCGGGTGAAGATCACCACCGAGGTGGACAATCAGGGCGCCAATCGGCAACTGTCATCCTGGGGCTTCCAGGCGCGGGGACGGTTCCGATTCTATGGCAAGTCGATGGTCACCTACGTCCTGGACCTGCCAGGGCATCCTCGCCTGATCCTTGCCGACGGACCTCCTCGGGGAACCCGGCAGGGGCAGGAAACTCCAGGGGGAACTGCCCCGGCATGAACAGGGCCTTCTGCTGGAGCCTTCTGCTGGGACTGACCTGGATGCTGGCGACACCCGCCTGCGGGCCGGCAGGTCTGGAGGCTCCCACCTCTTCCCCCATCGCATCTCCGTCCTCCTCCCCCGAGGCCCCGCGGGCCTCCGCCCCCGGAGCCTCCCCCGCCCCCC
>DIWH01000049.1 GCA_002423485.1 Candidatus Xenobium occultum | reverse complement strand
ATAGGAGCAGATTCGCTCTTTTCGTTATTGACATTTCATCCCAACCAGGCCGAAACCCGGATGGAACGCTCAGGCAATCACACAAGCTCTTTCGCCGTTATCCAGTTGTCAAAGACCAGGCTTCCTCGGTCAACGGCCACCAGTCTACTTCAGAGACCGTCGGCTGTCAACCCGCAACCCTTTTTCTCGACCTGCACGCACTCGGCGCCGGCGGGGCGGTTGCTTCCCTCGCACCCGGTTCCCCGGGGGCTTCGCTATCCTAGCACCGCGCTTGCCCCCCGTCAACATGCATGCACAACATTTTTCCAGGGCGACCTGGGAGCTGCCTCAGGGCTGGCCAGACGAGGGCGAAGGCCCCGGCGACGGCGACGAACCGGGCGAAGACGCCGGTCGAGCAGGCCGAGGCTTGTTCTCCATGGCCTCCACGACCATCCCCTTGTCCGAGGCGTAGCCGAACTTCTTCAACCCATGACTGTTGGGGTTGGGGCACGAGATGAAGTAGCCGGTGGAGGTGGGCACCAGGAGGTGAGCCTGCCCCGTGGCCGGGCACACAGGAACGCGGGGCAGATACTTCGGAACCAGGTCCTCGATCCGGGTTGGGAACTTCCCCTCGTGGTCCTTGGCATACATCTCGCACTGAGTGGCCAGGACCTCGATCTTGAGCCGGCACTCCATGCCCATCTGCTCGGCCCGGCGCTGGCGGGCCAACGCCGCCATCCATCCCCAATCCAAGGTCTCCAGGGTCAAGGCTTGAGCTCCATAGGCCCCTGGGTCTGGAGGAGCAAGCCGGTAGCGCAGCGCGTCCTGCGAGACCTCGTAGAGGAACGGCTTGGAGGTGGCAGGATCCGTGGGCACGGTCACCTTGGGAGCCTCGTCCGGGATCCCGTGGTTGAAGAAACGCTCCAGGACTTTCAGGTTTGGAGGATACTCGCCGGTCTCCATATAGAAGTACTCCAGCAGGGCCTGCAATCGGCTCATGCGAACCGCAGCCTCCTTCCAGGGGGCCTCGGCCTCGGCACGAACCTGGCTTCCAGGACCGCTCAAGGCGAAGGTCCACAAGACCAGCGCGACCAGAACCAGAGCAGAGCGGGTCAGTTTCACGGGAAATCCTCCAGAAATCAAGCCGGCTCTTCTGGACAGAAGAGCCGGGTCGGATGAGGAGCAGAACATCCGGCGGGTCACTGCCCCATCCAGTAGTCCTTCAACCACCTGCTGCGCGTCGGGTGTCGAAGCTTGCGCAGGGCCTTGGCCTCGATCTGGCGGATCCGTTCGCGGGTCACCCCGAACTCCTGGCCCACCTCCTCGAGGGTCCGGCTGCGTCCATCCTCCAGCCCGAAGCGGAGCTGCAGGACCTTCTTCTCGCGCACCGTCAGGTTCTGCAGGACCTCGTCCATCTTCTCCTTCAGCAGCTTGGTGCTGGCGGCTTCCGCCGGGGCCACCGCCTCGGCATCCTCGATGAAGTCCCCCAGATGGGAGTCCTCCTCCTCGCCAATCGGGGTCTCCAGGGAAATCGGTTCCTGGGCGATCTTCATGATCTCGCGGACCCGATCCTCGGCGGTCTTCTTCTTCTTGAGGAGTTCCTCCTTGACCAGGGGGTCGTCGAGGTCCATCTCCCGACCGCACTGCGTGCTGACCTGGGCTCGGATCTCCTCCAGGTCGATCGGGAACATCTCCTGGGTAATCTCCTCAACCGAGGGGTCGCGGCCGAGCTCCTGCAAGAGATGACGAGAGACCCGGATCAGCCGGTTGATGGTCTCGACCATGTGGACGGGAATCCGGATGGTCCGGGCCTGGTCGGCCAGAGCCCGAGTGATGGCCTGCCGGATCCACCAGGTCGCATAGGTGCTGAACTTGTAGCCCTTGCGATAGTTGAACTTCTCGACGGCCCGGATCAGGCCGAGGTTGCCCTCCTGGATCAGGTCCAGGAAGAGCATCCCCCGACTGATGTATTTCTTGGCGATGCTGACCACCAGGCGGAGGTTGGCCTCGATCAGCTTCCGCTTGGCCTCGCCGCCATCCACGAAGATCAGGTCCCGCCCGTGAAACTCTTCGAAGCGCTCGGCGGCTGTCCCGTCCTGCTCCTCCGAAAGCCCGGCCAGGACCTCGCGGAACCTCGCCCGAGGCCAGTCCCAGCGTTCCCCCAGGAATCGGGCCTGCTTTCGGGCCAGAAGCCCGCGGACCAGACCCAGCCACTTCTGGTCGTCAGCCGCTTCCAGAAGCGCTAGCAGGTCGGCGGCGGACTCGGCGCGCGTCAAAGCCTGGCGCAGATCCGCTTGTTCTGAGGGCTCCCTGGAGGCGACCAGGGCAGTCTGTGCGGGCTTGACCTGAGCGGCCTGCTCACGCAGATCCTCCTGAAGGACCTTCCTGAGACCCTTGCCGCGCAGCAGGGATCGGAGTTCCTCCTCCAAGCGAGAGACGAGAATCTTTCGGTACTGCGTCCGGGCCTTCTCCCAGAAGCGCTCGACAGCCTTCTGGCGCTCCAAAAGCTCCTTGACCAGGTTGACGAAAACCTCGTTGTCTGCGGCCTCCAGGCGATAGAGAAGCTCCTCGGCTCCGCGGCCACGCCCCATGTCCTGCCGCAGCGCGTCTTCGTCCAGATCCTCTTCAGAGGTCCCCAAAGCCAGCCTGGCCGCGTCCCCCTGCCCCACCTGATCGCGCAGGACCTGCAGGAAGATCTGCTTGAGCTCCTCGGTGCGCAGCAGCAGCCGCAACTGCTCCTCGCCCTTCTCGATCCTCCGGGCCAGGCTCTTTTCCTCGTCGGGCGTCAACAAGTCGACCCGTCCGATCTCCTTGAGGTACATGCGGACGGGATCGTCCAGGGCCATGCCCTCGGGCCAGGAGTCGGTGCTGGTCGTCTTCTTCTTGGCGCCCTTCCGAGGCGTTGGGGTCGAGGCCACCACTTCCGCCTCGGTCTCCTCTTCGGTGCCGTCGCTGATCCGGATGCCCTCGCTCTCGAATACCAGGAGGACCTCCTCGATCTGGTCGGGTTCCAAATCGGGAAGAGCCTCCTGGATATCTTCCGAACTCACCCAGCCCCGGCTCTTCCCCTCGGCCAGGAGCTTGCTCAACTCCGGAGGGACCTTGCTCTTGTCCGACACCTGTGTCCTCCTCACTGCATCACCCGACCGTGGAAATGCCGCCGAAGCTGAAAGTACTCCTGACAAAGCGGGTCCTCGAGATCCAACCGCCCGGCGTCCAGGGCCGGCAGGACCTCCTCGCGGAGGACCTCCAGCCTTTCGCGCAGGGCCCGGTCCCGAATCGACACCGCCAGCTTGCGGACATCCTCGAGCGTGGACTGCAGCGGCTCTTGGGCCAATATTTCCGTCAGCCTGGAAACCATTCCTTCTTCCTGGAGATGGGGCAGAAACTCAGCCAATGTCACGGGTTCCGTCCTCTTACCCAGCCCCAGGAGGGCAGCGAAGAGAGGCCGCATCTCCCGCCTGGAGACCATCTCGACCGAGACGATCTCCCGCACCACGGCGACCCACTCGGGATTCGTAGCGCAGAGGTGAAGCAGCCTCTCCTCAACATCAAGCACTCGCGGTCCCTGACGAGCCGGCTCCGGCTTGCGCCCTCCACGCCGAAGCCGCCAGTGCAGTTTCTGCTCGGAGATTCCGGTGCGATAGGCCAGCCTTCGCACGTAGGCATCCTGCCGGGCAGAGTCGCGGATGCGCCCGATGGACGGCAGGACTTCTCTTACGAAATCCTCTTTCCCTTCCGGAGTGGACAGGTCGATGCTGCGCTGGAGGCAGTCCATCTGGAACTCGACCACGCCGACGGCCGAAGCGATCTGCTCGGTGAGGGCCCCGGAATCCTTGCGGGCCAGGGAGTCCGGGTCCTCCCCTTCAGGCATCGTTGCCACCAGGACGCGCAACCCGGCTTCCTCCAGAATCTCGGCGCCCTTCAGGGTGGCCTGTTGACCTGCCGGGTCGGAATCATAGGCCAGGACGGCCGTGCGGGTGTAGCGGTGCAGAAGATTCGCCTGCTCGGGAGTCAAGGCGGTCCCCAACGAAGCGACAGCTCTGGGAATCCCAGCCTGGTGCAGGGAGACGACATCAAAGTAGCCTTCCACCAGGACCGCCTGGTCCCCCCGCGAGATCGGCCCACGAGCCAGGTGGATCCCGTACAGGTGCATCCTCTTGGAATAGAATGCGGATTCCGGAGAATTGAGATACTTCGGTTGGGCATCGCCCAGGGCTCGGCCACCGAAGGCCAGGACCCGCCCCTGGGTGTCGCAGATCGGAAACACCAGTCGGTTTCGCAGCAGATCCCGCAAGCCCGAGCTGCGCTCAACCAGGACCCCTGCCTCGAGGGACTCCTGCCTCGAGAAGCCGGCCTGCTCCAGCTTCCTGGCCAACGCCCGCCCCCCCTCGGGTGCCCAGCCCAGGCGAAAGCGCTCGGCGGTCTCGCGCGAGACCCTCCGCTCGGCCAGGTACTCGCGACCGGGTTGCCCCAGAGGGCTGCGCAGCAGAAGCTCGTGGTAATAGCCCGCGACCCGGTCCAGAAGATTGAAGGCCCTCTCCCGCTGAGAATCCTCCTCGGCCGCCTCCCGAGAGATCTCGACGTGAATCCCCACCTCGGCGGCCATCTTCAAGGCCACCTCCCGGAAGTTGAGCCCCTCCATCATCTGGACGAAGGTCAGCACGGTGCCACCCACCTTGCAGCCAAAGCAATGCCACAAGCCCTTTTCCGGATCCACGTGCAACGAAGGCGTCTTCTCCTGGTGGAACGGACACAGGGCCACAAACTTCCGGCCCGTCCGGCGAAGCTGGACGTAACGCCCCATCACCTCGACCAGATCACAGCGGCGCAGGATCTCGTCGACCGTCGCCTCAGGTATCCTGGAGTTCATCCTATGACCTCGATTTCTGGGAAGGGAATCCCCGGTGGACGCGCCGAAGTGCCCTTCGTGGACGTTGTGCGCATCGGGCCCAAAGAGCGAGTCTTCCGCGTGAGCCTGCGCAACTTCTGGCTGCTCTGCGGGATTGCAGCCCCGTTCATGGTGGCGCTGATTGGGATGGGCCGCTTCGGATTGATGGCCTTTCCACCGGAGTCCGGAGACCCTTTTCGCTACCTCACCGGCTACCTCCCCATCCTGGTCTCCGTCGTCTGCCTTGCGGGTCTGACCACGATCTACGCCAAGAATGCTCGCAGGCGAATTGGGGTGAGTCCCAAGTTCTTCCTCTACCTCGAAGGCAAGGGCCAGCCCATCCACATCCGCTGGGAGGACGTCTTGTTCTCAGGCCCCCGTCCGGACCAGCGCAGGCTCTTCCCCAGCGCCCTGGTCTGTGACGGGAACACCTTCGTCCGATTCGAGAAGTTCTTCTTCCCGCAATTCGATGAGATCTGCGAGACCATCCAGGCGACCAAGAAGAACGTGAGCAACAAGGAACTCGTCATCTGACGACCGGCGGCCCTCAGGTCCGCCAGGGGCTCCTCCATCCTCCCCTCCACCTGCGCGGCAGCACGTACCACAGCAGGCCCGGCCAGCGCCAGATCAGACGAAGGCCCACCCGCAGCATGTCGAGCCGGCCCATCACCCTTGGTTGTCCTTGGACGCCGCCTTCTTCAGGGCCTTCACCTCCCGAGGCATCAGATGGCGGAAGGCGCCCAGCGGAAGGTCGCCCAGTTCCAGTGGCCCGACCCGGACCCGGCGCAACTCCAGAACCGGATGACCAACAGCAGCCAACATTCGCCGCACCTGGTGGTTGCGCCCCTCACGCAGTCCCAGGCGAACCCGTCCGTCCGACAACAGTCGAGCCCGGGCCGGGGCGGTCAGACCATCCTCCAGCAGGACACCTGCGCTGAGTTCAGCCAGGACCGCCTCGGAGGGGCGCCCCTGGACCACGGCCACGTACACCTTCTCGACCAGGTGACGCGGGTGGGTCAGGGCATAGGCCAACTCCCCGTCGTTGGTCAAGATCAGCAGGCCCTCCGTCTCACGGTCCAACCGACCGACGGGATAGACCCGTTCCTTGACGGAGGCGACCAGGTCCATCACCGTCGGCCTGCCCGCCTCGTCGCGCACCGTCGAGACGTAGCCTTTGGGCTTGTTCAGCAGCACGTAGACCCGACGCCCCAGGGCTCGACGGTTGGCAGGGACCCCATCCACCTGGATCCGATCCTTCTCGGGATCACACGAGTCCCCCAGCCGGGCGGGCCGGCCGTTCACCATCACGCGACCCTCTCGGATCATGTCTTCACATCGGCGGCGAGACCCGAAGCCAGCGGCCGCCAGGATTTTCTGCAATCGTTCCATGCGGTGCCCTGGCTTCGCCTTGCGACGGAATCACCCTCCAGGCGTTCCTTCGGCCTGAGGCCCCCGACGCGCCGGCTCATTCCCAGATCGTCACCATCACCTTGCGGCGGGGCGGCCGGTCGCGATGCTCCCACAGGTAGATCCCCTGCCAGGTGCCCAGGGCCAGACGCCCCTGGGAAACCGGGACGTTGAGGCTGACCTCGGTCAAGACGCTCTTGATGTGCGAAGGCATGTCGTCACATCCCTCCGAGGTGTGGCAGAACCAATCCTGAAAGGGAACAAGCCGGTCCAGGAACACCTCCAGATCAGCCCGGGCCGAAGGGTCGGCGTTCTCCTGGATGCAGAGGCCGGCGGAGGTGTGTCGGACGAAGAGATTGCACATGCCCTCGCGGATCCCGCTCTCCCTGACTGCCCGCCCGATCTCGCCGGTGATCTCTAGCAGACCTCGACGGTGCGGGGAAAAGACACATTCAACTCGATGCATCCTGACGGATTCCCAACGTGGGCCGGCTTCCCTTCAAGGGACTCCCCCTCCCGGCGTCGAAGCCCCCGCCTCTCGAAGGATCCCGTCCCTGGGCGATCGAGGAAACGGAGGAAGACGTTGTTGCAGACCGGCCCCGGAACCAGCGCTCCCGAACTGACCCGCTGGGACCTCTTCGCCTCGGTCGGAGGACGGCCGGAAGGGATCGCCCTGACCCGACTGGCCCACTCCCTGCACATCGCCAAGGAAAGCACACTCTTCCGCCCCCTCGAGGCACTGGTCGACGACAAACTGATCGTTCGCGACGGCGACCGCTACTCTCTGGCCTCCAACAAGCGCGCTCAGGCGTTGAACCTGGCTTTGTCCTTTGCCCTGGCCTACGATCTGGACTACAACGCCTACTTCGAAGAGTCGATGATCGACTTCCTGAAGAAGGTCTTCGGGTTCGACTACTTCACCTCGGCGGACGTGCCCACGGAGCTGATTCGACCGGAGGTCCTCGCCCGCCTGATCCACAACGATCTGCTTCTGGTCTATTCCTTCCGACCGCTGATCGGCAAGCTGATCCAGAACCCCTTCCTGGACGGGCTCTGCGAGTACCTGGGGATCCGCCGGAACCGCGCGCTCTTCCGCAAGAAGATCCGCCTGGAGACGGTCATCCAGGAGAAGCTCATGGCCTCCCAATCCGGCGGCAAGGTTCAAGCCGCCCATGCTCGCAAGATGCTGGGGGCCTCGACCCTGAGCCCGATGGGATGGGGCCTGGGCCCGATCCCTCGGGTCATCAAGGCCAGCGTGGTCCCCGAGAACACCGGGCTCTTCGATCCCGAATCTTCGAAGTGCTACTCTCGGGCCTGGGAGCGGATGCGAAAGAGGGTGGATGAGAAGCGCCGCTTGAGCCTGGACCTGGTGCGCGAATACCACAGCGTGGCCATGGCCTCCACCCAGATCGGCGGGGACTTCCGGGCCCATCAGGTCCAGGTCCGCAACAACCCCCACTTCAAGACCGCCCCGGCCCGGCAGGTCGAGCCGCTTCTGCGCGAGCTGATGGAGGATGCCTCGAACTGGAAGCCCGCCAACAGCGTCGAGGTGCTCTATCTGGCCGCTTTCCTCTACAACGAGTTCCTGTACATCCACCCCTTCGAGGACGGTAACAGCCGGACTGCCCGAATCCTGCTCGGACACATCCTGCGCGAGCACCACGTGCCCTTCGAAGAGATCCCCAAGAGCTACGAAGTCCGCTTCTTGCAGGCCACCAAAGGCTATCGGAAACGGAACCAGGCGGACGCCGATCTGGTGGACCTGTTGCGGGAGATCTACATCTTCCACCTGAATCGGGGCGAGCTCGAGGCCGCCCGCCGACTATCCGGCTGAGCCGTCTCGGCCCGGCGGTCGACCCGACACCTCTCGCGGCCGAGCCAGGAACAAGGTGTGCATGCTCCCGGTCTTGCGACCGGTGCGCGCGGGGACCTGGTGGGTCTGGCACAGCAATCCAGCTTTGCGGAGACGCTCTTCAAAGCGGCGGTTGGGACTGACCGACCACACGGCCAGGACTCCCCCCGCTCGCAGGGCCTGGCGCGTCTTCTCCAGTCCGGAAACGCTATAGAGCAGGTCATTGTCGTCCCGGGTCACGGCCGCTGGCCCGTTGTCCACATCCAACAAGATGGCATCCCACCCGGTGGGGTCCTGGATCACCCGGGCCACGTCCTGGATTGCCACCTCCACTCGAGAATCCTCCAGCGGCGAATCTGCCAGGGGAGCCAGGATCTTCTGGTTCCAGCAAACCACCTCGGGCACGATCTCGGCTACCACGACGGTCGCGTCGGCAGGCAGCGCATCCAGCGCGGCCCGCAGCGTGAACCCCATGCCCAGACCGCCCACCAGGACGCGCAGGTTCGACCGGCCGGCCAGGGCTTCACAGGCCATCTGGGCCAGGCTCTCTTCGGAACCGTGTTGACGGCTGGACATCAACTCGATCCCGTCCACCCGGATGGCATACTCCTCCCCCCGACTCCAGAGGGTCATCACCCCGCCGCGGGGGGCCCGGGTGCGGTCCAGCTCCTCCCAGGGTTTCACGAGCGTTCCTCCCCCAAAGCCCTGGCCACGGCCCTGGCCACGGCCTGGCCGTCCAGCGCCGCCGAGACGATGCCTCCGGCGAAACCGGCTCCTTCACCGCAAGGGAAGAGGTTCGTGCACCCAGGGTGGTGCATCTCGGGAGTCCGGGGGATCCGCACCGGGGAACTGGTGCGAGACTCAACCGCCACCATGACGGCCTCCCGGGTGTGGAATCCGTGCAAGGCTCCGCAGATCCGCTCCAGCCCTAGGCGCAGGGCGGCGCCGAGTCGAGGAGGGAAGAGCCTTGCCAGGGGCCAGGGCAGTAACCCCGGATGATAGGAGCTGACCGGCAGGTCGACCGAATCCCGGCCCGCCAGGAAGTCGACCAGCCTCTGCGCCGGGGCCCTCTGGGACCCCTCGCCGTTGGCGACGAAGGCGGTACGCTCGAGCGAAGACTGGAACTCCAGGCCCGCCAGGGACCCGCTGCCCGCGTGCTCTTGCAGTTCCTCCTCGGTCACCCCCGTCACGATCCCGGAGTTGGCCCAACGCGAATTGCGCCTGGACATGGACATCCCGTTGACCACCAACTCACCGGGAGCCGTGGCAGCCGGCACGATGAAACCACCCGGACACATGCAGAAGGAGTAGACCCCGTCGCGCGCGATCCGATAGCTGGCGGGCGGCAGATAGGGGTCCCGTGGTCTCTGGCGATACTGGATGTGGTCGATGAGTTCCTGGGGATGTTCAATCCGGACCCCGATGGCGAAGGGCTTGGTCTCCAGACGCAGCCCCAGCCTGTGAAGCAGACGGTAGACGTCCCGCGCCGAGTGCCCGGTGGCCAGGATCAGCGCCTCGCCTGGGACCCAGTCGCCTCCGTTGACCTGGGCGGCCCGAAAACGCCCGCCCTCCACAAGCAGGTCGCTCACGTGATGGCCGAAGTGCACCTCTCCACCCAGTCGCTGGATCGTCCTGCGCATGCTGGCCACCACCTCGGGCAGCCGGTCGGAACCGAGATGGGGATGAGAGTCCACCAGGATGTCCGAACGAGCCCCGTGCTCGACCAGCCAGCGCAGCACCTGGCCCACGTCGCCCCGCTTCCCGGAGCGGGTGTAGAGCTTGCCGTCCGAGTAGGCCCCCGCCCCCCCCTCCCCGAAGCAGTAGTTGGAGTGCGGATCCACCCGCCCTTCGCGCATGATGGCGCGCAGGTCATAGCGGCGTTCCCGGGTGTCCTTGCCTCGCTCCAGGACGATGGGCCGGATCCCGCGCAAGAGCAGATCCAGGGCTGCGAAGTAGCCAGCGGGACCGGCCCCCACGACCAGCACTCGATGGCGGAGCCGCGATGGAGCATGCTGGAAGGTGGGCGGCTCGAGCGCCGGTTCCTCCTCCCGATACACCTGGACCGTCAGGATGACCCGAGGCTGGCCGCGCCGGGAGTCGATCGAGCGACGCCGGGGGACGACCAGCCAATCTCCAGAATCCCACCCCAGCCTGGCAGCGCAGGCCGCCCGGATGGCCGCCGGATCGGCTGCCTGGGCCGGGCTCAGCTCCAACTCCACCAGGGTGTTCATGGGGTCTCTTCGCTCCAAGACTGCAACCGGGGATCCACGCAGAAGGACCGGGGGTTCTCCGCCCGGTCCTCCTGCTCGACCTGGGTCCTGACTTCTCAGGAGCGGGTCGCGCGGATCATCCAGAGGGTCTTCTCGTAATCGGCCACGATCTCCTCGAGCATCATGGCCGTGCCCGGATCCCGCTGGTCGGCGGCGTACCCGGCGATCTCCAGCATCCGCTGGTTCAGGGCCTTCATGGTCTCGGCCACGCGATCCACCATCGTCATGGCGGCGGGAATCTCCTCCTCCTCCTCCTCCTTCAGGGTGGCCATGGCCAGATAGCCCTTCAAGGTGTGGGTCGGCTTTCCGCCCAGGGTGAGGATCCGCTCGGCGAGGTTGTCGATGTGCACCGAGACGCCGTCATACAGCCGTCATACAGCCGTCATACAGCTTCTCGAAGAGTTCGTGCAACTGGAAGAACTGCGGACCCGTCACGTTCCAGTGGTCGTTCCGCAGGTTCTGGTAGACCACATGGAAATCAGCCAGGAGCAGATCGAGCTCTTGGATGGTCTTGCTCATGAGGGTCTCCCGTCGTCTTCTGGAGGTGGATCAGGCCACATCGTGCCCGACTCGCCGGCCTGCCAAACCCCAGTCAGGCCCAGGTGGTCACAGAGATCCGCGAAGTCGCGAGGGGAAGGGGCTTCCACGCACAGAGGATGGTCGAGAAGCGGATGCTGGAGTTCAAGGCGCCAGGCGTGAAGCATGGGCCGTGGGACCGGCACGCCGACCACCCTCCGGGGCCCTCCATACAGCGCGTCTCCCAGGATCGGCAGGCCGGCGGCGGCCAGGTGGGCCCGGATCTGGTGTTTGCGACCGGTCTGGGGACAGGCCTGGACCAGGAGAGCCCGGCCAGACGCAGCCAGGACCGTGAAATCCGTTTGCGCCGGACTCCCTGCGCTCTCCATGAGCCTCACGGGCCCTCCTTTGCGAAGCGGATCACCCAAAGGGCGGGTTTCGACCCAGGATGCGGGGGGCTGCCTCCCCTCCGCACGGACCAGGGCCAGATAGGACTTCCGCACGAGACGCCCCTCGAACTGCCTGGCCAGGCCGCGGTTGGCCCGCAGGCTTCGCGCCAGGAGGACCACTCCCGAAGTCTCCATGTCCAACCTCTGGTGGATTCCAAGGTACCCCGGTTGCCCATCTCGTCGAGACAGGAAGGCTTCGAGCAGGCCCACCAGGTGCGGGCGGGCCGGATCCAGGTTGGCGTGCATGGGCAGGCCTGCCGGCTTGTC
The DNA here is from genome assembly GCA_002423485.1 of Candidatus Xenobium occultum. Taxonomy (GTDB): domain Bacteria; phylum Vulcanimicrobiota; class Xenobia; order Xenobiales; family Xenobiaceae; genus Xenobium; species Xenobium occultum. The sequence continues at coordinate 420 of DIWH01000049.1, read as the reverse complement.
CACCACCAGCAGGTCGTCGTCTTCAAAGAGGATCCGGTCCGGACCGAACTCGGGCACGGTCTGCGGCGCGGGGTGCTTCACGTGCACCTCGACCCGGACGCCGGGGGCCAACACCCAGGCCGGATTCCGCATCGGATGCCCCTGGACCCGGACGGCCCCGGCCAGGATCCAGGAGCGGACCCGAGAGCGTGAGACCCCCTCGGGAAGCCGGAGGCGCAGAGCCTCGTCCAGTCGCTCGGCGGCCACGGCCCGAAACTGGAGCGAGAGGTCCGCAAGACCCGGCGGGTCCTGGGGGGGGCGGCGGTTCGAGGAGGCTTCGCGTCGGGGCATCGCGACGGGATTCTCTGCCGCGCCGAAGTTCCTTCCCGCGCAGGGTGGGTGAACGGGCGAGCCCGGTCTGGGGAGCGGCGGGGGGGGGCC
>DIWH01000017.1:145976-147342 GCA_002423485.1 Candidatus Xenobium occultum | reverse complement strand
CCGCTGCTGGGCATGCTCTTCTTCGGCAACATCCTGAAGGAGAGTGGGGTGACCGAGCGCCTGGCCCGCACGGCTCGGGGCTCCATGGTCGACATCGTCACGATCCTCCTGGGCTTCACCGTCGGGGCCAGTACCCAGGCCGACACCTTTCTGCGCCCCCAATCCCTGGCCATCTTCGCCATGGGCGCCCTCTCCTTCGCCATCGCGACGGCCAGCGGTGTGCTCTTCGCCAAGCTCATGAACCTCTTCTCCAAGGACAAGATCAATCCGCTGCTGGGTTCGGCAGGGGTCTCGGCCGTGCCGGCCGCAGCCCGGGTCTCCCACATGGTGGCCCAGGAAGAGGACCCCCAGAACTACCTGATCAACGACGCCATGGCACCCAACGTGGCGGGTGTCATCGGCTCGGCGGTGGGAGCCGGTGTGCTGCTCTCGATGCTGGGTTGAGGCCCTCGGAAGAACCTCTGGAGGAAGAAGAACCGCGCCCCGTTCAGCAAAGCCGAACGGGGCGCAGTCTTTGAGGGCGGATGGCTTGCCGGGGCTACCGGGCCTTCTGCATGATCTTCGCCCAGGTGTCCTTCAGGGTGACGATGCGGTTGAAGACCGGCCGCGAAGCCGTGGAATCCGGATCCACCGAGAAGTAGCCCTGCCTCTCGAACTGCAGGAAGCGCCCGGGCTCGACCCCCAGCAGGCCAGGCTCCACCCGCGAGTCCTCCGGGGCGACCAGTGAGTTCGGATTCAACTCGTCCAGGAAGTCCACGCCCTCGGTCGTGCCCGGACGATCCACGGCGAAGAGCCGGTCATACAGGCGCACCTCGGCGGGAACCGAGTGCTGGGCCGAGACCCAGTGCAGGGTGCCCTTGATCTTCCGGCCATCCTTGGGGTCCCCGCCGCGCGAATCGGGATCGTAGGTGCAGCGCACCTCCACGACCTGGCCGGACTCGTCCTTCACCACCCCGACGCACTTCACGATATAGGCCCGACGCAGGCGCACCTCGCGGCCAGGAGCCAGCCGGAAGAACTTCGGGGGAGGCACTTCGCAGAAGTCCTCCGACTCGATGTACACCACGCGCGAGAAGGGCACCTTCCGGGAACCCATCCGCGGAGGGTCATCCGGGAAGAAGGGGGCTTCGAACTCTTCAACCTGGTCCTCGGGATAGTTCTCGATCACCAGGCGCAGAGGGCGCAGGACACCCATGACCCGAGGGGCCCGGGGGTTGAGGTCGTCGCGGACGGCCTCCTCGAAGACCGAGAAGGGAATCCAGGTCTCAGCCTTGCTGATCCCGATCCGCTCGGCGAAGAGGCGGATGGACTCGGGGGTGTAGCCCCGGCGCCGCATGCCCGCCAGGGTCGGCATGCGCGGGTCATC
>DIWH01000017.1:239-145877 GCA_002423485.1 Candidatus Xenobium occultum | reverse complement strand
GGTTGTTCTCGAACTCCAGGGTGCACAACGAGTGGGTGATGCCCTCGATGGAGTCCGAAAGGCAGTGCGTGAAGTCGTACATCGGGTAGATCACCCACTTGTCGCCGGTGTGCGGGTGCGTCTGGCGGCGGATGCGATACAAGGTGGGGTCGCGCATGACCATGTTGGGGTGGGCCATGTCGATCTTCGCCCGCAGGACCCGCGAGCCGTCCGGGAACTCGCCGGCCCGCATGCGGCGGAAGAGGTCGAGGTTCTCCTCCACCGAGCGGTCGCGGAAGGGGCTGTCCTGACCGGGCTCGGTCAAGGTCCCGCGGCGCTGGCGGATCTCCTCGGCCGAGGCGTCGTCCACGTAGGCCTTCCCACGGCGGATCAGCTCCTCGGCAAAGCCGTAGAGCTGCTCGAAGTAATCCGAGGCATGGTACTTGTGCTCTCCCCAGTCGAAGCCCAGCCACCGGACATCCCGCTGGATGGACTGGATGTACTCCAGCTCCTCCTTCTCGGGGTTGGTGTCGTCGAAGCGCAGATGGCAACGCCCCTGGTAGTCCCGGGCCAGGCCGAAGTTCAGGCAGATCGACTTGNNGGTAGCCGTTGGGCTCGGGCGGGAACCGGGTCACCACCGTCTGGTGCTTGCCCGTGGCCAGGTCCTCGTCGAGGATGTTGCGGATGAAGTTGGTGGCGTGGGGCGAGACGCCAGGGGTCTCGCGCTCGGGGTTCTGGAGGCTCATCTGGATGGACTCGATCCTGAAAAGATGGGTCCGGACCCTCCGGCCCGGACGGAAAGAGGAGGGTTCCGCCAGGCCAGGGCCATTCCTCCTAAAGCAGCAGCAGGAGCCCGACGCCCAGCCCCAGGCCGACGATCACCAGGCGAAGCGGGCCCTCCGGGATCCGGCCGGCCACCCGACCTGCCAGATAGCCTCCCAGGGCCGCCCCCAACATCATGAAGCCCACCAGGTCCCAGGCCACGGCCCCGACCACCAGGAAAAAGACGATGGCCGACAGGTTCAGCAGGGACCCGAAGAGGTTCTTCAAGGCGTTGGCCCGCTGCAGGCTGCCCACCCCCAGAATTCCCAGGGCCGCCAGCATCAAGAAGCCCATCCCGGCGCCATAGTATCCCCCGTACACCGAGACAGCCAGGATGACGCCCCCCCCTCCCAGGCGCCACGCCAGCAGGGCCCGATGGTGCTCACCGACCGGCACCCGACGGCGCAGCCAGGGCTCGAAGGCCAGCAGGGCCGAGCCGCCCAGGACCAGGTAGGGGACCAGGACCCGGAAGGTCTCGCCCGGGGTCTGGATCAAGAGCCAGCCGCCCAGCCAACCTCCCAGGAGGGCGGGCACACTGAAGAACAACCAGACGCGTGGAATGGTGCGGATCTGCTCCCGGTAGGCCAGCGCCCCCAGGGCCTGCCCCAGCCAGAGACACACGGTGCTGGTGGAGCTGGCTCGCACGGGGTCCACCCCCAGCCACAGCAGCGCGGGAAAGGTCAGATTGGTGCCGCCGCCGGCCAGGGTGTTCAGCACCCCGCCGCCAAAGCCGGCCAGGAGGGCCACCAGAGATTTCCAGAGCATCAGGGCTTCGGGCACGCTCGCGCCTTCGCCTCGCCTGGGCGGGGGCCCTCCGCGAAGCGGCCCTGAGCGGCTCCAAGGACCCCCGGAAGACTGCGGAGGCCTGGAGGAAGCCTGGAGGGATTCGGCTGGAATCTCGGAAGAGAGCGCCCCATGGATGAAGCCGGACCCTCCCTGATCGGAGTCCTCTCCGACACTCACGGCCTGCTGCGCACCCGAGCCCTGACGGTGCTGCAGGGATGTGACCTGATCCTGCACGCGGGCGACGTGGGGGGCCCGGGAATCCTCGAGGAGTTGAGGGCCCTGGCACCGCTGACGGCGGTCCGAGGCAACTGCGACGCCGGCGCCTGGGCCGAGAGGCTCCCCGTCAGCACCGTGGTGGCGGCCCGCGACCTCTCGATCTACATGACCCACATCCCACAGCCTCCATCCAGGGTGCCCCCTGGCACCCAAGTGGTCGTCTTCGGTCACACCCACACCCCCGACCAGGAGCATCGCGACGGGGTGCTCTATCTCAACCCGGGAAGCGCCGGCCCCCGCCGCGGGAACCTGCCTGTCTGCCTGGCCCTGCTGCGCCTCGAGGGGGGATCGATCCAGGTCGAGTTCGTCGACCTCCAGGCTCCGGCCTGACCTCTCGCCGGGCCAGAACCTCGTCACCACCCCGATCCCTCACGACTCGGCGGTTCCAACTGCCGACAGGGTCCGCGCCATCTCGGACGCCCCCTGAAAAACGCCTGAATTTTCGCATGTTGTTCACAAACCCAAGGGGTCGTTGGGAGCTCCTTCTGATAGAATGCTTGCAGGGGAGTCTGCTGAAATCGGAGCGCTATTGTGATCGACAAGCTGTCCGCCAACCATGTCCAGCCCACCCTGTGGGAGCCTCGGGACGGATCCGCCTGGAACTCTCCGGGCAACACGGGGGACATGTTCGTCCGCGACCGGCCCGCCGAGAACCAGTCCGAAGCCGCCTTCCGGGACGCCGCCAGGCTCTTCCGGATGCGCCAGGCGGAAGCCCAGCAGGACGTCGGAGAACTCAGCAGCAACTACCCGAACCGCAACGGGTACGACGAGAACTTCCTGGGCAAGTCGCTGCCCCTGCCCACCCTGGCCCCGGCCCTGCGGGACAAGGTGGCCTATCGGTTGGACCAGCCCGACAACGCCGTGCTGGACTACACGAACTTCTCGATCGTGATGAACAAGGATCGCCGCCAGGCCTTCTTCACCGCCGTCAACATCGATGGTTCCCAGTCCAAGAGCATCCCCCGGGACGGCGAGTGGTCCATCGACGGTCGCATCCCTCGGGACGCCCAGTTGGGCAACGAGGCCTACAGCAGGAACCCCATCGACCGGGGGCATCTGGTCCGCCGCAACGACCCGGCCTGGGGCTCACAGGCCCACCAGGCCAGCAACGACACCTTCGCCTACACCAACGCCTCGATGCAGCACGAGGCCCTCAACCAGAAGGAATGGCTGGCCCTGGAAGACCACGTCCTGGGCTCAGCCAAGGCCCTGGGGCAGAAGATGACCGTCCTGACCGGGCCCATCTTCCGCGACGACGACCCGCAGTTCGACAACAAGGGGGCCGTCAAGCCGCCCACCCAGATCCCCATGCAGTTCTACAAGATGGTGGTCTGGAACGACAAGAAGGACGGCCTGAAGGGCGCCGCCTTCGTCCTGTCCCAGGACGACCTGGTGGGTCGGGACCGCAGCCTCTTCAAAGGCGAGTTCACCCCGGGCCGCTTCGAAGTCTACCAGGTCCCCCTCCAGAAGCTGGAGGAGATGACCCAGATGAAGTTCGGCCCTGTGGCCAACGTGACCGAGGAACCCCGGTTGATCAACCGTGAGAAGGGCTCCTTCCCCCTGGTCTGACCCTGGCGTCCCCATCCTGGGTCCCCTGAAGCCCGGCCTTCGGCCGGGCTTCATTCATTCCGCGGAGGCGCCCGGCCCGAAGGCCGAGCCTCCAGGCCTTCCGGAGTCCGCCGGCCCTCGACCCCCGCGAAGCGCAGAAGGCCCGGAACCCTGACCAGGGATTCCGGGCCCTCTGAAGCCGAACTCGGCGGAGATCAGGTGCGCTGGAGGATCACCGTCGACCCCGCCGGCAGGTAGACTCCGCTCCCCGCATCGACCAGGCCTCCGCCGTTCCCCGCGCCGGTTCCCCCGTAGAGGCGGGAATTGGTATTGAAGACCTCGCGCCACTGGCCGGGGGGCAGCTTCACGGGATAGCCCGGACGATCCTGATTGGCGAAGTTGCTGACGACCACGAACTCGTCCTTCGAGCCGCCCCCATCCCGGCACCAGGCCACCACGCGATCGGCGTTGTGGGTCTGAACCTGATGGATGCCGCCGGTGGCAGACAAGGCCCCAGACGAGCGGCGCAGAGCGATCAAGTCGCGACTCATCACGAACTGACCGGCCTGGTTGGCCAGGTGCCCGGCCTGCCCGCGCTCCTCTGTCGACATCCCCAGGAAGCGATCGAAGAGCACCTGCTCGGTGGGGTCCAGGCGCGAACGTTCGATCTCCTGGTGGGAGCGGTCCATGCCCAGCATGTGCTGGAAGTGGTCCAGACGATCCGGGGTGACCTTGAAGTTCATCCACCCCATGTCTGCCCCCCAGGTGGAGGTCAATCCGTGCTTGAAGTCGTTGTTTGCCAGACACTCCTCGCCCTGGAAGAGCATCGGCACCCCAGGGCCGGTCAAGGTGATCGCCGCAGCCGTCCTGGCCACCGCCCTGGGATAGGGCTGCCGAACCGCGTGGTCGTCCTTGCTGCCCGCCGCCGCCCGGGCGATCCAGTTGCCCGTGTTGCCCACCTCGTCGTGGCTGTGGGCGTAGCTGACGGCCCGATCCCAACCGGTCACGCCGTGATGGTTCAGGATCCCGTCCATCAGGCGATCCGCGTTGCCCACGCCCTGGGCCATCTCCAGCAGGTCATCGTGGAAGCGATCGTTCCAGACGTTCTGGAACCCCATGCCCTTCTTCTCGACCCGGTGGGGGTCCGAACCCTGCCACTCGGAATCCTCCAGGTCGGCGGCCACCAGCCAGTTCCCGCTGAAGTCCTCGGCCACGGTGTAGGCGCCGGGCTTGACGAACTGCAGCGTCCGGTTGATCTGGCGCAGCGTGTTCATGCCCTCGATCTGTTCAGCCGTGTTCCCGGTGTTGTGCAGGACCTGGGTGAAGTCGAATCGGATCCCGTCGAACCCGAACTCCTGGACATGCTGGACGGCGTTGTCGGTGAAGAAGTTCTTGACCTGCTGATCCGCGAAGTTGGGCTTGGCCCCCCAGGGCGTGTAGGACTCGTACTCTCCCCACCACTTGAAGAACGAGCGCTTGTCGCCGTCGATCTGCCAGAGGGGGTTGTCGGCGTCGGATTTTCCCGAAGTGTGGTTGTACACCACGTCGGCAAAGACGTTGAAGCCCCGTTTGTGGGCCTGATCCACGAAGAGCTTCATGGCATCGGTTCCCGAGACCCAGACCTGCTCGGCGCCGGGCTGCTCGTCGGGGTGGATCAGCTTGAGAGTGAGCGCCTCCTGCCGATCCATGGCGAAACCGTAGGCGTCGGCTCCTGCGAAATAGAAGTCCGTGGTATAACCCCAGTCCCTCTTGCCGCCGAACTCTTGGGTGGGCATCAGCTCGATCGAGTCGACCCCAAGCTCTTCAAGGTAGTCCAGGTTCTGGATCATGTCCTCGAAGGTGGCCGGGACGGCGTTGTCCTTCGAGCTCATGAACGACCCGACATGAGCCTCGTAGATCACGAACTTGCGATAGTCGGTCTGCTTGCGGGGGACGTCGTCGTGACGGAAATCGAAGCTGGACTCGCGGATCAGCGACTTGCGCGCCGAACCAGGCCGAGCCTGGACCACGTTGGTGTAGGGATCGTTGAAGGGGGTGGCCACGCGCTCGGCGTCCTGCAGCCTCCCGTCGGCGTTGCGGTCGCCGACCAGGCGCCCTTCCTTGAAGACCTGGAACTCGTAGCTCAGGCCCACCAGTTTGGGGAAGTTGTTGACCGCCGTGACCCAGGCGGTTCCAGCCCCGGGACTGTCCACGCGCTTCATGGCGATCGAACCGTCCTCGGCCACCGAGTCCGTCCACAGGTACTTGCTGATCGGCTCGGTGCGATCCAGACCCCAGGACTTCAGGACGTCCACGTCCCGGCGGTCCTTTGCGGGAGCCTGCCCGTAGGAGAGCTGTTCGGGCTGCCCCAAGCGTTCCAGCAACTGCTGACGGGACAGAGGGCGTCCGCTTTCGTCCTTCAGGACCAGTTTCACCTGGTCGGCGTCCGGGTTGGAGTCCACCGTGAAACGACCCCACTGAGGGTTGTCCGCGTAGTTCGGGCCGCCCGAGCCGCTATCGTCATACCAGCCGGTCTCGAAGCCCAGGACGGGGTCTACGAAGATCCGCTCGACCCCGCGCTGTCCGCCCTGCAGGTAGCGGGCGTGAGGGTCGCTGTAGACCACCGGCGTCCCGGTCTTGTCGCGCAGCAGGGTGCCGTCCTCTTTGCGGACCGAGTACTGATAGGCCTTCCCCCGGAGCCCTGCCCAGCCCGACCCCTTCTCCAGGGTCCAGGTCCCGGTCCGCTCCTCCTTGTTCATCGGAAGAGAGGCCTCCAGCCGCCCATCCGGCGAGGAGACATCGACGAAGAGCCGATAATCCGCCAGATCGCCTCGCCCGACCGCGGGAGACCAGGTCTGGAAGCGGACTCCGTCCTCTCCCTGCCGCTGGACGCCGAAGAGATGCGTCGAGACCGGAGCGTAGCTCTGCACCTCGGAGTCGCCGAGCCGGAAGACCGGAGGCGTCTCCTTCATCACCAGCCAGCGGGCAGGTTCAACCGAGCCGTCGGGACGGACCACGTCTCCCACGACGCCCCACTGGAGCTCTTGGGAAGGCGCCGCCGAAAGCTTGACCTGGGCGGTGAAGACCCGGTCCCCGGCCACCCGATCTCCATCCCGGCCCTCGTCATTCATCGGCAGGGACTTCCCAGCGTTCCACTCCGGGTCCGGTTTGCCGGTCTGCGGGTCGAAGGAACCCTTCAGGCCGACGCTGCGGACCTCGGGTGCCTGGCGGGCGTCAAACTGGAAGGTCACCGTCCGGGCCGCCTGCGAGCCCTCAGGGGCAGAGCCGATCTCCACGCGGTCCCGGGGGGACTGTGAGCGGACAGGCGGATCGGTTGGCACCGAGGCCCGCTCCTGGCTGAGTGGGATGTCGGTCCGCTTGATCTGCATGGTCACGCCTCCACCACCTGTCCTGCTATCGCCCTTCTCAAGATACCTTCAGCAGGCCACCCTGGACAATTCCCCGAGAACCTCCTGACAGCCGACATGGAGGACATTGGCATCATGTTTACAAGACGGCACAACCTCCTTCGCCCATCCGACATAGACTGGCCCCATTTGTCTTCTTCGGGCTGCAGAAGCCCTTCAGGCAGACCCGGAAGCCCAAAGGGCGCGCCGGGCCCGGCGCCGAAAGGCAACAAATGACCAGCCCCCTGACTGCCCTGCCCGGCATGGTCCGGGCCCTGATCTGGGTCCTGACCCTGGACCTGGCCGGAGTGACCCTGAGCCGAAACGGAGCCGGCGGTGCGTTCGTGCTGCTTTCCCTGGCCAGCAACCTGGTGGCCTTCTGGGGTGGCCTGGAGGCCGTGAACTGGATCCTCCACCGCTCGCCCTGGGTTCGGCTGGTGCAGTTGCTGTCCAGAGGCTCGGAAGAACCTGGCCCCCTGCGCGAGGAAAGCACCCCTGCGGAGCGCTGGGTGGCCCTGTTCCGAGGTCTGCCGCTGCAGGACCGGCCCGAACTGCGCCGAGGCCTGTTGCGCCTCCTGTCCGGGGCCGGCCTGGTCTTCTTGGGCCTCTCTCTGGTCCGCTTCGGTCTTCCCGAGCGTGCTTCAGGCCCTGCCGGCTGCCTTCTGGACCTCTTCCTCCTTGAAAGGCTTCGATTGGCGCCGCTGGTCCTGGGCTCCGCCCTGATGGTTCCACTGCTGGCCCTCTTCCTGGGTCGCGAGGACCCCCCCCGGGGCTCGGAGTGGCACCACGTCGCCCTGGCAGGCAGCCTCTCGGCCGTGGCGGCGCTGCTTCTGTACCCGGATTTCGGCTGCCCGCCGCCAGGACGCTACCTTGAGCAGTTGCTGGGGACGGCCCTGGACCCCTCCGGGGTCTTCCACGGGTTGATGGTGGGGGGCGTGTTCTGGTGGCTGGTGGGCCAGGTCGGAACACCCCAAGGTCCCGGCCTGGTGGAGACCGAAGCACTCGGTTAGGAGGCAGCCATGGCTCGACGGGTGATCCAGGTCGACGAGCGGGTTCCACTGCTGGAGGCCCTGCCGCTCAGCCTGCAACACCTCTTCGCGATGTTCGGGGCCTCGGTCCTGGTCCCATATCTCTTCAACCAGGCTGCCCGCCAGGCCGCCGGCGACCCGAACCTGGTGGTCGTGGATCCCGCCCTGGTCCTCTTGATGAACGGCATCGGGACCCTGATCTACCTCATCCTGTGCAAAGGCCGGGCCCCTGCCTTCCTGGGATCGAGCTTCGCCTTCATCGCCCCCACCATTGCGGTCCTGACCGCTGGCGGGACGGACTTCCACGCGAACTTCTCTCGCGCCTTGGGCGGCTTCATCGCAGCAGGCGTGATCTTCACCCTGGCCGCCGCCCTGATCGCCTGGGCGGGAACCCGTTGGCTGGACATCGTCCTGCCTCCTGCGGCCATGGGGCCCATCGTGGCCTTGATCGGCCTGGAACTGGGCAAGGTGGCAGCCGGGATGGCCGGTCTGTTGCCGGACGCCAACGGGGCCCGGGTGCCGGCCGACATGGCCATCGGACTGACCACGCTGGCGCTGGCCATCTTCGGCTCGCTGTTGTTCCGCGGTTTCCTGGCGGTGATCCCGATCCTGCTGGCCGTGCTGGGCGGGTACGCGATGGCCTTCGTGCTGGGGCGCGTGGACCTGGCCAGCGTGGCCGCCGAGCAGCTCTTTTCGTTGCCCCGCTTCACCGGGCCCCTCTTCGACCCCACGGCCATCCTGGTGATCACTCCGGCAGCCCTGGTGGTCCTGTCTGAGCACATCGGACACCTCTTCGTGACCGGGAACATCGTGGGGCGCGACCTGACCAGGGATCCGGGGCTGCACCGCTCCCTGGCCGGAGACGGAATTTCCACGATGCTCTCCGGCCTGGTGGGGTCGGTCCCCGTCACGACCTATGGAGAGAACATGGGCGTGATGGCCATCACGCGAGTGTACAGCGTCTGGGTCATCGGCGGAGCGGCCGTGATCTCCATCGCCATCTCCTTCATCAAGGTCCTCTCGAACCTGCTCTCGACCATTCCGGTCCCGGTGATGGGAGGCATCTCGATGCTGCTCTTCGGAGTGATCGCGGCCTCCGGCATCCGGATGCTGGTCGAGGCGCGGGTCGACTACAACCGGGCCCGCAACCTGATCCTGACGGCCATGGTCTTCATGGTGGGCATCAGCGAGGTCTCGCTTCAGGTTGGCGCCGTGGCCCTGAAGGGCATGGCCCTGGCCACGCTGACCGGGATGGCCTTGAGCCTGGTCTTCCACCTGCTGGAGCGGCTGCACCTGCTGGAGGAGGAACCCCGGCCGGGAAGCCCGCATCCACCCGGCCCCGCCTGAATCTGAATCCGCAGACGCTGCCCCCGGACGCCCAAAACTGATATAATCAAGGGGTCACTTCATCAGACACGTTGTGGCTGGAACAGAGTCTGCGCATTCGCGAGGTCCTCCAGATGCGACAAGGCAGGAAACCGGGAATCGTGCTCGTGACCACCCTGCTGGTCACGGTGCTGGTGGTGATGCTGGTCACCGCCGTGGTCGGGACGGGAGCCGGCGGGATGGCCCTGACGGGCAACTTCTACGAGCGTGAGGCAGCCCTGTTGGCAGCCGACTCGGGCCTGCAGTATGCCATGACCCGCCTGCAGGCCAACCCCGACTGGCGAGGGGACGATCAGGGCACGGCCCCCTCGGGAACCCCCGACTTCTCGGTGATCGAGTGCGACGGCAACGTCTACGGATTCCTGCAGACCGCCTCCGGTAGCCGCTCCCTGTTCCGAATCAAGTTCAACTATGAGGACGGCGACGGTGGAGCCGACGGCCTGGACAACACCTCCGAGGTCGACCACCGCCTGGCCAGTCCCCTGGTCTCGATCAACAACTTGCGGGGCGTCTCCTCGGTCCCAGCCCGACGCGCCAACCCCGACGGCATCGGCATCTCTTCCGAGGAAGCCGCCTACCGCGTCCCCCGAGCCACAGCCTGCATCCTGGTCGAGGGCCTGGCGGGTTGGGGGGTCCGGGACACCGCCCCGGACCGCCCCAGCACCTTTGGAGCCAACCGCGCCGTGACCCGAAGGGTGGTCGAGGCCTATCTGAAAGTGGACGAGACCGCCGGAATCGACTCGGTGGCCTATGCAGGGGGGGTCCTGGATGCCCGACTCAGCGACGGCGGGAACTTCACGGTCTCTTCCCGGGATGACGAGGTTGTTCCGCGCATTCGCAGCCTGGCCGACGTCCAGGTCGCCAGCCCGACCGGACGCGCCCGCTACGACGACGGCGCCGACGGAGAGGTGGTCGTCGGACAGGATCGGACCTTCCTGGTGAACGGGTCGACGCCGGCGGACGCCAAAGTCAAACAGGCCGACTCGTCGGACCGATTCAAGCGGTTGACCTGGGACTCGGTTGTGAAAGCCAAGCCGAACTCGTCCGACGCCCAGATCCAGGCAGGGACCTACGTCTGGCGGATGCCCGGAGACAAGGCGCCCTACCTGGAGTATTTCCCCGAGGACTTTCCGGAAGACGCCGAGCTGCCCCCCGCCGGTGACGGGACTGCCGCCAGCACGGCCATCACCGGGGACGGGTTCAGGGTAGACCCCAAGACCCTGAGCGTGCTGATCTCCAACAACGTCTACGTCAACCCCCTGGCTGAAGGCGACGTCACTGGCCTGACCCTGCGGAGCGATTCGACCATCCTGGAAGCCGGCCTTCGACCCGTCGTGGGGTTCGTGCCTCCCAAGGGAGACCAGAAGGCCTCGGTCCTGACGGCCACCGGGTCGATCTGGATCCAGGGGGCGGTCCTGGGCTCAGGCGCGGTCACCAGCGAGAGTTCGATCCGCTTCCAGGGTCCCAGCATCCTGGAGTCCGATCCCGAGACCGGGGTCTCACTGTATGCCAAGGGAGACATCACCCTGGAGGCCATCGGGGGCGGGATCCCCGACGGGAACGACGAGATGAAGCCCATCCACAGGCCCGGCAAGGACCGTCCCGGCCGTGGGGGGGGGAAACGTGGCGGCAAGGATGAGGGTGGCGACGAGGGTGGCGATGGGGATGAGGGTGGCGAGGGGGATGGCGACGAGGGTGGCGAACCAACCGACCCTTCCGAAACCGAGGAGCTCAACCCCCACGCCGCAGCGCAATCTCTGCGAGCTCGCGGCCTGATTCCCGAGGACGGAGCCTCGACCTTCACAACCAAGAAGCAGGACCAACTGGCCCGCCTCCTGGAGAAGTTCGGTGACCTCGACTACGCCGACCAGGACCTGACCGGGGTGATCTACACCTGGGGGAACTTCAACGCCCTGCTGGGCCCGCGCGATGTCCTGAACATCACGGGGACCCTGATCGCCTATGGGGGCAGCCCCGAGGACCCGCTGAACCCCGCGCCGGGGACCGAACCCGGCAAGGGTCGAATCGACCTGGAGGCAGGCCGGGTGGGCCTGATCTACGACCCCAGCTACATCCGGGACCTGATGGGCAACCTGGGTTCCGTCCGACTCAAGCGGTCCCTGTGGGCAACCTGGTAGCCCTCGACCAAGGACCTGAGGCTCAGAAGAGGAAATCGGTGGACAGGAACGCGGATCGGCGTTCGCGCAGGATGTCGGCCAGGATGGCCTTGTTCGAAGCGCTTTCCCTGGCCGCGACCAGGGTCCGGATGCTGAAGACCCGCAGAGCGTCCGAAACCGACAGGGTTCCCTCGGCCGAGTCCTTTCGGCCCGTGAAGGGTAGGACATCCGGCCCCCGCTGGCACTGACTGTTGAGGTTCAGCCGGCAGACCTGGTTGACCAGGGGGTCGATCAGGCGGGCCAGGCCTTCCGGATCCTGCCCGAAGAGGCTGGCCTGCTGCCCGTAGGGAGACTCCACCAGGTAGCGGATCGGCTCGGCCACATCCTTGAAGGGCACCACCGGAACCACGGGGCCGAACTGCTCCTCGTGATAGACCCGGGCCGCAGGACAGACCGGATACAGAAGCGCGGGCCAGAAGAGGGTGGCCAGGGTCCGGCCCCCACCGGGGTTGATCACCTCCGCTCCGGTCCGGCAGGCATCCTGGACCAGGTCCTGCAGTTCCCCAGGCTTACCCGCCTCCGGCAGGGGAGTGATCGACACCCCCTCCTCCCAGGGCATCCCCACCCGCAGGGCCGTTATGGCCTGAGCCATCCGGGCCACGAAGTCCTCCGCGACGCTCTGGTGGACGAAGAGGATCTTCAGGGCGGTGCAGCGCTGGCCATTGAAGGACAAGCCTCCCGAGACGCATTCGCGCACGGCCAGATCCAGATCGGCGTCCGGCAGGATGATGGCGGGGTTCTTGGCCCCCAACCCCAGACAGGAGCGCAACCGATGGGGAGCGGGGTGCTGGGTCTTGAGGAGGTCGGCCGCCCGGGTGGACCCGATGAAGGCCAGGCAACTGATCCGGCCGGACTCCATCATCGGTCCCACCACGCGCGCTCCCGAGCCGTAGACGGCGTTGACCACCCCGGGGGGGAAGGCATCGCGGAAGGCCTGCAGGAGGGGCCCGAAGACCAGGGAGCCGGGCCGGGAAGGCTTGAAGATCACCGGGTTCCCCATGAGCAAGGCTGGGATCAGCGTGGTACAGGTCTCGTTCAGGGGATAGTTGAAGGGCCCCATGCACAGGGTGACCCCCAAGGGCGCCCGCCGAACCTGCGCCAGGATTCCCTCATGACAGGAGAAGCGCGAGGAGGCCCGGTCCAACTCCTTGACGGCGTCCAGGGTCTCACGGATGTAGTCGACCGTCCGGTCGAACTCCTTGCACGAGTCCCTCCAGGTCTTGCCCACCTCCCACATCAACAGGCGGGCCACCTCCTCCCGGCGCAAGAGCATCGCTTGGGTGAAGTCCTCCAGGCACCGGATCCGGTCCGCCAGCGGCATGGTCGGCCACAGGCCGCTGCCGGAATCCCAGGCCCGATCCGCCGCATCGACGGCCTCGAGGGCCTCCGCGGTGGTCATGGAGGGGAAGCTTCCCAGGCGAAAGGGCTGCAGGCCCTCCTCCGTCTGGAGGCAGACCGGCGAGAGAGCCTGCTGGATGGGCCCCTCCCAGGCACGAAGTTCTCCGTCCACCAGGTACTCGCGCTGGTCGAAGGGTGCGATCCGGAACTCCTCCGGGATCTGCTCAAAGCAGGGGAAGGGGACGGTTTCAGCCGGGGTGCTCATGAGTCGACCTCCTGTGAGGGTCCCTTTCGAGGCCCCGAGGAGGGCCCCTGGTCGCCTCAGGAAGGGCGCATCCAGGCCCCGTCCCCCAGATCCTTCTGGCCGTGCGCCTCCTGCTGATGGCGCAACTCGGCCTGGAAGGGCTCGGTGTGCAGCGTGATGTGGGCATTGGGCAGGGTCCAGCGGATCTGGTCCTCCAACTCCTCGGTCACGGCATGGGCCTCCAGGAGCGAAAGCCCGTCCTCAAGCTGGACGTGGGCGTCCACATGGCGATGGGAGCCGGACTTGCGGGTGCGCAGTTTGTGGAAGCCCAACACCCGCTGATCCTGCCGAAAGACCCGCCGGACCGCGTCGATCTCCGAGTCGGGAAGCTGCGCGTCGAGAAGAGGGCCCACGGCATCCCGGACCAGGCGCAGGGAGGCTCCGATCATCAGCAACGCGACGCATATGGCCACGAGCGGGTCCAGCCAGACCCTGCCGGTCGTAACGACCAGCCCCAGGCCCACCATGACGCCCAAGGCCGTCCACACGTCGGTGCGCAGGTGCTCGGCATCTGCCTTCAGAGCCAGCGAATCGGTCCGGCGAGCCACTCGGAAAAGGTAGGAGGCGACCCTCCAGTTCACCAACACCGACAGCCCCATGACCAGGATCCCCAAGCCCAGACGCTCGGGCCCATGACCTGAACGCAGCCTTCCCAACGACTCGAGGATGATGAACACAGCCGCCCCCAGGATCAGCAGCGCCTCGGCCAGTCCCGACAGGCTCTCGAACTTGCCATGCCCATAGGCGTGGACTTTGTCGGCAGGCCGGTCACAGACCCGCACCGTCAAGAGGGCGATCCAGGAAGCGGCCAAATCCGAAAGCGAGTGCAGGGCCTCCGAGAGCACGCTGACCGACCCCGTCAGGTAGCCCACCACCAACTTCATGAGGACGAGCAGGGAGTTGCTGAAGACGGAGACTCGCGCCGCGCGGACCTTCTCTGGGTTGACGTGTTCAGTCATGGCTTTATGTGGGGGGGGTGGAGGTCGTCTGAGAGGCCGGAGGTTTCACGACCAGCAGGCCCCTCCCTCCCTCGCAGGAGGTGGCCCGCCCGCCACTCAGGACCCCTGGCGGAGGATTTCGTCCACGGTCGCCAGCACGAAAGGGACCTCGTCGCGATGATTGGGCCAGTGCGGCGCGAAGCGCAAGAAGCCGTCCGGCGTGCTGCAGACGACGCCCCGCCGGGCCAGTCCCCGGTGGAGATCCCCCAGCGACCAGCCTGCGGGCGGCTGCACGCTGAGGATCCCGGAACGACGAGCCGAACGCAGCGAGGCGAAGCCGCGGCGCTCCATGCCCTGTTCGAGGGCGTCGAGATAGGCCGTCACGTGGGCGTGGATGGCGGGGACCCCCAGTTCCTCGATCAGGCCGACCGAGGCTTCCAGGGCCACGTGGCCCAACAGGTTCCCCGTGCCGGGCTCGAGGAAATCGGCGCGCTTGCGGATGGGGCGCTCATAATCCAGGCTGGATCCCCCCGGGAACAGGAAGCCCAACGGATCCTCGTGACTGAGCCAGCCGGCCATCCGAGGGCGCAGCCTTTCGACCCACTGGGGCGAGACGTACAGGAACCCGGCCCCCTCCATGCCCATCAGCCACTTGTGGCTGCCGCACGTCAGGAAATCGATTCCAGCCGCCTGGACATCCAAGGGCACCACGCCCGCCGCCTGAATGGCATCCACGAAGAGTGCGGCCCCGTATCGGCGACACATCGCGCCTATCTCCCTCAACGGCATGGCCAGGCCGGTCTGGAACTGCACGGCGCTGACCGCCACCAGCCGGACCTTCCGCTGGAGTTCCGCTTCCAGGAGCGAGAGGATTTCCGGATTCCGGACCCGAGGCAGGGGGAGAAACGAGACCTCCACCCCTGCCTGCTTCCATGGGGTGACGTTGGCCGGAAACTCGCCCTGGAAGGTCAGAACCCGGTCGCCGGGATTCCAGGGGAAGCACAACGCGATGTCCAGCACTCCCTGGGTCGTGTTCGAGACCAGGGCCAGGTCCTCTGGATTGGCCCCAATCAACCGGGCCAGACGCTGGCGCAGGCGGTCCCGGACAGGCAACCATTCCAGCAGAGCCCCCGCCCCCCGACGCCCATAGGCGTCCAGGACGGCGGCAACCGCCTCCTGCACGGCCCGAGAGGCTGGGGAAATCGCGGCATGAGCCAGATAGGCCCGAGCCTCGAGGTTCGGGAAGAGCTCGCGCTCGCCGAGATGCGGTACAGGCAAGGTCATACGGGCGGGGCTTCTGCGCCTCTGGCAGACGCCCTGCCCCTCAGAGGCTGCCGGCCAACCGGTTCAATGATTTCCAGAGGGGTCCAGATGACCACTGGAGTAGAACTGGGGGAATCCTTCCTCGACCTCCCCTTCCAACTGACGATAGTGGATCCCCTGGCAGTGGACCGTGTACAGCGTCGACTCAGGACTCAAGGTATACCCATAGGAGGCTTCATTGCTGGGGCAGATGGGGAGGGCCTGCAGGTAGGGCGGGGTCGTGTCCTTCAGGGTTTGAAGGGTGTCGGGGTACTTCCCCTGGTTGTTGTTGGCGTAGATCTGCAGGGCCGTCCCCAGGTTGTGGACGTTCTGCAGACAGTTGGAGTGGTAGCTCCGCATCCGACTGAGCAAGAAGCGAGGAAGAATCAAGGAGGTGAGGAGAGTGAGGAGGACCAGGATGGTCAGAACCTCAACGATGGTGAAGCCCCTGGCTTTGCGGTTTCTCACGACTGGTTCCTCCGTCAAGCATTATGAAACATTCATACTATACCCCATTGGAAGCGTTGCCGCTCCAAAGCCATGCGCTGTTTAATCTGGCCTTCCAGAAGAACGGAACGCTCCGGGGAGGTGAGGCCCCGTCGGGTCCGATGCCGCAGGAAGGACAGCTCGGAAGCCAGGTTGCTGTAGCGCTCACAGGCCAACCAGGCAGCCGGGCCCTGGCTGATGAAGACCGAGAAGGCCACCTTCAAACGTCGTGAAATCGAGTGAAGCCAGGCATACTCCGCCTGGGTGAGACGACCTGCCTGAACTTCAGGCCACAGGTGGAGTTGCAGCAGGCTGGATTCGTGCCGAAGCGACAAGACGACCACGCCCAGGACCACCCCGCCTGCCGGAATCATCACCAGGATGTAGGCCCCCAGCCAGGCCCCGATGTGAACGCTGGCGCTGCCGTTCCACAGAGCGTGCAGGGCCACAGCCAGACCCAGACCGCTTGGGGGGGCCAGAACCTTCAAGAGCGGGTGGTCGGACTGCCGTGCCAGTCCCAGCCCGATGCCGGTGAATGAAGTGAACAGAGGGTGGGAGAAGGGCGAGAGGATCCCGCGCAGCACGAAGGTCACCGTCAACTCAAAGGCTCCCCCCTGGGCCAGGGCCTTCCCGTAGTATTGGAAGTTCTCGGTCATTGCGAAGCCCAAGGCCACCATGCAGGCGTAGACCACCCCGTCGACCACCCCCTCGAACTCCTCCCGCTTCCACAGAAAGAGAATCAACAAGGCCAACCCCTTGGCCGACTCCTCGACCAGAGGGGCCGAGACGACGGCCCCGACCAGGTGGGCAACCTCCACGCTTCCCGTGGCCGCGTGGGCCAGAAGCGAGTTCAAGGTGTTCAAGAGGAAGGAAAAAAAGACTGCGACCACCGCCCCCCAGAGGAAGGCCCCGAACAAGAGCGAGGGAGGCTCGGGCTCGTAACGGTCCAGCCACAGGGCCAGGCTGAGATAGACCGGAACCGGGAGGCAGGCCAGGAGCATTCCGGCTGCCAGGGCCGCGGGGCCCGTGTCGGAACCGATCAGGAAGAGCAGGGCAACCGCCATGACGGCGAGGAACAGACCGAAACATCCCAGGCATCCAGCGACCACGGGCCGATTGGCCCCGGGGGGCACCGAGGGCGGGGAGGACCGCAGAGGAGTGGGCGGCATGGACATCTCCGCGTGAGACCGGGCTGGCAGCGCCTTCCCTCCAGCAGCGGAGAACTCCTCTGCGCGCCGCGTCCTGGCTGGTTTGACGGCCCCTCGACAAGTTCTTCCGGGCACGGAGGAACCTTGAGAGCGGGTGCGAACCTGTGGGGAATGTCCTGACCGACCACACCAGGTAGGCCGCAGGACTGCGCCAACAACACATGGAGGAATCGAAGTTGAAGATGTTCCCGACCCGATGGTTCGCGTTCGCTGTGGTTCCCGCCCTGGCGTTCACGATGTTCGCCTGCGGCCCGAAGCCCGAAGACGGCGGAACCCCGCCGCCGCAGCCGCCGCCCGCAACCCAGCCGGACACCGACGGCATGGCCCCCCCGCCCGCTGACGGCATGGCCCCGCCTCCCGCCGATGGCATGGCCCAGCCTCCCGCCGATGGCATGGCTCCGCCTCCCGCCGATGGCATGGCCCAGCCTCCCGCCGATGGCATGGCCCCCCCGCCCGCTGACGGCATGGCTCCGCCTCCCGCCGATGGCATGGCCCCCCCGCCCGCTGACGGTGCTGCTCCGCCTCCCGCCCAGTAGACCAAGAGTCTCCTGAGCGACTGAAGACGCCCCCCGGCCTGGCCGGGGGGCGTCTTCTCTTCTCGGCCAGACCTGACCCGCTCTGTTCGTCTAGGAGCCTGTGTGGGTATCCGGACCGAGCATCGCCGAGGGATCTTGTGCTCCCCGCAAGGAGCGAAAAGTCGTGGTTTGCTTGAGGCAAATGAGACTTTTTGCGACACAGCGGGGCCCTCGCACCCGCGCCCCGCGCGGGTGCATCCCATCGAGCGGCGAGGCGACCGACGCGGTATTCACACAGGCCCCTAGCGGGTCGCCTTCAGAACCGCCTCGGCCACCTCGAAGAGCTGCTCCCAGCGCCCCTCCCCCAGACTCTTGCGCAGTTTCTCCTGGGCTCGATTCCAGGGGCGCTCGGCCTGGCGCACCAGTTCCTGCCCGGTCGCGGTCAGGTTCAGGACGCGTTCACGACGATCCCCCCCCTCGGTCCCCTGAAGCCAGCCATTGCCCTCCAGGACCTTCACGTTCCGGCTCAAGGTCGTGCTGTCCACCGAAAGTTCCTGTGCCAGGCGAGCCTGGGTCGTGGACCCCGCGCTGCCGACA
Source organism: Candidatus Xenobium occultum (assembly GCA_002423485.1). Taxonomy (GTDB): domain Bacteria; phylum Vulcanimicrobiota; class Xenobia; order Xenobiales; family Xenobiaceae; genus Xenobium; species Xenobium occultum. The sequence continues at coordinate 127,801 of DIWH01000017.1, read as the reverse complement.
GCCTGCAGGACAGCCAACTGGGTGTTCTTCAAGCCCAGACTTCGCAGTTCATCGTCATACATCTGGGACAGGACACGGGAAGCGCGCCGCAGGGCGGCACAAGCACAAGGGGGGCGAGAAGCTCGAATTGCCATGACTTTCTTGTAGGTGCACAGGAAAACCCTGTCAAGTGCCTGGACTCCCAGGACTCAGATCCCCTCTGGTCCCTCGTCGCCCGGGCCGGGCTCGCCCAGGACCCTCTCCGCCACGGCACGAGCCAGGATCTCATGCTCGGCCTCGGTCAGGTGCACCCCATCGAGCTGGTCGCCGGAGATCACCAGTCCCGCATTCAGGAAGAGCGCTCCCGCCTCCCGAGCCAAGGGCTCGCAGCACTGGGCCAGGCGGGCCGATTTTTCGCCGGCCTTCTGGAACTCCGGCGCCCAGGCGGCCCGAATCACCACCAGTCGGGGCGGGCAGATCCAAAGGATCCGCCGCGGAGGGAACTCGCTCTGCCAGGCATCCTGGACCAGGGTCTGCACCCCTCGCGCCACGTCGTGGGCGGTCAACCCGAAGCGCGACTTCATCTCGTTGGTTCCCAGCATCAGCACCAGCATGTCCACCGGGAAGTGGGACTCCAGGAGGGGTCCCAACATGGCTCGGCCGTTGCGCCCGTGACACAGGGGGTCTTCCCAGCAGGAGGTGCGGCCGTTCAGACCCTCCTCGACCACGCGGTAGCCCGGACCCAGAAGGTGCTGGAGACAACCCGGCCAGCGCTGCTCCCAGGGCCGCCGCCCGTCCGTCTCAGGGTCGAAACCCCAGGTATTGGAGTCGCCAAAACACAAGACGGTCCGCATGCCCTTCTATTTCGCTCCACGCCCGAGCGGCCCCTGTTTCAGACGGCCCTCTCGGGCGGGAAACCCGGTAGGGGAGATGGAAGCACCGACCAGATTCCACACTTGAGGTGTCACCATGCAGGGAACCGCCGACATCGCCCTGATCGGGTTGGCCGTCATGGGCCAGAACCTGGTCCTGAACCTGAACGACCGGGGCTTCCGAGTTGCCGTGTCCAACCGGACCCTCTCGAAGGTGACCGACTTCCTGGAGGGTCCGGCCCGGGGGACCCGGGTGCTGGGAGCCACCTCGCTGGAGGAGTTGGTCCACCTGCTGAGTCGTCCGCGGCGGATCATGCTCATGGTCCGGGCCGGAACGGCCGTGGACGAGCTGATCGAACAGCTCCTGCCCTTCCTGGAGGATGGCGACGTCCTGATCGACGGCGGGAACTCCCATTTCAAAGACACCCAGAGGCGCGTTGCAGCCCTGAGGCAGCGGGGGATCCATTTCCTGGGCATGGGGGTCTCGGGCGGCGAGGAGGGAGCCCGGCACGGCCCTTCCCTGATGCCCGGCGGGTCGCCTGAAGCCTGGCCTGCGGTCCAGGAGACCTTCCAGGCCATCGCGGCCCGCGTCGAGGACGGCACCCCGTGCTGCGACTGGATGGGCGAGGGCGGAGCCGGACACTTCGTGAAGATGGTCCACAACGGAATCGAGTATGGCGACATGCAGTTGATCGCCGAAGCCTATGACCTGATGCGCAACGGGGCGGGGATGTCCCCCGACGCCATCGGCGAGGTCTTCCGGGGCTGGAATCAGGGGCCATTGAACTCCTACCTGGTCGAGATCACCGCCGAGATCCTCCAACGCAGGGAAGCGGACGGAAGCTTCCTGATCGACGCCATCCTGGACGCGGCAGGCCAGAAGGGAACCGGCAAGTGGACGGCCATCAACGCCCTGGAGTTGGGGATTCCCCTGACTTTGATCGCCGAGGCCGTCTGCGCGCGCTCACTGTCCGCGCTCCGAGAGGAACGTCTGCACGCCGCCAGTCTGCTTCAGGGCCCGCAGACCAGCGCACTGGGGATCTCCACCACAGAATTCCTGGAGGACCTGGAGAGGGCCCTCTTTGCCTCCAAGGTCCTGTCCTACGCGCAAGGCTACATGCTGCTCCGAGCGGCCGACCGCGAATTCGGTTGGAACCTGAACTTGGGGGGGATCGCCCTGGTCTGGCGTGCGGGATGCATCATCCGCTCGGCCTTCCTCGACCGGATCCACGCCGCCTTCACGCGCAAGGCCGACCTGGAGAACCTGCTCTTGGATTCCGACTTCCGGGAACAGGTCGGCTCGGCCCAGGAGGCCTGGCGCCGCACGGTGGCCCGTGCCGTCCAGGCTGGGATTCCCGTCCCCGCGATGGCCAGCGCCCTGGCCTTCTACGATGGCTACCGGCGCGAGCGCCTGCCCGCCAGTCTCATCCAGGCCCAGCGCGACTACTTCGGCGCCCACACCTACGAGCGGGTCGACCGACCCCGGGGCCAGTTCTTCCACACCGATTGGACCGGAACGCAAGCCTGAGACCCGAATCGTCGGGAACCGGGCGGGTCCCCGGAGGATTGCCACCAGTACCCCTGTTTGCCAGAGGAATTGCCGGCTCGGGCTTAGAACCGCACGAGACCCCTGGAGGTTTGAAATGTTACCCCTTGATGTGATCCGCGCTCTCCCCAAGACCGACCTGCACGTCCATCTCGACGGCTCGCTGCGCGAGGCGACCCTCATCGAGCTGGCCCGCGAGCGGGGGGTGAAGCTCCCCTCCGAGACGGTTGAAGGCCTCAACAAACTGGTCTTCCGTCCCCACTACGCCAGCCTGGCCGAGTACCTTCACGGCTTTGCCCTCACCGGCGCCGTCATGAAGGACGCCGAGGCCTTGGAACGCATCGCCTACGAGCTGGCCTGGGACAACATCGACGAGGGCGTCCGCTACATCGAGGTGCGTTTCGCTCCCCAACTGCACACCCACAAGGACCTCTCCTTCCGGGAGGTCCTTCGGGCCGTCGATCGCGGCCTGCGCAGGGCCCAGGACGAGCATCGCCTGTCGCCGGCCGTCGCCGAACAGGGCGAGCCCGCCTTCCATTACGGCATCATCGTGTGCGCCATGCGCTTCTTCACCCGCGGCTTCTCGGATTGGTTTGCCCGAATCGTGGACACCTTCCAGGAAGCCCCTCCCGAGCAGGTCTTCGGCCTGGCCTCCCTGGAGCTGGCCCGCGCTTCCGTCCGGGCCCGGGATGAGGAGGGCCTGCCGATCGTGGGCTTCGACCTGGCCGGCCGCGAGGACGGCTATCCCGCCAGCGACCACCAGGAGGCCTACGACTTCGTGCATCGGAGCTTCATGCACAAGACCGTGCACGCCGGAGAAGCCTACGGCCCGGAGAGCATCTTCCAGGCCATCACGGACCTGCATGCCGACCGCATCGGGCATGGTTATCACCTCTTCTCACCGGAGCTGTGCGGCCCGGGAGTGGCAGACCCCGACGAGTACGTCCGGCGACTGGCCCGCTACATCGCCGATCGGCGGATCACCATCGAGGTCTGCATCACCTCCAACCTTCAGACCAACCCCACCATCAAGACGGTGAAGAACCATGTGCTGGGCCGCATGCTGGCTGAGAACCTCTCGGCCACCCTATGCACGGACAACCGCCTGGTCAGCCACACGACCGTCTCGAGAGAGCTGCAGTTGGCCATCGAGGCCTTCGACATGGACCTCAAGCAACTGCGCAACACCATCGTCTACGGATTCAAGCGCAGCTTCTTCCCGGGCCCCTACAACGAACGCCGCCGCTTCGTCCGTCAGGTGATCGACCACTACGACCGGGTGATTGACCGCTGGAAGTCGGGCCACACCGAGGCGGCAGCCAGATAGAACATTCGTCCCGGGACGAATGTCCCCCCAGACAGGACGGACGTCCTCTGGGCTGGCCACCCCGACACGTGCTATCATGGCCTTGCAAGCGACCCCTGCCGGGTGCCCCCCCCCGACCGGCAGGGGTTGTTTCTTTTTCCAGACAAAAGACCTGGCCCATCTGTTTACAGAACGCTCACATGGGAGGGGAGCCGGTTGCCTACTATCAGGATAGAGGCGAACTGCGCCCAAGGAGGCTTCATGATTCCCGAGATCCGCTCGACTTCCATCCCCTCGGCCCGGCCCCAGGCCCAGACCGCTCTGCCCGCTGCGCAGGCGTCCTCAACCCCGGCGCAGGTCGCCTCGGACTCCGTCGAGGTCCGTCCTCAGAGTTCCCTGGAGCGACTCCTGGCGGCCACGGCCCCAGAGGCTGCGAACCTGGAAGCCGACATGGGCGAACACGTCCCGGGTGAAGTCCTGGTCAAGCTGAAGAGCCAGCCCCCCACCAAGAGCCAGAACAGCTTTGCTCAACGCTTCGGCGCCACGGTCCTCGAGCGCTTCGACTTCCCCAAGGAGATCTACCAGAACTTCCGGGGCGAAATGCTGCACCTGAAGCTGCCGGAAGGGATGACGACGGCCCAGGCCCTGGCCGCCATGAAGCAGGATCCCCGCGTCGAGTACGTGATGCCCAACAACGTCTACACGCTGGACGATCCGCCCGTCGAGAACGCCTCCGGCACCGCGCAGGGCGCCACTGCAGACTCTCCGAAGACCCCCAACGATCTCAAACCGGAGCTGTGGGGACTGCACAACACCGGGCAGAAGGGGGGAACCCCCGATGCCGATATCGACGCCCCTGAAGCCTGGGCCGTGACCACCGGAAACCCCAACGGTCCGCTCATTGCCGTGATTGACACCGGTGTGGACTACAAGCACCCGGACCTGGCCAACAACATCTGGACCAACCCCGGTGAAATCGCTGGCGACGGGATCGACAACGACGGCAACGGCGTGATCGATGACGTGCACGGCTACAACGCCTTCGCGCAGACCGGAGACCCGATGGACGGTCACTCCCACGGCACCCACTGCGCCGGCACCATCGCCGCAGAAGGCAACAACGACCAGGGCGTGGTCGGCGTGAACTGGCAGGCCCGCATCATGCCGGTCAAGATCTTCAGTGACTCGGGATCGACCAACTCGGCGGCCATCGTCCGGGGCATCCTGTATGCGACCAATAACGGTGCGCGCGTCACCTCCAACTCCTGGGGCGGCGGGGCCGCCGACCCGGCCATCCGGGAGGCCTTCACAAACTCCCCGGCCCTGCACATCATGGCTGCAGGGAACTCCGGGTCCAACAACGACACGCGCCCGCACTACCCCAGTTCCTACGACCTGCCCAACAACGTCGCCGTGGCGGCCACGGATCGCAACGACCGGCTGGCCAGTTTCTCGTGCTATGGCGAGAATTCCGTGGACATCGCGGCACCGGGCGTCGAGATCTTCTCGACGGTGCCGGGCGGCGGCTACGCCAACAAGAGCGGCACCTCCATGGCCACGCCTCACGTGACCGGCGCGGCAGGCCTGCTGCTGGCCTCCGACCCGACCATGTCCAACGACGAGATCAAGACCCGCCTGTTGGAGGGTGCGGACAAGCTGGACAGCCTGCAGGGCAAGGTGGCCACCGGTGCCCGCCTGAACATCGCCAACGCGATCACGATGGAGTACGAGCCCACCCAGAAGCCCACCGCCTGACCCGTTGCCGGCCCGGCCGGCCCTGAGAGAACCGGGCTGCCCTTCGGGGCAGCCCGGTTCTCTTTTCAGGACAGGTAGGTATAGCGGCTCAGGCTGGCCTCATAGTTCTGCAGCAGGCGCTGGGACTCGTCCAGGCTGATGCTGCCCTCGGCCAGGGCCCGCTCGCTCTGCTGGCGCATCTCCTCCAGCAGGTCCTCGGAGTTGTACTGGACGTAACCCAGCACCTCTCGCATGGTGTCCCCGCGCACGACGTGCTGGATCTGGTAGCCCTGGGGAGTCAGGCGGATGTGGACCGCGTTGGTGTCGCCGAAGAGGTTGTGCAGGTTGCCCATGATCTCCTGATAGGCCCCTGTCAAGAACATGCCCAGCAGGTAGGGTTCATGAGGCAGGCGGCTGGAGGCCTCGGTGGTGGGCTTCAACGGATGAACCTCCAGAAGCGACTTGACGTCCTTCAGATCGATGAACTTGTCGATCTTGCCGTCCGAATCGCAGGTCAGATCCGCCAGCGTGACCCGCTCCACAGGCTCCTCGCCCAGCCGGTGGACCGGCATGATGGGGAACAACTGGTCGATGGCCCAGGCGTCCGGGGCGGACTGGAAGACCGACATGTTCACGTAGTAGATGGCCGAAAGGTCCTTCTCCAGATCATCCAGCTCTTCAGGCACCTCCTCCAGACCTCGAACGATGTCCCGGATTCTCTGACAGCAGGCCCAATAGAGACGCTCCGCCTGGGCCCGTCCGACCAGCGTGAGCAGGCCGTGCTGGAACGCGCTGACCGATTCCTCCTTGAACTGGAGGGCGTCGTGATAGGCCTCCTGGTAGTTCTCCGGGGTGATCCCGGCCCAGGTCTCGTAGAGGTTGATCAGGATCCGGTGGGCCTCGGGGTCCGGCTGGGGGGGCTGGCCTTGTCCGACCTGGCTGGACCCCAGCACGTCGAAGACCAGCACCGCCTGGTGGGAGGCCACGGCCCGGCCACTCTCGCTGACCAGCACCGGAACGGGAAGCCCGGCCTGGTTGCAGGCGTCGTTGACCTCCGCCACCACGTCGTTGGCATAATTCTGGATGTTGTAGTTCTTGGAGGCGTAGAAGTTGGTGCGGGACCCGTCATAGTCCACGGCCAGCCCGCCGCCGACGTCCAGATAACGCATCGGCGCCCCCATGCGCGCCAGCTCGACGTAGATCCGGCTGGCCTCACGCAGGGCGCTCTTGATCACCCCGATCGACGAGACCTGAGAGCCGATATGGAAGTGCAGCAACTGCAGGCAGTCCAGGAGACCCGCCTGGCGCAGCATCTCGACGGCCTGCACGATCTCGGGGACCGAGAGGCCGAACTTGGCGCGCTCCCCCACCGAAGTTCCCCACCGGCCCTCGCCGCGAGTCGCCAGCTTGGCGCGGATCCCCAAGCGCGGCATGACCCCGAGATCCTTCACGACCTGGATGATCTGCCGCACCTCGTCGAGTTGCTCCAGGACCAGCAGGACCGTCTTGCCCAGACGCTGGGCCAGCACCGCGGTTTCCAGGTACTCGCGATCCTTGTAGCCATTGCAGACCAGCAACGCTCCAGGCGTGTTCAGGGTGGCCAGGGCGATCAGCAACTCCGGCTTGGAACCTGCCTCCAGGCCAAACTGATGGCGTTGCCCGAAGCGGACCAGGCTCTCCACCAGGTGGCGCTGCTGATTGCACTTGACAGGGAAGACCCCGCGATACGTCCCCTGATAGCCGTAGCGGGCAATGGCCCGGGCGAAAGCCGAGTTGAGGCGGTCGATGCGGTCCTGAAGGATGTCGGGGAAGCGGATCAGCAGAGGCAATCCCAGGTTTCGGGCCTGCAGGGCCCCCACCAGATCATGGAGGTCCAGCGAGCCTCCCCGCTCGCCCTGCGGCGAGACCACCACGTGCCCCGCCGAGTTGATCGAGAAATAGGGGTCTCCCCAATCGCGGATGCGGTACAGTTCCTCACTGTCCTCGATGGTCCAGGCTTCGCCCGGGTTCTGGGTCATGGCGGTTCCTCACTGGTTTGGATGAGAGGCTCGGTTCGCGCTCGAGGTGCGAGCTCCCGCCCGGCGTCCGAGGGCGGCAGGTCTCGGGCCAGGGCTTCCCGGCTCGGGTGGGGAATTGAACAGGAAACCCACCCTCCGGGCTTCAGGCCCGGATCCCGCCCGAGGTCAAGCCAAAGTGAACCAGCCAAACGCTTCCGAATCCGGAGATGAGCGTCGCGAACACTTCCGCGCCCCCTGGCCCATCAACAAGACCCTCCAATGCGAGCTGTATCTGCAACCGGGAGACCCCGAAATCCTCTACCTGCACGTGGTCGACCTCTCGCGCGGCGGCGTGGGCGTCAACTGCCACCGGGATCTGCCACCCGAAACCGAATTCCGCCTGAAGCTGCCCCTGGAGGGTTTCGGAACCCAGGCCGAGGTCCTGGACTTCCGCTGCCGCGTGGCCTGGCGCAAGTATCTCCTGGGCGGGACCTGGAACCACGGCCTGGAGTTCACCACCCTGGCGGAAGAGCACCGCCTCACGGTGGAAGAAATCCTGGACCGATTCTCCAAGGAAGGCCGATTGAAGCGCTACCGCTTCAACCGGATGCTTCCCGTGGCCCTTCGTGAGAAGCCCGAGGGTCCGTGGATGGGAGAGCGCTACGCCTCAAACCTGACCCTGGAAGGTGTGGAACTCCGACTGGAGCGCCCCCTGGACGAGGGGATCTGCCTTCAGGTCCGCCTGGCCCTGGAGTTCGGCATGCCCTCCCTGCACCTGCCTGCCCAGGTGACCCAGTGCCAGGAGCTGCCCGGCTCGCGCCACCAGGTGAAGCTGCAGTTCCAGGACGTCACCCCCGACCAGGACAAGGCTCTCCGCTCCTATCTGGAGCGCTGCATGAACTCGCGCTGAACCGAGGAAGGGCTCGAGGTCCTGCCCGCGAAACGCCCGCCCATGTCCACTCTCGAACGCTTCTGCCGCTATGTCAAACTCGACACCCAGGCTGTCGAGGATTCCCCGACCTACCCGTCCAGCCCGGGCCAGATCGAGTTCAACCGCTTGCTGGCCCAGGAACTCAAAGGGATCGGTTGTCAGGACGTCCTGCTCGACGAGCACGGCATCCTGACCGCCACGGTTCCGGGAAACCGCAAGGACGTCCCGGTCATGGCCTGGGTGGCCCATGTGGACACCTCTCCGGAGACCTCGGGTGCTGGCGTGAAGCCTCAGGTCCACCCGAACTATGACGGGGGGGACGTGGTCCTGCCCGGGGACCCCACCAAAGTTCTGCGGCCGGCCGAGTTCCCCGCCTTGAAGGAGGTCGTCGGACACACCCTGATCACCACCGACGGCACCACCTTGCTGGGCGCCGACGACAAGTGCGGGGTGACCGCCCTGGTCGAGGCGGCCGAACGCCTGCTGCGGGACGACTCCCTGCCCCGCGGAACCATCCGCCTGGTCTTCACCTGCGATGAAGAGATCGGGGCGGGAACCCGCCACCTGAGCCTGGAGCGCATCGGAGCGCAGGTGGCCTACACCCTGGACGGCGAGGGTCTGGGCTCGGTGGACTCGGAGACCTTCTCCGCGGACATGGTCACGGTCAAGGTCACGGGCATCAACACCCATCCCTGCGCCGGCAAGGGGCGCATGGTCAACGCCATCCGAATCCTCTCGGACTTCCTGTCCCGCTTGCCCCAGAGGAACCTGTCCCCCGAGACGACCAACGGCCGTGAAGGATTCCTGCACCCCTATCACGTCGAAGGCTCGGTGGCGGAAGCGTGGGCCAAGGTCCTGCTGCGCGACTTCGAGACCGAGGCCCTGACCGAGCAGTACGCCCTGCTGGAGAGCGTGGCCGTAGCCCTGCGAGCCGAGCACCCCAAAGCCCGAATCGACCTGGAAGTCCGCCGCCAGTATCGCAACATGCGCGACGGGCTCCTCGATGAACCCCGGGCCGTCGCCTACGCCGTGCAAGCTATGCGGAACTGCGGCCTGACCCCCCGGCGCTCCTGCATCCGCGGTGGCACCGACGGCTCCAGCCTGACCGAGATGGGACTGCCCACTCCCAACCTGTCCAGCGGGCAGCACAGCTTCCATTCTCCCTTCGAATGGACCACCGTCGAAGAGATGGACAGGACCATCGAGGTCCTGCTGGCCTTGGCCGCCACCTGGACAGAGGCCCCCGACCCGACAAACATCGAACCCGCCCCGCTTGTGACTGAATAAGACGAGAATAACGCCGAGGCATTTGCGATCTTCAGCAAGCCATGCTAGACTGCTGGCGTCCCTGAAGTCGGCTGATCGTTCTTTCCGCTCCCTGGGGTTCCCAGACCGGAACCAGTCAGGCATGCCTCCGGCGCTTGGGACCGCGGTGCCCATGCGACCCGCCAAATTCTTCCTCAAGGAGCCAGACTGAATGCTTCAAGACCGCCTCATGCCCCCCTGCCGTGACTGCAAGAAGGAGTGGACCTTCACCGTTCTGGAACAGGCCCTCCAGATCGAGCGCAACCAGGAAAACGATCCCAGCCGCTGCCCCGAGTGCCGCGACAAGCGCAAGGCCCGGCGTGATCGAGGAGAGGTCCAGGGCCGCAATGGCCGCCACGACCAGACCTTCTATCAGGCCACCTGTGCAGGCTGCGGCGGTCCGGCCAAGCTGCCCTTCAAGCCCCGCAACGACCGCCCGGTCTACTGCCAGGACTGCCACCGGCGCAACCGCATGGCCGGCTAGGGGCCCTGGAACCTTCCTCGGCCTGAGCGCCAAGCCCCCCCCCTCGACCCCGAGGCGGGGGGGTTGCTTTTTTCTGAGGGGTTCTGACGTTGCTCTAACGGGCCCTCACTATACTTGGCATGTTCAATCCACAACATGAATCCGGAGCCCCTCATGACCGTCGAAACCCACGAATTCCAAGCTGAAGCCCGCCAGTTGCTGGACCTGGTCGTCCACTCGATCTACTCCAACAAGGACATCTTCCTCCGGGAGCTCCTGTCGAATTCGTCCGACGCCCTGGACAAACTGCGTCTGGAAGGCCTGGTCCACCCCGAGTTGGGCGCCGACCTCTCCGATCTGCACATCCGCCTGGAAGCGGATCCCGAGAAGCGCACCCTGAAGGTGATCGACAACGGCCTCGGGATGACCCGCGAGGAGGTCCGCAACCTGATCGGCACCATCGCCCGCTCGGGAACCGCCGAGTTCCTGAGCAAGCTGCGCGAGAGCCGTGACCAGGGTGCCTCGGCCGAGATGATCGGTCAGTTCGGGGTCGGCTTCTACTCGGTCTTCATGGTCACCGACCGGGTGGTCCTGGAGACCCGCCGGGCCGGTCAGGACTCGGGGACCCGCTGGGAATCCACCGGCGAGGGCACCTACACCCTCCAGGACGTCGAGGGCCCGGCCCAGGGGACCGTCCTCACCTTGCACCTGAAACCCGCGGACTCGGAGGATGGCCTGGCCGACTACACCTCGGAATGGGTCCTGCGAGGCCTGGTCAAGCGCTATTCCGACTTCCTGTCCTACCCCATCCGGATGCAGGTCCGCCAGGGCGACTCGACCGAGGACGCAACCCTGAACTCCATGAAGGCCCTGTGGGCCCGTCCGACCGATGAGGTGAAGCCCGAGGAGTACCACGAGTTCTACCGGCACGTCGCCCATGACTGGACGGATCCCCTGGAGACGATCCCGATGAAGGGCGAGGGCACCTTCGAGTTCCAGGCCCTGCTCTTCATCCCGTCCAAGGCCCCTCTGGACCTTTTCGTCCCGGATGCCCGCCGGGGCGTGCAGCTCTACGTCAAGAAGGTCTTCATCATGGACCGCTGCGAGGAGCTGCTGCCCGAGCACCTCCGCTTCATGCGCGGGGTGGTGGACGCCCAGGACCTCTCGCTGAACGTCTCGCGTGAGATCCTGCAGAAGGACCGCCAGATCCGCGCCATCCGCAAGGGCCTGACCCGCAAGGTCACCGCCACCCTCAAAGAGATGAAGGAGAACCGGCCCGAGGCCTACCGCACCTTCTGGAACGAATTCGGACGGGTCCTCAAGGAGGGCCTCTTCCGCGAACCCGACCAGCAGGGCACCCTGCTGGAGCTGTGCCTGCTCCCCTCGACCGAATCCTCCGAACCGACCACCCTGGCCGACTACGTCTCGAGGATGAAGCCCGAGCAGGAGGCCATCTACTACCTGACAGGCGAGAGCCGCTCGATCCTGGAGAACTCTCCCCACCTGGAGGCCTTCCGCCAGAAGGGCTACGAGGTGCTGCTCCTGCAGGATGCCGTGGACGCCGTCTGGGTGGAGCACGTCGCAGACTTCCAGGGCAAGCCCTTCCGCTCGGCCTCCCACAGCTCGTTGGAACTGGGGAGCGAGGAGGAGAAGAAGGAAGCCGAGTCCCGGCTGGAGGAACAGCGCAAGGAGCTGGCCAGCCTGCTGGCCTGGCTTTCCACGCGCCTCTCTGAACAGGTCAAGAGTGTCCAACTCTCGTCCCGGCTGACCAGCTCGCCGGCCTGTCTGGTCTCGGATGCCGGAGAGCCCTCCCCGACCCTGGAGAAGCTGATGAAGGCCATGGGCCAGGAGCTTCCTCCGGTCAAGCGGATCCTGGAGATCAACCCCACCCACCCGGTGGTCCAGCGCCTGCACGAGCTGTACTCCGAGAAGGGCGACGAGGCCTTCCTGGGCCAGGTGGCCGAGATGCTGCACGCCCAGGCCCTGCTGGCCGAAGGGGGCGAGCTCTCCGACCCCTCCCGCTTCTCGCACCACCTGGCGGACCTGATGGCTCGCGCCCTGGGCTGAACCCCGCCCGCGCCCCAGTCCCCGAGCCCAGACCGCGCCCCGGAGAGGGAACTCCCGCTCCCGGGGCGCGTTCTGTTGCGAGCCGTGAAGACCGCTACTCAACCCCCAGCTCGCGCAGCCGTGCTTGGAGGCGTTCCAGCTCCGCCTCGGCAGCCTCGGCCCGAAGCTGCAGTTGGTCAGCCCGGGTCTGGGCAGCCTCGGCCAGCTCGACGGGTAGGGGCAGGAGCACCTTGTCGGGCCCGCAGGGGCGCAGCCACAGGCCCTCCATGTCCTCGAAACGGCCCTGCCAGGTCACCAGACCCAGGCCCAGTTCGTCCAGCCACGAGAGGTCCAGCAGCTCGACGTAGCCGCGGCCGTGCAGCACATAGCCCCGCAGCACACGGTCGCCCAGCCAGCGATCGGGGTCGAAGATCACGTAGTAGCGCACTCCCAGGCGGGCATAACGCTCGGCCTTCTGGACCTCGGAGCCCTCCCGGTTGGAGACCACCTCGATCACCAGGTCCGGCGCCTTGCCGTAGACCCAGATGAAGTAGGAGCGACGGGCCTTGGGCCGGCAGTCCTCGGGCAGCTTCACGTCCAGGCTGAGCAGGATGTCCGGCACCACCGCCGGCTCATCCGCGCTGCCGAAGAGCCCCACATCGGCGGTGACCACGAAGGGGCGTCCCGGCTTCCACGAGGCGTGCAGGATGCTGGGGAACAGGCGCATCTGCTTCTCGGAGAGGATGTTGTCCACGGGCGTATCGTCCTCGGTGACCAGGTGCGAGACGTCCGGCTCGAGAGGCAGTTCTTCCTGGCGCAGGGCTTCCATGGAAGCGTTCTCCATATCCGCAGTATACCACCGCCGGCCTGGGCTCAGGCGCCGCCGACGACGGGGCCTGGTGGTCGGCAGGCGGGACCGGCCGTCGGGCGCCCGCCCACGGGCACCCCTCACCTCCAGGGTGCGCCTGGGAGGTTGCCGACGGATGAACGGGAGATTGCCGGGAAGTGGCCGGGATGTTGCGAATTGTTGAACGCCGCCAGGTATTGCGCCCCCGTCTATTGCCGCTCGATTCTTTTGGCCGGGATCTGGCCATTCTTGCTCGATAACGATGGCCACCTGAACTGACCCGCGGAGTCTTGGAAAACGGGGGAGTGAGCAGAGGACCGGGTCCACAGCCCGGATCGTCGGTCATCAGGCGACCCACGATCCGGGCTGTAAACGGTGCCCCGTCCGGGGACGGGCTCTGGTCTGCGAACCTGGTAACGGCAAGTTTCCTCCATGAAATTGTGGAAATGCCGCCGAATCATGGCGGAGACTTGAGAGATGAGGTGAGACAGGTCGCTCCGTCGAATTTACGCTGGTCCTGGAGGTGGGGCGTGGATGGCCATCGAGGGCGGGGAGAGGAAGACACACATGGAAGCCCAGCCGCAGCCGTTGCTCACGGTCCGGTCGATCAGCAAGATCTACCGGATGGGTGAGGTCGAGGTCCCTGCCCTGCGTGAGGTCGACCTGGAGATCTTCGAAAGCGAGTTCCTCGTCATCCTGGGTCCCAGCGGGTCGGGCAAGAGCACGCTCCTGAACATGATCGGCGGCATGGACCGCCCCAGTTCAGGTCAGGTCCTGTTCGGCGAGCAGGACCTGACCCGGGCATCCGATCGGCAGTTGACGCTCTTCCGACGCCACCAGATCGGATTCGTCTTCCAGTTCTTCAACCTGGTGCCCAGCCTGACGGCCCTGGAGAACGTGCAGGTGGCCACCGACATCGCTCGGGACCCCCTGCCGGCCCGGGAGGCCCTGCGGATCGTCGGGCTGGAGGACCGGGCCAGTCACTTCCCCTCCCAGCTCTCGGGCGGCCAACAGCAGCGGGTCGCCATCGCTCGGGCCCTGTCCGCCAATCCGCGCCTGCTTCTGTGCGACGAGCCGACGGGCAACCTGGATACCGCCACCGGAGCCCAGGTGATGGAGCTGCTGGAGCGGCTGAACCAGGACAGGGGCAAGACCGTGGTGGTGATCACCCACAACGCCCTGGTCTCGAGGATGGCGAACCGGACCGCCGAGATCCGGGACGGTCGGATCGTCCGGTTGGACATCCAGCAACACCGCGAGTCGGCCCGGAGCCTGCCCTGGTGAGGATGGTCCCCACCGTCCTGCGCAGCCTGCTGCGGGAGATCCGCCAGCGCCTGGGCGCCATCCTGCTGCTGGGGGCCCTGGGGGCGGTGGGATCGGGCCTGCTGGTGGGAATGCTGGCGGTCTACTACGACCTGGACGCCTCGCGCGCCCGATTCTATCGCGAGCAGAGGCTGGCCGACTTCAGCCTGTCGTTGAAGCGGGCCCCCCGGTCGGCCCTGGAGCAGGTGCGCCGGCACCCCGGGGTCCGCCACCTGGAGGGACGGGTCCGGATCGAGGCCCGGGTGGACCTTCCCGACTCACCCGAGCCGATCACCTCGACGGCCCTTTCGCTGCCACGGATCCGCCGCCCGGTCCTCAACGACATCCTGCTGGTGTCGGGCACGTGGTTCGAGGGCACCCGCGACGACCAGACCATCCTCAACGACGCCTTCGCCCGGGCCCACGATCTTCGCCCCGGAGACCACCTGGAGGCCCTGATCATGGGCCGTCAACAGCGATTGCTGGTGGTCGGGACGGCCCTGGCCCCGGAGTTCGTCTACGTGCTGCCCCCTGCCGGCGGGATGGTCCCGGATCCGGCCCGCACAGGCGTCCTGTACCTTCCCCTGGACACCCTCCAGGACTGGGCCGGCCTGAACGGCGCCTTCAACGAGTTCCTGGGGCTGGCCTGGGATCTCAGGCCGGTGCCCCTGCGCAACACCCTGAAGGACCTGGAGCGCCAACTGGACCCGTATGGCGTGGCCCTGAGCCTGACCGGGGAAGAGATGCCGTCCGTGCAGTTCCTGGCCAATGAGCTTCACGAACTCCAGACCAGCGCCACGCTCCTGCCGGCTCTGTGCCTGGGCGTCGTCGGCCTGGTCCTGCACATCGTGACGGGCCGGATGGTCACCCAGCAGCGCACCACCATCGGCACCCTGCGTGCCCTGGGCTATACCCGAACCTTCATCGTCCGGCACTACCTGGGCTACGGGCTGGTGGTGGGCCTGGGCTCGGCCCTGGCCGGCCTGGCCCTGGGACTGTGGATCCAGTCGGCCATGGTCCGGCTTTACCAGGACTACTTCGAGTTGCCGCCCTTCCAGCCGGCGCTCTACCCGGGCCTGCTGGCGGGAGCCTTGGGGGTAGGAGTCCTCTTCGCCATGGCTGGCACGGTCCAGGCCGCCCTGCGGGCCAGCCGGATGAACCCCGCCGAGGCCATGCGTCCCCCCGCCCCCGAGAAGGGCGGACGCATTTTCCTGGAGCGGGTCCGGGTGTTGTGGGAGTTCCTGCCCTTCTGGGGCAAGCTGGTGCTGCGCTCGATCTTCCGAAACCCCTTCCGCAGCATGGTGGCCATCCTGACCAGCCTGGCCGCCACGGCCCTGCTGGTGGAGTCGCTGTGCATGATGGCCGCCATGCACGCCATGATCGACCACGAATTCCGACACACCAGTCACCAGGACCTGACCGTCGCGCTGCGCGAGCCGGTCGGCCGGGACATCCTCTCCGAATTGGGGGCCCTTCCCGGGATCACGGAGGTCGAGCCGCAACTGGTGGTCTCGGCAGACCTCTCCCGGGGCGCCCGCGAGAAACGGACCGGCCTGACCGGTCTGGTGGAGGGCAACCGCCTCTTCACTCCACTGGACGAGCAGGGCCAGCCCCTGCGGGTCCCCGAAGAGGGGCTGGTCCTGGCCCGGAAACTCGCGGAGATCCTGGGCGTGGTGCCCGGCGACACCCTCCGCTTGCGGCCCCTCATCGGGACACGCCAGATTCGCGAAGCGCCGGTGGTGGCCGTCGTCGACACCTACATGGGCCTGGGCGCCTGGTGCCGGCTGGAGTATCTCAGCCGACTGATCGGCGAGGACTGGGCGGCCAACGCGATTCTGCTGGACCTGGCGAACCCGCGGCCCGACCGGGCGCTGCTGGAAGAGCTGGCCCGGAGGCCCGGCGTGGTGGGAGTCGAGCAGCGGGTCCGCGCCCTGGAGAAAATCCAGCAGCTCATGGACCAGAACTTCGGCACTTCCCTGTTCATCCTGATCCTCTTCTCGGGCCTCCTGGCCTTCGGCAGCGTGCTCAACACGGCCATGGTCAGCCTGGAGGAGCGCCAGCGCGAGGTCGGGACCCTGCGCGTCCTGGGCTACACCCCGGAAAGGGTGGCCCTGGTCTTCGCCACCGAGATCGCCCTGCTGAGTGCTGTCGGCATCGGTCTGGGCCTGTGGGCGGGGGTCGGCCTGGTCCATCTGGTCGTCCAGGCCTACAGCCGGGAACTATTCCGACTCCCGGCGGTCATACCCCCCGAGGCCCTGTTTCAGTCGGCCGCGGTGATGGTCCTCTTCGTGGCCCTGGCCCAGGTCGTGGTCTGGCGCCTGGTGGCCCGGATGCCGTGGCTTGCGGTCTTCAAAGTGCGGGAATAGGGCCCGGCGCCGGCGAACCCGACGCTGAATCGCTGTCATTGGAGGTCCGCGTGAGCCGAACCAGAACATTGCTGGCGCTCATCATCCTGATATCCTGCCTGGTCGCGCCAGCCCAGGCCCAAGACCCGGCCCACGCAGTCAAAGGCTTCTTCCAGGCCGTCAACGCCCGGGACTACGGCCGGGCCTGGGATCTTCTGTCGAGTTCCAGTCAGAACCGGATCGTGACCATGGTGGCCCGGGACGAGGAGATGTCCACGGAGGCCGTCCGACGTCTCTTCGAGACCCGCGATCCCTCCGTCTGCGCGGGCTTCTGGGACTCCTTCCGAGCCAGTTCCCACTCCGAGATCCTGGCCGGCCGGACCTTCACCTCCGGGCAGGTGGCGGGAAATCGGGGAAGCGTGCGGATGGATGGGAACGACGAGCGCCACTTCGTGACGGTCCTGGAAGAAGGCTCCTGGCGCTTCGGGCTGATGGAGACCTTCCCCTCACGGCCCTGAGCCTCCGAAGCCTTGAAGGGCCGGGACGCCCGGCCGAGAACCCCCTAGCCATGCGCGGCGCCTGTCTCCTCGGCAGCCTCTTCCTCCTCCTGGTTCAGGTCGGGTGCTCGCCTCCCCCTGAAGTCGAGGTGCTTTCCCCGGTCCGAGGCGACCTGGCGCGCACCTTCACCGAGCAGGCGCGAACCCGACTTTCCCAGACCTTCCAGGTGCCCATGCCGGTCGACGGCCGGCTCTCCCGGCTGACCGTCGTGGAAGGGGACCATGTCCGCGCCGGCCAGGTGCTGGCCACGATCGACCCGGTCCCCCTGACGACCCGCGTGGATTCGCTGTCGGGCCGGGTCCAGGAGTATGAGTCCCGGGTCCAGACCCAGCAGGATCTGTCCGTCGAGGAATCCCAGAGGGACCAGGCCCAGGCCCACCTGCAGGCTGAGCGCCAGACCCGCCAAGCCCTGGCCGAACAGCTTCTGTCCGCCCAGGCGGGCCTGCAGCAGGCCCGCACCGAGACCAGGAGGGCCGAGCGCCTCTTCGAACAGGGTTACATCCCCCGCCAGCAACTCGAAAAGGCTCGCCTGGACGAGGTTTCGGCGACCCATGCGGCCCGAGAGGTGGACGGCCGGATCCGGGCCCAGGACGCGATCATCGCGGCTGCGGCCCGGCAGGTCGATGCCAGCACCCGGGCTGCCGAGCGCCGCCTGGCCGAGGGTGGAGCCCTGACCGGTCAACTGCAATCTGCCAGGGCAGACCTGCGCGGCGCCCGCCACGAGGCCGCTCAGGCCCGACTGCTAGCCCCTGTGGACGGCCTGGTGCTGAAGCGCCTGGAGACAGGCCCGGGCCACTTTCCCGCCGGCACCCGGATTCTGGAGATCGGCCGGATGCAGGACCTGGAGGTGCTGGCCGAAGTGCTCACCCAGGACGCCATGACCCTCCGGCCCGGCACGCCTGTTCAACTCCAGGCCTGGGACTCCGGTCCCCCCTTCCGTGGAACCGTCCGGCTGCTGGAACCGGCTGGATTCACCAAGCCTTCCTCCCTGGGTGTCGAGCAGCAGAGGGTGGAAGTCCGGATCCGACCGGAGGCGGCGCCGCCAGGACTGGGCGTCGGCTATCGGGTCCAGGCCACCTTCGTCACCGAGACCCGCCGGGATGCCCTGTTGATCCCGCGGTCATGTCTGATGCAGGACCCCGGTGGAGCCTGGTACGTCTTCGTGGTGGAAGACGAGACCCTGCGCCGTCGCCCCGTCCGCCCGGGCCTGCAAGGGGACCTGCAGATCGAGGTGCTGGAGGGCCTTCGCGAGGGTGAGCTGATGGTGGCCATCCCGGACTCGACGTTCCAGGAAGGCCAGAAGATCCGGGCGAAGGCTGTGGCTCAACCCGGTCCCTGAGCGAAGTCCACCTTCTCGACCAGCTCGGGGAAGTCGACCAGGGGGTTGCGATTCCCGTGCTTTTTCTGGATGGCCCGGTTGCCTCGAAAGAAGAAGACCCATGACTGCCATCGATGCAAGAAGGGCGCCCCTTCTCAGAGGGTGCGCCCTTCTTGCGGTGACCTGCTCCGATTGGAAGCAGATGGACCCTTGTCGGGGACTTAGCGCTCGCGGTAGCTGGGGCTGGTCATGGGTTCGGCGATCACCGGATCCACCGGATCCCACACCACAAACTTGACGTCCCAGTTGGCGTTGGCATTGCTCTCCAACCGAGCCACCAGGTGGTCGTAGTTGTTGCCATCCCGCGGAATACTGAACGCCCGGTTGGTCTGCGGGTTCGCGACCCGACCCAGCAGCTTCATATCCGGCGTGTAGAACGACAATGTGAAGTTCTCGAGCTTCTGGTACGGCTCGTAGATCCCCAGGATGTTCTTCAAATCGTTCCCGCCGATCATGGTCACGTTGAACCGGGGAGACTCGATCATCCAGTACTTCCCGTTGTGGATATCGAACGTGACGTAACTCTTCGGGTAGAAAAAGAAGCTGGAAACGCGGGACGGGTACTGGTAGACCTCGTAGCGGAACGGACCCCACTCGGTAATCTGGTTCACCGTTCCCAGGTTGTCTTCCGCCGCTGCTGGTCTGGAGCCAAACGCCAGGCAACCCAGCGTCAACGCAGCCAGCAGAAGGATTGCGACATTGAGTCTGCGCATCAAGCCTACTCCCCTCGCTTTCTTGGCCCGCATCGGGCCGATCTAAGATTCCCGCGAGGCCGCTTGGGTTTCGGCCTTCGGGCGGAGGGTGGCGGGCCAGGCAGGACATTCCGTGTTTCGTCCGCGCCCGGCCGGCGCACCCGTATCCCCTATCTCTCAGAGTTGTCGGGCTTCAACGGTCTGATCGGAATTCCTTCCAGGGGTCGGATGCCCCCCGGCCTCATGGGCCTGCCACCAGCCCCAGAAAAGACGGGTCCTCTGCATAGGAGACGATCGAGACCCCGGCCCTCCTCAGGGATTCCAGAAGCTCATCGAACTCGTCCGAGGTCCCATCGAAAAGGAACCTCAAGAGGTTATAGTTGGGCAGGTTCTGCAAAAGGTGGAAGACCCGCCGGTCCCCCTCCAGCCGACGCACCGCCTCCGGAACGTGGTCCAGGAGCTGCACCTGCATCATTCGCAAGTTGGAAATCCGAGGTTTCAGCGCGCGCACTTCCCCACAGGCCAGGGGATGATGCCCCACCAGGATGCACAGGTGACTGCACAGGCCCGCCATCTCCGCCAACGACGAGCTGGAAAGGACGAGCGTCTTTCCGGTATTGCGAATCTCCCCCAGGACCTCGACCATCAGGCGTGCCTCAGCTCGATCCAGGCGGGCCAGGCAATCGTCCACCGCCAGCAGGTGTGGATCGTGGACCAGGGCCCGGGCCAGGGCCAACCGACGCCGGACTCCCTGCGAACGCAGGTCTGCGATCGCCGTCCGCAGGCAATCCTCCAGGCGCACCAGGCGCAGGGACTCCCGAATCAGGTAGGGGCGATAGTGATTCTCCAATCCGAAGGCCTCTGCGAAGAAGCCCAGGTACTCGACGCAGGTGAACTCCTCATACAGAGCCGGGACCGAAGGGAGGTAGCCCACCAGCGTGCGGGTCTGGAGTTGACCGGGTGAGCGGCCGCAGATCCGCACCTGCCCGGGTTCGCTTCGCTGAATCCCCACCAGGGCGCGAAGCAGCGCCGACTTGCCTGAATCGGGCGGACCGACGACCCCCATCACCTCGCCTGGATTCAACTCAAAGGAGAGCTCCTGAGACTGCTTGCCTGCGGCGACGCCCAGGGCCAGCCGTTCGACCTGCAGCAGCGGGGGAATCGACATCCTATCGAATCGTGATGGTGTCGCTGTCCCGTAGTCCCAGATCCCGGCGGAGCCGTCGCCGGAGATCCTCCTTCTCCTGACTGGTCAAGCTCCGGTGGGTGCGCACGATCACGTGGACCGGGCCCTCTCCGCCACCTTCCACCGACACCGACCCCTCGCCGACGATCTGGCGAGCCTGGGACTCGACCGCGGCAGCCCGGTCGGCAGTTGGGGCCGGATCAAAGGCTCCTCCCAGCGATTTGTCAGCCCCCCCCGAGCGGACAATGGAGGGTTCTGGGGCCCTGGCCTGGACTTCCAGGGCCGGTGTCGGAGGCGCCGAGTCCAGCCTTTCGCTGGCATGATTGGTGGCCGTACCTGGCGCGCGGTGTGCGGTCTGCGAGCCGGCGGAACTCTCCATGGCCACGATCTGGGGGGCAGGAGCGTCCTCCAGGTCCGCCTGGACGGGAACTCGAGACGCGGCAGGGCGGGCCGTGGTCGGCGCAGGGGCCGGAGCCGAGGCACGTCGGACCGGGGTGGCCGGGGCCGGAGCCATCGAGCGCTGGGCCGCCGGAGGCGTGGGGGGCGGGACCTGCGCCACGAGCGCGGAGGGCCTGGGCGAAGAAGGCCCCTCCAGAGAGGGCGAGGGGGTCGGCGACGGAGTGGAGAGCGTCGGACTGGGTTCAGGCTGAACCTCAGGGGTCGGAGATGGGCTGGGCAGAACAGGGGAGGCGTCAGCCAGCCTCCCCTCGGAGAGCCCCGATTCCACCAGGCTGCGGGCCTTCTGGAGGTCCGCCGAAGAGACGTAGACGATTCCGCCCCGATTCTGCCAGGAGACCCCCTCGCGATCCAGGAGAGGCGCCACCTGTTCGATCTGGCCAGGGCTCAAGGTCAGCGCCACCTCGGCAGGCGAGGCGCTGCTCGGACGACCCTGCGGAGAAGGTGGCGTGACCGACTTCACGGCCACGTCCTGGGGCGGGCCGCTGGACGCGAACAGAAATCCCAGTGTCAGGAGCAGCGCCGCTCCGACGGTGGCCAACGCGGGCCTCCAGTTGAAACGCGACCACAGCGCCGCCACGCGCTCGATCAGAGGCACGTCCTGAACGACCTGAGCCGTGGCCGAAGAAGCCCCAGTGCCCGGAAAGACCCGCTCGACCTCCTCTCGCAAGGCGCGAGGCAGGAGCAGAGGCGAAGCTCCGGGGGCGACCCGCCCCTCCAGCTCCTTGTGCATGCCATTCAGCAGCGAGACCTCCTGGGAACAGACCTCGCACTCCAGCAGGTGCAGCTCCAGGTTCTGGCGGGCAGACTCGGAAAGGCCGCCGGAGTCGGCGCTGAAGGCGACGATCTCCTCCACGGCGGGGTGACGGGCCAGACGCGGACGATAACCGGAGGCGAAGAGGCGGCGGACGGCCAGGATCCCCTCGCGCACCCGACGCGCGTCGTCGCGGCAGGATGGACAGTGGCGCAGATGCTCGGTCACCTCCAGCCTCTCGGCCTCGGCCAGCGCACCCTCCACGTAGGGGACCAACATCTCCGCAATGGTCTGGTTGTCACAGGTCATCACGACTGAACACCCTTCGGCCTGATGGACTTCTCTGAACTGGTCGCTCCCCGCCGCAGAAAATTCCCGATTCTCACGATTCACGGACCGCCGCCACCGACCCGGACGGGCTGGCCTGGAGTTGGCCCCGGAGGTGCCCCAGGCAGCGTTTCAGGCGCGAGCACACCGTCCCCAGGGGCAATGAAAGAGCTGCGCAGATCTCTTTGTAGGAGAGCTGCTTGTAGTAGCGCAGGCTCAGCACCTGCCGGCACTCGGGCGAGAGGGCCTCCAGAGCCCGGGCCACCAGACGGGCCTGCTCCGCCGACAAGGCGCTGGCTTCGGGCCCTGGTTCGGGATCGACGGCCGGCGTGAACGGCATCCCCTCCTCCCGTTCGCCCTCCAAGGTGGCCGAGAGCTCTTCGCGCCCCCTCTTCCCGGCCGTCTTGCGGCGCAGGTTGGAGATGCAACGATTGCGGGCCAGGTGGGTCAAGAAGGTGGCCAGGCTGGCTTCCTGGCGAAAGCCTGGAAGCGAGCGGACCAGTTGCAGGAAGACCTCCTGGACGCCATCCTCGACCTCGATGGGCGAGAAGCCCCAGCGGCGCCAGCCGATGACCTGCTTGACCCGGCCGTAGTGGCGACGATAGACCTCTTCCCAGGCGGACGCGTCCCCCTGGAGGCAGCGCGCGATGAGCTGTTCCTCGGAATCGTGCATGAGCCTCTCGCCGAGAGGGTCCGGGCCCTCTGGCCACCCTCTTTGAGTGAATGCGCCCCCGGCTTCGGTCTCGGGGTCCCGGACTCGCCGGAACACCCTCGGTCCCCTCACCAGGCAGCGGATGGAAGTCCGGGTGGGACATGTTTGGAGCGGTGGCGAAGGAATCCTCCACCATGAGTGCCGGATTCCTGCGCCCCGTTTCCTGGTTTGGGCTCCTGCTATTGTTCCTGTACCTGGGCGGTTCCGCTCCGGGACAGATCTCCGCCGAAAAGACACCGGTCCTGGGCGTCCTGCTTCTGGATCGGGACTGGAACTGGACCCCCCGAACCCAGGAGGACCTGTCGCTGCCGGCACAACCCGGCTTGATCCTTGACTGGCAGGACCTCTTCAAACCCGGCGTCACCCGGAACCTGACCATCGAGCAGAAGGCCCGCCTGCTGACCAACCCCCGCCGCCTGCTGGCTTCGCGCCATCGCGCTGCCCTGCTCCGTCCGGATCGGCTCCTGCTGATCTCCTCGGACGGCGAGACCACGGGCCTGCAGGTCGACCTGGCCAGCGGAGCCCGCCAGACCCTGCAAGCTCCCAAGGCCAACCCGACCAAGGCCCGGGAGGCCCTGATCCGCCTGGCCCTGGAGGGCGAAGGTCCAGAACCGGTCCCCGTCGTGGCCAACTCCGAGAGCCGGATGTATCACCTGCCCGGAGCCCGCCACCTCTCGCCAAGAATCGAGACCAGGAACCTTCCCGACCGCTCCCTGGCCGAGCAGGAGGGCCTCCGCCCCTGCCCGATCTGTTTCCCGGAGACCAACCGGCTGGTCGGCCAGGACGAGCTGGAGCGCCGACTGGCTCAGTCCGCCGCCGGCATGATCGAGGACCGCTACCGGGTCTCGCACGACCAGGAGGAGCGCCAGAGGGTTTCGTCGGTGGGGGAGCGCCTGATGGAGTCCAACCGCTTCGCGGACCAGGGTTACCGCTTCGTCGTGCTGGACTCGGATGAGCTCAACGCCTTCTCGGTGCCGACCGGACCGATCTACGTGACCTCGGGACTGCTGCGCGCTTTGGAGACGCCGGACGAACTGGCCGCCATCCTGGCCCACGAGCTGGCCCATGCCGAGAACCACCACATGCGACGGCAGTATGACCGCAGCCAGTGGTCCGGAATGCTCGGCAGCGTCCTGGGCTACGCCACGCGCTCCTTCTGGGGAAGGGCTGCAGGCAACTTCCTGGCCGACACCTTCATGAAGGGCTACTCTCGGGATTTCGAGCTGGAGGCCGACCGCGGAGCCGTCTTGATGACCTTTGCTGCCGGATATCGCCCCGAGGACTTCGCCCTGACCCTGACCAAGCTGGGTGAACTTGCCCGCCAACTGGGCCAGGGGAACGGGCCGGACTGGTTCGCCAGCCACCCCTCATGGGAGGGACGGGTTCGTCAGGTCCAGGAGATGGTGGAGAAGCTGACCCCCCTGGAAGACCAGGTGAAGACCCTGGAGGCCCATGGAGACGAGGAACTGGCCGGCTTTCTGCGGCGGCAGGCCCCGTCGTATCTGGAGGACCCTCGCGAGCTCCACGGATTCCTGGAGGCCTACGCCAACCTGGATCTGCAACCGGAGAGCTCGCCCCCCCTCCCGGCCGAGCCTCTTCCCTGACCACAAGGAGCCTTCCGGGCGGATGGAATTCGCTTCGCTGCGGAGGAGAAGCCCCCACCTGCAAGAACATGCTTCCGACCAATCCGGGGGCCTTGCTTCGAGGCGGGCCCATGCCAGCCAGGAGGACGCAACGATGCTTCAGGGCCAACCGATCACCCTCGAATACAAGATGAGTCCGGGCGAAGTGCTCAAGTACCAAACCCAGGTCGATTCCGAGCAGAGCCTGAAGGAAGAGGGCCAGTCCGAGCAGACCAATCGCTCCGTCCTGGAAATGACGATGGAGCAGAAGGTCAAGGAAGTCAACGGCGGACTTTCAACGGTGGACGTGACCATCCAGGAGGGTCGGATCCTCCGCGAAGGAGAGACCCTGGAACTGCCTGCAGTCGGGCAGACCATCGGAATCACCATGAAGCGGAACGGAGACATCGTCAAGACGACGGTGGACTTCCCGTTCTCGCAACCGGCGTTCCCGGATCGGACCCTGAAGGTGGGCGAGAAGTGGACCGGGGACAGCAAGATGGACATTCCCATCATGGATAGAGAGGGCAACCCCACCGGTTCGAAGTCCGTCACCCTGACCTACCACTACACCCTGGCGGGCTTCGACCGGGTTGCCGGCTATGATGTGGCGATCATCCAGGTGGAGTGCCCCAAGACCAGCATCGAGATCCAGCCCGAAGTGGTCCAGAGCATCGTGGCCACCGGCAAGACCTGCTTTGCTCATCGCGAAGGTCGGCTGGTCAAGTCCAACGTCGAGACCAGAACCCAGATCACGGCTCCTGGGGCCGAGGTTCGCACCCACATCAAGGTGGCCGTCGACCTGGTCGACACCCCTGCACCCGCCGGCAGCGTCCCGACCGTCGGCGGCGGCGACGAGCACTTCATCATCGGCGCCTGAGCCTTGAACCGGGGGATTGCCCCTCCGGAAATGAAAGCGCGGCGGGTCGACCCGCCGCGCTTTCATTTCCGGAGGTCAAGGAAGAGCAAAGACCGCCTCTCGAGGTCGCGCCCCCGGCGGGAGGGCCACATGCTGGAGGACCTGGTTGTCGTGCAGGGCCAGCACGGCGACCTGACCTGCCGCCTCACAGCAGACGAACAGGAACTGCCCGTCGGGCGAGAGGGTCATCCCCGCGGCACCCGCCCCGACGGGGATCCGGGTGGCCTGCCCGCTGTCCAGGTCCAGGGCCGCCACCTCGCCGGACTCCATCAGGGAGACCAAGGCCCCTCCTCCCGTCGGCACCAGGGCATAGGGCCCTCCGGCCAGCGACAGGTGCCGGACTTCCTCGAGCCGGTCGGCCTGGAGGACCGCCACCTGGTTGGCATCGTACAATGCCACCAGAACCTGCCCGCCCGAGACCGCCAGCCCTCGAGGTCCCAATCCCAAAGGTGTCTCACCCTCCAGGATGCCGCGGACGGGGTCGACCCATTGCAGCGACCCGCGTCCGGGATTGGTCAGGTAGATGCGATCCTCTTCCCACACCAGGGCGTGGGGCTGACCGCCAACGGGAACCCGACGGACATCTCCTCCCTCAACCGAGACCAGGAGGACCTCCCCCACTTCCGGGCAGGCTGCTGCCAGCCTCCGTCCCGACGGGTCCAGGGCGACATCTGAACATCCCTTCCCGACGTGGATGCGGCGCAACTCCTCCAGGCTGGGGAAGGAGAGGACCTGCAGATAGGGGCGTCCCAGCAGAGCCACAGCAACCAGGCCCCGACCCGAAGCGAGGCCCGCAGGAGACCCCGGCATGGGCCGCACGGGCCCGTCGAGTCGACCCGTGGTGGGGTCCAGCCGAATCAGCGCGTGCCCGGTCAAATCGCTCAGGACGACCCGTGGCGCAGAAGGAGGGGTGGTCTGGGCGCGGCAGCCCATCAACAGGACAAGAGCCACCAGGAGGGAGCAGGACAGGTTTCTCACCCGGGCGCGTTCGTTCGGCGCCGCCCGGCTCCCTTCAGGCTCAGCGCAACAACTGGTCGATGATGGGCTGCAGGAACTCGTCCCGGCTGCCCTGCGGCATGCACTCCAGGGTATCAAACATCTGGTCAACCAGCAGCATCTGCTTGCGTTTCTGCAGGTCCAGCATGCGACCGATCAGACCCTTGACCTGACCGCGGTCGGGCCGGGGCGACGCCAGCATCCGGGCCAGTTCCACCTTCACGGTCTGGATGTCGATCTGGACGCTCTTGAGTTGGGGAGAGAATCGGTTCTTGACCGCCTGGGGATCCTCGTGCTCGCGCTGGGCCACCCCGTCGGCTGGCAACTCCACCTCCTCGGCGGCCAGCGGGGCTCCCAGCAGGAGCACCGCCACGAGTAGACTCAAGATTCCGAAAAGCAACCTGGACATGGCCATCTCCAACCTCCTCAAGGAGCCTGCACCGAGGACAAGGCCTGGTCGAGAATCTCGGCCGAGAAGGGGCCTTCCACCTCGCCCAGCGGGAAGAAATCGGTCTCGGGCGACGACGCCGACGCCATGGCGATCTCGGCCACGTCCCGGGAAATCACCACGGAGGCGGCCATCCCGGTCGGTTGGACGGGAACCTCCTGCCAGAAGGTCCCCGCAAAGAAGCCCAAGGCCAGGACGGCTGCCGTGGCCACCGGGGCCCAGCGCCGGTCCTGCAGGAAGCGCCAGGGACCCTGGCGACGGCGCTCCTCGTCGCGCCCCAGGTTCCTCCAGAAATCCTGTTTCCAGGCCCGTGCAGGCTCCAGATCCTCCCAAGCGCCCAGGAGATCCCAACTCGAACGCAGGTCCGCCAGTCCCTGCCGACAGGCCGGGCAGGTCTGCAGGTGACGCTCCAGCCGGCGGGCCTCCTCGACGGTCAGGTCGCCCTCCTCATAGGCGGGCAACAACTCCTCGACCTGCGCGCACGCGGTTGCCATTCGAATCAACCTCCCACTCATCAGCCCGCAGCCTCCGGCTGTCGGGTCTCTCCCAAAGATTCCCCGGTGCCCTCTCCCAGGCGTTTCTGAAGAGACAGTTTGGCCCGATGCAGCCGGGACTTCACGGCTGGCAACGAGATTCCCAGGACCTCGGTGATCTCCTCGTAGGACAGGTGGTGGAACCGGTGCAGGATCACCGCCGCCCTCTGCTCTTCGGGCAGTTCCATCACCGCTTCGCGGACCTCCCCGGCCACCTCTCGGCGCTCGAAGCGATCCTGGGCGGAACCGGCCGGGTCTGGAATGGTCCGGGGTCCAGGCCCCTCGGGGTCGTCCCAATGACCGTCCAGGCTGACCGTCCGACTCCTGTGCCGGGCCCAACGAGCGCGCTCCTTCAGGCAGAGATTCATCGTCACCTTGTACAGGTAGGTGAAGAACCGCGCCCGGGCTTCAAATCGGGGCAATGCCCGATAGATGCGGAGGAAGACATCCTGGGCCAGGTCCTCTGCGGGCTGACCCGTCGCACCGGTGAATCGGTAGACCAGGTTGAGCACCGAGCGATAATGCCGCTGCATCAACTCATCGAATGCCGTCTGGTCGCCGGTCTTGAATCGCTCGATCAGTTCAAGGTCTTCGTCCATTCGCTGCCTCTACGCCAGATGGAACCCTTCCGGGAGCCCAGGGTTTCGCCGCTGGACACCTTCCTCGCGTCGTGCCGGCTGGCCTCCAGGACCAGGCCTCCAGGTTGCCCCGAGCCGCAGGAGCCCTTCAGGAGCCTGCGAATGACCGGCCCGAGAGGCACTCGCCCCGTCCGGTGCTGAAAGGCGAAGAACATGCCCGACAAGCGCATCCAGAAGATCCTCCAGGCTGCCGAGGCCATGGGCCAGGGCGCCTTCTTCGTGGAGGTTCCCGTCGGCGAGGACGAGATCGGTCGCCTGGGTTATGCCGTGCGGACCCTGGGCACCCTTCTCGAGCAGCGTCACCGCGAGCTGCGGATCCTGACCCAGGTCACCGAGAAGATCAACGCCGGCCTGGTCCTGGACGAGATCCTGGAATCCGTCTACGAATCCTTCCGACCGATCATCCCCTACCACCGCATCGGCCTGGCCCTGCTCGAGCAGGACGACAAGATCGTGAGGGCCCGCTGGGCCCGCTCGGACTTCTCGGAATTGCGACTGGGCGGCGACTTCAGCCTTCCGCTGGCCGAGACCAGCCTGGCCAGGGTCCTGGCCTCTGGTGAGCCGCGGATCCTCAACGACCTCGAGGAATACCTCCAGGAGCACCCCGACTCGACCTCCACCCGCCTGCTGCTGGAGGAGGGCATGCTCTCGTCGCTGACCTGTCCCTTGATCGCGATGGGCCGCCCCATCGGGTTCATGTTCTTCACTTGCCGCTACACCGACGCCTATCAAGCGGCCCACGTGGACGTCTTCCGCGAGATTGCGGGCCAACTGTCCGTCATCGTCGAGAAGAGCCGCCTGTACGAACGCCTCCTGACCTTGAACGAAGAAAAGAACCGCCTGTTGGGAGTGGCGGCACACGACCTGCGCAGCCCCATCGGCGTGACTCAAGGCTACCTGCGACTGGTCCTGGCCGGAACCGTCGGCCCGGTGAACCAGGCCCAACGCATGCTGCTGGAAAGAGTCGAAAGGTCCAGCCAGAGGATGCTGGACCTGGTCAACGACCTCCTGGACGTCAGCGCCATCGAGGCTGGCCGGCTGAGCCTGGACCTCGATGAGGTCGACCTCGAACCCTACCTGACCGAGGTCCTCGAGACCAGCGCCCTGCTGGCTGCCGAGAAGTCCATCACCCTGCTGACCGAGGTCCGCGGGCCCCTGCCTCGGGTCCGGCTGGACCGGCGCCGATTCGATCAGGTCCTGCACAACCTTCTGACCAACGCGGTCAAGTTCTCGCATTCGGGCACCACCATCACCCTGGGGGCGCGCGCCGAACCGCACGCGGTCCAAATCTTCGTCCAGGATCAAGGGCAAGGCATCCGCAGCGAAGAGCTGGGGCGGATCTTCAAGGCCTTCGCGCGGGGCAGCACCCGACCCACAGGGGGCGAGAGGAGCACCGGGCTGGGTCTGGCCATCTCTCGCAGAATCGTCGAAGCCCACGGTGGGAGCATTGCGGTCCAGAGTCACCCGGGGGAGGGTGCATGCTTCATCGTCACCCTTCCCCTTCCCCACCCGAACTCTCCCCTGAACTGAATGCAAGACCGAATCCCCAGGTTCGAAGGCCTGATTGCCTGGATGCAGGCCGGTCGGAGAAGGCACCCGGAGGACCTGACACGGGCCTGGGTCCTGGCTGGTCGCGCCTTGAAAAACGTGGAATCGTCACCGGAAGAAGAGCTCTTGAAGCGCGGATTCCGAATCCGGGTGCAGACCCTGGGCATCCCGGGAGCCCTGGTCCGAGCCAGGGTCCTGCCCCGCCATGGCCTGGTCCTGCTGGATCCTGAGGGGGTGGCCGACCTGGCCGCCCGGCTGGCTGGCCGGGGACTGGCCGGCCAGGCCAGAGAGCGGATCCTGGCGCACGAGCTCTTCCACGTCCTGGAGCCCGCTTGCCCCGAGCCCCTGGCCGAGTTGGCGGCGCACCTCTTCGCCGGCGTCTTCTTGAGCCTGGAGGATTTCCCGGGCGCCATCGACCTGCCGGATCCTGCGTGGGAAGCCCGACCCGCCGAGGCCCCCTCCTCGTCTCAGCCCTTCGTCTGAGCTCGGACCAGTGCCTGCAGGGCTGCAGAATCGAAGCCTGGGAAGCAGGGGAAGATCTCGACGTGCAGGACCTGGTGGTAGATCTGCATCTGCAGCTTCCGGGGTCGTTCCTTCAGCCCCAGGCTTGAAGCCAGGCCTTTGGGGATCTCCTTCCAGGCGCACAGCAGCAGGAACTCGACCTCGGGCGGACGCCGGCGCAAGCCGTGACGCGCCATGAAGGCCCGCTTGCGCTCCAGCAGGAGATTGACCAGGAATCCACTTCCATCCGGGGGGTCATCGACCCAGATCACGGCCGTCCGAGCCCCGGGAGGGATCTCGTCCAGGACGTCAGACTCAAAAGTGGGGGATTCGGCGACCGGGATCTGGGCCAGGTCGAAGAGGAAACCGGGGGGCTCGAGACGGTCCGAAGGGCCGACGAACTCTCGGGACAGAGGGAAGACCTCGATCCCAGCTCGTCCCGCCAGCTCTTGGACCGACGGCTTCCAGCCGGCCACCTGGAGGATTCCGGCCACCAACATGAAGGCGACGCACAAGACGAAACTGGATCGCCAACGGGCAGCCCACAGGAAGGCCAGGATCACCAACAATGGCGCCGTCGTCGACAGGTAGCGGACATCTGCGACGAGGAGCAGGTAGTGGGCCAGCACCACCGACACGCAGACGGCGACGAGCGGCAGAACCACACGGATCTTCTCGCGCCAGGTGAGCAGAAGGACCGTGCCCGCGGCCAGCCAGGCCACCCCCCCCCAATAGAAGCTGCCGGTCACCCACAGGGATCGGGTCTGGGCCTGGAAGATTCCGAACATTCTGGTCCCCGCCTCGAGATCGATCGGAACCGAATAGACCTGAAGCTCGATCAGGGGCTCCCAGAAGACCATGTTTGCGAAATACCAGGGAGAGCAGACCAGACCACAGGTCGAGGCCACCAGCAACAGGCCGACCCCTGAGTTGGGCTCACTCCGCCGGCCCAGAACCAGGGCCACCAGGAGGCCCAAGAGGAAGAGGGCCTCGGCGGCCAGGACCAGGGGGTCCCACAAACCCAGGCCACCTGAAACGCGAACTTCGATCATGCCCCACCAGGCGAAAAGGACCACCATCGCAATCTGGAACAAGACCATCAAGAGAGCCAGGACGGACGGGAAAGACCGAAAGAGGCGGGGAAGGGCGATCACCAGGACGGCGGGCAGTGCCAGGATCAGCACCGAATACTTGACCAGCATCCCAACGCCGAAGGCGACACCGATGGCCACACAGGCGTTGCGCCGGGTCAATCCCTGCGAGTCCAGCAGCAAGGTCAGGCAGACCGCCAGGATGAACATCTGCCCGGGAGCCATGCTGTAAATCCGAGTGAACTGAGCCGGCCAGACGCTGGTGGCAATCCCCAGGGACAACAGGATGGCTCCACGCCACCCGGCCAACTGCCAGCCGATCCGCCCCATGACCATGATCAGGCCGGCGACAAGCAGCACCTGCGTCAATCGCGCCACCTGGATGTCGGTTCCGAAGACGTTCATGACCAGGCCCGACAACAGGAAGACCAGGGGGGGGTAATCCTGTGTCCTGGGGAAGCGCGGCATCCCTGCGACCGAGCCTTCGGTGAGGCCCTGCAACACCGCATCCTGCGCCTGCGCCAGGACCCGGCTGCACTTGAAGGCATTGACCATGAAGTTGGCGGAATGCTGGTCGGGGAAGCTCAGACCGTCGTGGTTCTCCCAGCCCAGATGCATCCAGAAGTAGCCGACTGCCAGTAGGGCCAGAAGATAGACGAGTTTTCTTGGCAAAGCCACGTCCTCCCAGAAGCCCCCAGCTCCTCGACGTGGACGGAGGCCACCCTGAACCTTGCCGGGGTCCTGCTGTATCCGCGCAAGTATACCAGTCTCCCCTCCTGATGGGGAGTCCCGCCGGATCACGGATTTCCCTGCGCCCCCGGGAGGAAAGGAGGCCAGAGCCGGGCACAGAAGCGCTGCAAGCCATCGCTCTTCGGGAAGGACCCCCCCAACCGTTGTCCACTCGAGTTCTTCGAGTCCTCCTGTTGCTCTTCTCGGCCGTGGTGCTCCTGCTCCAGGCCTTGAGCACCACCCCCACCGAAATCCTCTACCACGTGGCCGAGCGCGCGAAACTCCAAATCGACCCTCTCCGGGTCCAGGTCTTGAGCTCGCGGTATTCCCCGGCACCCCACCTGCAGGAAGGATGGTTCACTCCGAATCAGGAGGCTTCGATCGTCCTGTCGAGCCAGGGCTTCGACCGCGCGGGAGGCCCATTGGACTTCCTGTTCCCGGGAAACCTGACCAGCGACGGGCACAACCTGGTGCTGGCCGACACCCGAAACCACCGCGTCCTGATCTGGAACCGCGCTCCCCATGGGAATCATCCCCCCGACGTGGTGCTGGGCCAGAAGGATTTCTTCCGGAATGCTCCAGGAACCAGCCTGGACCGGATGAACTGGCCCGCCGGCGTGGCCACGGATGGCAGCCGCCTGGTGGTGGCCGACTGCTGGAACGACCGCCTGCTGGTCTGGTCCAGCTTCCCGACCAGGAACGGCACTCCGGCTGATTTCGAGATCCGCGCGACCCAGGAAGGCGAGGGCCTGGTCCGGATGCCCTACTCGGCCTGGACCGACGGGCAGGTCCTCGCGGTGGCCAACCGCGGCTCTGGAGACCTGCTTGTCTGGCATGGATTTCCCCAGAAGGACCGCGTTCCGGACGTGACCTTCAGCGGGTCGGGAGACCTCGGGGGGCCGAGATACCTGGCCAGCGACGGGCGCCGCCTGGTCGTGGCCAGTTACGACTCGTTCCGGCACACCCCCGAACACGCCACCTTCTTCTGGTCCACCATCCCACGCTCCGACTCCCAGAAATACGACTTCTTCATGCAGAAGCCGTCCTGGTTTGAGGGGGTCCCCAACCGTCGCAGCGCGATGCTCCGAGGGGTCTTCGGACCCGAAGGAAGGTTCCTCGCCCTGAGCGAGGAGGGCCTGCTGTACGGATGGAGCGCCCTTCCCTCCCACCCCGAACAGGCCCCCGACCTCTTTTGCGGCCTGGATGGCCTGAAGTATCAGGCGGGCGATACCTCCGGCCTGGTGTACGTGGGCGAGACCTTGTATCTCTCATTGATGAACGGCAACCGGATCCTCGGATTCCAGGATCTGGAGGCCGTCCGCCGAGAAGAGGCCGACTTCGTCGTCGGCTCGCAGGCCCCGGACACCTCGCCCCGGGAAGAGCACTTCATCCTGGTCAACCCGAACCCGGTCAGCGACGGCCGGCATCTCTTCGTCACTTCGGACTTCGACCAGAAGATGTTCGTCTTCCGATCCCTGCCCGATCAGACGGCGGCCAGGCCAGACGTGGTGTACCGCTTCCCGGAGGGCCCATGGGACACGGACCTGCGAGACGGCAGGCTGGTGGCGGCAGGCGGGGACCGCCTCTGGCTCTGGCGCCGCCCGCCTCTGAACGGCGAGCTTCCTGACCGCGAATACCGCGGGCGCATCGGGACCGTCCGCTTCCGGGATGCCAAAGGCGTGGCATTGGACGCGCAGGGCCGACTCTATCTGGCCGACGAACAGGCCGGAAGGATCTGGGTCTTCGCCAACTCGGAACCCGGATTCTTCGAGGCCCCGCTGGCCGCCCTGGAAGTGAGTCATCCGCGCCGGCTCTCGGTCTCCGAAGACCACCTGGCGGTGGTTGTCCAGAGCGGGTATGAGCTGGGCAACCTCCCCCGGGTCCAGGTCTTCAGCCTGGACAACCTGGGCGCCGACGTTCCGTTTGCGGGTCTCCGCGCCTTGACAGAGGAGGAGACAAACCGAGGCAAGGTTCTTCAGAATCCCCAGGACGTGCTCTTGTCGGGTCAACGCCTCTTCCTGGCCAACACCTTCGGGCACAACATCCTGGTCTGGAACGACCTCCGGCAAGCCCTGGCGGGCCAGCCCGCCGACCTGACCTTGGGCCAGGAAGACCCGATGGCCTCACCCCTGGCCAGCCGGAGCGGGCTGGTGATGCCGGGAGCCTTGGCCTTCGACGGCTCCCACCTGTGGGTGGGTGAGTTCAAGTTCTCCCAGCGTCTGTTGCGTTTTGACGTGCAGCCTGGGCCAAAGCCCCGCCTACCCGGGCGCTCCTGAGGAAGAGGAGCGCGGCTGGGCCCCGAGGGCCTCCTGCCCGGCCATGTCCTTCAACTCCCTGGCCACCTGGGCGGCCGCCTCGGGGCAAGAGGTTCTGAGGTGCATCTCGGAGCGGCCCAGGCCCCAGACCAGCTCTCCCAACTCGACCAAAGGCAGGACAGGGTTCTTGCTGAAATTCGGGTCGGGCCTTCCCAAGCGCGTCACGTGCTGGTGGCGTTGCCCCCGATGGGGTGAATCCTCGGGCACCGAGCCGGAAAAAGCCATCTGGACGGGGCCTGAGCGATTGTGCCAGGCTTCGTAGGGGCCAAACGAGACAACCCCGCGCTTCCAGGCCAGGATCCCTCCGGGCAGGAGATAGAATCTTCCCTTGGGCGAGGAAATCCTCAAGCCTGGTGGCGTCGAGGCCACCCGACCCACGTCCGCCGGGCGAACGCTGCACAAAGTCCCCGGCGTGCCTGGAAGCTCGGTCAGCACCATCCAGACCTTCTGGGAGGCCTCCAGGGCCTTGGAGATTCTTCCGATGTCTTCAAACCTGGCCGCGATTCCAGGACGGTCCTGGTTGTACCAGATCCGCATCTGACGGGCCTTCCTGGAATGCACGGCCAGCCAGGTCACTCCGACGGCGAAGAGGGGAATCAGGACCAGGCCGAGCCTGGTCCAGCCCATCGAGAAGGCCAGGACGACCAGGGCCAGCGCAGCCGCCAGCACGGGAAGGGTCAGATTCCTCCGCAACAGCACCCGCTCGAACTGACCCGCGACCTCCCCGGGCCGCAGTTCATGGAAGAACCCGGGACCTTTGCTCGTGTCGGGGACGAAGTAGTGAAAACCACGGCCATCGTGATCGACCAGCAGGTCATAGCCCCGCTTCGGGAACCGAGGTGGGGGAAGGCTCGAGGAACGGCTGTCGGTGCTCACGGAAACCCACCTTCAAGGAGGACGACCGGCCTTCCCCTGCCATCCGAGCCTGACGCCCTCCCAAGTTGTCCTGATTCGGGATTCCCTCCGCCGCTCCAGGCTCCTTCAGTGGAGGAGCCGGATCCGACCCGGTAGACCACGGCTCGTTCTGGCGGACGAAGACCGCGGCGGGTCAGAGCTGCCGACAGGAACCTGTTCAGAGGGGAGAGTTCCAGCGGGAAGACTGCCTCGAGGAGAAGGCCCGGACGGTTCCGGGGGTCTTCACCCAGAGGCCCCGCCACGGGTAGATCGCGGCAGGGGGCTCGGCGGTCCACCACCAGGTAACGGATGCCACGCTCCTGGCAGGCTGCCACGAGTGATTCCAGGGAAGCCCCCTGCTCCGACGAAGGCCGCCACCAGACGGCCGAAGCGTAGTAGGGCGGGGCATGGTCCCACGCGCACACCGCCTCCCCCGGATGCAACCTGGTTGCCAGCCACTGCCCGGCGGCCCGATCCTCCGCCCGGTCGGTCCAGGGGGGGACGAAGTGGGGCCTCATGGGCGCCGAGAGTCCCTGACAGAAGAAGCAGGCCAGCACCGCGACCAACAGGCCGGTGCCGACCGCCCGATTTCGCAGGTGCTGCCCCCAGCGCAAGGCGCCTTCGGCCGCCAACAAGCCCAGGAAGGGGAGCAGGGCGGTGGCCTTCCGGCCGGCGTCGGGGAAAATCGCCAGGACGGGCAGAGCTGCCAGCATGGCCCCGAGAAAACCCAGCCGCAAGCCGTCTTCAGGTCTGCGAGGCGCCAGGACGACCAGCAGGCCCGGGGCCAGCAGGGGCAGGACGAGCGTCCTGCCGGTGCGGGTCAGGCTGGCGAGGGACAGGGTCATTTGAGGGGTTCGGCGCGGCTGCTCGACCAGCAGGTCCGACCCCATGATCAGGGCCAGCGCCGTGCCACAGAAGACCCCACAGGCCAGCAAGGCCTGGCGCCAGCCGCGGGTTCGGGCCAGCTCCAGCAGGAGGATGAGCGCCAGGATCCCCAGGTAGATCCGCCCCTCGCGCCGAGACAGGCAGGCCGCTGCCACGGCCACCCCTCCCAGGGCCGCTTGCGCGAACCTCTCTGAGTCCTGGGCTTGAAGGACCCGCCAGGCCTGCCAGCAGGCGACGACCAGCAGCAGATGGTAGAGCGGCTCGGTCATGACTCGACTGCCCAGGTCGAGATTCAGAGGATGAAGCGTGACCAGCAGGCCGGCCAGCAGCCCGGGAGCCCAGGACCCCAGAACAGCCCGCCCGAAGACCGCCAGGGCCGGGACCATCAGGGCCCCGGCCAGGGCCCCCGTCAGCCGGCCAGCCCATTCCCAATCCCCGACCAGGGCCTGCATTCCGGCCAGCAGGTAGGGGAACAGGAGCGGTTGAGCCAGCGGCACTCCTCCTGGAGACACCCCGACCAGTTCCTGGCCCATCCGAACGTAGACGAACTCATCGCCCTCCATGCTGGTGTGCGCCAGGGCCCCCAAGAGGCGCAAGCCCAGTGCCAGCAAGGTGGTCCCGGCCAGCAGGAATCCCAGCGTGCGGCCCTTCAGGCCCCGGACCCCGTCGGCCCCCCGGTCACTCCGAGGTTCCGATCCGGTCAGGGACATCCGGGCGCCCAGCAACCATCGGCCCCCTTTGGGGGTCTGAATGCATGAGAACACCTCGGGAGGAGAATTGCGATGGATCTCGTCAACATGCAGATCGCGCTGGTCCTGCTGGCCCTCTTCCTGTCGATGGCCACCCGCTCTTAGGACGCGTGTCCGGAGGGAGTCATTGCGGGCTCGAGCGGTGCGGGCTTGTCGCGCTCGCGGCCATACAATTTGGAGACCTCGGCCAGGCGCTCGGCCAGGTCGGGCTCCAGGGCGCCCGTCTGGAAGCGCCATTGCCAATTCCCCTCGGCTCGACCCGGCAGGTTCATTCGCCCCTCCGCCCCGACCCGCAGGATGTCCTGCAAGGGAACGATGGCCACCCGGGCCACCGAGGCCAGGACCCCCCGAATCATGGTCCAGGCCGCATCCTGACCGTCGGCGGCGAAGTAGCGACGGAAGTGGTCCCGCTCTTCCGGCGTGCTGCTGGATTCATACCAGCCCCGTGACGTGTCGTTGTCGTGGGTCCCGCTGTAGGCCACGAAGGGCTCGGTGTAGTTGTGGGGCAGGAACAGGTTGTCGGCCCTGCCCCCGAAGGCGAACTGCAGGACCTTCATGCCGGGCAGCCCGAACTCATCGCGCAGGTCCAGGACGTCCTGGGTGATGTCCCCCAGATCCTCGGCCACGATGGGCAGGTCCTCCCCCAGTTCGCGCTGCAGGACCCGAAAGAAGTCGGATCCAGGGCCCTGAACCCAGCGCCCTGTGACGGCGGTCTCTGCCTCGGCCGAAACCTCCCAGTAGGCGACAAAGCCCCGGAAGTGATCGATGCGCACCAGATCGTGGCGGGCCAGCGCCGAGCGCAGGCGATCGATCCACCAGCGATACCCGGTCTGACGCATCCGGTCCCAGCGGTACAAAGGATTGCCCCACAGTTGACCGGTGGCCGAAAAATAGTCCGGTGGGACTCCGGCCACCACCGTCGGTTGATTCCGGGCGTCGAAATGGAACAGGTCGGTCTGGGTCCACACATCGGCCGAATCCATGGCCACAAAGATCGGCAGGTCGCCCAGGATCTGAACCCCGCGCTGGTTGGCGTAGTCTCTCAGGGCCTTCCACTGTCGATCGAAGACCCACTGCATGAAACGGTGGGCGTGCAGGGCCGGCGCGTGCCGCGAACGGGCCTCGTCCAGAGCCTCCGGGCGACGCAAACGCAACCCTTCGGGCCACTGATTCCATGCCTGGGAATCGAAGGCGTCCTTGAGAGCCATGAACAGGGCGTAGTCCTCCAGCCACCAGGCTTCGGCCTGGCAGAAGGCCCGGAAATCCTCCGCCTGGGGGGTGGGAGCGGAGGCGTCAAAGCGCCCGGCAGCCTTCTTCAAGAGGGGCAGCTTCCAGTGGAAGAGGCCTCCGAAATCCACCCGACCGGCTGGGAAGGACCGAACCCCGGCCAGGTCCGAGTCTTTCAGAAGCCCGTCCGCCACCATGCGATTCAGCCCCAGGAGATATGGATTTCCAGCGTGGGTGCTGAAACTCTGGTAGGGGCTGTCCCCGAAGCTTGTCGGCCCCAAGGGCAGAACCTGCCACACGGTCTGCTGGGAAGCCACCAGGAAATCGATCCAGTCATAGGCTTCCTGATCGAAACTTCCAACTCCGTAGGGTCCAGGGAGGGAAGTCGGATGGAGCAGGACCCCGCTGCAGCGTTCCAGGTTCACGGCTGGTACCTCCTGGGTCGGTCCGCCTGGCGGGCGACCGGTCTCGGCGCGGCCCATTTGTCGCGGGCCGGGTTCATTCCTACCGGGCAGGCGGGGGATTCCAACGCCCCCGATGGAGGATCTCGGTCACCGGCCGGGGGCCCCGCCGCTCGGATCGGGTCCGGCGAACTCTCCCTGGAGTTCCCAAAGTGACCAGGCCCAGGACCTGGACCTCGGGGGGAATGCCCAGCAGGCGCCCCACGCCTTCCAGACGGTGTCCACCCAGGAATCCCGCGCCCAGACCCTCTTCGACCGCGGCCAGGAGGATCAGCATCAGGGTACACCCGGCGTCCAGATACCAATAGGGGACCGGCCAGGGCCTCTCTTCACCATCGGGCCGCACCTTGTCCGACTCGCGATAGCGCTCATGGTAGTCCTCCTCCCGGCAACACAGGAGCAGGTGGACCGGAGCGCGTGACAGCCAGGGTTCCAGGCCCCGGGCCACGTGCTCGGACTCGCCGGCCAGCTCGGCAATCCTCAGACGCCTGGCGGGGTCGGTCACCACCACCAGGTGCTGACCTTGGGCGTAGCCGGCACTGGGGGCCCGAAGAGCCGCAGCCAGGATCCGTTCCAGGACCTCCGAGGGGACCGAATCGGGGCGATAGTGGCGAACCATGCGGCGCCGCCGGATGACTTCACGGAACTCCAAGATGGGACCTCAGGGCCGGGCCGGAGGCTCCTGCTGCATCCGGCCCAGGTCGGCCCCCGAGAAGCCCACCGGATCGAGGCCCAGCTCCTTGAGGCGGGTGACCGGGTAGGGATCCCCCGGTTCCAGGCTCAACCAGATTCGCAAGGCGTGGATCTCGTCGCGCAGATTGTCGGACCGATTCTGGGAATGTGCCAGAAGGCGGACCGCGTTCAGGGCATCCAGATGATCCTCAGCCAGTTGCAGGGCCCGGCCCGCCGCAGGCACGGCCTCCTCATAGCGCTTGAGCTGAAAGAGCAGGAAGGCTCGAGTCAGGAACAGGCGCACCGAGTCCGGATTGTGACGCATGCCTTCGTCCAGGAACTCCAGGCCCTCGGTGGGTCGATCGAGGTTCAGGGCCAGGTCGAAGGCGGCGATCTCGTAGGCCTCCTCCATGTGGGGATCCAGCAGAGTGGAAATCCGGTAGATGGGCAGGATGTCCGGAGTCTCCCGCCAGGAGATTCCCTGACCCTCCATCACGTGGAAGTAGAGGTCGCCTCGGACGTAAATCATCCGTGCGGCGAAGGTCCGCATTTCACCCAGCAGGTCCAGGAAGACGTCCAACTGGGTCCGCCCCTCCAGGGGCGGGCGGAAGAGGCGATCATGCCAGTCCGGGAGCCGAAGGTTGGCTCCGGCCAGAAGCCCCAACAAGACCAGCACCACCCCAAGGCGCCAACCCTTCATCGCCACCACCGCCTCCACAGCCAGGCCAGCAGTGCCGCATCCACCAAAGCGAGCAAGCCTGCCTGCAGGGCTATCCGCCCGGGCTGGGTGGAGTCCCTCCAAGGCGCCTGGAAGTAGGCCTTGATCGCATACATCTGGATCGGCAGGTGACTGTGCTCATCCTCGCCCTCGCCATGGACGTGATCGTGACCGTGCTCGCCGGCCTCCTTCGCCTCGTGACCGTGCTCATGCTCGTGCTCGCCGGCCTCCGGGGCCTCCTGGCCGTGCTCATGCTCGTGCACGCCGGGCTCCGGGGCCTCCTGACCGTGCTCGTGCTCGTGCACGCCGGCCTCCGGGGCCTCCTGGCCGTGCTCATGCTCGTGCACGCCGGCCTCCGGGGCCTCGTGACCGTGCTCGTGCTCCTGCCTCGGCGCCCCCCCCTGAGCCAGCGCCACCGCGGCCAGCGTTCCCAAGAGGACCAGCAGCAGGACGACCCGCAGGGCCCTCACAGGTCCCGCCTCTCGAAGCTCCAGTCCGCCAGCAGAAGGAACAGGAGCATCCAGACCAGTCCGTAGGCGACGGCCGCCAGGAGATAGGCCTCCGGAACGGCCTCCCCATGCACGATGGGGTCCTTGAGATGCAGCACATCGAAATGCGGCATGAAGAGACGAATCGCCCGGACCACGGCTCCCTGCACCTGCGTGCTGCCGGAGGAGAGGAAGAAGGTGATGAACGTCTGGGGAATCCCGCCGACGATATACAGGAAACAGCCCAGGACTCCAGCCAGGGCGGGGCTGCAGAAGGTCGAGGCGAAGAGGCAGAAAGCCCCCAGGACGCCGGCTTCCAGGACGGAGAGGGCCACGGGGATCAGCACCGCGGGATCGGCGCGCGTCCCCAGGACCGCCAGGGCCGTCAGCAAGGCCAGACCCAGCACCGCCATGCTCAGGCCCATGACCACCAGATACCCCAGGAATTTGCCCAGCAGATACTGCATCCGGGAGATGGGACGTGCCAGCAGGGGATGCAGGGTGCGATGCTCGAGATCGCCCGGCAGGGCCGTCGAGCCCAAGAAGAGCGCCATGCCCACGGCATACAGGCTGAGCAGGGTCAGGCCCACGTCCTTGGTGACCCGGTCGAAACCGGTCATCCCAAAGGCGTTGAACAGCGTGGGCAGCACCAGCATCAGTACGGCCAGGAACAACGTGATCAGATGCAACTGCCGGCGCATCGACTCGGTGATGTAGAGGCGGGCCAGGACCAGGACGGGGCTCATCGTTCCTCCACCTCTCCCGAGGTGCGGGTGATCTCGAAAAAGGCCTGTTCCAGGCTGCGCCGGGCCACCTGCAGGCCGACCAGGTGGGCCCCGGCCTCTCGAAGATGATCCACCAGGGCGTCGGATTCCTCTCGGGGGAGCCGAACGACCCGGTCGGCGCCCTGCTCGAGGACTTCCCGCCCGGGAAGCTGGGCGGGACCACCGCGGAAACGCACCTCCACCTCGGCCGAGTCTTCCAGGAGCTCGCGCAGGTTCCCGCAGCGGAGCATCCGGCCTCGGTGGAGGATGCCGATCTGGTCACAGATCAATTCGACATCCGTCAACTGATGGCTGGAGAAGAAGATGGTGATCCCCTGACCCTTCAGGCGCAGGATGATGTTCTTGACGTCCAGTTGGGCCAACGGGTCCAGGCCTGAGGTCGGCTCATCCAGGACCAGCAGGGGCGGCCTGGCGATCAAGGCCTGGGCGATCCCGAAGCGCTGACGCATGCCCTTGGAAAGCTCGCGAAGCAGGGTCTGCGCGCGGTCCTCCAGGTGGACAATCTCCAGGGCCTCCTGGCAGCGCGTCTTTCTCTGCGCCGGTGCGACCCCGGCCAGGCGAGCATGCACGTCCAGAAGCTCGCCCACCGCCATGAACTCGTGGTAGACCGCGGTTTCCGGCAGGTAGCCCAGGTGACGGCGGGAGGCGGGGGTGCCGCAGGGTTCGCCAAAGAGCAGGGCCTCCCCCGCAGTCGGACGGACCAGACCGATCAGGATCTTGATCGTGGTGGATTTCCCCGCTCCGTTGGGGCCGATGAAGCCGAAGATATCGCCTTCCCGGACGTGCAGGTCCAAATCCTCCAAAGCCAACAGGTCGGGCTCGCGGCGCCGACGGTAGAGTTTCCGAAGATGGCGGGTCTCAATCGCGTTGCTCATGGTAGGCGCCCCTAATTTTCACGACATCCCCCGGATTCCCTGCAGCCCGGGACAACGACCTGACGGGGGCCTCAGCGCGGCGAAGCGACCCGAAAGGGCAGGGTTCGCAGGTCACCGACTCGAACCCGGCGCCAACTTCCCCCGACGAGGCCCTTCGATCATGCCAGGCCGACTGTTGCGACTCTTCCAACCCGCTCCCGCCCAACCTGCCTCCTACAAGAGTGAAGACGAGATGCGCGGCAAGTTCCGCTACTGGCGCGTCCGGCAACTCTACACGACGTTCATCGGCTACGCCATCTTCTATTTTGTCCGGAAGAACATCCCCCTGGCCCTTCCCCTCATGGAGCGCGACCTGGGCCTGGCCAAGGCGGACCTGGGCAAGATCCTGACCCTTCACGACATCGTCTACGGGATCTCGAAGTTCCTCAACGGATTCCTGGGCGACCGCTGCAACGCCCGCTACTTCATGGCCCTGGGCCTGCTGTTGTCGGCGGCGGCCAACGTGGCCTTCGGGATGAACTCGGCCCTGGGGGTCCTGATCGTGTGCTGGGTCCTGAACGGCTGGTTCCAGGGCATGGGCTTCCCGCCGTGCGCCCGGGTCCTGTCCCACTGGTTCAGTCCGCGCGAACGCGGCACCTTTTGGGGTCTGTGGAACACCTCCCACCAGTTCGGACTGGCCGTGATCCTGGTCCTGGCCGGCTACCTGGGTGAGTGGTACGGCTGGCGTTGGATCTTCTACGTGCCGGCTGCCATCGCAGCGGCGGTGGCCCTGCTGCTGGTCGAACGCCTGCGCGACACTCCGGCCTCGGTGGGGTTGCCGCCGGTGGAAGCCTTCCACGGCGAAGGGTCCTCCGGGGCCGACGCGGCCCGGCCCCAGTCCACCGAGAACCAGAGCCTGCGTGAGTTCTGGAGATTCCTGGTCCGCTCGGTCTTCAGCAACCCCTTCATCTGGGGAGCCTGCATCTCCAACTTCTTCATCTACGTGGTCCGTTACGGCTTCGTGAACTGGGCACCCAGCTATCTCCAGGAACGTCAGGTCTCGCTGGCCGGAGCCGGCTGGATGATGGCGGGATTCGAGTTGGCCGGCCTGGTGGGGGCGCTGGTGGCGGGTTGGTTGACCGACCGCTTCTTCGGCGGCCGACGTTCCCCGGTCTGCTTCGCCTACATGCTGGCCGCCACGGCCTGCATCTTCGCCTTCTGGAAGCTGCCCGACGGGCACCCCTGGGCCTACGCCCTGGTCCTGCTGACGGTCGGCTTCCTGATCTACGGCCCCCAGTTCCTGGTCGCGGTCTTCACGGCCGACCTGGCCACGCGCAAGGCTGCTGCGACGGCGATCGGGATGACCGGCTTCTTCGGATACCTCAGCGGGGTCATCTCAGGCTGGGGTCTGGGGCACCTGGTCGACCAGTACGGTTGGGATGGGGCCTTTCAGGTCCTGATCGCCTGTTCGGTCCTGGCCGCCCTTCCGTGGTTGTTCATGTGGAACATCTCGGCTGAACACGCTCCCCAGGACGACGGACCGGCCTCCTGAAAGCAGGTCCGTCCCCGCCGGGGTCCCGAAAGGAATCGCCATGCCTGAGCTGATCGTCGTCGGAGATCGAGTCCTGATCGAGCCGCTGGAGGGGGAGAAGCAGACCCAATCCGGGCTGATCCTGCCAGCCACGGCCACGGAGAAGGACAAGGTCCGCAACGGCAGGGTCCTGAAGGTTGGACCGGGTTACCTGGTCCCCAACCCCGAGTATTCCGAGGCCGAACCCTGGAAACAGCCTCGCCAGGCCAATCGCTATCTTCCGCTGCAAGCCGAGCCTGGAGACGAAGCCTTCTTTCTCAGGAGTCAGGCCATCGAGGTGACCTGGCAGGGGAAGAACCTCCTGATCGTGCCTCACAACGCGATCCTGGTCCTGCTGCGTCCCGAACCCAGCGATGTCCTGAGCAACATCGACAGACTCCTGGGGAACTGAGCGGAACCGCGATGTCCAGCCTTCCCGTCCTCTTCGAGGCAGGCGAAACCCTCAAGTCCCTGATCCACCAGTTCACGGACCCCTACGCCTTCCTGCGCGAGCTGATCCAGAACTCCCTGGACGCGGGAAGCAGTCGGGTCGACGTCCGCACCGAGTACACCGATGAAGAGGGGAATGGGCGGGGGATGGCGGTCTTCTCGGTCGAGGACACCGGGGAGGGAATGGACCAGGAGATCCTGGACAGCCAGTTGACGCGGCTCTTCTCCTCGTCCAAGGAAGGCGACCTGACCAAGATCGGCAAGTTTGGAATCGGCTTCGTCTCGGTCTTCGCCCTGGACCCTTCCCTGGTGGTGGTGGACACCGGCCGCGATGGCCAGGCCTGGCGGGTGGTCTTCCATCCAGACCACCACTTCGAAAGGATCCGCCTGGACATGCCCGTGGACGGCACCACGGTCCGGGTCTACAAGCCGACCGCAGCCGAGGAATTCCAGAAGATGCGCCGGCGGGGCCTGGAGACGGTCACCTACTGGTGCAAGCACTGCGATGCCGACATCCTGTACGACGGCACGCGAATCAACCAGCCCTTCGGACTGGCTGCCCCCCGTTCCATGACCTGGTCGGTCCCTGGGACCGAGATCGTCCTGGCCCCCACCTCCGAGAAGGCTCCCTTCTTCGGCTTCTACAACCGGGGCCTGACGCTTTCGGAAGGGCATCAGGAGATCGTGCCCGGGATTCAGTTCAAGCTGAAGTCCCGGTATCTGGAGCACACCCTGACCCGCGACCAGGTCCTGCACGACGAGAACTT
Source organism: Candidatus Xenobium occultum (assembly GCA_002423485.1). Classification (GTDB taxonomy): domain Bacteria; phylum Vulcanimicrobiota; class Xenobia; order Xenobiales; family Xenobiaceae; genus Xenobium; species Xenobium occultum. Next base: position 83,205 of record DIWH01000017.1, on the reverse strand, counting down.
CGAGAAGGCCATGGCCTTGTTGCGCGCCGCCGTGGATGGACCGTTGCGCGACGAGTTGTTCGGAGAGGCGGGAGTTTCGGCGCCCGACGAACTGATGGGCGCCCTGGTGCCTCGCCTGCCCGGGCTCTCTCGGACCTGGGAGGCCAAGCCCCTCTTCCCGACCCTGCACGGTCCTCCCTTGTCGATCTGCGACTTGCGCAACGCCGCGCGGGGTCTGGAGGAGATCCTCTGGGACGACACCCCCTCTCCCGCCAGCGAGGAACTGGCCCTCCGTGCCGGCCCGGTCCTGTTCTGGAAGGGCCCCGACGCGGCGCCGGGATGGGGAGCCCTGATCGCCTCGTTGGTGGGGCGGACGCGTCGGGTCCGGATCTCGACCACCTGGATCCTCCCCCGTCTGAAGTCGGACCTCTCCGAGGCCGGGGAAGGCCTGCTGGAGAGGGTCCGGAACCGACTCAACCAGGTCGGGGCCCTCTGCAGGCAGGTCATTGCCGCCAGCTTCCAGGACCGCCCCGCCCGCCCAAAGGAGCCCCTCTTCCTGATCCAGGACCAGCCTGGGACCTTGTTCCGGCAGCGGGCCCGCGCGACGCGGCTGGATCTGGCCCGAACCCCCGGGGTGCTGGTCCTGAACCTCGACCATCTGACCGTCCACCGTCACTTCGACCTGGCCGAACGCGACCCGGAACTGGCTGCCTGGATGCTGGCCCGGCTGATGATCCTGGAAGACGACTGGGGGCCCACCGGCGAAGACCGCCTGGTTGAAACCGCCCTGGACGACTGGTAACAGGAGACCCGCACGAGGCGCAGAAAACCCTGTCCCCATTCGGAAGGAGCCTGCCCTGCCTTGGAACCCGTCCTGCGCAGCCTCAACTTCTGCGACGCCGTCGTGCCCGGCAGCCAGGGCAAGCTGACTTGTTACGGCCTTTTCACCGACCTCTGGGCGGACCGCTTTCCCGTCACCTATCCACGCTTCTCGGTCCTGTCGACCTGGAGCCAGGGGAAGGGCTTCCACGTCCAGGTGCTCAAGCTGCTCAACGCCTCGAAGACCATGCAGCTCAACCAGTCGCCCGAGATGTACTTCACCCTGAACGACACCACCCAGTCCACCCACGTCCAGGTGGATGTCAACCAGGTCGTCTTCCCCGAACCTGGAGCCTACATCTTCCAGGTCTTCCTGGATGGCCGCCTGGTGGCCGAGCACTCCCTGGTCTGGCGACTTCGTGAGGCGGGTTCGCCCTGAGGCTTCCGGAAAGAAACACAGCCCAGGCTCGAGGCCTGGGCTGTGCCAACGCTGCCCTGGAGACTCCTGGTCAGAAGCCCGGCAGCTCAGAAGCCTTGTGCACGCCTCCCGCCTGCATTCCCGGCTCCAGACCGGAGACCCCATCCGGGCCGAAAACCGGACCAGGCTGCAGCCCCGTCGTCCCGGCCTCAGGAGCTTGTGCCTGAGCGCTCCAGGCCCCGAAGTTCACGGCCCCATCGAAGCCTGAGGCTTCCGGGCCCTCCACTTCATCCGACAACTGGACGTGGTCTTGTTGGGGGGCGGCATTCGGGGCAGCCGACCCTGCAGACGAGACCTGTCCTGCCCCCGGGGACGGCGGAGCCGAATGCGAAGCCGCCTGGCCTGCGCCGAGCTTCTCGAGTTTCCCGAGTTCGAATGGATCCTTCATCGCGTACTCCTCGCCCGGACTCCGAGAGCCGGAGGCTTGCCCCCATCCTATAAGCCGAGACCGCTCGGGACAACCTCGAAGCCTTAACAACATGTTGCCATTGTAAACAGATATTGAACAAGACGATCGAAACCGGATCCTCCACACCAGGCCTGCGCAGGAGGCCAAACTGAATCGCTCGAACGGGGTGCTCCTTGATGTTCCCGCTCCCGTCATTCCGCTGTTCCGCCGGGCCCCTGGACTTCAGGTTGCCTTGAACGGGAGTTCCGAGGGGCAGGCCCCCTTCCGCCTCACCATCTTCGGTGCTCCCTTGGTGGACCTGATCCTGCTCCTGGGTCTGGTCGTCCTGACGAGTTGGGCCAACCTGGCGTGGGCGGCCCAGAACACCGCCCCTCCCGAATCGGACGCCAACACCCACGTCTTCCTCTCCTTGGTGTTCCACGAGAGTCTGGGGGACGCTCCTGGTCCTCTGCTGCCCAAGGCCCTCGTCCGCTTCCTGAACTACCGTGAGCACTACCCGCCCCTGGCCTACCAGGTGGGTGAACTGGGTTGGATCGCGCTGGGGCGTTCGCTGCTGGCCCCTGTCCTGGGGGTGGCCCCCTTCCTCCTGATCCTGGCGATCTCCATGTATGGGTTGGGACGACTGCTGGCAGGACGAATCGCGGGCTTGCTGTCGGCGGTCATGACCTGCACGGCTCCGGTGGTCCTGGAGCACTCGCGCACGCTCTTCCTCGACCTTCCGCTGACCGCCCTGGTGGCCTTTGGAATCTGGACCCTGCTGGCCAGTTGCTCCTTTCAGGACCTTCGCTATTCTCGTGCCTGGGGGGTGTCCTTGGGGCTGGGCATGCTGACCAAGTGGACCTTCCTGGTCTTCGTGGCGGTGCCACTGACCGTTGCAGCCGCCAGGGCCTTCCGCGCTCGTCGCTCGGCAGACTCGGAGACCGCCCTGGGAATGCTGGCGGTGGCCCTGCTCTTGAGCCTGATCGCCTTTCAGTGCTTCCCCCTCAAGCCCGAGGGCCTCCTGGCTGTCTGGGCCCTGGCGCTCCTGGGGGCCGTCCTGCAGATCGCCAGGCTGCGTCGAGACCTGGGCTCGGAATCGGCCCTGGTGAACGGGGCCGAAGCCCTGATCCTGGCGGTGGCCCTGGCGGTTCCCTACTACGCCGCCAGCCAGGACCTGGTGCTCGACAAGGTCACCTATCAGGCCGGCGTCCATGTTGAGGTGCTCCACGTCCTGGGGATGAACCTGCGCGAACAGGCGCTCTGGCTGTGCATGTCGGCTCCCTGGTGGTTTCTGGGCCCGATCCTGGGTCTGGCCTGGCGACCGACCCGCTCGCGGACCCTTCAACTGCTGGGTAGCCTGGCCCTGAGCACGACCTTCGCCGCCTGGATTCCTCACGACCCCCGCTACCTCATGCCCAACCTGACCTTGCTGGTGGCGCTCAGCACGATCGCGGTGCGGGGCGCCCCCAGGTTCGGGGCGACGGTCCTGGCCTTGGCGGTGGTCGTGGGCACTCTCCAGGCCACGTGCCACCTGACAAACCGACTTGGAGAGTGGCCGACCTTGCATGACCGGCGGCATTTCAGCATGCTGCGGCCGCCGTGGCTCCCCCCGCTTCCCCGCCCTCCCCGCACCGAGACCTATCCCTTCGAAGCTCTGCTGGATCGCATGGCGTGGAACGATGCCGGGAGGCGGACCGTCGTCTGCGCGGCGGCCTCCCCCACCGAAACAGCCAACGTCCAAGCCCGAGCGCTGAGGCTCTTCGCCCGGCTGCAGGGTCGCGAGCTCCGGCTCTGGGAGATGGACCACGACCTGCTCGCTCCTCCGCAAGGGGAGGTTCCCAACTATCTGCTCTTCTACCGCCATCCGGATGAACTCCGGGGTGAACTGCTCCAACAGGCCCCTCAGGTTCCCGTCACCCGCCGGGATCTGCTGCGCCGGGCGGTTGAGAAGAAGGCCTTCCCGAAGGGACTCAAGAGCGTGGCGGTCTTCCGTTTCGGCGAATCGACCGCAGTCGAGCTGCTGAAGCCCGGTCCGTCCAGACGTTCCCCGTCCCTTCCCACCGCGGCTGATGGCGTCCCGCCCCCGGCCGCCCACGCTCCAGACCGACAGGCTCCCTGACCCTCGGGTGCGACGTTTCGGGTCCGATGCCCGCCGCCCGGGTCTTGGCCAGGATCGTCGGTCATCAGGATCGCTTGGAACGGGTCATGCCCACCTCGTGGCCCCTCAGGTCCCGGGCCACGCGTTCCCGAGTTGGACCAGAAGCGTCCGTCGCGCCGGATTCCCACCAGGTGGCGGATTCAGGGACCCGGGTGTCGGTTTACACGGGGCAGGGCCCGTGATATGATCGGCCCCGACCTGTGGCTGGGCTTGCGGTGTCCTCCCACCCCGAGCGCGGCGACAGGCAAGCATGGCGCCGGGCCTCGTGCTCGGCGCAGCCCCTTGAACGGGGCGATGGAGGAACCCGATGACCCCCAAGCAAGATGTCATTGCGAAGTACAAACTTCACGAGACCGACACCGGATCTCCTGAAGTGCAGGTTGCCCTGCTGAGCGAGCGGATCAACCACCTGACCGCGCACGTGAAGATTCACAAGAAGGACCACCACACGCGGCGAGGCCTGCTGATGCTGGTCGGTCAGCGGCGCCGGCTTCTGAACTATCTGCAGAAGTCTGAAATCACCCGCTACCGCAAGCTGATCGAGAGCCTCGGCCTGCGCCGGTAGTCCCGGTGGACCAACCTGCCCAGACGGGAACCCGGATGGCCGGTTGATCGGGGTGGAGGGATGGGAAGCCCGCGCTTCCCGTCCTTCCGCTCCTTCTCGCATTAATCCGGGACACGGATCTCCCCGCGCGTGGCTCCCCGGCCGGGTCGAGCCCCCCAAGTGCCCCGGAACCCGAACAGAGTTGAACACAAAAGAGAAAAGCAAGACAAAGGAGAACAACTGGATGAGCCTGTTGACTGAAGCCCTCCAGAATGTGAAGAAACACGTCGTCGAGCGCGAAATCGGCGGCCAGATCATGCGCCTGGAGACGGGCGAGGTGGCCAAGCAGGCCGGCGGATCCGTGGTGGTCACGGTCGGAGAGACCGTGGTCCTGGTGACCGCCAGCGCCAACGCCTCCCCCCGCGAGGGCATCGATTTCTTCCCACTCACCGTGGACTATGAGGAGAGGATGTACGCCGCCGGCAAGATCCCGGGCGGCTGGATCAAGCGCGAGGGCCGTCCTCCGGAGAGGACCCTCCTGACCTGCCGGCTGATCGACCGGCCCATCCGGCCCCTCTTCCCCGATGGGTTCCGCAACGACGTCCACGTCGTGGGCCTGTGCACCTCGGTGGACGGCGAGAACAACCCCGACGTCCTGGCCCTGACCGGCGCCGGCGCCGCCCTGAGCCTCTCCGACATCCCCTTCGACGGCCCCGTGGCCGGAGTCCGGGTGGGTTACGTGGACGGCGAATTCCTGATCAACCCCACCGAGAGCCAGATGGCGGAGAGCCAGATGAACCTGGTGGTGGCCGGCACGCGCCACAACCTGAACATGGTCGAGTGCGGCTGCGAGGAGCTCTCTGAGGAGATCCTGGTCAACGCCTTCGAAGAAGCCCACCGGGCCATCTGCGAGATCATCGACATGATCGAGGAACTGGTGCGCCAGGGCGGCAAGCCGAAGGCCGAATACCCGGTCTACACCCCCAGCGCCGATCTCGACAAGCTGATCCGCAAGTACCTGCACGCCGGGATGGCCAAGGCCATGCGCGTCCTGGAAAAGCAGGAGCGCGAGGCCGCCTTCAACGCCCTGAAGATGGACGCCCTGAAGGCCGCCATCCAGACCGACGCCACCCTGAACGACGAAGAGCGTGCAGCCGCGCTGGCCCTGACCGAGGCGCCCGGCGCTGGCAAGGACTTCGGCACCATCGCCAAGCGGATCAAAGAAGAAGAATTGATGACGATGATCGTCGAGGAGGGCATCCGCCCGGACGGCCGTCGCTTCGACGAGATCCGGCCCATCTGGGGCAAGGTCGGCGTGCTGCCCCGGCCCCACGGGACAGGTCTTTTCACCCGCGGCCAGACCCAGGTGATGTCGGTGGTCACCCTGGGGACCCTCTCCGAAGAGCAGTCCTTCGACAACATCATCGGCGAAGTGGCTCGCCGCTACATGCACCACTACAACTTCCCACCCTTCTGCGTGGGTGAGGCCCGCTTCATGCGCGGCCCGGGCCGCCGCGAGATCGGCCACGGAGCCCTGGCGGAGCGCGCGCTCCTGCCGGTGATCCCCTCCGAGGATGACTTCCCCTACACCATCCGCGTGGTCTCGGACGTCCTGGAATCCAACGGGTCCAGCTCGATGGCCTCCACCTGCGGCAGCACCCTGGCCCTGATGGACGCCGGCGTGCCCCTGCGGGCCCCGGTGGCCGGAATCGCCATGGGTCTGGTGATGAAGGGCGAGCGCTTCACCGTGCTGACCGACATCCAGGGAATGGAAGACGCCTTCGGCGAGATGGACTTCAAAGTGACCGGCACCCGCGAGGGCGTCACGGCCCTGCAGATGGACATCAAACTCAAGGGCGTGACCATGGAGATCCTCAGTCAGGCCCTGGATCAGGCCCGCGACGCGCGCTTCCACATCCTGGACATCATGGAGGAGGTCATCCCGGCTCCCCGGACCGACCTGTCCAAGTACGCCCCCAAGGTCCAGATGGTCAGCGTGTCTCCGGACCGCATCAAGGACATCATCGGACCCGGCGGCAAGGTGATCAACAAGATCATCGCCGAGACGGGCGCCAAGATCGACATCGAAAACGACGGCCGCGTCTTCGTGGCCGCCGTGGATCGCAACGCGGCGGACAAGGCCCTCAAGATGATCGAGGACCTGACCCGCGACGTCGAGGCTGGCGAGGAGTATGCCGGCAAGGTCATGCGCATCATGGACTTCGGCGCCTTCGTCGAGATTCTCCCGGGCCGGGAGGGCCTGGTGCACGTGTCCAAGCTGATGCCCTACCACGTGCGCAAGGTGGATGACGTGGTGAAGGTGGGCGACGAGATCCGGGTCCGGGTCGAGGAGATCGACAGCCTCGGCCGGATCAACCTGACCCGGCGCGGCCTGTGGACCGAAGAGGAGATGACGCCTCCCGAGGGATACGCCGAGCAGGGCGGAGATGAAGAGCGCCCGCGCAGGCCCTTCGGAGATCGTGGAGATCGTGGAGATCGTGGCCCGCGCCGCGACGACCGTGGCCCCCGTCGGGATGACCGCGGACCGCGTCGGGACGACCGTGGCCCCCGTCGGGATGACCGCGCCCCCCGCCCCGACGACCGCGCTCCTCGGGCCGACCAGGCCGACCGTGGACCTCGCAGCGAGGACCGGCCGGCCCCGCGCCACCACGACGGCCCATCCGAAGAGCGCCCCGCCCCCCCGGCCACTGACGCGGACGCCGAGGGCGGCGCCCGGCGCCGGCGTCGGCGCCACACCGGCGAGTCCGAATAGCAGCAGGCCTCCTCGTTGAGGCACGAAGGCCCGTCTCCTCCGGGGGGCGGGCCTTCTCCTTTTCACGGCCGGGCGGACTCAGCCGGGGCGGTGCTGCGGCAGCTCCCTGGCATCCCCCACCACCCGGGCGGGCACCCCCACCACCACGGCGTGCGGCGGGACATCCCGGGGCACCACGGCTCCGGCCCCGACCAGGGCGCCCTCCCGCGGCGAGCCGCAGGGCCAGGCAAGCCGTGCAGGCAGGCTCTCGGCGGTCCGGCGCTGAAAGCATGGGATCGTGTCCAGGCGCTGGCGTCTGCAGGTCGTCCTTCCCGTGGCCCTGGCGGCCACGGTCTACGTGATCGCGGCCTTCTGGGTCGACCTGCCTCCCTACGGGATCTGGTTGGAGGAGGCACGCTCCCAGGTGCGCCTGCAGGGGTCGGCAGCCCACGTCTCCGTGAAACTCTCCTATCGCTGCTCTTCCTGGCGCCCTCGGGGGACCGTCCTGTACCTGCCTTTCTCCCGGGCGGATGGCCTGGGCCCGGCGCGAGAGGTCCGAGCCGAGGTGGAGGAGGGCTGGACCTGGGAGGCTTTCCCCGACGGGGTGCTGCTGCGTCTGCGAATGGCCCCCGAGGCCACGGGGCGGGCCCGCTTCAGCTTCAGCCAGGACTGCCCGACAGGCATCTTCCGCCTGCCCTTCCCGGTCACCAAGGGTTGGAGTCGCCCGCCCTCCCCCGCCCGATGGACGGTGCTTGCGCCCCCCCAGGTCATCGCCAACATCACACCCCGGCCCCTCGCCAGGATGCAGGACCCGGGCGGTCGCTGGCAGGTCGAGGGGACCACCGACACGGAGCTGCAGATCCGATGGCGCTGAGACGCGCAACGCTGGTCCTGGCCCTGGTCCTGGTCCTGGCCTGCACCCTCCGGGCCGAGGCCTGCACACCGATCGTCTCGGTCGGCTTCAAGGGGGTCCTGGCGGGCTGGCTGGTCTGGCTGCTCCTGGCCCCCTTTGCCGGCTCGCTCTCTTCCTCCCGCCTGGTCTGGGCCATCGCGGTCCCGGTCGGCATGCTCACCTTTGCGGTTCCCGCGTTCGCGCCCGTCCTGTTCGTGGCGATGCTGCTGGCCATCGCCTTCCCCATGCACCTGGCCTGCGAGTTCTTCGACGCCCTGTTCCACCCCCAGACCGCATCCCGGGCCTTTCGCCTGCTCTGGAACGGGTTGCCCCTTGCGCTGATGCTGATCCTGGGGGTCAGCGCCAAGGCCTGGCTGTACGGCGAGAACGGCGGACTGCGTGCCTTTCTGTGGAACTACTCGCACGAAGCCGAGGCTGTGGTCTACGCCATCTGGATGGTCGTCGGCGCGGTCGTGCTGGCGCGGCACCGGGCTTCCCACCGCTCATCCTGGCCCTTCTGAATCCCCGGCAGGCCCCCGCTCCAGGGGCACCTGAATCCGCCACCTGCCGTGGCATTCGGCCGCCGATCCAGACCCGTCTCGACGCCCTCGGTTCTCACGCCAGACGGCGGATTCAGGCTGAGCAGCAACGCTTGACGACCGCAGCTACTTCGGCTGGTTCAGGATCTTGAACTCCGGTCGAATGGGTCCCGACCCCTCGGCATAGACCGTGTCCCTCATGGTGTTCAGCACATTGGGATCGGCGCGGATCATCGAGTAGACGATCCGTCCGTAGGATTCACCGGGGGCCAGTGGTGGGATGGACAGGCAATCCACCACGGGCGATGCGCCGAATCTCTTCCAGATACACTGCAGCGTGTCCGGCCTGGAGACCTGTTCACCGATGTTGCGAACATTCACGTTGACCCGGACGTAGCCGGTGTCGGCCACGAAGATGTCGCTGCGCGTGACTTCCAGTCGAGCCGGGCGCAGCCTTTCCACGTTCGCACTGGAGTCGATGAATGGCCTGGCCGACCGAGTGACCTGGGGCTCTGGTGAAGAAACCGGAGTCGGGCGTCGGGAGAACCGCACCTCGTCCCCGGGGGCCGCCTCGGTCGAGCCCTTGGTTAAGATCCGCAGCCTTCCAGTCGTCGACGAGAGGACCACCGCCTCGCCCACGGACCTGCCCTTCCTGAAGATCGTCACGATATCGCCGGCCCCGAATTCCGCCGTCTCCGCGCACTGAAGGTCGTAGACCCCAAGTTGATGAGGGACTTCGCGCCCCACCACTCCCTTCGCCGGTTCGGCGAACGAAGCTGGAGTCAGGAGCAGCAGGACGAACAAGCATAGGAGAACTCTGCGCATGGGGACCTCCTGGGAATGTCTGGCTGTTCCAGCCTACCAAGCGCACCTGACGTAGAGTGTCAGGCCCTGGGCCTCCTCGGCGATCTCGGCCCCTATCAGCGCGCCTCCGTGGTGCCGAAGGTCAACTCGCCTGTGGCCTGCTCCAGGCAGGGCTGGTCCACGAGTTCTTTGCCTTCGAGGGCGGCTGGCAGCAGACGAGGGTGGGGCGACGGCGCCGCTTACGAAGTCGAGATCTGCGATTCCCACTGAAGATGGGAGGTCCCATGAGCGAGAATCGACTCCCCCCCGTCCACCCGGGAGAGGTGCTGCTCGAGGAGTTCCTCAAGCCCTTGGGCCTCAGTCAGAACCGGCTGGGCCTCTGCCTTGGCGTTCCTCCACGGCGCATCAACGAGATCGTCCTGCACAAGCGCCGGGTCACCGCGGAGACGGCGCTGCGGCTGGCGCGCTACTTCGGCACGTCCCCTCAATTTTGGCTGGGCCTGCAGTCGGATTATGACCTCGACGTGGCCGCCGATGCTCTCGGTGCGCGGCTCCAACGCGAGGTCCAGGTACGGGCCGAGGCGGGGGAGACCCTGGCGAGCTGACGCGCCTCTCGGGGCCCGCCCGAGGGGCCGAAGGCATGGGCCACTTCCCGCCCGAGGCACGGAGCGGAGTCTCCGTCCTGTCGCCAGCAGAGTTCATGAGACTGTACCGCGCCGGCCTGGACCGCCTGCAGAAGGGCACTCCCGCCTTCAGCGTGTCCCCGGCTTGTTGCCGATCTCTGTCCGAGCCGTTGCCAACTCGGGGCCGGGACCTTGCCATTCTGTGAACTCGGGCCCCACCGGGCAAAGGCGTGGGCCTCGGCGCCCGCAACCCGCAGCTTGGCGATCCCGGTCAGCAGATCGAAGACCTGCCCAGCGATCCTCCCCTGGTGGAGGGCAACACCGCGCCCGACCTCCTGTACGCCTACCCGCGGATCCGCTCGATCCAGAGGCGGGCTGGTGAGCTTCCCCTGATCCGACCCTGGTCCTGGACGACCCCCACGAGCGGCGCCTGGCCTTGCACCTGGCCGGCGTATCCAGAGAACCAAAGAGAGTCTCAACTCATCAAGGGATCTCAAGATTGGTAGGAAGAGAATTGCCAAGGGCTACGAAGACCGACAGGTCGCCCCCCGGCGACTCGACCGGTTGAAATCGTCGGTGCTGCCGTGATACGCCCCCCCGAGCTACCAAGCTGTGTTTCCTGGGCAGCCAGCACGCGAATCCCCGAGTCGCGTTCGAAGAAGACTCGCCAGTCCCCCACGCGGAGGCGATACCCCGGCAGGCCCTGCAGTTTCTTGACGTCCCCCAGGCCGGCTTCGGCCAGGCGTACCACGGCTTGCATCACGCGGCCCCGAGTGGGGGAGTCCAGGTGGCGCAGGTCCTTGAGGGCTCGTTCGGTCCAGAAGATGGACCAGTTCACGAACTGGCCTCTTCGGCATCCCACCGGGCGGCACGCCGGAGGGCCTCCTCGTGGGAGCAGGTCCGGCCTTCACGCCAGTCGTCCGACCCTTCCCTGACGGCTTGCAGATCCCCGTCTGTCAGGGGCTCGTCATCCAGCGGCGCGCTGTCTAGGGCCTGGGCTACAGGGTCGCCGGGGGCGAGGGCGTCCTTCAGGGCTTCCAGGACCCGGGCCACGGCAGCCAGGCTTTCCGACGGGAACTGGTCGACCAGGCGGTGGACATCGGCGCGGTCCATGGAAGGCCCTCCCTTCTTCACGAGGCGGCTCCTGGCCGCTCCCCTTCGCCAGAAGATTTCGCCCGCACCTGGTCGCCTCCTCCGCTCGGCCGCGCATGGGTCAAAGTTGACGGATTCAGGCGGGCCTTCGCCTTTTCAGGGCCGGGCGGACTCAGCCGGGGCGGTGCTGCGGCAACTCCCGGGCATCCCCCACCACCCGGGCGGGGACTCCCACCACCACGGCGTGGGCCGGGACATCCCGGGTCACCACGGCTCCGGCCCCGACCAGGGCGCCCTCCCCCACCGTGACCCCTGCCAGGATCGTGGCGTTGCTGCCAATCGAAGCCCGGCGGCAGACCCGGATCGGCTCCAAGGTCCAGTCCACCTCGGTCCCCAGTTCCCCTGCTTCGTTGGTGGCTCGAGGGTAACGGTCGTTGACGAAGACGGCCCCGTGCCCGACGAAGACCTCGTCCTCCAGGGTCACACCCTCGCACAGGAAGGCGTGCGAGGAGACCTTGCACAGGCTCCCCACCGTGGCGTTCTTCTGGATCTCGACGAAAGGCCCGACCCGGCTGTGGGCCCCGATGGTGCACCCATACAGGTTGACCAGTTCGGGCTGGTGGACCCGGGCGCTGGGATCGATCCGGCAGTCGACGATGGGCATGGCAGCCTCCGGTTCAGGGGTTTCCGAGGGGCACGAGACCCGCGTCCAAAGCGACCGGCAAGCCCCGACTCCGCATCGAGCGCGAGGCCGCCTCCAGGACCCGGACCACCCTCAGGCCCGCGTCTCCCCCAGCGGGGAACCGGGCTCCCCGGGCGATGGCGGCCACGAACTCGTCCACCTCCAGGGCCAGGGCCTCGCGGTTGGACAGCTTGGGGGCCCACATGTCCCCCGAGCGGTCGTCGACCATCAGGGCATCCCGCCCGCCTCCGTTGCTGGTCACCGTGATTCCCTTGTCGTAGACCTTCAGCTTCTCGCTGGGCTCGAGGTCGTCGAAGACCAGCATCTTCTGGTCTCCGCCGATCAGGGTGCGGCGCAGCTTGACCGGGGCCAGCCAGTTCACATGGATGTGGGCCAGCAGGTTGTCGGGGTACCAACAGGTCAGGTAAGCCAGGTTCTCGGGCTGCCCCTCCAAGTGCGAGACCCCGATGCAGGAAACCTCCAGCGGCTGATGCGGAAAGACGTAGTCCAGGATCGACAGGTCGTGCACCGCCAGGTCCCACAAGGCGTTCACGTCGTGGCGAAAGGGCCCCAGGTTCACCCGGACCGAGTCGTAGTAATGGACCCGGCGGCCCAGGTCGCCTCCCAGAAGAAGGTCCCGGATCTTGCGCACCGCCGGCGAGAAGACGAAGGTGTGGTCCACCATCAGCAGCAGGTTGCGGCGTCGGGCCTCGTCCACCAGGTGGCAGGCCTCCTGAACGCTTGCGGCCAGGGGCTTCTCGACCAGGACGTGCCGGCCCGAGCGCAGGGCCGCCAGGGCCAGCTCGGCGTGGCTCTCCACCCGCGTGCAGATCACCACGGCCTGGACCGCGGGATCGGCCAGCAGATCCTGGAAGCACGTCGTGGTCCGCACGGCCGGATACCCCCGGGCCACCAGGTCCAGGCGGGCGGGTTCCAGATCGCAGACTGAGACCAGCCGGACCTGGGGATGGGCATGCAGGTTGCGGACCAGGTTCGGCCCCCAATAGCCATAGCCGACGACACCGACACCGATCACGGATACACGCTCAACTGCCCGGGTCTGGGCCCGGCCTTCCGGGTGCGGGCCCGGGCCGACTTCTCCGCCGGAGAGGGCTCTCCTACGGCTGGAGGCGCTGGTCTTCGGGAGCGGATTTCCCGAACCCGGGGCGAAACGCTCTTCCCATGCCTTCCTCCCTGAGCGCCCGCGTCGAAACCTTCTTCCGCGAGCGCCTGCCGCGGATCCCGGGCTTCGAGGAACGTCCCGGGCAGGTGGAGATGGCCCGGGCCGTGGCCGAGGCCTTCGAGAACGAGGAGATCCTGCTGGCCGAGGCCGGAACCGGAACCGGGAAATCCCTGGCCTACCTGATTCCTGCCCTGCTCTGGCGGGCCGGTGGAGGCCAAGGGCCGGTGGTGGTGGCCTCGCGGACCCTGAACCTGCAACAGCAGATCCTGGACGTCGACGTGCCCCGCCTTCAGGGCCCCCTGGGACTGGCCTTCCGAGCCGTGCAGGCTCGGGGTTGGAGCAACTACCTGTGCCTGCGCCGGGTGCACGGCCTGCCCCGAAGCGGCGAGTTGACGCCTGGTGAAGAGGAGGTGCTGGCCGAGGTGGCCTTCCACCTGTCCCGAGGCGGCAGCGGATTGCGCTCGGAGGTGCCGGTGGGCGAGGAGTTGTGGGCCCGCCTGAGCTGCGATTCGATGGCCTGCGGCCGTCAGCGCTGCCCGTTCTTCGAGCGCTGCTTCCTCTTCCGCGAACGCCGGGCCCTGGAGGGCGCCGACCTGATCCTGACCAACCACGCCCTGCTGCTTTCGGACCTGGCCCTGCGGCGGGACGGAGCTCCTGGAATCCTGCCCGGGCTGGAGCGGGTCATCCTGGACGAGGCCCACCACCTGGAAGAGACCGCCACCGACCACCTGGGCGACCGCTTCCTGCGGAGCGACTTCTTCCGCTTCCTTCAACAACTCTACCGCCCCCGGGCCCTGACCGAGGAGGGCGGCTTCCTGGCCGGGCTGCGCCTGGCCCTGACGAGCGCTCCTGTGCCCCCCGAGTCGCGCCGGCAACTGCTGGGCCAGGTGGACCTGAGCCTGCTGGCCCCACTGCCCGCCCTGGGCGGCGCAGCCGAGGAGATGCTGGGCCTTCTGGCCGAGCGGATCCCCCCAGAGCTTGAGAAGGTCTCCGTCGACGAGGCCTGGTTCGCCACCGCGCAGGGCGAGGGGATCCGCCTCGCGGGGCAGCGCCTGGTCGAGCGCCTGGTCGAGGCTGCAGGGGCCCTGAGGGAAATCGCTGGGGCCCTGGAGGAGGTTCCGGACTGGGAGACCGGGCAGGGCTTGAGACTGGAGGCCCAAGGTTTTGTGCAGCGCCTGGAATCGATCCGCACCAGCCTGCAGCGATGCCTCGCCCCCGACTCGGGCCAGAGGGTGCACTGGGCAGAAGCCTCCGCCCGGGACGCGGGCCTGGGAGCCGTCCCCCTGGACGTGGGTCCCCAACTCTCCGAGCTCCTCTTCGCCAAGGTCCGCACGGCGATCCTGACCTCGGCCACCCTGACCGTCCGGAACAGCATGAACTTCCTTCAAGGCCGGGTCGGCCTGGAAGAGCACCAGGAACGCCTCAAGACGCTGGTGGTGGACAGCCCCTTCGACTATGCCCAGCAGACCCTGCTGGCCGTGGCCCGCGGCCTGCCAGACCCGGGAGACCCCGACTTCGCCCGAGCGGTGGCGCCCGGCCTCCTGGACCTGGTCCGGGGATTGGGAGGTCGCACCTTCCTGCTTGTGACCTCGTGGCGCATGCTGCGAGAGCTTGAAGCCCTGCTGCAACCCGCGCTGACCCAGGTCGGGATCGAGGTTCTCTGCCAGGGGAGGGCGGACCGCGCGGTCCTGCTCAACCGCTTCCGCAGCCAGAAGAGAGCCCTGCTGTTGGGAACGGACTCCTTCTGGGAAGGGGTCGATGTCCCCGGCGACGCGCTGAGCTGCGTGGTGATGGCCCGCCTGCCCTTCCGCGTGCCCAGTGACCCGGTCCACCAGGCGCGCTCCAACCGGCTGGCCGAGGCTGGCGAGAATCCCTTCTCGAAGTATCACCTCCCCCTGGCGGTGGTGAAGTTCCGCCAGGGCTTCGGGCGGCTGATCCGCACGGCCTCGGATCGGGGGGTGGTCCTGGTCCTGGACGGGCGCCTGCTGAGCAAGGGCTACGGTCGGGCCTTCCTGAGCTCTCTTCCCGACTGTCGCCGGGTGGAGGGCCCCCTGGACCAGGTGACCGGGGACTGCCTGGAGTGGTTGCGCCACGGCGCGGTGGAGGGGAGCAAGACCGCGGATGCGAAGAGCCGAAGACCCCCTGTGCTTGGAGGCACCCCATGAGCAACCTGGTCGAAGAAGGCGACAGGGCTCCGGACTTCACCCTGCCCGCCGACGACGGGACCCGGATCCGCCTCGCCGACATGTCTGGCCAGGCGGTGGTCCTGTACTTCTATCCCCGGGACAACACCCCGGGGTGCACCCGCCAGGCCGCCGGGTTTCGCGACGCGCGCCCGGAGCTCGAGGCCGCCGGCGCGGTCGTGCTGGGCATCAGCCCGGACGGGGTGGGCAGCCACGCCCGCTTCCGCGACCAGCACGACCTGAACTTCCGGCTGCTGGCCGATCCCGACCACACCGTGGCCGGACTCTATGGGGCGTGGCGCGAGAAGAGCGCCTTCGGGGTCAAGAAGATGGGCATCGAGAGATCCACCTTCCTGGTGGACCCTGCGGGCCGGGTCGCCAGGGTCTGGAGGAAGGTGAAGGTGGACGGCCACGCCCAGGAGGTGTTGGCCGAGCTGGCGCGCCTGGGTCAGGTCTCCCAGGACCCGCCGGCACCCTGAGCCAGGGGTCAGGGGATGCCGCACTTCCGCTTCAAGGCTCGGGCCTGGGACGGCAAATTCGAAGAGGGCACGGTCGAGGCCGCGTCCCTGTACGATTTCTATGCCGAGATGAATCTCCGCCAGCTCAAGGTGGACAAGGTGGTGGACGTGAGCAGCCTGGTGGAGGCGCCTCGCCCACCCGCCAGGAGGCTCTGGCCCCTTCCGGTCTTCAGCCTGCTCCTGGTCCTTCTCTCCGGGCTGCTGGTCCAGACCTGGCTGGACTTCCCCTTCAAGACCACCGCGCTGCTCCTGCCGGCTCTGGCCGCCCAGACCCTGGTGGCCCTGCTGGCCTGGCAAAGGGCCCGTCCCGGCCCGCTCCTGGGCCCCCACCTGGTCGAGGAACTCAGCGACGCCCCCTGGTGGCTTCGCTGGCTCCTGGCCGCCCTGGTGGTCCTGGCCTTCGGGCAGCTTGCCGCGCTCCTGGGGCAGCGTGGCCTGGAGGCCCCCCCGATGTTCCTGGTCGTGCGGGCCCTCCTGGCCGCAGGAGCGGCCGTGGCCATCCCCATCACGGGCTCGGGCTTGACGGCGGCCCTGCGAGGGCGCCTCTCCTAGAAGATTCCCGCCAGGTGCACCAGGAGCCACAGGGTCCCCGAGAAGGCGGTGACCGTCTGGGCCTGGCCGTAGGTGTGGAACTTGCGCTGGGCGATCCGGGCCAGGACGTAGGTCCGATGCAGCATGTCGTCCACCTGGACCTCGACCGGCGTGCGCACGAACTCCGAGGCGTAGTGCGAGGCGTTGGGACGCTTGAGGATGTCGGCGAAGAAGAGAAGGTCCGCCCGGGCCTGGGCCGGCATCTCCTGGCGACTCATCACCACCACCAGGCACAACACCACCGCCGCCGCCGAGGCCAGGACGGTCAAGCCCCGGACCATCTCCACCAGGGGCCCGGAAGCGGAAACCGAGCCGGCTCCCATGGAGGCCACGAAGAGGCTGTTGATCAGGATCAGCGTGCCCGCCTTGGAGTCGGCGAACTGGACCAGTTGCTGGTTGTAGTTGAGCACGTCGCTGGCCTCCCGGGCCAGGTCGCGCCCCAGGGGCCTGCCGTCGGGACCGCTGGATGAAGTCATCGGGTACCTCCTGGAGAGCATTCTGACGCGATTTTGGGCGGCTCGCGGTGACCCGGCTCACCAATCACCAGGGCCTGGCGCCGCGCCTCCCTGAGGTCAGCCAGCCGCCAGGAGGCCGATCTCGAGGGTGGGGAGCACCCCTCAGAGGCGGACCACCGAGCCGACCTCCAGGGCCCGAGAATCCAGAAGCGTGGTGACCCCGGGCTCACCGGCGTAGACGTCCCGGTAGACCAGCAGGAGCCCGGTCAGGAAGACCCGCTCGGGATCCTCGGGCATCGGCAGGGATCGAAAATCCTGGAAGACCAGCGGGGCGAGCGGAACCCGGACCAGCACCGTGCGCCCGGGCTGGCTCCGGTCCTGGAAGGTGCGAAAGCGCGAGGGGTCTGGCCCTTCCACCTCGGCCCAGGTGGCCGCCAGCAGCTCCAGAAGTTCCGCGTGGAAGGCCAGCACGCCGTCGGCGCTCCCCTCCGCCGGAGTGCCCGCCAGGGTCCGCGGCGAGGACCCGTCGCCCTGCACGTACAGGGACGTGAAGGGGGTCCGGAGATCGAACTCCTCCTGGCCCGCAGCTCCGGTCGGCACGAGACACGGCGGGAAGGGATGCTCCGGCGAGAAGGGATCCCCCGCCGGGGCCACCACCCCCTTCTTGATCACGACGCCCCCAGGCCGGGCCAGGACCTCCTGAATCTGGGAGAAACCGGCCATCTGAGGCACCAGCAACGGAGAAAGGGCGCGTCGGGCCGAGACCAGGGGGTCGACGCCTGCGGGACATTCGAAGAACTTCAGGTAGAAGTTCAGGCCCTCCGGGGCGGCCTGGCGGATCGGGAAGCCCAGATCCTGCAGGCCGCTGAGGGCGATATTGGTGATGTCGGCCTTCCAGGGCGCTGAGAGGAGTGCCCTGGCTGGAGTTCCCGACCGCTGCCGCTCGTCGTGCCAGGCCAGTTGGAAGCCGAGCCGACGGTCCACCCGCCAGGCGCTGTTCAATGTGTTCCAGGCGCCCTGGTCGACCTCGGATCGGGGAACCCGGCCATGGCCTCCAGCCAGGAGGATCCGGCCCTCCAGGCAGGCCGCGCGCAGACCATCCCGGGCCTCGGACAAGGGAGCAAGCTCGCTCCAATCGCCCAGCCCATCGCCCTCTTCAGCCGAGGCCAGGAAGACTCCGGGCCGCACCCATCCCCCCGCCACCACGATCCGCCGGCCCAGGGTGGCCATCGCGAAGTTCTTGCGCGCCTGACGCAAGGGAGGGGCCTCCTGCCAACAGGCCGACCAAGACGGGGGTCGGCCCTCGCTCGGCGAGGCGAACTGCAGGCGGAAGACCCTGGCGCTGGCCTCCCCCTGGCGGGTCTCTCCGCCCGCCACGACGAGGGTCTGGCCCAGGGCGGCGACGCCCAGCCGATTCAGGCCCAGCGGCAGCGAAGGTCCCCTCCTCCAGGAGGCGGCGCCGGGCTCCAGGATCTCGACGCGACTGGAGGCGGGGACTCCCGGCTCGGCTCCCCCGGCGGCCACCAGGACTCCCTGGAGCGAGGCGAGCGCCAGGCGGGAACGGGGCCGCGTCAGAGGAGGGCCAGAGCGCCATCGACCCGTCGCGGGGTCGTAGAGGTCGACCCGGTCCAGGGGCTGGCCGTCTCTGCCCAGGCCCCCCACCACGAAGATCCGCCCGCCCGCCACCGCGGCCCCGTGCGTCGAGCGGGGAACGGGCAGGTCCGCGATGGCGCTCCACGCGCCGCCAGGCTGCAGGCGCCAGCAGGCGGCGCTCGGGCCCTCGGCCCCATTCCCTCCCAGGAAGTACAGGTTGCCGTCCAGGGCCACCAGGGCCCCGTTGCTCCGAGCAGCCGGCAACTGGGGCAGAGCGTCCCAGCGGAAGTCCACCTCGGCCAGGGCCGGAGCGGCCAGAAGGAGGAAGAGCGCCGCCAGGAATACCCGAAATCTCCTCATGCCAGAAGGATTCCCCTGGCCACTCCGGCCTCCTGCCCTGGCCCCAGGAGGGCGGGCGGCGCGGAGCTGAAGGATCTTGCTCGGCTCCGCTGTCCAGGCGCCCGGTTTCCTGCATATTTCCCAGGAGTTTCCCGAGAAGCCGGGCGGAGGGGTGGCGGCCCCAGGCCAGACGTCCAAGACCCCGGCCCGTCGGGTGCCAGGGTGCTACGGCGTCGCCAGGGAGGCGGGCGAGGATCTCCTGCACCGGCAGGCAATCCAGGTCCACCTGATCCGCCAGCCGGCAAGACCCCTCAGGACAGAGCCTGGAGGAATGGAAGGCGGACGACCTCGAAACCTTCGGGGACGGGGCGAGCCGGGGGAGTTGTCGCCGAGAGAGGCCCGGATCGTCGGGGGCGAAGAGACGGGAGGGAACGATCATGCGACATCGTGACCAGACCATCTGGATCGGGCTGGCAGTCGCCCTGGTGGGCCTGTTCCTGTCCGGCTGCAAACCGGCCCGGATGGAGGCCGGCCAGATCCTGCGGGAACAGGCTGAAAGCATGCCCGTCCAGGGCCGCGGAGCCTTCGATCAGGACTTCCGCTTCGGTCCCTACAGCGTCACCGGGATCCACCGGGACTGGACCGAGCGCACGGCCTGGGGGGTCTTCGGGTATCGGGACGCCCAGGCCCAACAACGCTTCGAATTCCGTCTGTCGGGGGGTTCGGAGCGAATCTGCCACTGCGCCACGGGCCTGGACGAACAGACCATACGCGGCATGGTGGGCGAACGCTCCGCGGTGAAGACGCAACTCGCCTCGGACACCACCTTCGTGGCAACCTTCACGGGGCCCCAGTCCAGGACCTGGAGGATGATTCTGACCCGAGCCACCGGAGAGCCGGTGATGAAGGGATTCCTCAGTGACGACCAGACCACCCTGCGGGTCGAGGGGACCAACCAGTTGGCCGACACCAGTCTTCCCCTGGGTGCGGCTTCGGGCTACTTCTTCCAAAGGGACGACGCCCTGCTGGGCGCCGTGGACGTGCTCAACGACGGCCGGGTCTTCCTGATGCCCTCCGAGTCCGCCGAGACCCGCGAGGTCCTGGCCTGTGCCGCCTCGGCCCTGCTGCTCTTCCAGGACCTGAGCGAGTTCAAGTAGCGGAACAAGAATCATGGAAACCTCGGGTCCGGGGGCGGCTCTTCAGGATCGCGGGAGGGGCCTACTCCCAGGGCCGGATGGGGTTGGTCTGGAGCCATCGATTCTGTCCGGCCGGCCGCCCGTGGCTCGCGCGCTCGGCTCCGCTCTGCAGGCGCCCGGTTTCCTTCATGTTTCCCAGGGGTTTCCCGAGAAGCCGGGCGGAGGGGCGGCGGCCCCAGGCGAGACCTTCAAGCGTGGGCTTCACCGAAGAGCCGGTTGCACTGGTCCAGGTACTCACGCAGCAACCCGGGCAGCACTTCGACCGGCCCGGGCGCGGGCATCGGCGCGGAGCTGTAGGTGTTCCAGAAGAGCACCGATTGGCCGGCCAGCGCTCCGGAGGCGGCGTCGGAGAGCATGGCCGCCACCGCCTTGCCGGTGTAGGTGGTCTCGATCTTCAGGCCCAGGGCGGCCAGACGGGCCACCGCCGCGCTTGTCTCAGGCGTGACGACCCCGTAACCAGGCTCGAACCAATCCTGGCGCAGGTCGAGCGAGAGGTCCTCCGGAGTGAGCGCGGGGAACGCCGGGTCGGCCTCGCGCAGCAGGGCGATGGTCTCGGTTGCCAGGGTTCGGGCCCTCGCAGCCGAGGCCACGTTGTCCGGCGTCACCCGCACCGAGACCACGCGGACCCTCGCTCGCGCTGCCGCGAACCCCACCGCGAGCCCCACCGCGGTTCCCAGGGTGCCACCGGCCAGGTAGATCCGGTCGGGAATCCGGGAGCCGACCTGGTCGACGAGTTCCAGGGCGGCGCTGACGTAGCCCAGGGCCCCCAGGGCATTGGTGCCGCCCATGGGGATCTCCAGCGGCCCGATGCCATCCCTGTGCTCGAGTTCCCCGCGGACTCGCTGGGCTTCGCGCGCACCTTCCCAGCCTTCCACCAGGTGGATCACCGTGCCGAGCCCGGCGTGAGCGCGCAGCGTGGCCGCGGCAAAAGGCCCCGGGGCCTGCGGAGAGAGCACCACGTGGGGCTCGATGCCGAGGGCGGTCGCGTGGACCGCCGTGGCCAGCGCGTGGTTGGAACCGTAGGCGCCGAAGGTCAGGACCGCGCGGCGCTTCTCGGCGCATGCCTGCCCCAGCAGGAACTCGAGCTTGCGAACCTTGTTGCCGCCGTAGACCGGGCTGGTCAGGTCGTCGCGCTTGACGAGCAGGGTGCCCAACTCCGGAATCTCGAAGTCCTCCAGCGGCGTTGGCAGCGTGCCCAGTGCGATGTAGGGGAAGACCGAGCATCCCGGATGATGCTTCAGAAGTGCCAGTGCCATGTCGTGCCTTTCTTCAGGGGGGCGGCTCTTCAGGATCGCGGGAGGCGCCTCCACTCCCAGGGCGGGATGGGGTTGGGGTCGGCCCAGAGCCCGCGCTTCCGGGCTCGCGCCTCGGCTTGGAGACTGGCCAGGGCCGGCTCCTGGTTGAAGTCTTCGTAGTGCCAGGCCAGGCCGGCCCGCAACAGCTCGACACTCAGGTCCTGGCCGTCCACCTCCACCCGGCAGACCTTGCGGCCATACTTGTCGGTGGTGACCACCCGGACCCGGACGTTCCTGTTGAAGGCCTTCTTTGAAGTGAAGGCCTTGGCCTTGCGGCAATAGGGCTGGGGGGGGCGCATCTCAGGGCAGTCGATCCCTTCCAGGCGGATCCGGATCGACTCCCGGCCGAGCAGGACCTTCAGGCTGTCGCCATCGGCGACCCCGATGACCTGAGCCTCGAAGGTCGCCCCGGATGCGGCGTGAGCGAGCAGCGGAGCGGCCATCACGGTCAGCAGGCCCACCCCCAGAAGAAGACTCCAGCAGACCCGAAGCCGAATCGCGAATCCCAAGAACATGGTCCCTCCTTCCCCGCCCCCTGGACGAGCGCTGCTTCTCCAGATCGTCCTCGGCCCCTGGCAAATCGGAGTGCGGCTTGCCGGCAGCGCCCGCCAGGGTGACCGCTCTGCAGCGGCGGAGGAGCCGGGCAGAGGGGCTCCGAACGCGCCAGCATGGATGCATGGGATGCCAAGGCGGAATTCTGGGATGAGTTGATGGGCGAAGAGGGGAATCTCTTCCACCGCACGCTGGTGGGGCCGGCCACCGAGCGATTGCTCGAGCTTCGGCCCGGCCAGCGGGTCCTGGACGCCGCCTGCGGCACCGGCGTGCTGGCCCGCCGCCTGCACGCGCTGGGGGCCCGGGTCCTGGGCGTGGACGGAAGCGAAGCGATGCTGCATCAAGCCCGGCAGTGGGGACCCGCAGGAATCGCGTATCGCCGGGTGGACCTGCGGGACGCCGCCGCCCTGGCGGCCCTGGGCAGGTTCGACGCCGTGGTCTGCGGCATGGCCCTGATGGACCTCTCGGACCCCGATCCCCTGCTTCAGGCCATCCCCGGGCTGCTCCACCCCGAGGGACGCCTGGTGGCCACCCTGTGCCATCCCTGCTTCAACTTCTCGGGGGCGCGCCGGTTCCTGGAGGACGAGGACCGCCAGGGAGAGATGGTCCACACGACCGGCGTCCGCGTGGCGGGCTACCTGCAAATTCGCACGGAACCCGGAGTGGGCGCCCCCGGCGAGCCGGCTCCCCACCTGTATCACCACCGCCCGCTGCACGACCTGATGGGGCGCTGCTTCGCGGCCGGCCTGGTGCTGGACGGACTGGAGGAGCCGGCCTTCACCGAGGCGACGGCCGCCCCCCTCCCCCTCTCCTGGCTCCACATCCGGGACATCCCGCCCGTGCTGGCCCTGCGCCTGCGGGTCCGCTAAGCCGCAGGCCCCCCCCCACGAGTTTCCGGTGAGGCGACACGCGCTTGGACAGGCCCTGGCCCCGCGGCGATCGCCGTCCAATTCACCGACCAGTGGAACGATGGCCGTTCGAACTGGACGAGGAACTCGAGCCCAGGCACACCCTTCACCACTGGCTCACCGGGCGCATCCAGAGCCGCGCCGAGGAGGCCCGGACCTGCTGGAGGACCTTCATCGCGACCTTGAGCGCGAGTTGGGGATGGTCTCGCGGACCGCGGAGGGTCTGGCCTCGATTCGTCTCCGGTCTGTCGACGAAGTGTGTCCCCATCCTGCGGGCGCTGCTGAACGCACCGCCGGGCCTGCAGGACAGCGCTCGCATCGTCGAGTTGGAGAGACTGAATCCGGCCCCGGTGTTGTGCGACAAACGTAACGCCCCACCGTCTTGAAGTTCGGCGAGATGTACGAAGGCCAGCCAGCCCTGTTGCCGGAGTGTCCACACCGCCTGGAGGATGGAGCGCACCTTGTTCCGGCTGCGGAGGCCAGCCCGGTCCTCAAAGAAGCGATTCGGGAACAGCCCACTTCGCCTGCGCCTGGGCCAGCAGTTCGAAGACCCTGCCGTCGTCGTGGTCCATGGTCCGGCCCGTCAGGCCCTGGACCCAGCGGGCGGGCAGTGCCCGGACGCCGTGCAGTGCGCCCACCGCCGCACCCACGATGGCGGCCACCGTGTCGTTGTCGCGCGTGTCGTTGACGGCCCGCACGATGGCCTCCTCGGGATTGTGGCCGTGCCGCATCAAGAGGTACAGGACACAGGGCACCGTCTCGACCAGATAGGCCCCGGACTGGAACTCCTCGCAGGCCTCCAGGCTGGTCCGGTCACGCGACCAGGCCGACTCCAGGCGACTCTCCAACAACTCCGAGAAGCGCCGCGGCGACTCCTCGGCGTAGTTGCCCCCTCGGGCCTTGTAGAGTGTCGGGACCTCGACCTGACGGACCACCTCCAGGAAGAGCCGGGCCCAATCCTCGCCGGCGGGGGCCTCCTCCCGGGCCAGCAGATCCCAGAGCAGGGCGGTGAAGGCCATGCATGAGGACAAGGAGGCTGTGTCCTGGTGGGTGATCATCCCGGCCAGGGCGACGTCAGCCCAAAGTTCGGGCGAGGGGTTCCGCAGGTGCGGAATCAGGACCGGGGCGATCCGCATCAGGGCTCCGTTCCCTGCCGAGGGGACGCCTGCGGACAGCCAGTCGCCCGACTCCTTGAATCGGCCCAGGAATTGCCGGACGGCACTGCCCAGCCCGTAGATCCGCCCATGGCAGAACCTCCGGGCCAGGTTTCCGGGGATCAGGGAGCCGTCCTCCAGGGTCTGCTCCAGGGTCCAGAAGGCCAGTTGGGTGTCGTCGCTGGGCAAGCCGCCCTCCGCCCGCAGATAGTCGCGGACCTCGCCATGTCGAGAGCGACGCCGGCCTGGTGACTGGCTCTCGGCAGGATTGCCCAGCGAGTCCCCGATGGCCAGCCCCAGCATCATGCCCTCGACGCGCTGCCAGGAACGAAGACCTGGCGCGGGCACGCCGGAGTAGAAATCCGAGGTCTGCAGCCGGATCCTGTCGGTGGCGAGGAGTTCTTGGAGCAGGGCCTGATTGGACATGGAGGACCTCCCGGAGCGCCTGGTTGGTGGATCTGCCCGATGGTCGCTCCCAGCCTTCGCGGAGTCGACTCGGAAGCGTTCTCCAGGGGCCCCGACCGCCCCTGGGTGCGCGAAGCACCTGGCGCCAGGTTCCAGGGGAGCAGCACCGGGCAGCGAACCTCTGCGAGGCCGTTCAAGAGGTTCTCACCGACACGGGCGCCCTGAATCCAAGGGCTCCCATTGGCCCGAGAAGGCCTCTTCGAATGCCCCCCCGAGATTCGGGGGAGAGGTCCATATTCGCCCGAAACAGAATGCTTCAGAACCAGGAAGGCTCGAGCATGCCCCCCAGAATCATCTCAGTCCGAAAGAATCCGGAACACGCCCCGCGCGCCATCGCGTGGTTCCAGAAGAACTGGGCCAATCCAGCCAGCGCCCCGGTCTACCAGGACTGCATCACCCACTGCCTGACGGCCGCCGGTCCACTTCCCCAATGGTATCTGCTGCTGGACACCGAGGACCGGATCCTGGGCGGGGCCGGGCTGATTCCCAACGATTTCATCAGCCGCATGGACCTGTGGCCCTGGGTCTGCGCCCTCTTTATCGAGCCCGAGCACCGGGGGCACGCCTACGGCTCGCTGCTGATTGAACAGGCCCGCCAGGACGCCCGGGCGGCCGGGTTCGACAACCTCTACCTGGCCTCGGACCACGTCGGCTACTACGAAAAATACGGCTTCCAGCGAATTGCCACCGGCCACCATCCGTGGGGCGAGAGCTCTGGCATCTTCCAGGCCGGACTCTGATCCCGAGGGGCCTGGGCCGACAAGTCGTCCTGGCACCCCCGGCGACCTCCCCTACCCCAGGCTTTGCGCCGCCAGCACCAGCAGGGCAGCCTCGATCAACAGCAGCAGGCCCAGCACCCGCCCCGACCGCCGGACCCGACCGACCTGGCGCGCGAGCTCTTGATGGACCTGCTCCACGCGGGAGATCGCCTCGGGCGCGACGGATTCTCCGGCCAGTTCGGCCAGCCGCTCCAGATGCCCGGCGTGACCCCGGGCCAGCAGGGTCTGGACGGAGAAAGGCTCCTGACCGCGCAGAAGCGCCCGGGTCAGCCACCACAACAGCGGCAGGCCCAACAGCGTCAGGCCCGCCATGCCGGGCGCGCTGGAACGCAACATCGCGACGGAAGCCACCAACAGGACCCCGGTTGCGATCCCCAGCAGGCTGATGTTCAGCACCATCCAGGGCAGCAGGCGGTCCCACATGCGCTCGAAGCCGATGAGTTCGTGAAGGCCCTGGGCGAAGGAAGGCCCCCGGCCACGAGCCTGGGCCACGCCGGCCAGTCGAATCAGTTCGAGTTCCGTGCCTTCGGGGAGGTCTCCCGCAGGCAGGCCCTCCCGCACCAGGACCGACCACTGCATCAGAAGGAATCGCGAAGGGGGGCCGGGGCGAGGCACGCTGGCCAGACGGCGCATCGCCATCCAGCCCAGAGGCCCCATCAGCACCGAGACCCAGATGACGGGATAACCGCGCCCCCGAGCCAGCCGCGCGGCTGCCAGGGCCCCGAGCCCCCACAAGATGGCCACAACCGACCATGCCAGTTCCACGAAGGGGTCTTCGGTGGAACCCGCCTGCCTTCCCCCCCGACCTCCGCCGAAAGCGCAGGCCGGGGGGAAGGAGTTGCCAGGCTAGGACTGCTTGTAACGCGGGCCTCCCCCGCCCTCGGGCACCACCCAGCGGATGTTGTCGAAGGGGCACTTGCGCTGGCAGGTCTTGCAGTGAAGGCAGTTGGAGGCATTGGCGGGCTTCACCACGCCCTGGATCTCCTCATACACTCCGGCCGGACAGAAGGTGATGCACGGAGCCTTGAAGGTCTTCAGGCATTTCTCCAGGCAGATGCCCGGGTCCACGATCTGCAGGTGAGAGGGTTGGTCCTCGCGGTGTTCGGTCTGGGCCATGGCCGTGAAGGTGTCCTTGTCGAACTCCCGGTTGCCCTTGAAGCGATAGTGACGGGGGCGCATGGCCTGATAATCGGGTTCGACCTCGAAGCGGGGCAAGACCTCCGAGAGGACCGACAAGGGCAGGCCCAGCAGGTTCCCGAAGCGGGCGATGGTCTGACGATAGTTCCGGGCCCGACCCATCTCGGACACCACCCCGGACTCCTCAAGGGCCGAGGTGTACTTCCGGGCCGCCTGCTCGGGTTCGGCCATCGAGCCGGCGATCGCTTCTCCGGCCAGCCTGCCGGAATCCAGGGCGTTGTGAAGGCCCTTGATCTTGAGCATGTTGACGAAACCGGCGGCATCGCCCACCAGCAGCACATTGCCCTTGCCAAAGGTACCGGTCTGCGGATCCCGGGGCACTGCCCGTAAGCCGCCCTCGGGGATCATCTTGGCCCCCGCCTCGACCACCTTTCCACCTTCGATGAATCGGCGGACGTAGGGATGGTTCTTGAAGTGGACCAGGGCGTCCTGGGGGTTGAAGTCGTTCTCCTGCCAGTCCAGCCCGACGATCATGCCGACGGCGATCTTGTTGTCCCCGCAGGCGTACATCAGGCCGCCGCCAAACATCCCCGGACCCAGGACCGGGGTCCAGATCGGATAGCCCAGGGCGTGGACCACGCGGTCGTCGCCGAACTGGCGGTACTGCTCTTCCGAGACGGCCACGACCTCCTTCACGCCGATGGAATACAGTTGGACGGCCTCCCGCTTCAGGCCGGCCTGCTGGACGAAGCGTTCGGTGGCCAGGCCATCGCAGCCCTCGGCCAGCACCACCAGGTCGGCCCAGATGGTCTCTCCGGGGGCGAAGTTGGGCTGCTTCTCGCCCTCCTTGTCCAAGCCGCGATCCACCAGTCGGACGCCGGCCGCCACCGAATTCCCCTCTCCGGGAACCAGGGAATCGACGGCAAAGCCCGTGTGGACCTCCACCCCAAGGTCCTCGGCGATCTGGCCCAACCAACGGGTCAGGCGCGAGATCGAGACGATGTAGTCGCCTTTGTGGTCCATCTGCCCGGGGCCCAGCCCCAGCAGACCGGCCAGCTTGATCAGGGGTTGAAGCTGGATGGCTCCGCTGGCACCTGGCAGGAAGAGCACGTCGTCCTTCTGCACGGTCCGCGCCAGGACTTCCTTGGCCTGGTCGGTTTCGCGCCAGCCAGGCAGGGCGCTGTCCAGCAGCCGATGGACCGAGGCGGGCTCCAGCACGGCCCCGGACAGGTTGTGGTTCCCCAGCCCAGGCGCCTTGTCCAACACGACGACCTCGGCCTCGGGGCGCTCCTTCTTCAGGGCGATGGCACAGGACAGACCGGCTGGTCCGGCTCCCACGATCAGGACCTGGGTCCGGCCGGCTCGGTCGATGGAATGCAAGTTGTCAAGCATGGTCTCTACTCAGCCTCGAGCTCTTCCACCAGCTTCGGGACGATCTCTTCCACGTTCCCGATCAGGTAGTAGTCGCACATCTTGAAAATCGGCGCGTTGGGGTCGACATTGATGGCCACGATGGTCTCGGTGTTGGCCACGCCGATCATGTGCTGGATGGCCCCACTGATCCCCAGGGCCAGATACAGCTTGGGGCCCACGGCGGTTCCGGTCTGGCCGACCTGGCGGATCCTCTCGGTGAAGCCTCGCTCGACCGCGCTGCGTGAGGCGCCCTTCTCGACCTCGGTGCCCAGCTTCTTGCCCAGGGCGTTCCGCAGCGAATTCAGCAGCACCTCGTAGTTGTCGCGGTTCTGCAGGCCGCGCCCGCCGCCGACGATGACCTTGGCCTCGAAGTTCACCTCACCGTGGGCGATCTCGGTGGCCAGGACGTCCATGCACAGCTCTTCAGCAGCCAGTTCCACTTCGCGGCGGATGACCTCTCCGGTGCGTTTGGGGTCGTCGGGATTCCGCTTCATCACCCCGGGACGCGCGGTGGCCATCTGCGAGCGGGAGTTGACCGTCGAGATGGTGGCCATCACGTTCCCACCCAGCGCGGGTCGGGTCTGCAGGAGGATGCCGACCAGAGACTTGCGGGTGCTGTCCCGGACGTCCAGGGAAGTGCAGTCGGCCGTCAGGCCGCACCCCAGCCGGTAGGAGACCAGCGGAGCCAGGACCCGGCCCTGGGGCGTGGCGCTGTACAGCACGATCTGGGGCAGGAACTCTTCGATCAAAGCCGCCAGGGCCTTGCGGCAGGCCAGCGGGTCGTGTTCGGCCAGCAGGGGATGCTCGGTCAGATACACCCGGTCGGCCCCGGCGTGAATCAGTTCCTGGGCCAGGGGCTGAACCTGCGAACCGACCAGAGCGACCCCGACCTTGACCTCCAAGGAACGGGCCAGCTCGCTGGCCTTCCCCAGAAGCTCGAAGGTCGCCGGCGTGATCCGGCCCTCGCAGTGCTCGGCCACCACCCAGACCTCGCCTTTGAAGGCGGGCTCGAACTTCCTCATCCCCTCGAACATCTCGTCCAGGGCCTTCTCGCTGAACTGACCCTTCAGGCTGGTGACCACCTGGGCCCTCAGCTCGTCGGTCATCTCGTAGAGGTCCTCGATCCCGACCGCGCGCATCCTCTCTGCCAGGATCCCGAAGGACTCGTTGTCCTTCTCGAGCCCTTCAAAGGTCCGCTCGAAGTTGTGCGCGCGCCGGCCGGGCAGGACGTAGTCCCTGGGGCCTTGTCCCGCAGCCGCTGCGCTGCCGCCGCCCTGGTAGCTCTGGACCAGGGCCCTGGCCAGCTCTCTAGGGTTGTGGAGCTGCTGGCACTTGCGGTTCGTCTTGCCCGGGGGGAAGACGCGGGTCACCTGGGTCTTGGAGCCTTTGCTGCCAACCTGGGTGGCCTGGATATCGGCCGCTCCCCACTGCAGGACCTGCATCTGGCGGGCCCGCCGGGTGCCCGCCAGGCTGGCGAACAGAGGATACTCGTATTTGGCGACGGTCAGGACGACCGGTTGGTTCCTGGACGCCACCACCTGGCTGCCACCACTGATGATGCGCTTGAAGGTGAAGCGCCCATCCTCGTACGAGGCGTCGGTCAGGTAGGCAATGCAGCCAATCCCCAGCTCTTCAGCCATCTGGGGAGGCACCTGGGCGGTGTCGCCATCCACCGACTGCATGCCGGCGACGATGAAGTAGTCCTTCTTCCCGCCGAAGAGCTCCTTCTCGATCTTGCGGACCGCATAGGCCAGCGGGTTGGCGGTGGCCACCGTGTCGGCGCCTCCCAAGGCGCGATCCGTCAGGAGGACCGCCGCGTCTGCACAGCGGCTCAGGCCGTAGCGCAGGACCTCGTCAGCCATCGGGGGGCCCATGGTCAAGCAGACCACCTGGCCCTCTTCATCGCCGCTCAACTGCTTCATCCGGTGGACAAAGGCGAGGGCCTGGGCATCCAGTTCGTTGATGACGTTCTGCAGTCGGCTGCGAACCAGGGTGCCGGTTTCCGGATTGAACGCATTATCCGTAATCTGCGAGACGTCCGGAACCTGCTTGACAAGTACGATGTAGTTGCTCATCGACCGACCTTCTCTTGGGAATGCTGAGGACATCTTGGGGCCGGAACCGCCAGCCCCCCCGCCCGGGAATCCGGAGGCCTGCCGGCGCCCGCGCACACATGGCTTGAGCCCCCCGGCACCTGGGACGGAACCCGACTCTTCTCGGCCGGTTGCCAGGTTCCCGCCTGCCGAACGGTTCAAGTCGGCCCGGGTGTCGCCGGCCCGATCCTGGCGATCACCCCTGCGCCCAGGACCTCGTCCCGGCGGTAGAACACCGCCCACTGGCCGGGGCACAGGGCCCTCTGCCTGCGGTCAAATCGAACCCGGACGCGCCCGTCCGGCAGGGCCGTCAGCGCGCCCGGCGCCCCCCGGGAAGTGGAGCGGAACTGCACCTGGGCCCGGGCAACCGGCCGGTCGACGAGCCAGTTCACCTCTTCGACCTCCATCTCCCGGTGCAGCAGATTTTCGGCCTGGCCCAGGACCAGGGCGTTGCGTGCGGGGTCCACCTCCAGGACATAGAGTCTCTCGCCTCCGCAGACTCCAAGCCCCCGTCTCTGGCCCACCGTGAAGAACTCCAGGCCCGCGTGGGTGCCCAGCAGCCTTCCGGCCAGGTCGAGGATGGGGCCGGCCCTTCCCGGCCCGAGCCCGCGACGAAGGAAGTCGGCCGTGCCGCCGTCGGGGACGAAACACAGATCCTGGCTATCGGCCTTTTCGGCCACCGCCAGGCCCAGGTCCCGGGCCATCTCGCGAACCCGCAGCTTGGGGAACTCGCCGATGGGGAAACGGGCCATGGCCAACTGGTCCCGCCGCAATCGGGCCAGGAAGTAGGACTGGTCCTTGCGGGGATCGCGACCGCGCAGCAGGCGCAGGCGCCCGGTGGCGGGATCCGTCCGCAATCTGGCGTAGTGGCCGGTGACGAGTTGCCGGGCTCCCAGGGCCCGGGCGCGTTCCAGCAGGACCCCGAACTTGATCCGCGAGTTGCAACGGCCACAAGGGTTGGGTGTCCGTCCCTGCCGGTATTCCTCCAGGAAGTAGCCGATCACTTCCCGGGCGAACTCCTGGCGCAGGTCCAGGACCTGGTGCGGGATTCCCAGTTGGCGGCAGACCCTCTCTGCCTCGCGGACCTGCTCGGTGGGGGGCAGGCTCGGCTCGTCTGCAGGAGCGCCCGGGGGGGAGACCGCGATCATGGTCACCCCGACCACCTCGTGCCCCTCGGCCAGCATCAGCGCGGCCGCCACGGAAGAGTCCACCCCTCCGCTCATGGCCACCATCAGGAGGCTCATCCAATCCCTCCTCGGCGACCGGTGTCCCCAGCGTGGAGCCCCGGGTCGCGGTATTCCGGAACCCGCCCCGTGAGGGGCAGGCCTCGAGGGTCTCCAGGGCACAGGCACGGCGATGCGCCTGGGCAGGCCGCCAGGACAGGAACCCCTTCATTCCGGGTCCGAAAACAGGGGGAAACGGCGAGAGGAGCGATTTCCGACAAGGCCCCGGAATCGTACCAGCAGCCTGAAGAGCCTGTCAAATGCGGGGGCAAGACGGGGTCTTGGCCAGGAGCGTCGGTCATCAGGCGACGCGACGATCCCAGATCAAATCTTCGCGACGGGGTGCAGGGCCGGCCGGCGCTACGGTCTGGCTGAACGGACAGCGGGCGGACGGTGAGGGTGGGCGGACAGGGCCGGTCTGGCTGACCGGACGGCGGGGCTGACCCCAGTCTGCGAGACGATGACATTCTCGCCCTGAGAGCCGTCCCCGTGACTCACGCCTCCAGGAATGGTCGGATTGTAAAATCTTTGTCTCGTGACCTCACGACAGACAGATCCCGCATTGTACGACGTCAACGAGAAACAGGCCCGCAAGCCCCCCTGGAAGGGCCTGGAAGGGCTTCCTCCGGGGTCGGACGAGATCTTTCTCGTCGAGGCCTCCGAAATCGACTCAAATCATCACCAGTGAAACGCGCAAACTTTTGCGGTACAGGCGATTGCGCGATCGCCAAATTGGACCCGGAGGGCCTGTCCACGGTAGAATGAGGTATGGACACTCCGGCATCCCCGGCCCATCCCGAACTCCGCGCGGAAGTCCTCGCCCTCCTGGCGGATCATCCGTCTGGATGGCGGCCTTCCCGGGCCCGGCAGCTCGTCCTGATGCAGGAGGCCTGGACGGAACTGGAGCGCTTCGGACCGCTTCTCGAATTGCGGCTGGGCCAGGTGCTCGCCCCCCTGGTCCGGGGAGGGCTGAAAGATCTGGGCTACGTGACGCCCGCGATGTTCTGCCGCGAGGAACTGGGAATCTCGGCGACCGCTGGCTGGGACTCGGTGCACCTGGCCGAGGGGCTCCTGCGCCGGCCGATCCTGCGGCAGGCCTTCCTGGATGGGAAGCTTCCCCGCACCCACGCCCTGGAACTGCTGCGCCTGGACCAAGGAGGCGACGCGGGATGGGCGGCCCGGGCCGCCCATCTCACGGTGCATGAATTGCGCCAGGCGGTCCGGCCGCTTCGCTCGTCAACGCCGGGTGAAGAGAAGGAGAAGGCCCGGGTCCGGACCTGGGAGCTGGAGGCCGAGCCCTATGCGACCTGGCTTGCCGCGCTCGAGCTGGCCCGGCGTCGCGAGGGGCGCGACCTGGGCCCGGTCCACTTGATTGAGCAGATCCTGGCCGAGTTCGCGGCCGCCCGGCCGCTTAAGGCCACGGCCGAGGGCAGCCTGTCGGTGGACCCCGGCCTGAAGACCTGCGGCGGGCAAGCAGGGGTGCCGGAGACCGGATGGCTGCGGAGCGTAGAGGGCGGCGCCGGACTCCCGCTCCCGGCAGGTCTGTCTCCGAACCCGGAGGTCGGACATGACGCGGCCGAGGAGCCATGCGCCCCGGCTCTGCCTCCCTTCCAGCGCGATCCCCGGTGGCCGACCTCGGCACCTCCCGCGGCGCCGGAATCAAGCGGTGGACGGAGCGGGCTGTGCGGCGCGGCGCCCGACGCGGGCAGTGCGCAAACCGGACCGGAGGACGCCGGTGCCGGAGCGGCCCCTGCGACGCCCGACAGCGGGCAAGCTCCCCCGAGCCCGGAACTCCCCAGCCTTCTGCGCGAAGAGCTTCCCCGCAGCCCCCGCAAGCTGACCCGTCTGGCCTGCCGGCTGCTGGCCTCGCGGGAGAACCTGGAACTGCAGCGCGGTCGAATCCTGCGCCGGGTTCAGGAGGGAAGGCTGTACCGCGAGGCCGGGTTCCGCTCGTTTCGCGGCTGGCTCGAGATCCGGGGGATCGCCGCCAGCACCGCCTTCCAGGCCGCCGCCCGGGATCAGCGCCTGGATCGGCACGAACTTTTGCGCCGGGCCCTCTGCGAAGGCCGTCTGTCGCCGGCCAAGGTGGACCTGCTGCTGCGATTGCCCCGCCGGGCCGATCTCGAGAACTGGGCAGCCTATGCCGAAGAGCACACCTGCCGGCGTCTGGAGGAGGCGGTGGAAGCCGCCCTGGTCCTGGCCGCTCGCTTCCCCTCCACCTGGAATCTTCGCAGGGGCGCCGCCCCGGGAGACGAGGAGCCCCTGGAGGAGTTCCGTCAGCAGGCCGGCCTGAAGGGCTTCGAAGCGACGCTGGACGAACTGGCCCAGGCATTCGACCAGGTGGGATCCGGCCCGACGACCCCGGAAGGAGTCCGGACATCCGTAGCGCCCCCGGCGACGCCTGCCCCAAACGATTCCCTCGGTCGGACCGCCGCGGAGGATGAACCTGTCAGCGGCTCAAGGCCCCTGGCCGCGGCCTGCGAGAGTGGTGACGCCCTTCAGGCGAAAGCCCGGCCCCCCGGAAATCCCAGTCCGTCCGCCCCCGAAACTCCCGAGATCGTCGAGCCCCCTCCCACCATTCGCCTGCGCCTGGTCCTGCCGGAATCCGTGGATCGCTTGCTGCAGGCTGCCGAGGCCAGACTTCGGCAAGACGCCGATGAGGCGCTCACATCAGAGGAGTGCCTGTACATCCTGTGCCTGGTCTTCCTGCGCCAAGCCGGGCTTGAGGACTCCGGCCAAAGCCGGGTGCGCCGGCAGGCCCTGGAGCGGGCCGGCTACCGCTGCGAGGTTCCGGGCTGCGCCTGCCGGACCAACCTGCATGTCCATCACATCCACCGGCGCTCCCAGGGCGGGTCGGACGAGCTCGAGAACCTGGCGGTTGCGTGCGCGGCGCATCACCTGCGCCACCTGCACGGCGGCACCATGAGGGTCGAGGGGGCGGATCCGGCGACCCGCATCTGGGAGATCGGCCTGCAAGGCGGCGAACCATGCCTGATTCCGCCGCCTGGCGTGAGAACCGAGGGCGTCGAGGCGGGTCTGGATGCAAGGAAGGCGTGCATCGAGGAGCGGAGCGTAGTTGGAAACTACGTGAGCACCGCAGAGGTGCGCCTGACGACGCAGACGGGCCCGAGACGGCTTCCGAATGCCACGGTAGGTGGCGGATTCAGGCCATGGCGGGTCTGGTGCGACGAGCGCCTGGTGGACGGAGAGGCGCTGGTCTGGGAGGAGGAGGAGGGTGAGTGGCCCTCCGGCGACGACCGGGTCTGCGAGGCCACGCCCGAGTACCGGTGCGGGCCTGCCACCTTGGCGTCCGAGACCTGCGCCGCCTGAAATTCCGCCAGGTTTGGCGACCATCTGTCTTCCGACGCCCAGGATCAGCACCCGGGCGGATCCGGTCCAAGGACTTGTCAAGATCTGGAGGGCCACCTGAATCCGCCGCCTGGCGTGAGAACCGAGGGCGTCGAGGCGGGTCTGGATGCAAGGAAGGCGTGCGTTCTGAGGAGCGGAGCGTCGTTGGAGACGACGTGAGCGTGTGGGTGGCCTCCGTGGATCGGCGGTCGAATGCCACGGCAGGTGGCGAATTCTGGGGGTGTTCGCCAGCGAATCGCTGGCGAAACTCGGTGGGAGGGGAAGCGAAAGCCGAGAGTTGCCGACCAGAGGCCCTCGGCCTGGGAGCACGGGTACCAGGGGCCATTGCCCCGGAGTCTCCCGGGCAACGTTCACATCGCAGAAAGGACGGAGGCCGGGAGGCGTCCTAGGATGGGGAGAGGAGACCTGCCCCGAGGGAGACCGTCCAGTTGCGAATCGATGCCCTGACCCCCACGCCGTACCGAGCAAGCCTCGCGCCCGCTCCCTCCCGGCCCGCCGAGACGCCCCCTGCCGGCCCCCACGAGGAATTCGCAGCAGCCGAAGCCCCCTGGCGGGCCGAGCCGCAGGCCATCTCCGTCCACCAGGCTCCCCCCACCCCGGCCGGAAAGGCCTGGTCGGTTTCAGCCGGCGCGGAACGGGCCCTGCCGATCCGCCCGGACGGAGGGATTCCCGTCGAATCCGAGACCGGCACGGTGGCCTACACCGGAGAGGCCGCCGAGCAGTTCCTGGGCGTCCAGATGGTCTTCGACAAGGAGACC
Organism: Candidatus Xenobium occultum; assembly: GCA_002423485.1. GTDB lineage: Bacteria > Vulcanimicrobiota > Xenobia > Xenobiales > Xenobiaceae > Xenobium > Xenobium occultum. The sequence continues at coordinate 48,251 of DIWH01000017.1, read as the reverse complement.
GAGTTCGTCTTCCCCGAGGGTTCGGTGGTCACCGTCGAGGTCTGCGGTGAGACCTGCACGTTCGCCGAACCCGGCGTCGTCCTGATGGCACCTGGAGCGCAGGCCCGGGTGGATCTGGTGGAGGGCCAGACCCCTCTGGTCATCACCACCGAAAGACCTCCTGCGTGGTATCGCAAGCACCGTTCCGAAGAGCCCTTCTACGAGGACCTGGCCCAGATCAACCAGCACCTGGTGGACGGACGCACCACGCTGCGCTCGGCCTTCCGCCCCGCCCTGCTGAAGCAACTGCTGGAGGGGGGAGTCCTGCACCCGGACGAGGATGGCCGGAGGGTGCGCTGGGAGGACATGCGCCGACCCGAGGACCTGGCCCACCGCCTGGAGCCCCTGGGCCTGGACAATTCCGAGAAGGCCGAATGCGAGAAGGCCTGGTCGGAGACCCTGGCCCGCGGGCTGTATGGCCTGCAGGCGGGACGATTCCCCCGGGGCCGGATGAAGGAGGACCAGGCTCTCCGCCTGACGGAGGCGGGCCTTCTCCACGAGAACAACCTGTGCCCCCAGGAACTCTTCTGGGCCCGCTACCACCCCGAAAGCGAGTTGCGCCAGACCCTTGCCGAATCGGGTTTCCAGGGAGCCGAACTCGAGGGTGTGGTCGACCTCTGGCGGGCCACCAGCCGTGCCGGATATGACACGACAGGGCTGACCTGGAACAAGGAGGGGGTCACGCTATACACGCACCGGGGGCGGCTCAACATGTGGAGCGAGGAGCCCACCGAATGGCTGGTGGCCTCGACCTCCTTCACCGGGCAGAGCGATCCCTTCACCGTCGGGGTCTCGACGGTCCGTGCCGAAGACGGCCCGAACGGACCTCGCCCTTTCCGGGAAATCCGCCCCGCCGAGACCCTGCACCGCCACCCCGTCAGCCAGGGTGCGTCCCAGACCGAGGCCTACCTGGTCCACCGGGGAAGCGGGGCCCTGCTGACACTGCGGGACGGCAAGCCGGTGCTGCACCTGCTGGCGGCCGGCGACATGGCCGTCGTGGAACCGGGCGTCATGCACTCGGTCCTGGCCGTCAATGGAGACTACGAGCAACTGGTCTTCCAGGTGCCCTCGACCTTCCAGTATGGCTTCAGGTTCAAGGAGTCGCACGACTACCAGGAATTGGGGTTGGATTACGAAGAAGTCCTGGCCGTGGCACAGCAGGAGCTGGCCAAGGGCACCCGGGGCGCCGTCGAGATCGCCTCTCCTTCACGGGCACAGCGTGCCCCCGACATCCTCGCCGAGGTCCCCTGATGAACCTGCTCAAACCCGTGGAACGTTTCTCCTGGAGCGAGTACTGCCGGACCCTGAACCAGGAACAGTCGGGTTCCTCGGACTGGCTGAGCCGGATGGCCCGGGGCCAGGAACCCTTGGAGTGGAAGGTTCCCGCTTCGCTTCAGGCCAAGGTGCACCCGTCAGGACGACTCCTGCCCTTCCACGGCGATACGGTGGTCTTCCCCCTGGACGAGAAGGGCCTGGAGGGGTGCGCCGCGATGCAGGGGGAGCTGACCCGGGGCCTGGAGGATCTGTTCGCCGACCCCCTGGAACCCCATGATCTGCACCTGACGCTGCACGACCTGAGCAACGGTCCTGACGCCTCCGCCCTGGAACCGGAACTCCAGATCAACCAGACCGCCTGCATGCAGATCTTCACCGAGATCCGGGCTGTCCTGCACGAGCACCCCGATCTCGCCGAGATCCAGATGCGCCCGGTGCGGCTCTTCGACTGCCTGAACATCTCGATGCTGCTGGGCTACTCGCCGGCCACCGAGCGGGACCACCGGCTCTTGCAGAACCTCTACAACCTGTTTGACCGGGTCTGCAAGCTGGACTACTGGTTGAGGCCCCACGTCACCCTGGCCTACTTCCGTCCCCGTGTGCCGACCAAACAGGAGGTCCAGGAACTGGTCCGCCGATTGGACACTCTCGGGCCCGGTCCCGAACTGAGCCTGCCGGTCTGGGACCTGGCCTATCAGCGCTTCGAGGACATGAACCGCTATCGGACGCGATTCACCGTGAGAAGCGCCTGAGAACGAAGTGGCCCCGGCCACACCCTGAGGGGTGACCGGGGCCCGTGCCTGCAATTGCCCCGAGGGGCACGGACGTCAGGGAAGAGGGATGATCCGCAAGCCCTCCTGGTTGTAGAGACTCATGAAGCGCCCGTCGGGGCTGAGGCGGATGTCACCCACGGGACTGCGGGGGAGCTCGGGAACCGGCTGGTACTTCCACCCGGTGCGCGAACTCGCCGTAAAGAGCTTCATGCGACCGTCCCGGATCTCGTTGACCTGGAGCGTCGAGGCATCCTCGGAGAAGGTCAGGTAGGCCAGGGGAGACTCGGAACTGGTCACGACCCGGCGCTCGCCAGTGGCGCCGTCGTGGATCACCACCTCGTACAGGCCGCCCGACCGCTGGGCGATGTAGGCGAGCTGGTCCCGCTTGGGCATGAACCCCGGAGCCGCGACGACCTCATCGAAGGCCTCCGGCTCGGTGCCCGACTTCCAGCGGTACAGCTTGAAGCTCTGGCCTCCCTCCTGCTCGACGCAGAAGTAACCGGTCTGGTGGTCGGTGTAGGCGTTGATGCGAACATTCTTCAGGCCTCGCTGGACCTTCTCGACCTCGGTCGCCAGCTCGAAGGCTTCGACTCCGCTCTTGGAAAGGTCGATCCAGGCGATGGCGTCGTCCCCACCGTAGTCCTCCTCATCATAGAAGAAGCCCGTGTTCAGCAGGCGTCCATCCACGCGCCACATCACCGACGGATAGGATCGGAAGCCCGGCTTCCGAGGCTCGTGGGCCATCAGGGTACGGACCTCGCCGGTGGACAGGTCCAGGACCACGTAGGCCGCCCCGGAGGCGGTGATCAGGACGACCTCCTTGCCATCTGGCGAGAAGACAGCCTGTTCCAGGACCGGGATCCTGAGGTCAAAGGAGCGGACCCCGGTCACCTTGCCGTCCGAACGCAGTTGCAGGACGAAGACCTTGTTGGTCAGACCCTTGGCCACCTCGTCCCGATTGTTGCGCTGGTAGCCCAGGAGCGTCCGACCGTCCGGTGAGAACTCGATGACCTCGAAGGCCGGGGGGTTGATGCCGTGGGAAAGCAGGTCTGCCTGGCGGAGGTGCCAGACTTCCGCCCAACTGGCGGTGCCGGACAAAATCAAGCTGAGGAACAGGATTCCAGCCCAGAAGGTCCGCATGTGGTGCTCCTTGTACGTAACTGGCCGGGCACCCGGTGGGGGGCACCCGTGCAGTCAGGTTAACCGATTGAAGCAGGTCTCGGCAACGAAAGTTCCTTCGAAAGACCAATAATGTTACAAGTTCGACGGGTCATGCCCGTTCCCATGCCGGCTGAGATAAGGTAATTTAAAGTTAATGCCGGCTGCCTCTGCTGCCGGTCGACAGCAAAGGAGGGTGTGCAGACCGTGAAGATCAGCCAAGCGATGGCGGCAGCAATCCTGATTGGGGGACTCCTGACGGGTCCGGCTGTGGCGGGCGTGACCGGTGCCGAAGGTGGCAGCGGTAGCGTCACCGAGAATCAGACGACGACAGTCAACGACACGCACAACGTCCACCGGGTCGACACCTACAAGCGCGCTGACACCAGCAGTCGAACCGACAAGTACGTGACCAACGAATGGACCAACAAGGTCTACGAGTACGACAACCAGACCAGGTGGGCCTCCCCCACCAGCCACACCAGCCACACCAGCGAGACCAGGGAGTGGCACGGCGTCAAGCACGGCGGCTGGGATGCACAACGCAACAGCGAAGCCGGGAGGACCATCAGTTACAGCAGCTCGACCACCCGCACGGGCAGCGGCGTCGAGACGGTCGGCACCAGCACCAACACCGACTTCCTGTACCGCACCACTGCCGTGACGAACCAGACGACCGTGAATCCGGTCACCAAGTTCACGGGCCGCGACACCAGCTTCGTGGGCCGCGACACGGTGAAGACCCGGGTCACCACGGTGGAATCTGACCGCACCAGAACCGACAGCGCGAACGCCATCGTCATCGGCGATGCGGATGCCCTGCAGGCCGCCTACGTGGCCCAGGGGACCGTGGCCCAGCACACGAACATCCACACCACCCACGACGACACCTATGACCACACCGACACCTACTTGAACGTGGACAACTACCACACGACCAACAACTACACGCACACCACCAACATCGCGCACACCGACAAGTATCGGAAGACCACCGTCACGACCAAGCGCGATGTGACCTATTACAACGAGCACACGGTGAAGAGCATCTCCCCGATCGTGCTGGACCTGGATGGCGACGGCAAGCTGGAGGCCTCCAACGGCCAGTGGGAACCCCACTCCTACAGCTTCGACAAGACCCGGGTGGCCCTGTTCGACTTCCACGCCAACGGCTTCCCGGTCCTGACCGAGTGGGTCGGCCCCAATGACGGCCTGCTGGTCCGCCCCTACGAGGATGGTTCCGTCGACGGCTCCTGCCTGTTCGGCAGCAACCGCGGCTACGACCACGGCTACGAAGCCATGGCGGCCCTGGACTTCGACAACAACGGCAAGCTGGAGAACACCGAGCTGGCCGGCCTGATGATCTGGCAGGACAAGAACACCAACGCCGTGGTCGACGATGGCGAACTGCTGACCCTGGAAAGCCTGGGCATCACCTCGCTGGGTGTCACCCACGACAACCTCAAGGGCAGCTACACCCGCAACGGTCAGACCTTCACCAGCTACGACTGGTGGCCCACCACGGTGGAACTCCGCAAGAAGAACATGGAGCGCTCCATCTAGACATCGCTGGGGCCTGGCTCCAGGTGCAGAAGGGTCGGACGAAAGTCCGGCCCTTCTTCCATGTCGGCCCGCGATGGGCGAATGCTCCGCAGGGAATCCTCACCTGGCGCCCGAAATTCCGGGCGGATCCGGTCCCGGAGGAGGAGCCCCTGTGAAGACTGTCCTGCTGGTCAACGGAAGCCCGCACGACGCGGGATGCACCCGGACTGCCCTGGAAGAGGTGGCCGGAGCTCTCGAGCGACACGGCATCGGAACCCGGTTCTTCAACCTGGGGACCGGCCCGGTCCACGGTTGCACCGCGTGTGGCGCGTGCACCGAGCTCAAGCGCTGCATCCTGGAGGACGACGTCTGCAACGAGCTTTTGGGCCTGATGCAGCAGGCGGACGGCGTGGTGATCGGAAGCCCGGTCTACTATGCGGGCCCCAACGGCGCCCTGTGCGCGGTGCTGGACCGGGTCTTCTTCGCCTCGCAGGGCAGCCTGGCCCACAAGCCGGCCGCCGCGGTGGTCAACTGCCGCCGCGGTGGCGCCAGCGCCGCCTTCGACCGGCTGAACAAATACTTCACCATCAACCGGATGCCGGTGGTCTCGTCGCAGTATTGGAACTCCACCCACGGCTTCACGCCGGACCAGGTGCGCCAGGATGCCGAAGGGCTGCAGACCATGCGCACCCTGGGCGACAACTTCGCATGGTTGCTGCTGAACCTCGAAAAGGCCGGCCTGGAGCCCCCTGCACCGGAGCCCTGGACCCCCACCCACTTCATCCGCTGAGCCGATCCGGTCCCGATCGTGATCCGTCCCTGGCCCGCCAAATCGGATCTGGAGGTCTGAGCCCAGTCCGTGGCGGGTCCCCGCCGATGCTCGGTCGGGGTTTCCGACCGGGCCCCTAGAGGATCACCGGCCGCCCGTGGAAGGCGCACTCCAGGATGGCCAGCAGGTCCTCGGGTGAGGTCCTCCGGGGATTGGTGGCCGTGCAGCCATCCTCGAAGGCCTGCGAGGCGATGTATGCCTTGTGCATGTCGAACTGGAACTGGCTGATCCCGGTGTCCTGAAGGCACCTGGGAATCTGCATGTAGCGGCCCAGGTCCTCCACCCCGGCGACCAGCGAGTTGACCAGGTTCATCTCGCGGGTCCCGTCCAGGCCGATGCGCCGGGCGATGTTGGCGTAATGGCGCATGGCGGCGCGCTCGCGGGCGTTGTACTTGATGACGTAGGGCATCAGGATGGCGTTGCACAGGCCGTGCGGCAGGCCCAGGGCCCCGCCGATCTTGTGGGCCAGCGAATGGGTGATGCCCAGCCCGGCGTTGGTGAAGGCCATGCCGGCCAGACACTGCACGACGTGGATCTCGCCCCGGGCCGAGAGGGCCCCGTCGTAGGAGTCCTTCAGGTAGCCGAAGATGACCGTGATCGCGTGGATGGCCAGCGGATTGGTGAAACTGGAGCGGTTCAGCGCCACGTAGGCCTCGATGGCGTGACACAGGGCGTCCATCCCGGTATAGGCCACCAGGGAGGGCGGCATGGTCAAGGTGATCTCCTCGTCCAGAACCGCGATGTCGGGGGTGATCTCGAAGTCCGCGATGGGGTACTTGACCTTCGCCTTGTGGTCGGAGATCACCGTGAAGGCGGTCACCTCGCTGCCGGTCCCGCTGGTGGAGGGAATCGCCGCCAGGCGGGCCTTGTGGCGCAGAGGCGGCACGCCCCGGGTGCGCATGTCCTCCAGGGTCAGCCCGGGATGCTCATAGAGCGCCCACATGCCCTTGGCGGCGTCGATGCACGAGCCGCCCCCAATCGCCGCGACCAGGTCGGGCCCGAACCCCAGCATCTGGCGGGCTCCTTCCATCACGGTCTCGATCGAGGGGTCGTTCTCGACGTCGCTGAACGTCATCACCTCCATCCCCGCCGAACGGAGGATCTCCTCCAACCGGGCCGCAAAGCCCAGTTTCTCCATCATCGCATCGGTCACGATGAAAGCCCGCGAGAATCCCCGGAACCCGGCCAGCTCGGCCAGGGCTCCCTTGCCGTAGAAGATGTCCCTGGGGATGGTGAACCTCGACACGAGACCTCCCTGAAGGCCGGAGTGCAAACCGGCACCGTCTGCAGTGTGGCAGCCCGACCCCGTCTCCGGGATCGCCAAACCGTCCGCCTCGCCGGGAGCTCCGACCCTGCGCGGAGGTCAGCCTACCAGGGGTCGTCGGAGAGGCCCGGAGGAGGGCCCAGGATCTCCTTGAGGATCACCGCCCGAGGCAGATCCGAAGGCGTCAATGAGAACCCTGTGGCCGGACGGTGCCCCCGAGGAGGAGCCGGTGCCGGTGGCGGTGTCGGTGGCGTCAGAGGCCTCCGGGCCGGAGCGGGTGCGCCAGCCGGCCGAGACCCCCTGGAGCGTCGGTGGAGAGGCTGGGGAGCGGCGGGCGATGGCACCTCTGGCTGCCAGCCAGGCGACCTGGCCCCCTGCCCGGGCTGGTCCAAGCCGGTCATCTCCATCTGGCGGAGAAGCTCCTGCTGCATCCGCTCGAGACGGGCGGCCTCCTCCGTGGCGGCGAGGCGCTCCATCTCCTCAGCCACCTCCCGGATCTTGTCGAAGAAGCCCATCTCAGGCGCTCCGCAGACGCCCGGTGCGCAAGGCGGTGGCCAGGCCCCGGGGAACCCGGGCCTCGGCCTCGACCACCTTGGCCCGGCTCTCCTCCACCTGGGCGCGCATCTCCTCCTCACGGGCCACGGCGTCGGCCCGCCGCTGCTCGGCATGGGCCTGGGCGATCTGCTTGTCGGCCTCGGCCTGATCGATCTGCAGTTGCGCGCCGATGTTCCGACCCACATCGACATCGGCGATGTCGATCGAGAGGATCTCGAAGGCCGTCCCGGCATCCAGTCCCTTGGCCAGGACCGTCTGGGAGATCAGGTTGGGATTTCCCAGGACCTTCTTGTGATTGGCTGCCGAGCCGATGGTGGTGACCACGCCCTCGCCCACCCGGGCCAGGATCGTGTCCTCGCCGGCTCCCCCGACCAGCTTCTCGATGTTGGCCTTGACGGTGATCCGGCAGGTGGCCCGCACCTGGATCCCGTCCTGGGCCATGGCCATGACCGGCGGGGTCTGGATGACCTTGGGGTTCACGCTCATGGCCACGGCCTCCAGGACGTCCCGACCCGCCAGATCGATGGCGGCGGCCTTCTGGAAATCCAGGGGGATGCGGGCGTTATGGGCCTCGATCAGGGCCTTGACGACGCGAAAGACGTCGCCACCGGCCAGGATGTGGGCCTCCAGGTCGTTTCGCGTGATGGGCAGGCCGGCCTGGGTCGCCATGATCAAGGGATCGATGACCGCCTCCGGGGGAACCCGGCGCAAGCGCATGCCGACGAAGGCCATCGGGTTGATCTGGACGCCCGCCGACATGGCCTGGATCCAGATGGGGAAGGGGATCCAGTGAAGGATGAAGCCTCCGCCGATCAGCAGCAGGATGAGTACTGGGATGAGGTATTCCATGGTCAATCCTCCCTCGAGAGTCCGAATCAGCCGGCGTGGACCAGGCGATCCGGGTCGCCGGAGCGGGCGATGGCCTCGCGCATCCGGGTGTCGGCGATCACGTTCTCCATCTTGTAGTAGTCGAAGACGCTGAAGCGACCGGCCTCCAAGGCTTCGGCCAGGGCTTCGGGAACCTCGGCCTCGGCCTGGACCACCTTGGCCCGGCTCTCTTCGACCGCAGCGCGCATCTCGTGCTGACGGGCGATGGCCTCGGCCCGGCGCTGCTCGGCCTTGGCCTGGGCGATCTGCTTGTCGGCGTTGGCCTGGTCCACCTGGAGGCGGGCCCCGATGTTGGCGCCCACGTCGATGTCGGCGATGTCCACCGAGAGGATCTCGAAGGCCGTCCCCGCATCCAGTCCCCGGTCCAGGACGGCCTGGGTCAGATCGTCGGGGTTCTTCAGCACCTCTCGGAAGTTCTCGGACTTGCCGATGGCCGTGACGACGCCCTCGCCCACCCGGGCCAGGACCGTCTCCTCACCAGCGCCTCCGACCAGCTTGTCGATGTTGGCCCGGACCGTCACCAGGCAGGTCGCGATGACCTGGATGCCATCCTGGGCCACGGCCTCGATCTTCTGGGTCTGGATGACCTTCGGGTTGACGCTCATCTTGACGGCTTCCAGGACGTCGCGCCCAGCCAGGTCGATGGCCTTGGCCTTCTGGAAGTCCAGGGGAATCCTGGCCTTGTCCGCAGCGATCAGCGCGCTGACCACGTTGACCACGTGCCCTCCCGAGAGGTAGTGGTTCTCGAGCTCCTTGGGGGTCAGCTTCAAGCCGGCCTGACTGGCCATGATCAACGGAAGGATGATGTCCTGGGGGGACACCTTCCGGAAGCGCATCCCGATCAAGTACCCCAGCTCCACCGGAACCCCGGCAGCCCAGGCGTTGAGCCAGAGCGGGACCGGGATGAAGTAGAAGAAGATCTGCAGTCCGACCAACAGGACCAGCAGGAAGATGATGAACGCCCAGAACTCCATTGAGGACCTCCTGAAAGGGTCTTCCAGGGGCAAAACGCCCCACAAGGCCTTCCCGACGGGCCTGCCAACCCCTTCAACCCGACATGAATCCGTCAGCGACCGTGGCATTCGGCCGCCGATCCGGGCCCGTCTGCGTCGTCAGGCGCACCTCTGCGGTGCTCACGTCGCCTCCAGTCCAGGGGCCGGGAAGGCAGAGGCTCAGGAAGCTTTCGGAGAATCCAGGGGCCGGACCACCACCCGGGTGCCCACCACCTCGAGGCACTCGACCCGGGCCCCCTTCTCGGCGAACTCGCCCTCGGTGACGACGTCCACCCTCTGTCCTTCGAAATCCACGATCCCACCGGGCCGCAGCGGCGTCCGGCAAATCCCGATCCGGCCAGGCAGAAGGCGCAGATCCCCCTTCTCGACGTCCGGCTCCGGGATGGGCTCGGGCTTGAGGATCAGGGTGCCCCGGACCAGGCGGTTCTCGGGCAGGTATTTCAGGATCCAGAAGATGGCTGCCCCGGCCAGGAGAAGCGAGCCCATGAGCGCCACGGCCCCGGTCTGCCAATCCGAGAAGCTCAGGATCACCCCGGCGCTGACCCCAACCAACCCCAGGACTCCGGTGAAGCCGGTCCCAGGGATCACCAGGACCTCGATGGCCAGCAGGGCCAGGCCGGCCAGGAGCAGGACCAGGGGCAACCACCAACCCATCCCGGCCAGGAAGCGCGAGCCGAAGAAGAGGCCGAAGCACACCAGGGTGGCCAGCTCTCCTGCCCCCATGCCAGGGGTCGCCAGGGCCACTGCCAGGGCCACCATGCCGGCCATGAGCAGGATCGCCGAGACCCAGTCCTCGGCCAGGAAGCTGGCCAGCTCCTCCGACCACCCGGGCGAAACCGAGACCAGGACGGGGCTCCCCATCTCCAGCCGGGCGAAGATCTGCTCGGGATTCTCGGCCACGAAGTCGGCCAGGCCCAGGCGCACGGCCTCCTCGGCGGAAACACTCAGGAGCTTGCCCGCCGGGGCCTGGGGCACATCCACCGAGGCGTCCACCATGGCCTCGGCCAGCTTCAACGGACGGCCCTGCCTCTCGGCCGTGGCCCGAAAAGCCGAGCGCAGGGCGGACTTCTCCTTCTCGCCCGCGCTCTGATTGCCGATCCGGGGCTCGGCGGCTCCCATGCTGGAACCGTGGGCCATGACCACCTTGTCGGCAGCCAGCGTGATCAGGGCGCCTGCCGACCAGGCCTCTCCTCGCACGAAGGCGATGGTGGGGTGCGACTCCTCCATCAGGGCCCTCTGGATCTCCAACGCGGAATCCACCCTTCCCCCGAAAGTGTCCACCTCCAGCAGGATGGCCAGGTAGTCCCGCCCTCGCGCCTCCTGAAGCGTGCGCTGCACGAAGTGGGCCATGCCGGGGTCGATGCCTCCCCGAATGGGGATGACCAGGACCGAGTCCTGGCCAGCCAGGGCCCAGGGCGTCAAGAGCGCCGCGAGAAGTAGCGTCAAGAACGTGCGTTGAATCATCTGGACAGGTCCCTCCAATGATTCCTTCCACCCGTGAAGCCCGGCCCCTCTTGAAGTCGAGGTCTCGGAGCAGGACCAGGAGTCTGGCCGGGACCCTCACCCCGTCATCCAATCCGGAGCGGGAACGAGGAAGGCTTCCGAGAATCCTTTGGCCAGGGGGCATCAGAACCGACGGCGAGCAGAACCGGCCCCCTGCGAGGAGGTCCGAGCCATGGCGTTTCAGGAGCAACTGGTTCCAGAAGCGACGCTCGAGGACTGGCAGACCGTCGTGGATCTGGTGGCCCGACTCTCCGGCGTCAAGGCAGCCCTGATCATGAAAGCCTGGCTGGAAGACGACAGGATCGAGGTCCTGGTCTCCAGCCGGACTCCCGGCAACCCCTACCACCCGGGTGAGAAGGAGGCTTTGCGCTCGTCCGGCCTGTACTGCGAGAGGGTGCTCCAGACCCAGAGCATGCTGTGCGTCCGCAACGCCCTGACCTCGCCCGAATGGTCCCAGAACCCCGATATCAAGCTGGGAATGGTCTCCTATCTGGGGCTCCCCATCCTCCAGCCGAACGGTCAGCCCTTCGGCACCATCTGCATCCTGGACGACAAGGAGTCCGTCCCATCCCCGGACGTGATCACGCTGCTGGAGAAGATGCGCGACCTGGTGGAAGGCCACCTGCGCTTCCAGGACCGGCTGCGCTTGCAGCAGCTCGTGGCCGATGAGAGCCTCCTGCGCAAGCTCCTCGACAGCCTCCCCGCCAGCATCCTCCTCGCCACCCTCCCCCCCTGTTTGCATCTCGTCTATCTCAACGAACACTTTCGGCAAGCCTGTGGGTGGAGCCAGGAGGATCTGCCCACCCTGAAGGAGTGGCAGGCCCGGATGTCGCCGACGCCCGAGGCCTGGCTGGGCGAGTTGGAACGCCTGAAGGGCGCCGTCCCGCCACTGGACTCGTTCGAGCACGACTTCACCTGCCAGAACGGCCGGGTCCTGCGGATGCTGACCAGCGCGCTGGTTGTCGACGACATGCTGGTGGCCTGCTCGATGGACACCACCGAGCTGCACCGCTCCCAGGCGGAGCTGCGCGCCAGCGAACAGCGCCACCGCCTGCTGGCCGACCATGCCGTGGACGTGATCTGGACCCTGGATCTGGAGAGCCGCAGGATCACCTACGTGAGCCCTTCGATCCACACATTGCTGGGTTTCACCCCGGAGGAGTGCCAGCGCACGGGGTTCGAGGGACTGATCGCCGAGGAATCCCTGCCCCTGGTGCTGGGGGCGCTGGGGGAACTGTTCGCGGGGCATCCCGTCGAGTTCATCTCCCAGGAAATCCTGCAGAAGCGCCGGGACGGCTCGACCATCTGGACCGAAATCACGGCCACGCGGATGCAGGACCGCCAGGGGCGCCCCCCGGAGATCCTGGGCATCACCCGAGACATCAGCCGGCGCAAAGAGAACCAGGCCCGCCTGCTGAAAGCCCTGGAAGAGAACCAGTTGCTGGTGTCGCAACTGCGCGAGGCCCTCGAGAAGGTCAAGACCCTCTCCGGGATGCTCCCGATCTGCAGCCACTGCAAGCAGATCCGGGATGACGAGGGCTACTGGCAACGCCTGGAGCGCTACATCGAGGCGCGCACCGAGGCCACCTTCAGCCACGGCCTGTGCCCCGCGTGCACCTGGAAGCTGTACCCGGAGATGGCCGCCGAGCTCCAAGCCGAGATGGACGCCGGGTCCTGAACCCCTCCCAAACGGTCGGTGGGGGCAGGCGGAGTTGGCCTGCGTGCGGAAGGCCCCCCCGTGCCGAACCGGAGTCGTTGGATGGATTTCCCGGGCGAGCTGGCCTGGAACGCCTCGATCTGCCTGTACGAGCTGCTCAGCCTGGGAGGACGCCGCGCCGGTTGGTGGCGCACTCACCGGGCCCTGCGGCGACGCTTCCGAGGCCTGGATTTCGACCGGATGGCCCAGGAGGTGCAGGGAGCCACCCCGGAATCCCTGGCCTACGGGGAGACCCCCGTTTCGTCGCTCATGCACCTCTTGAAGCACAGCGGGCTCTCCCCGGGAAGCCGCTTCGTGGATCTGGGTTCGGGGAGAGGACTGACCGTCTTCACCGCCTGCCTGGCAGGCTTTGTGGCCAGCGGGCTGGAGTTCTTCCCGGAATCCGTCGAGCGCGCGCGCCTGGCCGCGGCCGACCTGGGCCTGGAGGTCGACTTCACGGTCGGCGACTTCCTGGAGACGCCCTGGCCCGCCGGCGACCTCTACTATCTGGCCTCCAGCGCGTTCGGAGAAGGGACCCGACAGCGGCTGGGGACCCGCCTTGCAGGAGAACTCCCTCCCGGCACCCTGGTGATCACCCTGGACTGGGTCCTGGAACCCACGGACTTTGAGGGCCTGCACACGCTCCCCATCCCGGTGACATGGGGCGTGGCCCGGTCCTTCACCTGGCGGCGGAGGGGGAGTGAACCCGCGCCCTCCGGGGACGTTCCCGGAGAGCCCCGATGACGAATCCGACACCGAGAGCGCCCCTCCTTCCCGGCTGGCTGGTGCTGAGCCTGGCCATCCTGCTGGCCCTGGGCCTGGGCATGCTGGCCAGTTCGATCAACCAGCGCCGGGTGGAGGCCCGCCTGGTCCGAGTGCAGTTCATGCAGCCGTTGGACCCTGAAGAGGTCAGCCCCGAGCGCTGGAACCGTTCCTTTCCGCGACAGACCCTGGCCTGGCAGTCCAGCCGGGACCCCGCGGGAGCCCCCGCCTTCCTGTATGAGCAGGTCCGCGACTATCTGGTCGAACGCCCCCGACTGGCCGTCCTTTGGGCCGGCTTTCCCTTCGCCCGAGCCTGGAAGTGGCCACGCTCGCACGTCCACTCGGTGGAGGATGTCCGCGGGACCCCTCGGATCGACGAGGAGACTCCGGCCGCCTGCTGGGCCTGCAAGAGTTCAGATGCGCCGCGCCTGATGGCCAGAGAGGGCCTTTCCGCCTACTACGCCCGGGACTTCGAGCCTCACAAACCCGAGGCGACCCACGCGATCGCCTGCCTGGACTGCCACGCCCCCGAGACCATGGACCTGCGGGTCACCCGTCCGGCACTGAAGGAGGCCTTCCGCCGCCAGGGCAAGGATCTCGAGACGGCAAGCCTCCAGGAAATGCGAAGCCTGGTCTGCGCCCAATGCCACGTCGAGTACTACTTCAAAGGCAAGAAGGAGAACCACCTGACCCATCCCTGGGACGAGGGCCTGACCCCCGAGGCCTTCGAGGCCTACTACGCGCGAGTGGGCCACGTGGACTGGATCCACCCCGTCAGCGGAGCCCGGATGCTCAAGATGCAGCACCCCGACTACGAGCTGAGCCACAAGGGTCCGCATGCCCAGGCCGGGATCTCCTGCGCGGACTGCCACATGCCCTATATCGCCGAAGGCAGCGCCCGGGTCACCGACCACTCGATGCGTTCGCCCTCCCGCAACCTCCTGGCGGCCTGTCAGGTCTGCCACCCGTGGAGCGAAGCCGAGCTTTTCGACAGCATCGTCCAGCCCCAGCGCGCCACCCGTCTGGCCCGGGAGCAGGCCGAGAAGGTCCTGGTCGCGGCCCACCTGGAGATCGGCGACGCCGCCCGCCACGGGGCCACGGATGCGGAGCTCGAGGAGGTCCGCGACCTGCTGAGCCGGGCCCAGTTGTCCTGGGACTACGTGGCCTCGGCCAACAGCCAGGGCTTCCACGCCCCCGAAGAGGCCTTGCGCATCCTGGGACGCTCGCTGGATCTGGCCGGACAATGCCGCCAGCGGACCCGGGAGATCCGCGCCGCCAGGGGCCGCCGCGAGCCGGTGCCGATCCCGGATCTGTCCACCAAGGCCAAGGCCCAGGCCTTCATCAAACCCTACGAGGAATCAGCGCGAGCCACGGCGCCGTAGGCGGGGACGGTCTCGCCCGCCATGCTCTTGCGGGGATGCCGCGACAGCCTGGCGGGAAGGGCCCGAGCGCGATGAGGCCGGTGCGGCGGGTTCCGAGCCGATCAGTCGCCAGGCTGCGAGGGTCCGAGCGCCTCGAAGCACTTCAGGTCCACCAGCAGGTCGGGGTTCCTCCGCCAGGCCGTCCAGGAGTGGACCGGTGGGGGACAGGTCTGCCGCAGGCGGGTGAAGACCCGGTCCCGAGGGTCGAAGAGCGAGGTACTGGCGCGCAGAAGCCACACCCGCTCGCCGGCCTGGAATTCGGGGCGAAACCCCGCCACCTCGCGAGGACCCATCGGGTGGATCCGCATGGGGGGGAGCTGGCGGGCATAGAACTCCAGGGCCGGCAAGGCCCAACCCGAGACCACCAGCAGGCGATCCCCGGGGCGCGCATGACGGGCCAGGTCGCCGGCGGCTCCGCGCAGGTCCTGGCGATGCCACTCTTCGAGCAGCACGGCGTTGAGCGACGAGGCCAGGTTGCCCAGCATGAAGAAGCCCAGCAAAGCCACCCCGGCGGAGGTGCCGAAGCGTCGGCCGAACTGCGCGGCCCCGCAGGCCACCAGGACCCAGAAGGCCGGGGAGACCAGCACGGTGTACTTGGTCTCATACAGCCCTGCCCCGGTCCACCGGGAGACGAGCATCAGCGAGACCACGGTGCCCGCAAAGACCCCCAGCACGCGACGGGCCAGAGGCCCGGCTCCCCAGGAGCAGGCCAGGGCCAGGAACCCCAGCAGCACGACCGCATACCAGGCGGCGTAGTCCTGGATACCCGACGGCAGGCCCGGCAACCTCCAGGGGGAGAAGTTCAATGTGAAGCCCACCGACTGCGAATAGAGGACCTCCAGAAGGGCGCTCCAGGACGGAGGTGGATGACCGGGGGAGGGGGTGGCGGCCTGGCGCAACATGGTCGGGAGCCAGGGCAGGAAAGCCAGAAAGGCCAGCGCCGGAATTCCCAGCCAGCGAGCGCGCTCCTGGCGCGGTCGGGTCCCGACCAGCAGGAGCCACTGCCAGGCAAGGACCACCAAAGCCAGGTAATGGGTATAGAAGGCGGCCACTCCGGCCAGGAACCACCCGCCCACCTCGAGGGCGCGGGGCCTGTGCAGCAAGCGCACCCACAGCCAGAAGGTCAGGGCCACCAACAAGGTGGCCAGGCCATAGCCCCGTCCGTCGCGCGTGAAGAGCACGTGCATGGCCCCAACCGCCATCAGCCAGGCTGCTGCCGGGCCCGAGGAGCCGAGCTGACGAGCCAGCAGGAAGACCACCGGAATCGTCAGGACCCCGGCCAGTGCCGAGGGCAGGCGGAGCCAGAACTCGGAGTGGCCTCCAGCCAGCAGCGCCGCGCGCGCCACCGCGTAGTGCAGGGGAGGGTGCTTGTCGAAGACCGTGACCCGCTGGGGAAGCTCCGAGAGCGGGCCACTGGCAACCATCCAGGTGAAGCCCTCGTCCATCCACAGGCTGGGGGCGCCAAGATCATGAAGGCGCAGTCCGGCGCCCAGCAGCATGGACAGGCCGAGGAGGACGAGGAGGCAAGGTCTCAAGGCGGCGGGCACCTTCTGCGCTCTGGGAGGGTCTCCTGTGCCCCTGCCTGGCTCAGGAGGGTCCAAAGCCAAGAGGATCTCGCAGGGTGCAGCCCAGGAGATCTCGGGTCAGGTCGGGCAGGTCAAGCCACGACGCGTGACCTGACCTGCGAGCCCCTCAGCCGCCCTGCCCGACCAGGACGATGCGGGTCACGCCTCCCTCTTCCTGATCGATGGTGACCGAGGTCCCCTGCTCGGGGTTCTCGGGCACCAACACCACGGTCCGCTGGCCCTCGACGGTGCTGTCCATCTTGTTGGCGGAGGGGAGCTTAGCGACGTAGAAGTCGACCACCTGGTCCACCGGATCGGTCGTCGACAGCTCGGCGGTGGCCATCTTGGAGGTCTTGCCCTCGGGACCGGCCATTTCGTGTTGGCTGCCACCCTCCACCTTGGCTCCGGGGTAGAAGGGAACCGAGAAGGCCGCCTCGTCCACCTTGTTGCTGGCGCTGTAGGCCTTGTCCCCTTCGGGGCCTCGCACCGTCATGCTGCCCTGCGAGTGTCCGTCCTTCTCCGTGGTGACAAGGGCGGCCTGGCCATCGGGGCCCTCCACGGTGACCCGGGTCTGGTCCTGCTGCTGGTCCTGGGTGGTGACCAGGGCGGCCTGGCCGTCGGCCCCTTCCACCGTGATCCGGGTCTGGTCCTGATCCTGGGTGGTGGTCACCGTGCCGACCCCGGGGACCGCCGTGGTTGTCGTCTCGGGCTTGGGACCACAGGCCGTTGCAACCAGCATCCAGGCCGAAAAAGCCACGACAAATGTCTTGTTCACTGCCATCCTCCTGCGGGTCCTTCGGAGGCCCGGACCTTGGCTTCGGCCGAGGATCGGCCCGATTGCAGGCCCTCAAAGCCCTGACTCGACCCAACAACAGACTTTCGTGGGGGCGGTTTCGGCTCCTGCGAAAAGACCAGGCCAGGGGATTTCCTGAAGGACTTCTGTCAACCTGGAGTGGGAACAGGACACATGGAGCAAGCCTCGACCCGACGTCAGTCCCCGAGCCGGAACCCGCCGTCCTCCCAGGTCCAGCGCTGCGCCTTGCGGCCCTTCTCGGCCGGAACCCGAACCGTCGCCCCCTCCAGGGCAGGCGCGCTGGTGCTTTGGAATCGGAACAGCAGCAATCCCCAGGGCGCCCTGGTTCCCAGGTCCAAGGTCCGTCTGCCCTGCCGAAGGTGCTCGACTCGGACAAAGCCGCTTCCGCCGATCTTCACGGCCTCCAGGCGGGCCGATCCCCCCAAGGGCACGCGCAGGGGGCGATCCTCGCGCAGCCGGGTCCCGTCGGGACGCTGAATCTCGAATCTCAGGGCCCCATGAAGCCCCTGGCGCTGTCCGAAGGCCTCCAGGAAGATCCCCTCCGAGCCCCCGTCGTCGACCACCCGAACCAGATCACCCTCGGCCAGGCGCACCCAGGCGGGCACCGTGGCCGGCCAGGGCACGTCCAGCGCCAAGGCTTCCCAGGCCTGCTCACGCAGGGACACCCAGCCCTCCTGCTCCTCTCGAGAATCCTCCGCCAGAAGGTCCAGACACGGCAGGAAGCGGCCTTGCAGGAAAGCTCTCTGGGCCCGAACCAGGGCGGCCTCGGCATCGTGATGGTCCGCCAGGACCTCCAAGGCCTCCTCCAGGCCCTGGACATGGCGGATCTCCCAGGCCTGTCGAGCCTGCTCACGGGCTCGAAGAAGTCGTGGAGAAGGTCCAAGCCACACGAGCAGTCCGGCCAGGAGCACCACGACCAGCAAGGCGAGAAGCGACCAGGGCCGGGGTGCCCCCATCAGTGTCCCGGACCTCCGGGGGAGAGTTCAAGTTCGACAGCCATCTGAGGGCTCACTTCCAAGCGCGCGCTCCTTCTCCCCCCGCGCCTTGATTTCGAGGGAACGGAAAGCTTCAAGGCGAATGGACCTTCGACAAGAGCAACCCTGGAGACTCTCCGGGCGTCCAACCGTGCAAGGAGGTCCACCAAACCATCGCCGCCGCCCCCGTCTCCAAGCCCTCCGCACCGGCCCTGCTGCTCTCGACCCTGGTCCTGGGCGCCTCGGTCTGGTCCTGGTGGGCGGCAGGGCAACCGGAGCGGCAAGCCGAGCTGGAAGTCCGGACGGTCCCGCAGGGGGCGGAGATCACGCTGGATGGGAAGGCCGTTGGACGCAGCGACCTGACCTTGGAGGACCTGGAGCCGGGAAGCGTCGAAGTCGCAGCCCGCCTGACCGGACACCGCGAGGCGCGCCGCGAAGTGCGCCTCGAGAAGGGGAAGACGGGCCTGGTGGCCCTGACCCTCTCCCCTCTTCCGGGGACCCTGGTGCTGAAGGTCACAGGTCCCGAAAAGTTCCTGTTGGCCTCCGCGGAAGAATCCTGGGAATCCCCCAGGGAACTGCGCCTGGAGCCCGGCGAGCACCGCTTCCTGGTTCGGGCTCCAGGCTTCCGCGAGAAGTCCGTCCGAACCCGGCTCGAAGCCGGGGGCCAGACCAACCTGGAGATCGCCATGGAGAAGGCTCCCCTGCCCTCACTCCCGTCGGGGGCAGCGCCCCTCGCGCCTTCGACCCCCGGGATCCCCTCGGCCCCCAGGATCCCTCCGAGCCTCTCCTTGCCCCGACTGCCCGCCGAACTCCCTCAGGTCCGGCCTCCCATCAACCCCACCCGCCCCTCGGTTCCGCCCCGCCCGACACCAAGGGCCCCTGTCCCGAGGGCGGTGTTGACGCCCGTGCCGCCTCCCTCCACCCCCCCGGCATCCGTGCTGACGCCGGTGCCGCCTCCCCGCACGGTCCCGAGGACCGTGCCCCAACCTCTATTGACCCCGGTGAACCGCTGATGAAGAAGATAATCTATTCAATCGGACTGATCCTGGTGCTGACCCTGACGGCGGCGACACAGGCCGCTCCGACCACCCTGGCCCCCGAACGAATGCTGGTCCTGGTCGTCGGACCGACCACCACGCCGATCCATCCCGACGAAGGTGAGGTCGTGCAACGGCTCAACCTGTTGCGCCGACAGAACGGGCTGGACCAGATGCAACTGGCCACGATGCACTACGACCAGCCAGCCCAGGCCCGGGTGTGCCGCGAGGTGCTCTCCATCCAGAGTCGGGACCTGGTGGCGGTCAGCCTGGTGGAGCTGGACACCAAGGGCAACCCGGTGCGAAGCCTCTACACCCTGCCGCGGGTGACTCCGGCCAACCTGGACCAGCTCCAGGGGACCTTGTCGCGTTTCTCGCAGCTCTCGGGGCTTCCGCTGAACAGCCCGAACCTGGCCGACGACTTCCCGGTGCGCGACGAAATCATGACCTCGGAGGGCGTGCGCAACACCGCCCGACGCCTGGAGAGCCTGACCCAGGCCCTCTGGACCGAGGTGCGAAACCAGCCCCTGCGCTCGGACCAGGCGGACCGCAGAGCCCGTCAGGCGCTCTTGAACCTGGCCGAAAACTCGCTGCTGCTGCGCGAGGCCCTGGATCGGGGTCTGATCAACCCGCGGGAACAATTCCAGTTGGTGCTGACCCAGGCTCAGGAATGGAAGGACTCGCGACCTGAACTGAACCTGCCGGTGCCCTCCCGAGGGAAGGTGGCCCCCATCAACGAGGCCCTCATGGGTGTCCGACAGGCCTGGCAGCAGTTGAACCCCGGTCTGCCCTGAGCCTCTCGGGTCCAGGCCACCCGGAGTGCTCCGGATTGGGGCCCTCCGGGTCGCCTGGCGGCCCGCCAGGACAAGCCGGACCGCGAGGGTCATCGCCCCGCGGCCCGGTGGGTGGTTGGATTACTCCGCCTTGCCATCCATGCAATCGATCGACTCGTTGAAACCCGCCGAGCAGTCGCCGATCGGCGAGCCCTCGGTCAGGTCTACCAGGGTCGGGGTCTGGTAGATCGGCATCGGCTCCTCCTTTCCCGGCGCCCGAAGGCCACCGACGATTCAATTCGCGGCTGGGGCCGCCTCCGCCAGGCGCGAGGCGGGGAAGATCCCCTCCTCCTCAGCCGCCTGGCAGAACCAGTAGGGAGCCCACAGGCTCCGGGTCGAGTAGAAATTCTGGGCCAGACAGGCTCCACGACAGCGCCGACGCATCAGACAGCGCCCACAGACCCCCTCCAGGCGGTCCGGCAGACCCTGGCGGATCTGCTTCAGAACGGGATTCTCAAGCCAGACCCGCGCCAACGGTTCGGTGGCCGCATGACCGAAGAGCAGCTCTGGGACGGTGCTTCCCACCCCACACAAGGCGTACGAGCCGTCGGCCAGAAGGCCGAGGATCCGGAAGATCCCGCAGGTGCTGCAGCCAATTCCGTCCTCGGGATGGAACATGTGGCCCAGCGAGCGGAAGGCCATGGGGTAGGAGAAGTGCAGGCGCAAAGGCGTCCGGGCCGAGATCTCATGCTCCACCCGGTGCCCCAGTTCCACCAGCTCCCGGACCGAGAGCGCCTCCCCCGAGCGGTGCATGGCCTCGCCCCTCTCGGCGGGCTGCACCACGTTGAACTTGACCGAGCCCGCCCCCAGCTCCTCAGCCATGCGGACCACGGCCTCCAACTGCCCGGCGTTGTGGCGCATCACGGTCAAAATCAACTGGGTGCGTACCCCGGCCGCCCCCAGCATCCGAAGTCCCTCCCGAGCCTTCTCGAAACAGCCGGGCACCCCCCGGACGTATTCGTGCGAGGGGGCGTCGGCCCCGTCCAGGCTGACCGAGGCGAAGGGCCTCCGGCAAGACGCCGCGGCGGCGGCCAACTCGGGCGTGACCCGGGTGCCGTTGGTCTCCAGGGCCAGTTGCAGGCCCTCCTCGCGAACCAGGTCCAGGATGCGGAGGATGTCGGGGTGCAGGAAGGGCTCTCCCCCGGTCAGTTTGACCGACTCCAGGCCCAGATCCCGCCCCTGGCGCAGGACCTCGGCCAGAAGCCGGGGGTCCAGGACGGGCCTCTCCCCCCCGCTGGAATCCAGGCGCGGAGCCAGCCAGCAGTGGCGGCACAGCAGGTTGCACCCCTCGGTCAGGTAGGCATAAAGGGTGCGCAGGGGCCAGCGGGCCTCAGGGGACGAGTTGGTCAATCGAAAGGCCTCCCTGTTCCAGGAAAGCCCGCAGGCAATCCTCCGTTCCGAATCCTTCGGCGCCACCCGCCGGACAGCCTCCGGTGCACCAGGCCGCCCAGGAGCAGTCGCGGCACCCGGGCAGGTCCTGCATCCGCGTCTCCTGCCGATGACGCAGGCGCGCGAGTTCGGGGCTCTGCTGCCACACCTCGCGCAGGTCATCGTGCTGAATCCAGCCCAGCACCCGCTCCGAAAGCTGGTTGCAGGGGATGATGGCCCCGTCCGCCCGGACGGCGAGTTTGCGAAAGACCCCTCCGCAGGCACTCAGGAAGCCCCCCTGGGGCCAGACCTCGCAGTTCCGGCGAGCCCGCTCCATCGCCGTCCAGCGACGCAACTGGGCCAGGGGACCGGCGCTGGCGCGAAGGCGGCCGGGATGGCGACGCTCCAGGTCTTCGAGGGTGGCCATGGCCGCCCGGCGCTCGTCCAACCCCAGGCAGATCTGCTCGCGATGGCGCGAACAAGCGCCCATGTCGTAGGCTGAATTCAGTTGGAAGGAGGGCAGGCCCAGGTCCTCCAGCACGAACTCGGCGGTCTGTTCCAGGTCGCCGGCGTTCAGGCGGTGCAGGGTGACCTGCAAGGAAAGGGGCAGACCGCGCTCCTGCATGGCCCGAATTCCGCGCACGGCGCGCTCGAAGCTTCCAGCGCCGCGACAGGCGTCGTGGCCGGCGGCATTGCCAGCGTCCAGGGAGACCTGCACGGCCCGAAGCCGTCGCAGTCCAGCCAGGAAGCCGGCCTCTTCCGGCCCGACCAGCGTGGCGTTGGTGTACAGCGTGAAGCGCACGGGATGACGGGACAGGTCCTGGAGGATCTCTGGAAGGTCCGGGCGAGCGAAAGGCTCGCCCCCGGTGAGACTGACCTCCAGAACGGCGTGCCGTTCAAGTTGTCGGAAGAATCGGCTCCATTCGCCGCGGGGCAGGTCCCGGGCCACGTCGCCCGCGCTCTCGAAGTGATAGCAGTAGCGACAGCGCAGGTTGCACTGATTGGTGATCACGAGGTCCACGGCCCGAGGCGTGGACATGAGGCGCCGGGTCACGGAAGCTGGATCAGGCCGCGCTCCTGGAGGCTCTGCAGGAAACCCTGGACCTCGTCGGCCACCTGGGAAGGGACCTCGGCGAAGTGCTCCCGAAGTGCCTCCACCAGGTCGGCCACGGTGCGCCGACCGTCCATGTTCTCCCAGAGGAAGATCCCGACCGGGTCCAGACCGAAGCCGCTGCCCGTGTCGGGGTCGAAGAGGACCGCCCAGTCATCGTGTTCCCGCCGCAGCACCAGGCCGGCTCGGGGCAAGGGTCGCGCGTCCAGCAACAAGGTCCCTCCTGGCCGGACTTCTCCCCCGGCCCACCGTGGGAAAGGATAGGCTCGGGCCCGTGACCCGGGAATGACCCGGATCATCCTGCCAGGAAGGATCTTCATGCCTCGCGGCGCATTGCATGGGGATGGCGCTGGTGCACCTGGACGGTGAATGCCGACTGGATCCCGAGTCTGGGACCTGCCAGGGCATGCTCCGGGCCACGGGGCTTCCCCCCACCGGAGCGCGGCTCATCCCCCCGGCAGGCCAGGGCGTCGAGATTCTCCTCGAGGGGAAGACCTACACGGGCCCCGTGGACCTGCACTCCCCGTCCAGTCGGATGGACCTGGAATTCCGAATCCGCGCCTTGCCCCCGGCCATCCAGGGAATCCGCTACCTGGAACCGGCCATACCCCTGGTGTTGGGGATTCCGGACGGGGTGATGGAACTGTCCGTCAGGTTCCTGACTCCACCCGGGTGGACCCTGGTCGGCCCTCAAGCGCCCTTCGCTCCCGCGACGACCCTGGCCCTGGCCCTGGGCCAGGACCTGCCTCGACTCCACGCCGCCGTGGCTGCCGGACGGCCCGTTCGCCTGGAGGTTGTCGTCCGGCCCGACGAGCAGGACCGGGCCGCCCGACTTCTTTCCGCGGGGCGTGAGGCCCTGGGCTTCCTGGCCCGGACCCTGGGCGCCTTCCCCTACCCCGAGATGAGCCTGGTCTCGGGGGATCCATTGCGCCAGGGCGGCACTCCTTTGGGCCCGAGCCTGGCGGCCCTGCACGGCAGGATCCCGCCTGAAGAAGACCCTCAGGACTGGTGCAGGTGGCTGGTGGCCCACGAGCTGGTCCACCAGTACTTCGGGCAGGCCATCCCCGAGGCCGACAAGCCCGGCTGGGTCTGGCTGGGGCTGGGCCTGTACGTGGACTGGCTCTTCACCCAACACGCCGGACTGAACTGTCAGGCCCATCGCCGCCTGGTGCAGAGTTGGGTGGACCGGGAAGGAATGGACCTGCCCACCCGACTGGGCGGCGGACCGGGACGAGAACCACCCCACCCCTCGGTCTCCTTCCGGCAGGCCGTCCTGCACGGCAAGGCCTTTGCCTTCTTCCTGGCTTTGGAGGCCAGGATCGGTCGGCCCAACCTGGCGGCCCTGTTGCGCCGGTTGGTCCGAGAGTCCCCGGGGCGTCCCCTGGGCCGCTCCCGGCTGGAAGAACTCTGCGGCGCAACGGACCTCTTCGAAGCCTGGGTGGATCTCGAGATCCACCACCGGAGGCTCCCTGGAGCGGGGCTGGCACTTGCTCTGACCCTGCCCCGGCCTTCTCCCGAGTGAAGCTGCTGGAATTCGTCCTGGCCGTCGACACCCGTCGCCAGGCACTCTTGATGCTGCTGGTGGTGGTCTCGGTCCTGTTGGGCTTCGCCGGGATCGCCTTGGAAGGTCGGATCATCGACGATGCCATCCAGCAGGGGCTCCAGAGCGGCTCGACCGACCTGCTCTTCGGCTACGCCGCTCTCTATCTGGCGGTCTTCCTGTTGACCCACGCCTTGGACTACCAGGTCGAGATCCTCTTCGCTTCGACCACCCAGCGCATCCTGTCCAAGCTGCGAGGCGACCTGTTCCGCCATGTGCTGCGGCTGGGCCCGGGATTCTTCCAGCGAAACTCGGTGGGAGAGGTGATGTCACGGATCATCCCCGAGGTCCAGCAACTGGGAGGCTTCCTCTCCAAGGTGGTCCTGGTCCCTCTGAGCTGTGCCGTGACCCTCCTGGCAGGCTTCGGGCTGGTCAGCAGCCTGGACTGGCGCCTGGGCCTGGTGTCGGGTGGCCTCTTTTCGCTGGTCTTCTTCTTCCTCCCCGGCTTGCGCCGCCGCCTGGAGATCCTCGCCAGGCGCTCTCCCCGGCTGCTTCGCGACCTGTCGCGCCGCACCGAGGAGACCCTCTCACACGTCTCGGAGATCCACGTCCACCACACCTACGCCTATGAAGAGAAGCGCTTCGAAAAGGGCCTGGAGGAGTTCGCTGAGAACCAGGTGCAGATGGCCCGCATCTTCGGGGCCACCTCGTTCCTGAACCGCTCCCTCTCCCAGATGGCCACCCTGGCCGTCTACACCTTGGGGGGCTGGCTGGTGGTCCGCGAAGCCGGTCTGGCCGGCGGCTTGACGGTGGGCGGGATCTTCGTCGTCGTCCGGGTCCTGGGGCAGGTGATGAGCCCCCTGACCACGCTGATCGACTACTTCCAGCGCCACCGCGAGGCCGAGGCCCGCTTCGAGATGTTGACCGATTATCTGCGCGTGCCGACCGAGATGGTGGACCCCCCGGGAGCCGTGGCCCTGGAATTGCGGGGTGGGGGAATCGAGATGACCGGGGTTCGCTTCGGGTTCGATCCCGACCAGCCGATCCTCCGCGACATGCGCCTGGAGGTCCAGCCCGGCCAGCACGTGGCGCTGGTGGGTCCGGCCGGATGCGGCAAGTCCACGGTCAACCTGCTCCTGACCCGCCTGGTGCAGCCCGACGCCGGCGAAATCCGCCTGGACGGGCGCAACCTGCGCGACGTGCGCCTGGAGGAGCTGCGGGCCCGGGTCGGCTACCTGAGCCAGTCCCGATCCAGTACCCCGGCCCTCTTCAGTGGAACCCTGCTGGACAACCTGCTGTACGGATTGCAGCGCCTGCCGGCCCCGACGGAGGATGAGGCCGGCTGGCTGGATCTGTCGGGCGCGGGCTACGAGTCCCTGGAGGAGCTGTACACCCACCTGGTCGAGCTTCTGCACGAAGTCGGGCTGTACGACGATGTCTTGGGCTTCGGGTTCACCGGGGTCTCTCTGGCCGAGGCCCTCCAGGTCCGGCCCCTCTTCCATCTGCACGACGCCGAGGAGGTTCGCCGCCAGCTCCTGCGCGGACGTCGCCGCTTCCTGGAGAAGCTCCAAGGCTCCAACCGGGACCTGGTGGAGTTCTTCGACCCCGAGCGCTTCTCCGAGACCGCCTCGCTTCTGGAAAACCTGCTCTTCTCCTCGCCCACCCCCTTCCTCCGCGAACCCGGGCGCTTCCGCGAATTGGAAGGCCCCCTGGAAGCCTTCCTGAGAGAACGCGGTCTCCTGGCTCCGATCCTGGCGGTGGGGATCCGGATGGCGGGGCATCTGGCCTCCCTGAGCTCCGGCACGGGTTGGGCCCGCGAGGCACTGGCCTCACACCTGGGCGTCTCCCCGGAGGCGATTCCCGAGAACCTGGCCGATCTGGGCGAGTTGGAGCCTTGCCCTCCCGCAGGGGGGGGGCCCAGGAACCGTCAGGAGCGGGCCGCCCTGTTGCGCCTGGGGCTGGAGCATACTCCCTCACGGGCCCCCGAACCCCTGGTGGAAGAGGCTCTCAAGGCGCGGTTGGTGGCCGCCCGCCCCGACGTTGCCGCCCACCTGCCCGATTCGGTGCGCCAGACCCTGGCCCCCTATGACCCTCACCTGTACGTGGACTCCTGCACGGTCCGCGAGAACCTGATCATGGGCCGCGTCCATCCGATGCTGCACCGCGCCGAGGACAAGGTGAACCGCATCCTACGCGAAGTCATCCAGGAAATCGACCTGGAGGACGAGATCCTCCGCCTGGGTCTTTGCATGGACGTCGGCGAACGGGGAGGACGTCTCTCGGGTGGTCAGTCCCAGAAGGCGGCCCTGGTCCGGGTGCTGTTGAAGCGACCCGAAATCCTGATCCTGGATGAGGCGACCTCGGCCCTGGACAACACCTCCCAGCGTCGCGTCCAGGACCTGGTGCGCCAGCGGTTCCATGGGCGCACGGTGGTGGAGGTGGCCCACCGGTTGGACGCGATTCGCGATGCCGACCGAATCGTCGTCTTGAAGGCAGGAGCCATCGCCGAGGAGGGTACCTTCCCCGATCTGCTGGCGGCCAGGGGGCTCTTCCACGAGCTGTGGACCAGCGTCGGGGGAAGAGGAGAGGAGCCGAAGTCGTGTTGAGCCTGGAAGAGAAGAAGACGGCCCTGCGGGCCTGTCCCTTGTTCGAGAGCCTGCCGCACGCAGCGATGGATGTGCTGGCCTTGACCGTCCGGCCCGTGCGCTGCCCCGCTGGCGAGCTCTTCCTGGCCGAGGGCGAGTCGGGTGAAGACGAGACCGGTGCCTATGTGCTGGTCGAAGGGGAAGCCGTGGCCTTCAAGACCGTCCGGGGCGAGAGGGTGGAGCTGGCCCGCTTTGCGCCGCCCGACGTCGTCGGCGAATTCGAACTCCTGGCGGGAATCCCCCGGTCGGCCAACGTCGAGGTGACCCGCGACGTCGTGGCCCTGCGGGTGGACCACCCCACCTTCGAAGAGCTGGTCCGGGCCAACCCGGATGTGGCCCTGCGGCTGCTGCGCGTTCTGGTCCTGAGGTTCGTGAGCACCCGAGACCGCTTCCTGGGGATCCTCGGGCATGCCTGAGCCAGCCAGCTACCAGGCTGGCTTCGCCCGGGCCTGCCGGCACCTGTACGGCAGCTACGGCAGAACCTTCGGCCAGCGCCTGCTGGCCCTTGAGCTCCTCCATCCGCCCGCCCGGGCCCTGGATCTGGGCTGCGGTTCAGGTGAACTGCTGGGCTTGTTGTCCGAACGCGGCTTTGAGGTGACCGGGGTGGACCGCGAAGCCGACATGCTGGCCCTGGCCCGCGCCGCCATCCCGCAGGCCACCCTGGTCCAGGCGGACCTGGCTGAGCTGGATCTGGCCGAACTGCCCGGGCCCTACGATCTGATCACCTCGACGAGCCACTCGATGAACCACCTTGCGGGACCCGAGCCCCTGCGACGCTGCCTGGAGGCGGCAGCCCGACTGGCGGCGCCCGGCGCGCACCTGGTGGTGGACTTCGCCACGCGCCGGGGTCTGGAACGCTGGAACGCCGTGACCGTGGAGGACGAGGCGGAGCACCTGCTGGTCCGCCGCGGATTCTACGATGACGGCACCCGGGTGGGATACACCCGCATCTCGGGTTTCTTCTTGGAGGAGGGCCGTTGGGAGCGCTTCGCGGCGGTGCTGCGCTATCACGCCTTCCCCCTGGTGGAAATCCTGGAGATCCTCGAACAGAGCGGATGGACCCATCCCATCATCTGCAGCCGGACCGATCTGGCCACCCCGCTGGAGGAACCCGAAAACCGCCGCGACGTGGTCCTGCGGGCCCGTCGCTGGAGGGATGCCGGCCAGACTGCCGGACCTGCTCCTCTCCCGAAGGAATCCTGCGGCACGCCGGAGGCTCAGACCGGATCCTGACTGAAGCGCCGAATCCTCGCCGCCTGAATCGAAATTTTTTCAGGTCTTGTTCAGTCGGAGATGCGAGAATCTGCTGCAACAGAACGCCCTCCGCCCCGATGGGGGAGTCGATTCCGGTGGATGGCGAACCGGAGGCCCGACATGAAGAACACTGCCCTGCGCCTGGAAGAACCCCCCCGGGAACAGCGCCCTCTGCCTCGCCGAGTGGCCCGCCTGCGAGCCACACGTGCTGGACGGCACCAGAACGACGCCCGCACCTCGGGCCACCTCCCCGACGTTTTGCGGACCGCCCTGGAGTCCCTCGCGTTCCTGGCGCTGCTGGGCTCTACAATGGGAACTGTCTGGGCCGTCTCGCTTCTCTGAAACCCTGCCGATCCGGGCCGTGGCCCTCTCCTGGGCAGGTCCGTGAGTGCGGGCTGACCCGGCCCAGCCAGGCCTCAGGGAACCAGCGAGAGCCCTCGTGCGGTGTAGCGGGGGAAGCCCCCCAGGCTGGCTGCCTTGGCACAGCCGGGGTGGCGATCAGAGTTCAGACAACTGAAGCTCGAAGTGTACACGACGCTTCCGGGATAGATCTTCTCGTAGCTGGCCTCGTGGAGTTCCCAGTACATGTAGGCTCCATTCCGAACTCCCCCCAAGGGGCAGCGCATCCTGGAGATCTCGCAGTATCGACTCAGCACCAGATAGGCCCGGTTCCCGGGCACCAGGTAGAAACCATAGCCTGTGTTCGGTCCGGGGCCGGGGTCGAGGATGCCGGCCCGCTTGGTCTCGGCCTCGACCATGGACTTCGCCGTCCACAAGGTGCGAAGGTTCTGACTGCAGGCCGTCAGGTTCGCCTGGTCCCGCGCCCTGAGAAAATTCGGAATCAAAAAGGAGGCCAGAAGGGAGAGGATGGCCATCACGATCAGCAATTCGAGCAGGGTGAACCCGCGGCCCGTGGTCGAGCGGGGACTCCACAAAGGTCGGTTCATGAACTCTCCGTCCCTCCCCACTGGGAATCGTAGGGGATGAAGCGCGGCGGGCCCTCCAGGCTGGAGGTGCTGCCGGGCTGGATGACGCTGACATCACCGGGGTGGCTCTGGATCAAGGGAACGGAAAACTCGACAAGGGCCTGGTCCGGCACATCCTGCAAGACCAGGAAGGTCGAACGGTTCTGACCGTCTGCGCGGTACTCCACCAGGAAGGTCAACTTCCGGGCCAACCGGCCGCTTTTGTTCGAGACGTAACCCTGCAGGACGGGGATGCCCTCCATCTGGGCGGGCTTGACACCGACCACCTTGATGCTGTCGGGGGGTGGGTTGAAGGGGTCCTCGGGCTGCAGTCGCCAGAAGAGGATCAGCATGCCCAGGATCAGACCCGCCACGGCCAGAGCCGTCAGCACGTCCCGCACCCACGGTGGGAGCTTCTTCTTCGGGGGCTTGGGCAAACGACGCCGGGGTGAATCCGGTTGCTTCAGAACCAGATCTTCCGGCGCCAAGGGAACCTCTGGTCCTGCCCCTTGCTGCGGAACGCTCTCGCTGCCGACCATCCACGCCCCCTGCTTTGATTGTTGAAATCCCGTTCATCGAGGTTTTTCGCGAACCCGACGAACATGCCTCCTGAGATGGTCGGATGTCCCCGGTCGTGCGCAGAAGACCCGCCTATCGCCGAACGCCGGAGGGTCTCCAATCCCACTGGCTGGGGATGACGGGCTGCTTGATGGCGGGCGTGACGGGAACCGGGTAGACGGGCCTGGGAGGAGCTGGACGAGGCGTCCAGCCCGGATGATGGGGGCCATAAGGGTAAGGATACGGGTACGGATAAGGGTAGGGGTAGCTGGAGGGATAGGAATAGGGGTAGGAGCTGAAGACGGAAGCCGGGTAGCCGTCCGAATCGGCCAGGGGCGGGGCCGGAGACGAGTTGGCCTGGTTGACCAGGGTCGGATCGGGCAGGGTGATCAGCTTGTTGCTGGGGACCCTCTGCCCCTGAAGGGCGCCCACGACAACCGCTTCGCCACCCTGGGCACTGCGGTTGACCACGACGGAAAAGGTCGCGTTGGTCCGCCCGGCGGGGACCACCACGGTTCCAGGGATCCAGATGGACGTGCTGCCCGTCAACTGGACATAAGCCCCGCCCTGCGGCGCCGGGCCCGTCAGGGTGACCAGACCTTCGACCTGGTCCTGCGGACCCGCCTTGTCGGGAAGCATGAGGATCGACTGGATCATGGGCGCCGTGGGAGCTTGCGCCCAGGCCGTCAGCCCAGTCAAGACCACCCAGGTCAGAACGCTGAGAATCGACACCATCCGAGTCATCTGGAACCTCCTGACACCAGAGCAGACCAGCAGGGCGTCACCTCAAGACCCGTCTCGGCGGCGTCTGCCCCCCGCTGGGTGCATTGGGGCATCCGGTCGACGAACCCGATGGTCCGCCCCTTCTGGAGCAGGGTGTTGCGGGCTGAGACCAGCGCCACCTGACGGACCAGGAGCAGACCGATCGGAAGAGCAGACAGGATCAGGATCACCACCAGTTCTCCGTGAAGCGTCCACAAGACGTCGCCGGGGGCAACCGCCACCGCCACGGGCACCAGCAGGAGGAAGGCGGCCGTCGAGGCCAGCCCCCACCCGATACCCGCAGCGGTCAGGAAGGTGACGACCACCCCCGCCGGTTGCGGGCGATGCCGGCAGTCCGCCGACATCGAGGTGCCCCAGGCGGCAGCGGCCTCGACCGAGAGGAAGGTCGCCAGGGCCATCCAGACCAGCGGCCACCAGTGCAGTTCCCCTTCAACCAGACCGGGAAGGAGGGCCAGCGCGGTGGCCAGCACGAACGGGTAGAGCATTCTTCGTCCCCGACCGGCGGCCACCCCGACGCAACCTTCCACGAACTCCTGGACCGTCAGACCCGTCTGCAGCAGGAGATCCAAGGAACCCTGCTGGCGCTCTTCATGCAATCGGATCGAAGAAACCTGCAGGACGCGCAGGACTGCCAGCATCCCCAACAAGGGCCAGAGCATCGCCAGGAAACCGAGCATTTGTTCGGGACCCGCCCAGACTGCGCCGAACAGGCCCAAGACCGGCACCGCCCAGACGCAGAAGCCCAGGAATCTCTGGTGGACGGTGCCTGAGCTCGAGGCCTGCTCGCGGAAGACCAGGGCGTTCAATGGGCCGGCCTGGAAGGAACGGGAACGCCGAGAGGTCGACGTGGACCAGCGCCGCAGGATCCTGCGCAACCCGGAATTCGAATCCAGGCCCTTCACGGCCATCTCTCGGTGGAACAGGGCCCACAAGACGCTGGTCAAGGCCACCGAGGCCGCCCCTGGGGCAGGTCCGAGAAACCAGGCGACCCGGACGCCAAGCCAGGCCGTCACCACGGCCGGACCGAGGATCGCGATCAAGCGAGCCAAGGACAAGGTCAGCCCAGACTCGGAGTGCGGAGTCTCTCCATCCCAGGCCTTGACGGCCAGGAGGGAAAAGAACCAATAGACGGCCCAACTGGCGGGCAGGAAGGCCCACAGCAGGTATTCCAGGGGCCATCCCGAGAGCCAGAAGAGGCCCGTGCAGAAAGCCAGCGGGGGCGCCAGGGTCTGCAGCGCCTGCCGGACCCCGTGGACTGCCAGGGCGTCCACGACCCGCCGCGGTGTCAAGGGGGTGGCCACCACCTCCTCCAGGGCTCGCGCCTTGCGAATGGACGTCAAGAAGCGGGCTGTCAGCACCGCGTGAACCACGGGCCCGACGAGGAGCGTCAGGAAGATGGAAGCCAAAGCGCCTCCCCCGAGACAGTCCTGGAGCGTGTCCAGGGTCGAGGGGGCCAAGAGCGGGTTGGTGGATCCTCCATCCAGCCAATATTCCAGAAGCATGGTCCCCAGGACCATGGTGAAGAGGGCAGCCGGCAACATGGCCAAGCCGAGCGCCGCACTGAAACTCAGCCAAGGCGCCATGGAGGGTCCTTTGCGCCGAGCAACCATCTCCAGCCAGGCTGCGAGGGGATCTTCAGGAAGGGACCGCCGAGGCTCCATGGTCAGAGGACCTTTCGCGGACAAGTCTCTTCTGGATTCTACCCGATTCCCAGGAACATGTCTTGTCGCGGCGGAGTGATTCCTTCGGCACGCCCGAGGTCCACCGTTCTCATCCGGGACCTCCCGACTCGGAGGAGGCCGGGCCTTGTTGCAGGAAGTTTCGGGAAACGACGGATCCTCCAGGAGGAAGAACATGTCCATCCCCAAGACCACGCCGCACATTTCCTGCACGGCCGAACAGTTCGCCCGGACCGTCATCATGCCCGGCGACCCGATGCGCTCCAGGTACATCGCCGAGAACTATCTTGAGAATCCCATCCTCATCAACAACGTCCGCGGAGTGCAGGGGTACACGGGCACCTGGCAAGGCAAGCGCGTCACGGTCATGGCCAGCGGCATGGGGGTGCCTTCCATGGGCATCTACTCGTACGAACTCTTCAACTTCATGGGCGTGGAGACCATCGTGCGGATCGGGACCTGCGGAGGCATGCAGGCGTCCCTGTCAGTGGGGGATCTGGTGCTGGCCCAGGGGGCCTGTACCAACTCCAGCTACGTCGGCCAGTTCCGACTTCCCGGAACCTACGCTCCGCTGGCCAGCTTCAAGGTGCTCCGTGCGGCCGTGGAGGCCGCTGAGCGGCTCGATCTGCGCGTCACCGTGGGCAACGTCCTGACCTCGGACTACTTCTACGACGACTCCCGGTCCACCCTGGATTGGGCGCGCCTGGGCGTCCTGGCTTGCGAGATGGAAGCCGCCGCCCTCTACACGAACGCCGCGCAGGCCGGCAAGAAGGCGCTGGCCATCCTGACGGTCTCCGACGACCTGCTCACCGGCGAAGCCATGACCGCTGCCCAACGCGAAACCACGCTGGGAACCATGATCGGTCTGGCCCTGGAAATCGCCTGAGGTCCCCTCAGCAGGGAGTCCCAGGATGGCATACCCCCACATCGACCAAGGAGGTCTTCCGACTTGAACCCGATCCTCGAGAACATCAAATCCCGAAGGAGCATCCGCGCCTTCACCGACGCGCCCATCGACCCGGCGGATCTGGACCGGATCGTCGAGGCAGGGCTCTGGGCTCCCAGCGCCCGGGGCCTGCAGACGTGGCAGTTCACCGTGGTGACCGACCGAGCTCGAATCTCCGAACTCGCCTGCGCCATCGCGAGGCAACTGCAGCGGGACCCGGCCCAATACACCATGTACAACCCGGCAGCCCTGGTCCTGGCCTCCAACGACCGCGAGAACCCCCACGGCATGCTGGACTGTTCGTGCGCCCTGCAGAACATGTTCCTGGCCGCCCACAGCCTGGGCCTGGGCTCGGTCTGGATCAACCAGCTCCGCGGGATCTGCGACGAGACGGAGATCCGCCCCCTGCTGGACAGCCTGGGGGTTCCACCGGACCATCTGGTCTGGGGAATGGCCGCCCTGGGGCACCCTGCAGGCCCGACTCCCGAGGCACCACCAAGGAAAGGTGTCGTCCACTACGTGAGGTGAGGCCTCCTCTCGAATCCCGGCGAGCGAAGAGTCCGCCATCCCGCCCCCCCCTGAGAGAGCCAGGCTTCAACGGGTACCTGAACCCGCCGCCTGGCGTGAGAACCGAGGGCGTCGAGGCGGGTCTGGATGCACGCCTGACGACGCAGACGGGCCCGGATCGGCAGCCGAATGCCACGCCAGGTGGCGGATTCAGGTGGTCGACCCCGGTTGACGAACGTCGGTCATGACGTGATACTCCTGACGTATCGATGGGAAGGTGGGCAATCCGTGTCTCCTTCGGGCGCGCTGAAGTGCCCGAGGGAAGTGAGGGTTCAATGTCTGACTTGCTCATCCAGTCTGCTGGGCTGCGCTCCCTGTCGGCCGCAACCTCCAATGTCTGGGCCACCCCTCTGGCCTCCCTGGCCACGTTGGGAAGCAACCTGGTGGGGGCCCCGTCCCTGACCGGGGCCTCGTCTTCCTGGTCCTCGGTCCCTCTGGCTGCCGGCCTCTCGGGATTCCTGGGAAGCGGAGGGACTGCCCAGGCAGCGGCCCCGTTCGCTCTGGCCCCCGCAGCCCAGGGCCCTGTGCAAGGAAGCCAGAGGGAATATCTGGCCAACTGGTCCAACCTGTCTGCTTCCCAGGGCCTCTGGCACACCGTTGGAGGCCGCGCCGTCCCCTTGACTCCTCCTGCCGATGCGGCCACCGCGCCGGTTGAAACAGCAGGCGCGGCCGGGACGCTTCTGGGCTGGCAGGAGGGGACTGTCCAGCCCTCCCAGGCCAGGACCTCCTGGAACAAGGTGCCGTCGGTCCACCTCGAATCACAGTGGCCTGCTGCCTCCAGCATCGTGGCCTCGCGCCTGGTGGGAAGCCCCCAGAACCGAGCCCTCATCCACTTCGACGGACGCAATCCCTGGTCGAACGTCGATGGCAACCTCGAACGGCGAACCGCCGTGTGGCAGGTCATGCAGCAGGACGAAACCCTGCGCTTCGACGCCGACCGAGGCATGTTCTTCAGGACGGCCTCCGACGGGGACACCCGTGACGTCGTGAGCGTGGACAACATCGTGAACCTCCGGCGCCTGGCGGGTGGGAATGAAGATCTGGCCAACCGCTTGATCGGTCAGCACGTCCACATCCTGGCCACCACCGAGACTCGCGCGTTCCCCGACCTGGTTGTCCGCTCGACGGGAGCCGACTCAAAAAGCGACGACTCCAGCAGTTTCACAGTCGTTGATCCACCCGCTGCCGAGTCGAGTGAGACCCAGGGCCCGGGCAACAACGGCCAGGGCAACGCCACCGGAAACCCCGACAACGGCAACAACGGCAACGACGGCGACAACGGCAACGCCGGCGGGAACAACGGCGACAACGGGGACACCCAGGGCCCGGGCAACAACGGAAACGGCAACGCCACCGGAAACCCCAACAACGGAAACAACGGCAACGGCAACGACGGCGACAACGGCAATGCCGGCGGGAACAACGGAAACAACGGCGGCAACGAGTTGCCGCTTCCTCCCGGAACACCTGGGACGCCCGGAACACCTGGGACTCCCGGAACACCTGGGACGCCCGGAACACCTGGGACTCCCGGAACACCTGGGACGCCCGGAACACCTGGCATTCCTGGAACACCTGGCATTCCTGGAATCCCGGGGCCCTACCCCTATCCGCCCTCAGCCGGAATCCCGGGATCCTACCCCTACCCGCCCTCGGTCGGAATCCCGGGGCCCTACCCCTATCCGCCCTCGGCCGGAATCCCGGGCTCCTACCCCTATCCGCCCTCAGCCGGAATCCCGGGCTCCTACCCCTATCCGCCCTCAGCCGGAATCCCGGGTTCCTACCCCTATCCGCCCTCAGCCGGAATCCCGGGCTCGTACCCCTACCCGCCCTCGGCCGGAATTCCGGGTTCCTACCCCTACCCGCCCTCGGTCGGAATCCCGGGGAACCAGGTCATGGACTATCCGGCCTTGATCGGGTGCGGGTGCTACCCCAATGTTCCCTTGACCGGAATGCCAGGACCCTTCCTCTTCGCCTTCAGTTACTCGGCGCGCTCGCTGGGCTGAGCATCCTTCGGACGACCTCACTGAAAAGGGTGTCCTGACCACTGACGAAGGCCCCGGAGCACTTCCCGCTCCGGGGCCTTCAGCTTGCGTCGCACTCACCGCCTCCTCGAGAGCCAGGGCCCCCTGGCGGCGTGCAGCCTAGCTGCTCTGGGGCGCGTCCGCGCGGCGCACGAACTTGTAGATCTCCATGATCCCGATCACGACCGCCGCGACACCTCCCAGGATGAACCAGTATCGAAGAGGCAGAGCCGTGACCCGCAGCAGGTCCTGCATGAAGGGCACGTTGACGACGGCGACGTGAATCAGGAAGGCCAGTCCCATCCCATACATCAGGATCGGGTTGTTCTTCATCGGGACCCGGAAGGCCGAGCGGAACTCCGAACGGCAGTTCAGCACGTGGTAGAACTGCATCAGGACCAACAGGGTGAAGACCAGGGTCCGGGCCAGCGTCTCCTCATATCCGGCAAAGTCCACCAGGTAGATCCACAGCCCCAGACAGACCCCGCCCATGGTGATCCCGCCGACCAAGACCTGCTCGATCATCTTGCGGTTGAAGATGCCCTCGGAAGGCGGTCGGGGCGGAAGCTTCATGACGCCCTTCTCGCCCGCCTCGAAGGCCAGGGCCACGTCCTGGATGCCGTTGGTCACCAGGTTCAGCCAGAGGATCTGCACGGCCACCATCGGCATCGGCATCCCCAGCAGGATCGAGGCGCCGATCAGCAGGAGCTCGGCAAAGCCGGTCGAGATCAACAGCAAGGTCACCTTGCGGACGTTGCTGTAGGCGAAGCGCCCCTCCTCGATCCCAGCCACGATCGAGCTGAAGTTGTCGTCCAGCAACGTGATCAAGGAGGCGTCCTTGGCGATGTCGGTCCCCGATCCCATGGCCACGCCGATATTGGCTCGTCTCAGGGCAGCAGCGTCGTTGACCCCGTCGCCCGTCACCGCGACAAACTCGCCCTCCCGGACCAGGACATCGACGATCTTGAGCTTCTGGTGTGGGGTGACCCGGGCGAAGACCCGGGTCCCGCGAACCCTCTCGGCCCAGGACGACTCGTCCTCCGGATCGATCAGGTCCAGCTCGGAGCCCGTCACCACGTCCACCCGGCTCTCGGCGATCCCCAGCTCCCGGGAGATCGCCAGCGCTGTGGCCGGGTGGTCTCCCGTGATCATCAGGACCCGCACCCCGGCTCCGTGGGCCTCGGCTACGGCCTGCTGGACCTCGGGCCGCAAAGGGTCGATGAAGCTGACCAGGCCCAGGAAGGACAAACCTCCCAGCTCGGCCTGGTTCAGGGTCTCCGGGGTCCCGGGCCCCTCCAGCCGGCCGTGGGCCACGGCCAGGACGCGGTAGCCCTCCTCGGCCAGGCGCTCGGAGTCGGCCAGGATCTTCTGGGCGTCCAGGGGAGCCTCGCCTGTTGAACTTCGGGCGCAGTGACAAAGGGGCAGGACCGTCTCGACGGCCCCCTTCACCACCACCAGACGCCCTTCGCCTTCCAGATAGGCCTTGGCCGCGTAGCGACGCTCGGACTCGAACGGAATCTCGCCAGCCAGGGGGAGGCGCCGCTGCTCGGCCGTCGGATCCAGCCCGGCCTTGCGGGCGAAGGCCAACATGGCCACATCGACCGCATCCCCGGCGTGCCGCCATTCGCCCTCGCGGTTCTCCAGCGAGGCCTCGTTGCACAAGGCGCCGGCCCGGGCCACTTCCAGGACCCGGGAGGAGATGTCGGCGGCCAGGGACTCACCCGAAGGATCCGCGATCTCCCCCTCGTCGTTGTAGCCCTGCCCGCCGACCTCGACGCTCTGGCCGTCGGGCAGGTTGACCCGCTTGAGGGTCTGCTGATTCACCGTCAGGGTTCCCGTCTTGTCGCTGGCGATCAGGGTGCAGCTTCCCAGGCTCTCGACGGCCATCAGACGCCGGGCGATCACGCGGCGGTCCGCCATGCGCGCGGTGGCGATGGAGAGGGCCACGGTCATGGCGACCGGCAGGCCCTCCGGGATCGCCGAGACAGCGACGGCGACCATCTGCATGAACACCTCGCCTGCCGACTCCCCCCTTCCGAAGATCAGCCAGGATCCCAGAAGTCCGGCAAAGCCCAGGACGATGTAACTGATATGATGGGCAAACTGCTCCATCCGGATCAACAGGGGAGGCTTGGCCGACTCGGTGGTGACCAGCGACACGGCGATGCGTCCCACCTCGGTGTGGACGCCGGTGCCCACGATCACTCCGGTTCCCCGGCCGCTGACCACGGTTGCGCCGGCAAAGGCCATGTTGGAGCGGTCGCTGACCGGAGTCGTCTCGTCCACGACGCCCAGCCTCTTGTCCACCGGAAGGGATTCGCCGGTCAGGAAGGATTCGTCGATGGCCAGGTTGGTGGCGCTGATCAACCGCAGGTCGGCGGGCACCTTGCCGCCCGATTCCAGAAGGACCACGTCTCCAGGGACCAGGTCCTCGGCCGAAATCGTCACCTGATCTCCGTCGCGCAGGGCCGTGGCCTGGATCTTCAGCATGACCTGCAGGGCATGGGCCTTCTTCTCGGCCCGGAACTCCTGGTAGGTCCCGATGGCCGCGTTGAGGAGGACCACCGCGAAGATGAAGATCGCGTCCTTGTAGTCCTGCATCGCCAGCGCCACCCCCCCCGCGATCAGCAGGATGTAGATCAGGGGGCTGGCAAACTGATGGAGGAAGACCGACAGGAGGCTGGGGGGGTCTGGAGCCGGCAGGGTGTTGGCCCCGAACTCATCCAGGCGCTGACGCGCCTCCTCGGTGGAGAGACCCGTCGGCTCGGTCCGCAGGAGTTTGCGGACCTCGTCCACGGTCTGGCTGTGCCAGGGAACCTCGTGAAGTCGACCTTCCGGGTCGAGATCTCTCCTCTGGGAGGGGGCGTCCTGTCGGACGGGGGGGGGCACAAGCGCCATGTGGTCTCCTTTCGGCAGGAGACGATGGCCCACACGGAGCGACAACACGATGTGGCTGCCTGACCCCTGCAAGACCCGGGTTTCGCCCCAAGGCAAGAGAAGACCTTCGCGAAGAGGTTGCGCCGAAACTTACCGGGCTTGGGGCGCCTCGGCCGAATCCAGCGCGGCTGCCGCCACCCGAGCGGCCACGTCGTAGGAGGAAGCCGGGCGGCTCAGCGCGTCCATGGTGCGTTCCACCTCGGCCCGGGCGGCCGGGTCGCTGAGGAGTTGCTCGACCTGGGCCCGCATGCCGTCCACGTCGGGGGCGCTCCAGGCCACGCCGGCCAGGCGCTGGACCTGGGCCTCCTCCATCCCGGGGACGGGATTGGTCACGATCACCGGCTTGCGCAATGCCAGCAACTCCGACAGGGTCAGGCCCCCGGGCTTGCTGACCACCACGTCGGCGGCCCGCATCCAGTCAGCGCTGTTGCTCACGAACCCCTGCACGTGCAGAGGGTGCCTGGTGCTGCCCTGCATCTGCTCCAGGCGGGCTTTGGCCTCCTGGTTGCGGCCGGTGATGGCCACGACCTGCATCGGGTAGGGCGAAGCCTCCAGGGCCTCGATCAACTTCTCGTAGGGCTGAAGACCCAGCGAGCCGCCCATCAGCAGGACCGTGGGCAGCTTGGAGTCCAGGCCGAGGCGAGCAGACAAAGCCTCGCGGCTCTCGTCGGGCTGGTGCGCAAAAGCAGGGGAGATGGGGATCCCGGTCACGCTGACCCGCGAGGGGTCCACGCCCAGGCGGGCCAGGTCCTGGCGCGTCGGTTCAGCGGCCACGTAGTAGCGGTCTACCTGGTCCTGGGCCCAGATGGCGTGCGCCATGAAGTCCGTCGGCACGCTGTGCACGGGCATGTCCAGCTTGCCGGCCTGCTTCCAGTGGCTGAGCATGGCGTTGGTCTGGGAGTGGGTCGAGACCACCAGATCCGGACTCTCGCGCTGAATCGCGTGCAGCACTCCGGGCGAGAAGGCGGCCTTGGCCTTCAGGACGGCGGTTCCCGCCCAGGAAGCCAGGGGCGAGCCCTGCAAGGCCAGACGGAAACCCCAGCGACGCAAAGCAGGGAGCTTCTCGGAAACCAGACCGAAGAACCCCTTCTGGGCCTTCACCATCCGCGGCGAGGAAACATCCAGCGTGTCCAACTCGCGGGCCTGGACGTTGGGCAGCTCGTTGAGGGCCTGCGCCAGGGACCGGGCCGCCGAACGATGCCCTCCCGTGTGGGAGCCGTGGACCAGCAGGATCTTCAAGGGATCCGCGGGGTCCCGCTGGTTGAGCTTCTCGAGCAGGGCTGGAGGGAAGGGTGAGGTGCCGGAGATCTTCATGGTCTGATCATGTCAGCGAACCCTGAAAGAGCGTGGAAAGACCCGGAACCAGAGGTGAGCCTTCAGGGAGAGGCCGAATCATGGCCCTCCTCGGAGGAATCCCTGCGCAGCACCCCCGCGGCGGCGAGTTCCTCGGCCACCAGGTGCGCCACCCGACGATGACCGGCGGCCTTCAGGTGGATGTCGTCGTCAAAAAGCGCTTCCCGCTCGGCCGGGCCCAAGGCGGCCAACGGGGTGAAGACGTCCAGCACGACCAGGCTCTCCTGGTCGGCCACCCGGCGGGCCGCTTCCCGATATTTCCGGGTCGCGACCCCGACGTGCGCGTCTCGGAAGGGTTCCAGAAGCACCGCCAACCGGAAGCCGTGCCGGCGCCCCAATTCCGCCATGGCGCGCAGGTTCGCCTCATACTCGGGGACCGAGACCCGGGGGACCTTGAGGCTTCC
The DNA here is from genome assembly GCA_002423485.1 of Candidatus Xenobium occultum. GTDB lineage: Bacteria > Vulcanimicrobiota > Xenobia > Xenobiales > Xenobiaceae > Xenobium > Xenobium occultum. The sequence goes on along the minus strand of DIWH01000017.1, from coordinate 8,176 downwards.
CGGGTCCCGGTCGGCTGCGGCCGATTGCCGCCGCAGCGCGAGTTTGCGGATCACCAGGTAGACCCTGCTGCGGAAGAGGAGGGTGCGGAGGCGGTGAATCCGAGGATCATCGGTCATGACCTGGGAGTCCGCCGACATGGCCTGGGCCGAATCATGGTAGCCGAAAGCCGCCACGACCAGGTCGGGGTGATAGCCGAGCCCCAGATTGCGCAAGAGCAGAAGGCCCTGCCAGGAGGTGTAGCCCGAGATGGCGGCGTTGACGCTCTCGACGATCTCGCCATCCGGTCCGCCATACTCCAGGGCGGTCAGGAACTTGGGGTAGGTTCGCGGACCGCCATAACGATGGGGCTGGACGCTGATGGCCTGGGAGTCGCCCAGGAACATGATCCGATAACGCCCGGCAGCCCTGGCCGAAGAATGATCCGTGTCAAACAGTCCAGCCAAACGCTGCACCGAAAGCTGGCTGGGCATGGGCCGACCAGCCCAGAAGGTCACGGGGTCGGCCACGTAGGTCTCGAAGGGATTCTGGGCAGACCAGATCTGCAGGCTGGCTTCCCAAGCCACGAAGAAGCCAAGCACCACGGCCAGCCTCCAGGCCCGCGCCCGACAGGATGACCAGTTGGCGACCCGCTCTCGCCGCTTCAAGCGCAGGCTTGCCAGAAGCGCACAGAGCAGCAGGACCAGCGCACTGGCCAGGCCGAAGGACACGCTGTCCGAGGACGGGTCTGGTCGGTTGCCTGTGACGTACAGGTGGGGCAGAAGCGCGTGCAGGCCCTGGACCTGAAGGAACTCCTGGAGACTCTGGTCGGCGAGCAGCAGCATCAAGGCCTCAGACTTTCTCAGGCGCCAGGGCCGCTCCTGCCATCCCGAAACCCGGCACCCTGCCCCCCAGCAGATCACTCGAACCGAAGGGATGGCCTCTCAGGCCCAGTTGATTCAGGGGGAAGGTCCCGCCCTTCTTTCGCCCGGTGACGGCAGGGCTCGGGGCGCCTTGCTGGAACCACCGTCGACCGTGATCCTTCCTGGTCTGCTCCTGCTGTGTGTCTTCCTGGTCTTCGCCGCCCTGATGATGACGCGGCGGATGCCCGCCCTGCTGGCATTGCCCTGCATGGCCGTGGCCATCGGGGCGATTGCCGGGCTCTTCTTCGACTGGAACGCCGTGCCGCCCGAGGCTGGCGCTCCGCGCTCCCTGGCTGAGTTCGTGTTCACCACCATCCTCACCGATGGGCCAGCCCGCCTGGCCGGCGCCATGATGTACGCGATCTTCGGATCCATCCTGTCCCAGGTGGTGATTCGCACCGGGATCGCTCAACGAATCATCGGAGTTGCCGCAGAGTATGCCGGCGACCGCAAAATTCTGCTGGCCTTCCTCATGACGGCGGTGGTGGCCGGATGTTTCACCTCAGTAACCGGACTGGGCGCCGTGATCATGCTGGGTTCGTTGGCCCTGCCGATCCTGGTCGGTGCGGGACTGTCGGGAACCTTCGCCGCGGGCCTGATGCTCTTCGCCATCGCCCTGGGCGGAGTCTTCAATCCAGCGATCCTGGGATTCTACCAGGACACATTGAAGCTGCCTCTGGAAATCGTCAAGGACTACGTCGTGATGTACGGGGGCCTTCTGGCCCTGACCACGCTGGCCTTCCTGGCCGTGGGGGGCTGGCGCGAGAGGCGAACCTTCGCCTGGGCCGTCGCTCCCGAACTGCCGGCCTCCCGGGTTCCCCTGGTGGCCCTTCTCACCCCCATCCTGCCGATCGTCCTGATCATGCTGGTGGACCTGCCGATCATCCCGGCCTTCCTGGTCGGAATGTTCTGGGGGGTCCTCTCGACGCAACCCCGCAAGGCTCTGGACCACCTGACCGCCGCCACCCTCGAGGGGCTCAAGGACGTCTCGCCGGTGATCGGATTGTTCATGGGGATCGGGATGGCCCTGAACAGCATGATGGCCGAGCCCACCAAGGCCGTGATCGCCCCCTTCCTGCAAGCGGTGATCCCGGACTCGCCACTGCCCTTCGTCGTCTTCTTCACCATCTTCGCGCCCCTGGCCCTGTACCGGGGACCCTTCAACTTCTATGGCCTGGGGGCCGGCGTCGCCGGCCTCATACTGGGAGCCGGCCTGCTGCCTCCGGTGGCGATCCTGGCAGCCTTCTTCGCGGTGGGCCAGATCCAGGGCGTCTGTGACCCCACGAACACCCACAACGTCTGGCTGGCCCAGTTCACCCGCACCAGCACCGAGAAACTTCTGAAAGACACAATCCCCTACGTGTGGGCCTTCGTCTTCCTGGCCCTGACCTGGGCGGTCCTCTTCGCAGGAGCCCTGAGATGAGTTCCACCATCCGGATCGGCATCGACGTGGGGGGAACCTTCACCCACGCCGTGGCCCTGGACAACGCCACGCTGGAGATCCTCGACCATGAAGTGACCCCGACCAGCCACGGAGCCAAGGAGGGGGTGGCCCGAGGCATCCTGGATGCCTTCGCGGCCTTGCAGGCCCGCCTGCCGTCAGACCACCGCCTGGTCTTCCTGGCCCACAGCACGACCCAGGCCACCAACGCCCTGTTGGAAGGGGATGTCGCCCGAGTGGGCATCCTGGGGCTGGGCAGCGGCCTGGAGGCGATGAAGGCCCGAGCCGACATGGCCGTCGGGGACGTGGAACTGTCGCCGGGCAAGATCCTGCACAGCCGCCTGGAGTTCCTCAACCCCGGGTCCCCTGATTTCCAGCAGGACCTGGACCGAGCCCTGAATGATTTCCTGGCCAGCGGAGAAGGCGCCGTCGTGGCCGCGGAGGGCTTCTCGGTGGATGACCCCTCCGGCGAGCTGAAGGTCATGGAGCGCTCGGCCGCCCTGAATCTCCCGGCCTGCGGCACCCACGAGGTCTCGGGGCTGTATGGGCTGCGGGTGCGGACCCGCACCGCGGTGCTCAACGCCAGCATCCTGCCGAAGATGATCGGGACCGCCGAGATGACCTCCCAGGCCCTCAAAGCGCGCGCCGTGACGGCTCCGCTGATGGTCATGCGCAGCGACGGGGGGGTGATGAGCCTGGAAGAAGTGCGTCGGCGCCCGGTGATGACGCTGCTGTCGGGCCCGGCCGCAGGAATCGCGGCGGCCCTGATGTTCCTGAAGGCCTCCGACGCGCTCTTCCTGGAGGTGGGAGGCACCAGCACCGACATCTGCCTGGTCCGGGATGGCCGGGCCGCCGTCCGCTCGGCGACGATCGGCGGCCACCCCACCTACCTGCGCACGCTGGACAGCCGGACCCTGGGGATCGCCGGGGGTTCGATGGTCTCCAGCGACGCGAAGGGTGGACTGGAGGTGGGCCCCCGCAGCGCCCACCTGGCGGGCTTTGCCTACTGCTCGTTTGCGCCCCCTGAGGCCCTGCAAGGCCAGTTGCGGGTTGTCGAGGTGAAGCCCTTCGAGGGTGACCCGGCCTACCTGGTTGTGGAAAACCCGGCCGGGATGCGCACCGCCCCCACCACCACCTGCGCGGCCAACCTGCTGGGTTACATTCAACCCGGCGAGTATTCCGCGGGAAACCTGCCGGGAATCCGCCGGGCCTTCGAGGCCCTGGCCAGCCACCTGGGGGCCGGCACAGCCGAAGAACTGGCTCGGAGGGTCTTGGAACGGGCGGCCGACCGCATCGTCCCGACGTGCCGTCAACTGCTCTCCGAAGCCCGCATGCAGGACCGGGCCCTGAAGCTCCTGGGCGGGGGCGGAGGCGCCGGCGCCATCGTCCCCTTCCTGGCGGAGCGCATGGGATTGCCCTTTGAACTGGCTCGACGGGCCGAGGTCATTTCCGCCATCGGGGCCGCCCTGGCCATGGTGCGCGAAACCCTCGAGAGGAACCTCGTGAACCCGACCCGCGAGGACCTCTCCCGCTTGCGCTCCGAGGCCGAAAAGGCAGTGGTCCGGATGGGAGCAGACCCGGCCAGCGTCGAGGTCACCGTCGAGGTGGACGCCCAGAAGAACCTGGTCCGCGCCACGGCCACCGGCTCGGTGGAGTTCGTCGCTCGGGACGTCCTGGCCGCCGACGTGGGAGACGAAGAGAGGCTTCGCACGCTGCGCGAGGCCTCTCCTCAGGATGACGAGCACACCTCCCTGGGTCAGACCGGCTTCTACCACCTCTACCGCAGCCGACGCCAGGTGCGACGACTCTTCGGCCTGTTGCGCCAGACCCGCCAGACCCTGTGGGTGACCGACGGCCGAGGGAGCGTCCGCTTGCAGGTCCCCGGAGGAGTCCTCCACCAGGCCAACGGGGGCGCCCTGTTGGCGGACCTCGAGAAGGCCCTGCAGCAGCACACCTCGTACGGCGATGCCGGGGCGCTGATCCCGGCCGTGCATGTCGTGGCAGGACGGAAGCTGACCGATCTCACCTCCCTGACCAGCACCGAGCAGGTCCTGGCCCTGGCCCGGGAGGAACTCTCCGACCTGGCCCAGGACGAGCCGGTCTTCATCCTGGTGCATCCCCACGCCTGACCCTTGTCCCGGACAGCCCCAGCCAGCGGCCGGCGCGCCGGGAACGGGGTCACGGGTCGACCTCGACGGCTGCGTGAGGGCCATCCGTTGGAGCCTCCCCACCACTTGTCGGGAAGGTCCGGAGGAGGGGCAAAAAGACACACTCCGCCCGACCTGGTCTGGTCGCGCGGAGTGTGGGGGGGCGGCCGAAACCCGGCCAGTTGCCCCTTCGGTCCTGACGGTCAGAACTTGAAGTTGAAGTAGGAGTGGACCTGCCAGCCCTCCCAGTTGAAGGGATGCGCGTTGCCCTGAGGCCCATAGTTGAGGTTGAGGTTGGGGACCCCGGGGGTCGGGAACAGGTTGCTGGAGATCCGATCCTTGGTCTGGTAGTACTTGCCCTCCAGGCCCCAGGTCAGATTCTCCGCCAGATCCCAGTCGAATCCCAGGTCGGGATACCGCTGTTCCATGTTCAGGCTGTCAAAGCGGGTCAGACCCGTGGCCTCGGCGTAGGCACTGAGATTGCCCAGGGGATCAAAATGTCCGTAGATGTCCACGGCCGTATACCCACCGTGAATCCTGAAGGTCTCGGTCACATCGTATTCGATGGCCGCTCGCCAGCCGTCGACGAAGAGATCGACGTTGTTCTGGCTCTCACCACGGGTACCGCCGGGGCCAGGCAGCAAGGCCTGCAGATTCGAGTTCCGTGTGAAGTGGGTGCTGCGAGCCCCACCCGAGATCAAGATCCCCCTGTTGTTCTCTCCCTCCTCCAGCAGGAACTTGTAGCCGGCGGCCAGTCCCCAGTTGGTCACGTGGCCCCGGGGGTTCTCCAGGGGCAGAGCCAGCGCGTTGCCGCCGGCCGGCGCATAGGTTGAAGCCGCGAAGCCCCCGAAAACGGGGTCCATGAAACCAGGCGAGAAGCCCAGGACGGGAGTATTGGGCGTCCCGGGCGCCAGCGAATTGGCGGAATAGCGAACGTCCTGCATGGAAGTCTCAACCTGGTCCAGGCTGCCATAGTTGGCGGTGACCCGACCCGTCGGCCCGAACTTCCAGGTCACTTCACCCCGCCAGCCCTGGCGGTTGTGGGTGTAGGTCTCGGTGTCGTGCAGGGAATACAGCGAGTTGTAGTAGGTGAACCCGGGGGTGCGCCAGAGAACGGTCCCGATCCCGTCGATCGTCGGGAGCTGCAGCACGAAGGGATCATAGGTGGGATCGACCGAGACATAGTGAAGATCGACATCCAGCGAGCGTTCCAGGAAGGAGGCCCCGATCCCGGCCCGCAAGGCATCTCCCCCGACCGAATAGGCCGAGTTCTTCTGCGGCCGGTATTCCGAGTGAGCCCATTCCAGGAAGAGCCGAGGGTCCCAGGCCTGGTCGAAGACGTAACTGGCCGACAAGCCCCAGGTCGTCATGTCCTGAGGCCCAAAGCCGCCCATGTTGGGCACACCGGCGATCCCCACCGCTCCGTCATTGTTGACCGCCGAGAACATGGGGATCGGGCGGACATCACTGGTACTGCCGATCCCCGCCGTGGCCTGGTTGGGCCCGCCCAGTTGATTGAAGAAGTATCCGTTCGGGTTGACCCAGTTCAGCGTGAAGTTGGGTGCCTGCACCAGACCGACCGCCAAAGCCCTTCCCCCTGAAGCGTCATTGGCAGTGTGCAGGAAGTTGAGGCGGACCTCGCCTCGCTCGTCGTGGAACAGGACCGCCGCGTTGACTCCCTCTGAGTGGGTGAAGTAGGAGGCATCCGCGACAATCGGGCTGACGTTGCCGTCGGCCAGGCGCGCGCCCATGACCTCCCAACGCAGGACCACGTCTTCGGCAGCCGTCAAGGCCAACTCTCCATTGACCTTGATCCCGAAGCTGTCCAGCCACTTCGGACCGTAGTAGTTGGGGTTGACCTCCTGGACATAGACCAACTCGTCGAAGTGCACGTCCCGGAACGAGCCCAGGACCAGCGACGTCTTGCTGGGATTGTGCTTGACCCAGAAATTGTCGAGGTTCATGCGCGTGTAGGGGACGTGGTTCTGGGACTGGGTCCCCGCCAGACCACCCGTGATGGTGGTGACCCCGGTGAAGGGATTCGACTGGTTGGGCGGCGTGACGCCCCAGTACTGATCCACCGCGTGGTCTCCCTGGCTGGTGTAGGCCGTGAACTCCGCCCCGGCGTCCAGGTCCTCGGAAAGCTGGACGCGAGTCCCCAGCAGGGCGCGCGTCGTGAACATCGCTCCGTTGGTGAGCGGGCGACCCGAGCGCCAGTCGGTGACGCTCAAGATTCCGAAGACGAAGGGGTTCATGGCCATCCCGGCGGCTGCAGAGGGCGCCGGGATCGGTCCACCGGCGCCGGTGGCGGAACCCACCGCGCTGTTGTAGTCCAGCAGGGGGACGGCGCCCCCCATGGCCGAAGAACCGGTGGCCCGGAACGACTGCCCACCCACGCGGGTGGTGACCTCCCCGTAGAAGGTGATCCGCTCCAGTTGGCCCACCCGCCGGTCGAGCCGCTCCACGGATCCCTCCAGACCCGTCACCCGAATGCCCAACGCGTCCAGTTCTTCACGCAGCGACTCGGCCAGTCGGCGAATCTCCTGCAGTTCAGCGGCCGTCGCCAAGGAGGCGTGTTCCTCCTCCATCCGGGCCAGGAGCCGAGCCACCACCGCGGCAACCTCCCAGCGGGTCGAGGCGCGATCGCCTTTGAAAGTGCCATCCGGGTAGCCTTCCAGCACGCCCTTGGCCGCCAAGGCCGAAACAGCGTCCCTGGCCCAGTGGTTGTCGGGAACATCCGGGAAGAGCGGTGCCGCCAGGGCCGGGGCCGCCAGGAGCAGCAAGGCGACCAGCATCGTCAGGATCCTCTTCATTGGAACCGGGTACTCCTTCTCGAAATCCTCGCAGGGACCGCCTCAAGACGAACCCTCTGGAAACGGGGACGGGAAGCCGACGGTCCGCCCCCCCTACGAACAAGCCGACCTGAACGGCCGGCTGCCGAACCCTGAAGGATTGATCGAGACGGGCCACACCCTCGCCCCCCGGCCTCGACCAATGAATACGCTTGATTTTCCTTCAATTCACGGGTTTCCAGGCTCTTTCGTGACCTCCTGGGACAGTCCTTCAAGCGGACTCCCCCTCCCGGAATCCGCCATCTGGTGCCCGAATGCCACGCCAGGCTGCGGAATCAGGCTCCCCCCGCAAAGGCCCAGGGTCCTGCCAGGCGTGGCCAGATCGAGGCCGAGCAAGAGGATGCGAAACCTCCATCCCGGCCTTTAAAAGGAGAAGGCCCGGAGTTTTGCTCCGAGCCTTCAAAAATGTTCCCGGCGGTGACCTGCTCTCCCACCCCGTCACCAGGGCAGTACCATCGGCGCTAGAGGGCTTAACTTCCGTGTTCGGTATGGGAACGGGTGTGGCCCCTCCGCTAAAGCCACCGGGAAACTCTAATCCGAAGAAACCATGGGAAACGGAAGCAAAATCCGCCTTCAAACCTCAAGACCGGTCTCACC
>DIWH01000017.1:0-193 GCA_002423485.1 Candidatus Xenobium occultum | reverse complement strand
CCGCTCTCGCGGTGGGACACCTCATCTTGGGGTGGGCTTCACGCTTAGATGCTTTCAGCGTTTATCCCATCCGGACATAGCTACCCGGCTCTGCCCCTGGCGGGACAACCGGTTCACCAGAGGTCCGTCCATTCCGGTCCTCTCGTACTAGGAACAGCTCCCCTCAAGTCTCCAACGCCCACAGCAGATAGGG
>DIWH01000069.1 GCA_002423485.1 Candidatus Xenobium occultum | reverse complement strand
TTGATCATTTCCGCGGTGCGCAGATCGGTGATCATAATCGTGCAACGCAGTGGTTGGTACAGGCAGGCGACCATTTCGGCGGCTGACTTATCCATCGAGCCAAGCACGACGCGGTCGGGGTTCATGAAGTCGTTGATCGCCGATCCTTCGCGTAAAAACTCGGGATTGGATACGACGTTGAACTTCAACGGTCTGCCATTGCGGCGTTGTTGGATGACGTTTGCCAACCAATCCCCGGTACCCACAGGCACGGTGGATTTGTTGATCACAAGGATGGCATCCTTCACATGATCCGCGATGGCTTCAGCGGCGGAGCGCACATACTTCAGATCCGCTTCGCCATCATTACCTGAGGGAGTGCCCACGGCGATGAAAGCGTATTCCGCGCCGTTAAGCGCTTCATTGTAATCCGTGGAAAAGGAAAGGCGGTTTGCCGCTACATTCTGTTTGACCAGTTGCTCAAGGCCCGGTTCATAGATGGGCATCTGTCCAGCCTGAAGCTCTTCTATTCGCTGACGGTCGATATCCAGGCATGTGACCTCGTTACCCAGGTCGGCAAAGCATGTGCCTGTGACAAGCCCGACGTAACCTGTTCCAACAACGCAAATTTTGCTCATGATTCACCCCAGTGAGTTCCAGAGTCGGTACGCACAATTCTACCATAGGGGTCTGCCACCAGAACGTGTGTATAATGTAGGAAGACCAACTACAGGAGGAGCAATTATGGTTGCCCGGGTGATCGATGGAAAGTTGATTGGCGAGGAACTTCGCAAGGAAGTCGCGGTGGGTGTGCAGGAAAGGCTTAAGGCCGGAAAATCGCGTCCGGGACTGGCCACCGTCCTGGTGGGAGAAAATCCCGCTTCCCAGGTATACGTAAAATCCAAACAGAAAGCCTGCGCTGAGGTTGGGATCGAGTCTTTTGGATATGAATTACCCAAAGAAGCCGGGCAAGAAGAAGTTGAAAAACTGGTAAAGCAGCTCAATGATGACCCCAAAGTGAATGGCATCCTGGTGCAATTACCGTTGCCATCAGGTTTTGATGAAGAAAGAGTCCTCAACGCGATCTCGATTGAAAAGGATGTGGATGGCTTTCATCCGTTGAATATCGGTCGGCTGGCGCAAAAAGGGCGCGATCCGCTCTTCATCCCCTGCACCCCGGCCGGCGTTTTGTACATGCTCGAACGCGAACTCCCCACCCTGGAAGGCGCGAACGCGGTGGTATTGGGGCGCTCGAACATCGTGGGAATGCCCGTGGCTTTGCTGCTCGTGCGCGCCAACGCGACCGTGACCATCTGCCATTCGCGCAGCAAGAACCTGCCGGATATTGTGCGCGGCGCGGACGTGCTGGTGGCGGCGGTGGGCAAAGCTGAAATGGTGCGCGGCGATTGGATCAAACCCGGCGCGGTGGTGATCGACGTGGGGATCAACCGCGTTGAGGACGCCACCAAACCGCGCGGATACCGCCTGGTGGGAGACGTCCATTATGAAGAAGCCGCCCAGGTCGCGCAGGCGATCACCCCGGTGCCCGGAGGGGTAGGGCCCCTGACCATTGCCATGCTGCTGCGCAACACACTGCGGGCTGCCAACCTGGCTGATTAACTCGTCACTTGTCTGACAATTGACATTTATTTCAATATCTTATACACTCAAGGTGTGAGAATTAAACAGTTCTCACACTTTTTCCAAATAAAAGAGAGAATCATGAGCACCTTATTGATCAAGCACGCTGAAGTCCTTGTAACAATGGATGACCACCGCAGGGAAATCCCCGATGGTGGTCTTTTTATTCGCGATGGGTTCATCGAGCAGGTGGGACAGAGCGCCCAATTACCACAGTCGGCTGATGAGGTTCTCGATCTGAGCGGGCATGTTGTGCTGCCGGGATTGATCAACACCCACCACCATTTCTACCAGACGCTCACGCGGGCGGTGCCCGCGGCCCAAAATGCCAATCTTTTTAACTGGCTGACGACTTTGTATCCCATCTGGGCGCGCATGACACCCGAGGATATCCGCATCTCCACCCAGACCGCCTTGAGTGAACTGGCGCTTTCGGGATGCACCACCGCCTCTGACCACCTCTATTTATTCCCCAATGGCTCAAAACTGGACGATGAGATTGAAGCTGCCAGGCCGATCGGGTTGAGGCTTCACGCTTCGCGCGGCTCAATGAGCCTGGGGCAAAGCCAGGGGGGGTTGCCGCCCGACAGTGTGGTCGACAGTGAAGAGAACATCCTGGTGGACAGTGAAAGGTTGATCCAGGTTTACCATGACCCTCATCCCGGCGCGATGTTGCAGATTGTGCTCGCGCCTTGTTCGCCTTTCAGCGTAACGCGGGATTTGATGAAACAAAGCGCTGCTCTGGCGCGGCGCTATGGCGTGCAGCTGCACACGCACCTGGCGGAAACGCAGGACGAAGAACAGTTCTGCCTGGAGAAATTCGGTTACCGCCCGGTGGCGTACATGCAATCGCTGGACTGGGTGGGTGACGATGTGTGGTTCGCCCATTCGGTGCATGTCAACCAGGAGGAGATCGAGGTTTACGCGCGCGAGCGCTGCGGCGTGGCGCATTGCCCCAGCTCCAATATGCGCCTGGCATCAGGGATCGCGCCTCTGGTGGAATTCCTCAAGGCCGGGGTCAACGTGGGTATTGGCGTCGATGGCTCCGCTAGCAACGATGGTTCGCACCTGCTGGCAGAAGCGCGCCAGGCGATGCTGCTGGCGCGGCTGAACGCCGGATTGAAAGGAGCGTCATTATCCTCCACCAGCAGCGAGATCCTCTCGGTGCGCCAGGCGCTGGAGGTGGCGACTCGCGGCGGAGCGGCAGTATTGGGCCGCACTGATATCGGCTCGCTTGAGGTGGGCAAATGCGCTGATTTCATCGCTTTTAATCTCAAACGCCTGGATTACGCCGGCGCACTGCATGACCCGGTAGCGGCGCTCTTGCTGTGCCAACCGCGTGGGGTCGATTATAACTATGTGCATGGTCAACCGGTTGTCAGCCATGGGGAATTGCTTGGCATTGACCTTGAAAAACATGTGCGGGCGCATAACAAAGCTGCAACAAAATTAATCCAAGGATAAAAACCAAAATGGGCATGGATTCTTTCTGGCTGCAAAATTCGCGTAAACTGGTGGATTGCGCCATGGGGCGTTTGCCGGCTCACCTGGTCATCCTCAATGGCAAATGGGTTTGTGTGCAGACGGGCGAGATCATTCCGAATATCGATATCGCCATCCGTTCCAAGCACATTGCCTATGTTGGCGAGAACGCCCGGCACACCATCGGAAAGGATACGAAGGTCATCGACGCCAAGGGAGCCTACCTGGTGCCAGGCTTGCTGGATGCGCATATGCATGTTGAATCCGGTATGGTGACGGTGACAGAATTTGTGCGCGCGGTGCTCCCGCACGGTACGACGGGTATGTTTATCGATCCGCACGAGATCGCCAACGTATTTGGACTGCGCGGGGTCCGCTTGATGGTCGATGACGCCGCGTTACAGCCTATCCATGTGTTTGTGCAAATGCCGTCCTGTGTTCCTTCCGCGCCCGGTTTTGAAACGCCGGGTGCGGTTTTAGGTCCCAAGGAAGTCACTGAAGCGATGACCTGGCCGGGCATCATCGGACTGGGGGAGATGATGGACTTCCCGGGAGTATTCAATGGTGAGGACAAAGCGCACGCCGAAATGGCCGCCACGCGCGCGGCGGGCAAGGTGATCGGCGGGCATTACGCGTCGTCTGACCTTGGCAGGGCGTTCCATGGTTACGTGGCAGGGGGTCCCCAGGATGATCATGAGGGCACGCGCCTGGAGGACGCGGTCGCGCGAGCGCGCCAGGGCATGAAGGTGATGCTGCGCTATGGCTCTGCCTGGCATGATGTGGCCGCGCAGGTGAAAGCGGTCACTGAGATGGGGCTATCAAGCCGAAATTTCCTCCTCTGCACCGACGACAGCCAGGCGGAAACCCTGGTGAGTGAAGGTCATATGGATCGTGTGATCCGGCACGCCATCGCCGAGGGATTGGACGCGATGACCGCCATCCAGATGGCGACGCTCAACACTGCCGAGCATTTTGGCGTTTCGCGTGAGATCGGTCTGATCGCCCCCGGGCGTTACAGCGATCTGCTGCTGGTTGATGATCTGCAGGATTTTCATCCACGCATGGTCATCGCCAAGGGCAAGGTCGTGTTCGACGATGGCGAAACCCTGGTCAACCTGCCTGAACGCGAGTACCCGGAATGGGTGACCAGTTCAGTTCATTTGCCGCGCCCGCTGCGCGCGGATGATTTTAAATTGACAACCAACGGCGCAAAGGTCACCGCGCACGTTATTGGGGTGATCGAAAACCAGGCTCCGACAAAACACCTTGTCTTCGAGATGGATGTAATCGATAGTGAGGTGCACCCGGACATTTTCCGCGATATCGCCAAGATCGCTCTGGTGGAACGCCACCAACCGACGGGAAAAGTGCAGGTGGGGTTGGTACACGGCTTTGGTTTCACAAAAACCTGCGCAGTGGCCACCACGGTCGCGCATGACAGCCACCAGATGATCGTGGTTGGCACCGATGAATCGCAAATGGCGCTGGCAGCCAATCACCTGGCCGAGATCGGCGGTGGACAGGTGGTAGTCAGCGAGGGTAGGGTACTGGGCGAGATCCGCTTGGAGATCGCTGGATTGATGTCCACCCAGAGCGCGGAGAGGGTAGCGGCTGAAGCGGCGGAATTGTTGTACGGATTCAGAGAATGCGGTTGCGCACTAAATAATCCAAACATGACCATGAGCCTGCTCGGGCTGGTTGTGATCCCGCAACTCAGGATCTCGGACATGGGACTGGTCGACGTCGACCGCTTTGGCTTTATCCCTGTGCTTGAACCGCACATTGAGTAGATCGTCGAATTATAAGGATACTTACTTGATGCAAAAACCGAAGAATCAGAAAGTGGAGCACCCGTTTATGCGCCTGCAAATTGAATTAGCCAGGCTCATCCAGGAGACCGAGCCAGGCGAACGCCTGCCCTCGGAGCCGCAGTTGGCGAAAGACCTTGGCGTCTCGCGGGCAACGCTCAGAGAGGGTATGCGCACATTTGAAGCGCAAGGACGCATCCGCCGGCGGCAAGGGGTAGGAACGTTTGTCGTTGGCAAAACCCGCGTGATCGAAAGTGGCTTGGAAGTGCTTGAAAGTATCGAACGGCTGGCTGGACGGATCGATCTAAAAGTATCCATGGGTGTTCTTGAGGTCAGCGAGATCAACGCAGGCAATGAAGAAGCGCAAAACCTCCAGGTTGATGAGGGCGCTACGCTGGTGAGAATTTCCCGCGTGATCTATACCGACCAAAGGCCGGTCGCGTACCTGGTCGACACACTTCTACCCGACATTCTGACACAATCGGAACTGGCGGAGGGGTTTACCGGCTCTGTCCTGGATTTTCTGCAAAAAAGAGGGACTCCACGTCTAGATCAATCGTTCACGGATATACAGGCGGTAGCAGCTCGACCATCCATTGCCAGGATGCTCGAAATACAGCGCGATGATGTATTGCTTCTGTTCACAGCCCGGCTTTTTGACGATCAACACCGGGTGATCGATTATTCACACAGTTATTTCCTCCCCGGTTATTTTCGTTTTCACGTGATCCGGCGGCTGGATAATAGTCCGTCCGGTGCCTGATGCAAGAAAAAGGAGGTCAAGATCCACGTTCATCTTCATAAATTAAGTTCTTGTTCTTCATTCAAAAAAAGGAGNNGAAGCTTTGCTGGACGGGATATCCTATCATTAAAGGAATTTGAACGGGAAGAATTCTTCCATATTTTCGAAGTGGCGGATGAAATGGCGCCCATCGCCAGGAGCCGCCGCAATACCGATCTGCTGGCTGAAAAGACCCTGGTAACGGCTTTCTACCAACCCAGCACTCGCACCCGCCTGGCGCACGAAGCCGCAATGCACCGCCTGGGTGGGCATGTTACCGGTTTCTCTGACGCCAAGATGACCCGCGCCGGAGATTTTTACCAGGAATCGATCAAAGACACGGTAAAAATGCTGGAGTATTACGGCGATGTGATCGTTATGCGCCACTTTCAGCAGGGCGCGCCCCACGAAGCCGCCAAGTGGGCATCGATCCCCATCATCAATGGCGGCGATGGCTGGGGCGAGCACCCGACACAGATCCTGACCGACCTTTATACCGTGCTCACCGAGAAGGGCACCATAGATGGCTTAACCTGGCTGGCGGTGGGAGACATGCGCATGCGCACCATGCACTCGCTNNTGCGTATGCGCACCATGCATTCGCTGGGATATGCCTTGTCACAATTCGATTGCCCGATCACGTTCGTCTCCCCGCCGGATATGTCGCTGAGGCCGGAATTCAAAGCTGAGCTTGACCGCTACAGCGTGAATTTCAAGGAGGTTGAACACGTTGAACAGGCGATTGCCAGCGCGGATGTGATCCTTGTGGAACCTGTGGTTCAGCCGGATTACACTAAGTCCCGACAGGAAGCCGGAGACCATGGGATGACCCCTGATAATTATAAGATCACGCGTGAATTGCTTTCCACTAAAGCGAAATCGGATGCCATACTGCTCCACTCATTGCCGCGTATGGATGAGATTCCGACGGATGTGGACATCACCCGCTGGTCACGGTATTGGCAGGAAGCCTTCAATGGCGTAGTAATGCGCATGTCTTTGCTGGCACTTGTTCTCGGAAAGATGGAATAAGGGTAAAATAGCCCTAACATATAAACAGGAGGAGAAATGCAATCGTTTCTTCACGGACGGGATTTGATCAGTGACCTCGATTTCTTGAAAGAAGAGGTTGAGACAGTATTAGAGGTGGCTTTTGATCTCAAACGGAAGCGTGCCTTGAATGAGTTGACACCCTATCTGCGCGATAAGGTACTGGCGATGTTGTTCTTCTTCAGCAGCACCCGCACACGCGGTTCGTTTGAAGCCGGGATGGCACACCTGGGTGGACACGCGGCATTTATTGAATCGCGCACAACCCAGATTTCCCACGGCGATACGCCCAAGGAAATCGGCGAGATCTTCGGCCGCTACTTCGATGGCATTTCCATCCGCCACGTGGACTGGGGTGTCGGGAACGGGTATCTCAACGAAGTTGCCAAAGCCTCGCGCGTACCAGTATTGAACATGCAGTGTGATGTCTATCATCCTTTCCAGTGCCTGGCAGACCTTATGACAATTGTCGAGAAGAAGGGGCGTGACCTGCGCAAGAAAAAGATGGTTGTTTCATGGGCTTACGCAGCATCGTATCAGAAACCCATGTCGGTGCCGCAATCGCTAGTTCTTCAGATGCCGCGTTTTGGTATGGATGTCGTTCTTGCCCATCCACCTGAGTTTAAACTGATGCCCGAGATTATGGACCAGGCTTACGAGCAGGCAAGGAAGTATAATGTAGGCTTCGAGGTCGTCGATGATATGGACGCTGCATTCAAAGACGCGGATGTTATTTACGCGAAATCCTGGGGTGCAATGGTTCATACCCCCGATGCAGAAGAAGGCGCAAAAATCATCAAGAAATACGAGAGCTGGATCACGGATGAACGCCGCATGAAGCTTGCCAAACCGGATGCCATTTACATGCACCCGCTCCCGGCAGACCGGAATATCGAAGTTACGGATGAGGTGATGGATGGACCTCAATCGGTTGTATATGACGAAGCTGAGAACCGCATGCACGTACAGGAAGCGGTGATGGCTTTGACAATGAGTTAATCAAATTCTTAAGAAAAGGATATTAGTAAAAATGACGAAGAAGTTGGCAGTAGTAGCAGTTGGTGGTAATTCCCTCATCCTTGACCCGAAGAAGGTGACGGTTGAGGATCAATATCTAGCCGCGGCCGAAACCTCAAAGCATATCGCAGATATGATCGAAGCCGGTTGGGACGTCGCGATCGGACACGGCAACGGCCCGCAGGTAGGCTTCATCCTGCGCCGCTCCGAGATTGCTGCAAAGTACGAGGGGATGCACGAGGTTCCACTGGATGTCTGCGGTGCGGATAGCCAGGGAGCGATTGGTTATTCACTTCAGCAGACGCTGCAGAATGAGTTGATCGGACGTGGCATCAAGAAGCCGGTCGCGACCGTGGTCACCCAGGTGAAGGTTGACAAAAACGACCCGGCTTTCCAACATCCCACCAAACCGATCGGTGGATTTATG
The DNA here is from genome assembly GCA_002423485.1 of Candidatus Xenobium occultum. GTDB lineage: Bacteria > Vulcanimicrobiota > Xenobia > Xenobiales > Xenobiaceae > Xenobium > Xenobium occultum. Next base: position 75,158 of record DIWH01000069.1, on the reverse strand, counting down.
GGTGAGGAAGAAGCCAAAAAACGCGAAGCTGAGATGGGCTGGAACGTTGTGGAAGATTCCGGTCGTGGCTGGCGCCGCGTGGTAGCCTCTCCCATTCCAACGGAAGTGGTCGAGATCGAATCCGTCCGTGCGCTGATTGCCGCCGGTGTTGTTGTAATCACCGTTGGCGGTGGTGGTATCCCGGTAATCGATGATGGCAAAGGCGGGTGTGTGGGTACAGCCGCGGTGATCGATAAAGATTACGCTTCAAGCCTGCTTGCCACATTGATCAACGCCGATCTGTTCGTCATTTCAACCGCTGTGGAAAAGATTGCCATCAATTTTGGAAAACCTGAGCAGAAATGGCTCGACCGGATGACCATGGCGGAAGCCAAAGCCTACCTCGCCGAAGGAACGCATTTTGCCAAAGGTTCCATGGCGCCCAAGATCCAGGCGATCATCAATTACCTCGAGGCTGGTGGCAAGGAAGCACTGGTAACCAACCCTGAGAATATCGGGCGTGCGCTACGTGGTGAAACCGGTACCCGAATCGTACGTGAGTAGGTAGATCTGATTACTCAATAAGAGCTTTACCTGACGATAGTGTAAGGCTCTTTTTTGAATTTTTAAGATTAAAGCGGTTCTTTTACAACATCAATTATTGTCGCATCGTGTACAATATTTGAGGAATAAAAACCCCCAATTATCATTGATTTCCACACGTAATACTGAGTGTCGTTTTTGTATTGAAAGGAGGTGGAAGGAACCAGAAGCCGGTTTGTGCATCACTAACGAAGCCTTTTAGATTACTTCACCTGGAGGAGAAAGTATGTTTACGAAACGGATTTGGATTGTTGTAAGTGTATTGATGATTGCGCTCTTCGCGCTCACCGCTTGCGCGCAGCCGACAGCAGCTCCTACGGAAGCACCCGTCGCCCCTGAAGCTCCTGCAACTGAAGCACCTGCCGAACCGGAAGCCCCGGTAGCCACCGAAGCTCCAGCAGCCACCGAAGCTCCTGCAGCGGAACCTCCCACCATTGGCTTGTTGTTGGTTGGTCCTGCCAATGACGCCGGCTGGAGCCAGGCGCATTTTGACAGCATGGCTTACGTCCAGGAAAAAATCCCCGGCACTGAACTGCTCTATCTTGAGAATGTTTACACCGGTTCAACTGCGCACACCATGACACCCTCAGAACTTGCGGCTGACATGGCAGTTAAAGGCGCGAAGGTCGTCATTTTCAACTCGGATGATCAGAAAGACCATGCCATCAAGTTTGCCCAGGAAAATCCGGACGTGTTTGTGATCCATGCATCCGGTGATACCGCCTGGAAAGAAGGCAAGAATTACCTTGACCTGCCCAACATGAAGAACATCATGGGCCGGATGGAATATGGTAAAGCGATAGCAGGCTGTGCCGCTGCCCTGACTTCTCAGACTGGTAAGATCGGTTTCCTTGGTCCATTGATCAACGACGAAACCCGCCGCTTCGCCGCCTCCTCGTATCTCGGTGCGAAATACTGCTGGGAAAACTACCTCGGCAAAGATCCGGCTGACCTCGTATTCGAAGTTAAATGGATCGGTTTCTGGTTCAACATCCCCGGTGTCACCCTTGATCCAACGCAGGTGGCTGACGATTTCTTCAACAACGGTTACGATGTGATCATCAGCTCGATCGATACCACCGAAGCGCTCACAGAAGCTAAGAAATTCTTTGCGGATGGCAAGCAGGTTTGGGCTGTCCCGTATGACTATGAGGGTGCCTGCGAAGGCGCTGATGACGTCTGCCTGGGTGTTGAGTACTTCAACTGGGGTCCATCGTACGTTGAAGCGATCAAATCCGTCATGGACGGCACCTGGGAATCCAGCTTTGAGCTAGTGGGTCCTGATTGGGCTGACATCAACAATCCTGACACATCGGCGGTCGGCTTCAACAAGGGCGCTGCCCTTTCGGCTGATAACTCAGCTCTCATTGACCAGTTCATCGCTGAATTGGGCGNNGGCCCCATCAATCTGCAGGATGGAACTCCTTACCTTGCTGATGGCGAGGTTGGTACTGACCTCCAGGTCTGGTATCTACCCCAGCTGCTCGAAGGCATGGAAGGACAGAGCGAGTAATTTACAATCAGGCGTGGGGGAAGAGATTCCCTTCCCCCACGCTTTTTTCTTATTGAGGGTTAAGCGTGAAAATTACACTCCAGCATATTGATAAATCCTTCGGAAAAGTTCACGCAAATGATGATATTAATTTAACGATCCCTTCCGGCACCATCCAGGGCATTCTTGGAGAAAATGGGGCCGGGAAGAGTACTTTAATGAAAATCCTCACAGGATATTACCAGGAGGATTCTGGCGATATTTTGTTGGATGACAAGAAAGTTANNCCCAAAAAGCAGGAAGTGGAAAAAGAAATTATCAGGTTATCCAAAGAGTTCGATTTTCAGATCGCCCCGGATGCTTTTGTCGAGACGATGACCGTAGGCGAGCGCCAGCAGCTTGAAATCCTGAGGTTGCTATGGCTGGGGGTAAAAGTACTGATTCTTGACGAACCTACAACAGGGATATCCGCGAATCAAAAAGAGAAACTGTTTGCCACACTGGTAAAACTGGCTGAGCAGGGGCTGACAGTTATTTTTGTATCGCACAAACTCGAGGAAGTGGAACAACTATGCAACAGGGTGGCGGTCTTTCGCCAGGGCAAGCTAGTGGGAGAGGTTCAACCGCCTTATAACACACAGCAATTTGTGTACCTGATGTTTGGCAAATCAGTAGAAATTGGTGAAAAAACCTCGTTTTGCAAAGATGATTCTTACATAAAACTGGAAAACATCGGTATTGAAGATTACCGTTTGCACATTAAAGATATCAATCTCGAAATAAAAAGTGGAGAGGTGATCGGACTGGCCGGAATGGAAGGTTCCGGTCAAACGCTCTTCCTGCGCATGCTGGCTGGCCTAAAGCGTCCGGTGAGCGGCGACCTTTTAATTGATGGCGTCAATTTTATCGGTAAGAATTACCTGGCATTCCAAAAGGCCGGTGTGGCTTACCTGCCGGCTGCAAGACTGGAGGAGGGGTTGATCCCCGGGATGACCCTGACCGAGCACTTTATCCTCTCTGAGGAACACCACGAGCTTTTTGTGGATCAGAAAACGGCTGTTGACCTTACCGAGGAAAGGATCAAGTCTTTTTATATCAAAGGCACACCGGCACACCAGATCGAACAGCTTTCAGGTGGGAATCAACAGCGCGCTTTACTGGCTTTGCTGCGAAACAGACTGCGCCTGGTTCTCATGGAGCACCCGACGCGTGGTCTGGACATTGAATCCGCGATCTGGATCTGGGCAAAGATGAAGGAACGCTGCAAGGATTGCGCGAGCATTGTCTTTACATCGTCCGACCTGGATGAAATCCTGCAATACAGCGATCGCATCCTGGTGTTCTTTGGCGGGCTCATCTCACCGCCGATCGATGCAAAATCCACAACGGTCGATGAGTTGGGTCAGTTGATTGGCGGCAAGGGCTGGTAATTCACTACTGAGGAGTTTTTGGATGTCATTGCAAACACCTGCTGTAAAGACTCCCGCGAACGGTCGGAAAAAAGGACTGCTTGATTTTGGCATCCGGCTATCGGCGGTAATTCTCGCGTTTGTCTTTACCTCCGCAATACTATTACTTGTAAAAGCAAACCCTCTCGAAGCATACAAGAGCCTCGTAATGGGAGCATTCGGGACGACAATCAAATTTTCCTCGGTTGTGGCTTCGTGGGTACCACTCGTCATCGCCACCTCTGGTTTGCTCTTCACTTTCACCGCCGGCTTGTGGAATATTGGCNNGGAAGGTCAAATCGTGTTCGGGGCAGTATTCACAGTTGGCGCTTTCCGTATGCTGGATAACACCGCGTTGGATCCAACAATTGTGATCGTTATTGCATTTATCGCCGGCGCGCTGGGAGGAATCCTGTGGGCGTTATTGCCCGGTTTAATGAAGATATACGGCGGCGTCAACGAGATTTTTGGCGGATTGGGGTTGAATTTCGTCGCCAAAACGGTTGCCATCTGGTTGATATTCGGACCCTGGAAGCGCCCCGGTGTGGCTTCAAGCAGTGGCACGGAATGGATAGATATTAAATACAGGCTTGCCAATATCCCCGGCACAAATCTGAATCTGACGATCCTGATCATCGCGGTCATCATTGCGATTCTCACAGCTGTCATGTTGAAGGGCACTCATTTCGGGTTGAAGCTCAAAGCAATTGGAAAAAACGATAAAGCTGCTTACATGCTTGGTATTCCAACCACGCGATATTTTCTACTTGCCTTTGGGATGTGCGGCTTGTTCGCCGGAATTGCAGGTGCAATCCTGGTCGCCTCCAAACAGTACAGCCTGATCCCCGACGCGGGATTCGGGTACGGTTTTCTGGGGCTTTTGGTTGCCATGCTGGTCAATTACCACCCCATATGGAGTTCAATCGTGGCAATTTTCTTCGCTGCGCTTACAATTGGAAATACACAACTTCAATACATGGGATTGAACACCTATTTTGCCGGCGTGGTACAGGGTATCATCGTGTTGTTCGTGATTCTGGTTGACGGCATCAGAAAACGTCTGGTCAGAAGGTAGCAGGAGAGTAAACATGGATATCGCAACCCTCACCACACTGGCTGGAATAGTCGAATACGCTGTACCTGTGCTTTTCGCATCGATTGGTGAAAATATTTCTGAAAAAGCCGGAGTGATCAATCTTTCTGTCAATGGCACCATCATTCTTTCAGGGATGGGTGGATTTGTGGTTGCTTTGAGCACCAATTCCATTCTGCTTGGATTCATCACAGGTGCGTTGATCGGGGCGGCTGTTGCTGCCATCGTGGCGTTCAGCAGCATAACCCTCAAGCAATCGCAGGTCGCCATTGGATTTGTCCTAGCATTGCTTTGCCGCGATCTGGCGTACTTCCTGGGAGCGCCTTTTACCAACAAACCCGGAATTTTTCTCTCAAAGGTACCCTTACCAGGTCTGGTCGAAATCCCCATCATCGGACCGATCCTATTCAACCATTCGCTGGTCGTGTATGCTTCTTACCTTTTCATACTCATCGCTTATATATTCATCTATAAAACCCGCCCGGGTCTGATGCTTCAAGGGATCGGGGAAAGACCCACCGCGGCGTTTGCACGCGGGGCCAACGTAAAAGCCTTACGATACCTGTACACCATTATCGGGGGAGCGCTTGTCGGTCTTGCCGGTCCACTTTACACACTGGCGGTCAAGATCGGTTGGGCTGGACAACTCTCCGGTCTGGATGGGGTTGGTTGGATCGCCCTGGCGATCACCATCTTCGGTGGCTGGAATCCATTGAAAGTTGCGTTTGGGGCTTACCTGTTCGGTGGTTTGCAGCAGTTGGGCATTACCCTGCAATCCTCCACCAATATTCCCATCCAGATCCTGCAAGCCGCGCCATTCCCTTTGATGATCTTTACCCTGCTTTTGGTCAACGTTGGCCGGGCCGAGTGGGTGGAGCGCGAACTGGCTGCATTGCCGGAAAAACCGCGCAAGGTTCTCTCAAAGATCCTGCGTGCGATGCGCACCTCTCCTCCCGCGTCACTGGGGATCCCATTTGAAAATGAATAGGAACAATCCACATGAATAATTACGTCGGGTACAAATGCTCCATTTGTAATGCCGAATATTCACCGGTCTCCGTTTTGTACACCTGTCCTGCCTGTGGTGGAAACCTTGACGTGATCCTGGATTATCCGGAAATCCGCAAGAAGTATCACACCGAAGACATCACATCACGTTCTGAACAATCATTATGGCGTTATATTCCGCTATTACCGGTTTCGGATCCCGGCGGAGAGGGCACACCCTTACGCGCAGCAGGTTGGACGCCGGTCTTTCGACCTGCGCGCCTGGCTGCCAGCCTTGGCTTGCAGCGGCTTTGGGTAAAGGATGAGGGCAGGAATCCAACATCTTCATACAAAGACAGGGCCAGCGCGATACTCGTGGCGCGCGCGCGGGAAATCAAGGCAGAGATAGTAGTGACTGCCTCAACCGGTAACGCTGGTGCGGCGTTGGCGGGCATGGCGGCAGCGGTGGGACAAAGAGCGGTTATCTTTGCCCCGAAGACCGCCCCACAGGCCAAGATCGCGCAGTTGCTGGTTTATGGCGCGCATGTCATCCTGGTTGATGGAAATTACGATTCAGCCTTCGATCTGACGATCGAAGCTTCCAGGGAGTTCGGGTGGTACTGCCGCAACACAGGCTATAATCCCTTCACCGCTGAGGGCAAAAAAACCGGAGCATTCGAGATTTGGGAGCAGGTGGCGAGGAGCTTTCAGGATTGCGACAAACCTCTCTGCATTTTCGTGTCTGTTGGAGATGGCAATATCATTTCCGGACTGCACAAAGGCTTCAAAGACCTGCAGAAACTTGACTGGCTGGAAACCATGCCGCGCCTGTTCGGTGTTCAGTCGGAACTATCGCCAGCCATTGCCAATGCTTTTGATGCCGGAAATGAGACCATCATCCCGGTAAACTCCACGACCATTGCAGATTCGATCAGTGTAGACCTGCCGCGGGATGGTGTTCGGGCAGTGCGAGCAGCGGTCGAAACCAATGGTGCCTATATTCAAGTGACGGATGCCAAAATTATCTCAGCCATCGCTGACCTGGGAATCAACGGCATATTCGCGGAGCCTGCCGGATCAACCGCGTTGGCTGGATTGAAAAAGGCGATAAGCAACGGAATCATTGAACCTGATGATCCTGTTCTGGTCATCAATACTGGCAACGGGTTGAAGGATGTGCGGGCGGCGATGATGGCGGTCTCAAATGCGGCTATAATTGAACCTACCATGACAGCATTAAAAAAGCACCTTGAGGAAAAAGGATTTTGATGATGAAACCGGTTTTTTCGATCGTCGCACCGGTGTTCAACGAAATCTGCTGCCTGGATGTACTCTACCAGCGCGTGATTGAGGTGATGGACAAGGCTGACGGCGAGTGGGAACTCGTGCTGGTGGATGATGGTTCGACGGATGGCTCCACCGAAAAGATCAGGGAACTAGCCGGGATAGATGAACGAATTCGTCCGGTAATCTTTGCCCGCAATTTCGGGCATCAGATCGCTGTGACTGCCGGGCTGGATTATTCGCGGGGGGACGCGGTTGTGATCATCGATGCCGACCTGCAGGATCCACCCGAGGTCATCCTGGAATTGATCCAAAAATGGCGTGAAGGTTACGAGGTGGTTTACGCACAGCGCTCTGAGCGCGAGGGTGAAACATGGTTCAAGCGTATGACAGCCTCAATCTTTTATCGCACGATCTACAGGATTACGGATGTCAAAATACCCCTCGATACAGGTGATTTTCGCCTGCTTGACCGCAAGGTGGTGAACGTGATGAATTCCATGCGGGAGCGCCACCGTTTTCTGCGCGGCATGTCTGCCTGGGTGGGATTTCGATCCGTCGGTGTGTCGTATAAACGCGCAGCCCGTTTCGCGGGCGAGACAAAATATCCATTTAAGAAGATGCTGAAGCTGGCGTTTACTGCCGTCACCAGTTTCTCTTACGTGCCGCTGCAGATTGCCATGTGGGTGGGTTTCCTCTCCGCCGGTATCGCCATCCTGACCATCCCGGTGGTCATCATCCTCAGGTTGATCGGTTCGCAGTTCTTTTTCGGACAGGCCACCACTTTGATCGCGGTGCTTTTCCTGGGAGGTGTGCAGCTGATGTCGCTAGGAATTTTGGGAGAATACGTGGGCAGGATTTATGATGAGGTAAAAGGTCGCCCGCTCTACATCGTCAGTGAAGCACCGGATGATTCACTTATTAAACAATAACAGGAGAATTCTATGGCAAAGATAGATTTGACCGTGATTAAAGACCGCCAGGAACGCGCAATTCAAAGAGCCAGAGAACGCAACATCATCATCCCAACCTTTGCCCAACAACGCAACCCGGATCTTATCCCCGATAATATCAAGGATGAACTGAAGGGGATTGGCTTATGGGATGTCCATCCACGCAACCTGTTCCGCATTACTTGGAAGAATGAACCTGTGGCGTTTGGCGGGGGTTTTGGGGGTGTCAATTACATTGAGCTCCCCTCCAGTCTTACCGGTACGGATGCCCGCATTATCGCGCTCGTTGGAAAGTGGTTCCCCACCGGGGCGCACAAAGTCGGTGCGGCTTTTGGCTGCCTTGTACCACGCCTGGTGACCGGGCAGTTCGACCCCACGACCCAGAAAGCGGTTTGGCCTTCGACTGGCAATTATTGCCGCGGCGGCGCGTATGATTCAGCCTTATTAGCCTGCACATCGGTTGCCATTCTACCCGAAGGGATGAGCAAGGAACGTTTTGAGTGGCTTTCGAAGATTGCTGGCGAGGTGATTGCTACCCCTGGCAGTGAATCGAATGTTAAAGAGATTTTCGATAAATGCTGGGAATTGCGCAGGTCGGGTGAAGATCTAATGATCTTTAACCAGTTTGAAGAATTTGGTAATTACCTCTGGCACTATGATCTGACCGGTCACGCCATGGAAGAAATTTTGGCACAGGAGCTGGGTCTTGGAGACACATTTAGAGGAATTGCACTCACGACCGGTTCTGCCGGTACTATCGGTTGCGGGGACTATCTTAAACACAAATTCCCGACGATGAAGGTTGCTGCCAGCGAAGCTTTACAATGCCCGACTCTCCTGCAAAACGGTTTCGGCGCGCACCGCATAGAGGGGATTGGTGACAAACACGTGCCGTGGATCCACAACGTCAAGAACACGGACATGGTCGTGGCCATCGACGACGAGGCGACCATGAGCCTGCTGCGCCTGCTCAACGAGCCCGAAGGGCAGTGCTACCTGGCCAGCCAGGGCCTCAAGCCGGAGTTGATCGAGAAGCTGCCCTGGCTGGGCATCAGCTCGATCTCCAACGTGCTGTCAGCCATCAAGATGGCGAAGTACTACGAGCTGACCTCGGACGACGTGGTGATGACCATGTTCACCGACGCGGCCGAGATGTACACCAGCCGGCTGAGTGAGATGAACCAGGCCCGGGGCCCGTTCACAGCCAACGACGCCGCTGTGGCCTTCCACCGCTACATGCTGGGGACCAGCACCGACTGGATGCAGGAGCTGACCTACGCGGACCGCAAGCGCGTCCACAACCTGAAGTACTACACCTGGGTCGAGCAGCAGGGCAAGACCTACGACGAGATCCAGGCCCAGTGGTATGATCCGGAGTACTGGAGCCAGTTGCAGGGGAGCCTCGACCCGCTGGACAAGCTGATCGATGAGTTCAACCAGGCCACCGGCCTGGGCTGATCCTCCCGCTCAGGGCGCGAAGAGCCGGGTCGGTGCCTCCGGGCCCCGCCCGGCTCTTCGTTTCAGGACCGGCGATGCTCCATCCGCAGGGTGGGATGCGGAGAACGGACGCCTTCGTGATCGGTCCAGATGGGAAACTGCCAGGTCAAGTCCTTCCCCGGTGGCAGGTCCCCGCAAGGCCAGGAAAAGCCGCCGCACGGCCGCCCCGCATCATCTTGAACCTCCAGGACCAGGACGACCTCCCTCAGCGACGTGGCGCCGGCGTTGCACACGACGGCAAAGCCGCGCATCCGGGGCGGGTCTCCCTCCACCCGCCAGGACAAGTCCTGCAGGCGCAGAGGCGAGCCGTTGGAGCCCTTTCCGTCGGTCACGACCCGATTCGGCGAATCGTGACGCGCGACGAACGCGGCCGGAAAGAAGTCCGCTGAACCGGCCTGGCGGTTCCAGATGTAACGGGCCCCGGTGGTCCTGGCGAAATCCGCCACCGAGACCCACACCCTCCCGGCAAAGGCCTCCTGGGGGACACGAAGATTCCGTCCATCCAGGATCAGGGGCAAGGGCGGACCGGTCAGCGCGGGCCCTCCGCCCGGTCGGGACCAGACCAGCAGGAGGTGGTCCTGCCGGCTCCAGCTCAAGTCCAGGGCCGACAGGAGGTCCTCCAGCACGGAGTAGACCTCGCCGCGCAAGACCCGGGTCTCCCCCGAGAAGGGACGGTTGCGCAGGAAGAGCTCAACCCGGCCCGGGTCGGCCGTCGCCGGAAGCCAGGCCGAGGCGAGAAAAACCATGAAGGCAAGCAGCGGGATCCTCCAGTCCATGGGAGTCTGCTTGCCCGGGAACGACCGATTCTCCTCCCGGGAGTTCCATCCCGGCGTCCGGAGAATGTGCCCCTCGGCCCCATTGACCGCCCTGAAAGCCCCTCCTATGATGAGCCATGTGCCGGAACTTCCCGAAGTCGAAACCATCCGCCGAGGGCTGGAGCGCCACCTCCCAGGTCGCCGCATCCGCCGCGCGGAAGTCCGTGCCCCCCAACTCGTCGCCCGCCCCGACTGGGAAAGCTTCGTCATCGAGCTGGCCGGGCGGACCTTCCGAACCCCGCGACGGGTCGGGAAGACGCTGATCCTGGACCTGGACTCAGGGACCCTGCTGGTCCACCTGGGAATGACCGGGCAGCTCCTGTTCCAGGACCCCGCCCAGGCCTTGCCTGGATCCTCCGTGGGAGGAGGTCGCGACCCCCATGCCCACATCCTGTTGCACCATACGGACGGCACCTGCCTGTGCTATCGTGACATCCGCAAGTTCGGGAAGTGGCGCCTGTATGCCAACCACGAAGCCCCGACCTGTCCGGAGCTGTCCTGTCTGGGACCCGACCCTTTGACCCCTGACTTCGTCCTGGAGGGTTTCGCCTCGGCTCTGAGACGCACCACCCGGCACATCAAGGCCGTGCTCCTGGACCAGTCCGTGGTCGCCGGGCTGGGCAACATCTACGTGGACGAGACCCTGCACCGCTGCGGACTGCGCCCGACCCGCCGAGCCAACAAGCTGAGCGCGAGAGAGGTGCGCGGCCTCTTCGAGGGCATTCCCGGCGTGCTGAAGGAGGCTCTCGAGCGGCGCGGGACCACCTTCTCGGACTACCGGGACGCCGAGGGGAACAGCGGTCAGAACGGCCCCGCCTTGCGGGTCTACGGCCGACACGGCCAGCCCTGCCCGGGATGCGGCCAGGAACTACGCCGCACGACGGTGGCGGGCAGGACCAGCTCCTGGTGCGCGAAGTGCCAGAAGTAGGGCTCAGCGCTGCAGGCTGAGCATCACCCGCACCCCCCCGGCCAGATCGCGCAGGCCCTCCCAACCGTGAAGTCCGGTCAGGTGGCGCCAGACCATCCGCGGCCGCAGATAGAAGGACGAGTAGGCCCGCTTGAGCATCTTCTGCAGGCGAGCCTCGTCCCAATACTCCGACTCGATGATCGGGAACTGAAGCCGGGGTGACTTCAACAAGGTGTAGTCCCTCCAGAAGCCCTCGTCCACCAGGCCCAGGCTACGGGCCTCGTCGAAGAGATGCGTCTGAGGCAGGGGTGTGGTGATGGAGAAGGAGGCCCAGTCCAGATCCAACTCCCGTGCCACCTTCAGGGTCTCGGCATAGGTCTGGGGAGTCTCTCCCAGGTAGCCGATCATGAAGTAGCCCCGCGTCGAGAAGCCGTGCCTCTTGCACAACGACACCGCGGTCCGCACCTGGTCGACGGTGGTCTGCTTGCCCATGCGATCCAGGATCTCCTGGGACCCCGACTCGATCCCGAAGTGGACGCGCTGTCCTCCAGCCTCTCTCAGGGCCAGAACCATCTCCTCGTCCAGCGAATCCACCCGCGTGCGCATGTCGAAGCGGAAGACCAGGCTGCGCTCGCGGATCAGCCTGCAGATCTTCATGACGCGGGCCTTGTTCAGGGTGAAGGTCTCGTCGAAGAAGACGATCTCCCGGGCCCCGTACTTCCGCACGTAGAGCTCGATCTCGTCCACTACGTTCTCAGGTGAGCGGAAGCGGACGGTGTTGCCGGCGTAGATCTGGCTGCAGAAGCGGCACTTGAAGGGGCAGCCTCGGGTGGTCACCATCGTATAGAAGGGCGTCTGCACCGTCAAAGCCCGGTACAGGCTCCAATCCAACAGCTCCACCGCCGGAAAGGGATAGCGATCAATGTCGCGATGCCAGGTGCGATCGGGGTTCTTGCGGATTTCGCCGTCGATCTTGACCACTGTGCCCGGAATCTCTTCCAGCGAGGTCCCCCCAGCCACGGCTCGAGCCACCTCCAGCAGGGTCTCCTCCCCGTCGCCGCAGACTCCCAAATCGAGTTGGGGAAAACTCAGGCAGAGTTCGGGATGGATCGACAACTGCGGCCCCCCCACCACGACCAGGGCCTCCGGCAGGGCCTTCCGGGCGATCCCGGCCCCCTCGATCGTGGAGGGCCAACCGGCCGTCATGGAGGTGAAGCCGACGATCCTGGCCTTCGAATCGCGCACCCTCTGGTGAAATTCCTGCGCCGAGAGGTTCTCGGCATTGGCGTCCAGGACCTCGACGGGAAAGCCTTCCTCTCGCAGGACCCCTGCCAGGTACAGAATCCCCAGGGAGGGGAAGAGTTGCAGGGTCCTCTCCGCGTGATCCGGGATGGGGCGGATATTGGTGTCGTGATACTTGACCAGCAGAACCTGCGGTAGACCCGTGGACATGCGGGGATTATAGCAGACCTGGCCGCCCCTGCCAGGATTCCTCATTGAAACACCCGGTTCACAACTCCATTGAGAGGGCATGGTAAGATGGGCCCAACACCAGGATGGAGGTCAAACGGATGAAAATCGGAGCAGCAAACCTGGCCGCCCAGAAGATGCCGGACTACCCGACCCGCGACACGGGCGGTTGCCCGGACCACGGCCGCGACACCTACACCCCGTCGCGCAACTCGGGCGGCCCGGATGACACCAGTGATCCCGACTTCGGTGGCAGCCGAGACAGCGGCGGCTTCAGCGGCCCCGACGGCTACACCAGCTACGACGAGTTCCACTAGATTCGTTCCGGCCGGTATCGAAGAGGCGGCCCGCCTGACGGGACCGCCTCTTTCACCATGCGGGGTGCGCCGGGATCAGGGCGGGGCTCCGCCAGCCGCATGGAGGCGGAGCTCCTGCTTCAAAGCATTGGCCAGGACGCGACAGAACTTCCGGGTTCCCCGGAGATTCAGATGCCGGTCGTCCCTGAAATCACCGGGAAGCATCCGCGCCCTGGTGCGAACATCGAGAATTCGTGCCTTCAGGGGTGCGATGGCCTGCCAGACATAGGCGTCCCTGGCCTGCGCCGAGGCCTCGCGCGCCGGCAATGGGACGAGAAGGACCCGAGTCTGGTTCTTCCGTGCCGCCTCCAGCAGGTGTTTCAGGCAATTCAGCGCCCGGGCCTCCCTCTCGGCCGTGGCGCGAACCTCGGCAGCCAGTTCCTCTCCGCTGAGTTGGACTTCAGCGCTGCCCTCCACGCTCCAGCCGCCCTCGAAAGGGACGCCATCTGAAGCCCTGCTCAGGGAGGCATCCCGCACCCCCAGGCTCCGCCACAGCATCAAACCCAGGAAATGCCGATATCGATAGGTCCGCCAGGACCTGCCCAGGAGAAGATGGAGTGGGCCCCCACCGGAGTCTGAAGCCATCTGGAGCACAAAGGGCATGTCCGACCAGGCGGCCAGGTCCAGCACACTGGTCTCTCCTTCGGCTCCGTAGACCGGAGTCAGCAGGTCGCCAGGACTGGTGGCCAGGACGATCGTCCGGTCCCCCTGCCCCTTCAACACGTGGTTGGCCGCGATGAGATACCAGTTCAGGGCAAAGGCATCCCCGTGAGACAGGTTGTAGACCTTCACCCCGCCCCCCAACCCGGGTTCCAGGAAGCGAGGTTGCATGGTCCCGGCCAGGCAGGTTCCGAGGATCGCAATCTCAGGCTTCCCCCCCGTCCGGCTGCGACCGAACTCCCCCAGACGAAGGGGGAAATCGCTCCACAGGAATCCGGACTGGACGACGGCCGCCTCCAGAAGAACGAGCGCCAACAACCAGCCCAGGAACAGCCAGCGAGTCCGCAGGCAACGAGGGCGAGGGGGTCTAGGAACCCAGACGGAAACCCCTCGGTCGCCTCGCCGGGTCTTTTCCGCCCCCGCTGTGTCGCAAAAAGTCTCATTTGCCTCAAGCAAACCGCAACTTNNCGGCGATGCTCGGTCGAGGTTTCCGACCGGGCCCCTAGAACTGGAAATAGATGAAGGGTCGGCCATCAGGCTCTCCCAGGAGGAGGATCGCCACCAGCAGACCGGCGGTTGCCAGGGCCTGGAAGGGTGGCCACAAGCGTGGGAGGATCTCCCGGTCTCCCGTCAGGCGTTGAAGGACCTCGACGCCCCAGACCGGCAATGTCAACAGGACGACCCGCAGCAGGGTTTCGAAATCCCCAGGGCCAGGCGACGGGAAGGTCGCCGCGCTGGCGAGCAGACCGACCGCCTGCGCCAGCGAGTGCGCTCGGAAGACCAGAAACCCGAAGCCGACGAACAGAAATGTCCCCAACCAGGCCAGGGGCTTCCCCAGGAGGCCCAGGCGCAAGGGCGGAAACAGCCTGTGGGCAAGCAGTCCCAGCCCGTGATAGCCCCCCCAGGCCACGAAGGTCCAGTTGGCTCCGTGCCACAATCCGCACAGCAGCATCGTCAACATGAGGTTGAAGCCGGTGCGTGCGGCCCCGAACCGACTTCCCCCCAGGGGAATATACAGATAGTCGCGCAACCAGGTCGACAGGCTGATGTGCCAACGGTGCCAGAAATCCCGTGGGCTGGTGGCGAAATAGGGAAACCGGAAGTTCTCCATCAGCTCGATTCCAAAGCAGCGTGCCAGGCCACGGGCGATGTCCGTGTAGCCGGAGAAGTCGCAGTAGATCTGAAGGGTGAAGGCGTAGGTCGCCACCAGGACCAGGAAGCCGCCGGCCGTTCCCGGCGAGTCGAAGCACCTTTGAACCACCAGCGCCAGGTTGTCCGCGACCACGACCTTCTTGAAGTAGCCCCACAGGATCAACTGGACTCCCCGTGAGCGCTGTCCTGAGGTGGGGTCTGGGGTCGCGGCGAACTGACCCAGCAGATTCCCGGCCCGCTCGATCGGCCCCGCCACCAGTTGCGGGAAGAACGAGACGAACAGGGCGAAGAGCGAGAAGTCCCGGGTGGCCTTCAGGGCGCCGCGGTAGACGTCGATCGTGTAGCCCATCGACTGGAAGACGTAGAAGGACATCCCGACCGGCAGGACGCTCTCCAGCACGGGCAGGGGCAGGTGCACTCCCAACAGGGTCAGGAACGCATGGAGCTCACCGGCGAAGAAGTTGAAATACTTGAAGGTCCCCAGAAGGCCCAGATTGATCACCACGCTCAGAACCAATAACCAGCGGCGGCGCGGCTGTCGGGGATCGTCCAGGGCCAACCCGATCCACCAGTCCACGGCCGTGGTCACGACCATGAGGCCGAGGAACTTCAGGCTCCAATAGCCGTAGAAGAACCAGGAAGCCGCCAGGAGAAGCCACTTCCTCAGCCTTCGAGGCACCGCGAGGAACAGCCCATAGACCAACGCCAGGAAGACCAGGAACTCTAGAGAGTTGAAAAGCACCTTGCCTCAAGCCCTCCGCCAGCCTGCAGGATTGCAGCGAGCCGCGGGGTCGGAGATAGAGCCTGCCTGATGTCCCGAATCCAACACAGCACCCGGCTTTCAGTTCCGGGATCTCAGGATCCCGTCGATCTGCCTGGAAGAAGTGTCTCTTCTGAAACACCCGGGGAGGTCCTGCCCGGGGGTGGCGGAAAGGCGGCCCCATAGAATTCCTGGTTCATCTATTTGAAACAGTGTTCGCTCCCCCATTCAGGTGCCACTTACTATAATAGGAATAGCCACCGGAGGCGCGGCTCGTCAGGTCCACGTCGGTCCTGGCGTCGGGCGCGGGCATGTGGCCGGTCTCGGCCCAGTAGGCGACCACGGCCGCGCGCCGGGCCACGTCCTCGGCCACACCGTCGGCGGTCAGGGCCTGCGTGGCGGTGTCGATGCAGTTGGGCATGGTGGCCTCCTGGAAATGCAGAAGGCCCCGGGTGGTGGGGCCTTCGTGGCTGTGGTAAGGGGCCTGTCGGCCTATCCTTCAGGGCTGGCCCGGAACTCCAGTTGAAAGGTGATGTTCTGTTCGGCCTCCGCCTGGATGACCATCTCGCGCAGGCAGCGAGCGACACGGAGCAGCGGGTGTTTGTCGCTGTTGTCGTGCAGGATCATCTGGCAGCCGGGACACTGCATCGGCGGGAAGAACAGGTTGTCGCCGGCTACCTTCAGTTCCACGGCGCACCCGCAGCGGTTGCACTGCATCCGCAGGCAGAGGATTTCGTCCAGGGTCACCCGGAGCAGGTGGTGGGCTGTCACTTGGGGGCCTGCTCCGTGTCGATAGAGAAACCTTCGACCTCCCCCTCGCAGAACACGAGGGCGCTCTCTGTCCGGACTCGGACCAGTTCCGCCGGCTCGGGTCCAGACAGGGCTTCCAGCATCCTGAGCATCTGTTCGCAGTTGGGGCAGGTCACGGTTCAGCCTCCGTCTTCAGGCCGTCTGCGCCTCGGACTGCAGCAGACGGAGCAGGGCGGCCCGAGCTTCGGCAACCGCCTCACGGGTCATCGGCTGGGGCTCGGTTTCGGGCTCGGCAATGAAGTAGGCGCCTTCTCTTCGCCACTTCGTGGGCCGGTTGTTCTCCGGAGGCGCTGCGATGCATCGGCGGCACCTGGGTTCGAGAACGACCCTCTCCGGGGGGCGCCGAACTGGCCTGCCGCACACCGGACACCGACTGGGGGTCACGAAATCACGTGGGGCAGGGTCACGCCCTTCCTGGACTCGCGCAGGCGTTCTGCCATCTCGGCCCGACAAAAACCACCGACAGATAACACGGAGTCCAGCGTCGTCATGAAATCGATGTCTGACGGTGGGACAACCCTGGTCTCCGCGTGAATTCCTTTGACCATCGCACGTTCTACCCAGCCATGAAGCTTCTTGGTTCCATCGAGACAACGACACGCACCAGTCTGGTCATCCAGGTCGATAGTCCCGGCCGGAGTAAACGTCCCCCATTCACAAACCCGAATGATCATCAGGGGTCCTCGATCCTCGTTTTGTGGCTTGGATACGCCATGTTGTCTCTGTAGAACCCGCCTGTGTTTGGGTGACTAGCGATGAACACCTCTGGGTTGTCCATGTATTCCGCAAAGAGTTCTGCAAAACGTTCCACCCGTTCAAGCCCTGGTACATGAATACTATCAGCATCAAGGGCCTTTGCCCAGAGTCTTCTCAGCCTCAGATTGTCGCTGCCCTTGGCGTTGAAGTCTTCGAACCAGACATGATGGGCCATCTCGTGCCACAGCGTCTTGAGCGCCAACCTCCTGTTCGGATCGTCTGCGCCATTAGTCCAATTCCTGGCAGCCATCCTTGAGAGCAAGGCGACTCTTGTCGTCGGATCATATTGGCCGTTTGCCGGACCAAATCGGCCAATAATTGGAGAGTTCGTAAACCTGACCCCATCAATGTTCTCAAGACATTCTGAACGCATGAGCCGGAGTCCCTTGCTGACCCTCTGCCACTCCCCCCGTCTCTCTGGGGCTGGATCGTCCTCGAATGCATCCCAAAAATCCCTGAGTTCGACACTCCTACTCCCTATTCTTATGGGGAATGTCCTCAGTTCATAGGACATCGGCCACTGGGTGTAGCCGACCCCGCCATCCCCGCTGGTAATGGGTTGTTCTACCGTCTTGCGGGTTTCCGAGCTGTAGTCTTCGGTTGGCCTTGCGGGGCTGAGTCTTGGCTTTCGGTTGTGGCCCTCCTCGCCTCCCACAGGCTGTTCCTTCGGCCTCTTCGGACTCCGGGTGGGCTCGGTCTCAACCCTCTGTTCCGTCTTCGCCCCGCCGTCGCCCTCTGCTTCCCGTTCCGGCGCCCTCGCCTCGCCATCATCCCCACCCTTCGGCCCCAGCGGCGTCCGCTCTGGCCTCGCCGCCTCGCCTCCCGACGGCCCCTTCGGCCCCACCGGCTTCGCCCTCGGCATCGGCGCCGCACCGTCGCCACCCTGCACGTCCGGCCACGGCTCGTTGCCGAAGCGGCCCTTTTTGGTGACCTGAGGGTCGGGTGCGGTGGCCATCCTCTGGCTGGTCCGCTCCAGGTCGGACTCCTTCAGGGCCGTCACCGGGACCGGGCTCAGGATGCTGCGGCACTGGTAGTGCAACGGCGGGGTGTTCAAGCGGATCGCCGGGTCGTCCAACCGGAAGACCAGGCCGTCGCGGTGCTGGCAGATGTCGGTGGTCCGGGCGTCCAGGATGGCCATGAACTCCACCCCGGCAATGAAGCCCTCGGTGTCCAGGAACATGGCCAGGCGCCCCTGGTTGTACGCGGTGGTGGCCTCGGTGCGGGCGATGTTCTCCAGGCGCGCCCGGCCCATCTTCCCCGGCAAGGCCTCCTCCAGAGACCCCATGACCTGCTTCAGCGACTGGCCCTGTTCCAGTCCCTCGGTGATGACCCGGCGCACCGTCTCGGCCTGGTCCTTCTCGAAGAAGCGGGCCAGGTCGCGCCGACTGCGCACGAAACCCACGGCTCCCTCGGGCACGACCGGTTCCCCATCGGGACCTGCCAGGAGGGCCCGACGGGCCTGGTTCCTGCGCAGGTCGTCGACCTCTGCCTGGCCATGCCCCATGCCGGCCCCGTAGGCTTCCACCACGAAGGCCACCAGGAGCCGTTCATAGGCTCCCGGCTCGGGCAGCGTCAGGTTGTCCAGCCTCCCGGTGGCCAGGGCCTGCTCCACCACGGGCTCCAGTTCACGCACCCGGTCCACCAGCAGGCGGCGGACTGCTCGCACGAAGCGACGCTCCAGGGTGTCCAGCGTCCGCTCGATACGTCGCAGCCGCGGCGTCTTCTGCCGCGGGCGAGACAGGGTGACGAGGGGCACGGAACTACCTCCGGTAGGACTGGGCAAAGGTGCGGACCTGGTCGGTCAGGCGCGAAGCCGCAGCGGACATTTCGGCCGGCTCTTCGTCCTGGTCGATAGCCTCGTCCGGTCCTGGCAGGCCTGGTGTCGAGGCAGGCATCATGGGGAATAAGTCCTGTACGGGCGGGGCTCCGACGTCCTCGCGCACCATGTTCAGGTCGTCCAGGTTCTCGGGACTGATCCAGCCGCCCAGACCCAGGGTGTTCCACTTTTCGGCCCGGGCCTTCTGGTCCTCAGGCGACTGGACGCTGACCTGCTCGAAGCCGCCCCAGCTTCCCAGGTCAGGGCCGAAGTCCCATGTCAACAACGGCCGGACAATCTGCTCGAGCACCATCTCCGTCACGTCCATTCGCAGGGCCGTGACGGCCTGGTCATAGATGTCCCGGTGCTCCTTGCCCAGGCTGTAGGACCCGGTGTTCGAGTTGTCCAGCACCAGAGAGGGCATCAACAGGCCCCGCAGGGCCATCCGGTTGAGGTGCTCCTGGGCCTTCAGGAAATCGTCTCCGACCGACCTGGCGACCTGGTTGAGCGTCACCTCCTGGCCGGCGTCGTAGACCAGGGCTGAAGAGTTCGACAGATTGTTCAGGGCGTCCAGGAGAACCTGACGCTTGGCTGTCACGGTACCGTCTGGAAGCTCAACCTCAACATCTCCATCGGTCACCTTGCCGGTAGGCAGAGGCGTCCCACAACGTTCCAGGGTCAGCGCCCAAGCCTTCAATGTGGCGTCCTTCAGGAACCAGTTCTTGTAGACTCGCTTGAGCAGGCTGCGCCCGTAGGGGTTGCCATGGACGGCCGCCTGGTCGTAGGTGAAGTGGACGATATGGGAAGCCTCCAACCGGACAGCCCACCCCGTGCCCCACCACTGGTGCACCGCTGCCAGGCGTCCGCGATCGGGGCCCTCGGCCAGGTCCATCTCGAAGTTCAGGCTGCGGGGGTTCAGCAGCTCCAATCGGTAGGGTCGGACACGCTCTCCATCCCAGCGATAGACCGGTTCGGATACCGCATACCCGGACCACAACGCAGACTTCAGCATGCCGGCCAACCACAGGTCGATGAAGCCCGGGCCAGAGAGGCCCGCCTGCGTAAGCGCTTGACCGAGGTCAGGAGGAAGGTTTGGAACCTGGCGGATGCCATCGCCGACGGCGTGAGTGCAGGCGGGGTGCCTGACCTGTTACGCGAGTTGCAGGCCGAGGAGGGCACGCTGGCGGAAGAGATCGCTCGCTGCCAGGTGGAAGCGCAGCAATCCGTCCAGTTCTCGATCGAGCTCCTTCGCACCCATATCCAGTCCGTGAGCGAACAGGTGCAGGATGCGCCGCAGGACGAGATGCAGGCCATCTATCAGGGCCTGTTCCGCCTGTCCTACGACCCGGAAAAACAAAGCGGCCGGCTCCTGATGGTGCTGGCCGCTGATGCTACCGAGGTCAATCCTCGGGAACGTGGTGGTCGGAGTGCCCGGATTTGAACCGGGGGCCTCTAGCGCCCCATGCTAGCGCTCTATCCAAGCTGAGCTACACCCCGAGGCGCGCTGATTATAGCAGGTGGGTCAGGGGGGCGCAACCCCGAATGCCAACGATTTTCAAGTTCCCGAAAGGCGCCTGCCGAGAGGGTTCAAGAGCCCGTCCCCACGGGCATGGAGGCGTCTTCCAACGGGCTCGTGAGCGGCCGGGCTGCTCCTCTTCCACCGAGAAGGGACGTTCGCCCGCCCCTGGAAGCGGCCCTCATGGGCGACGAATGGCAGACCCTCCCCGACCTCCTGGGCAGCGGCCCGCTGGACCTGATCCTGGTGGGCATCAACCCCAGCCGGTATGCCGTCGAGAAGGGCCACTACTTCGCCCGGCCCCACAACCGCTTCTGGCCGGCCTTCTCGCGCTCGCGCCTCAGCCGGCCCATGCGCGAGGCGCTGGGGATCGAGCGGGTGGAACCCCGTCATGACATCGAGTTCCCTCGCTTCGGGCTGGGCCTGACCGACGTGGTCAAGCGACCGACCGCCAAGTCCAGCGAGCTGACGCCCGAGGACTATCGGCTCTGGGTCCCCCGCCTGTCCGAGCGACTGGCCCGGCACCCCGCCCGGATCGTCTGCTTCCAGGGCCTGACGGGCTATCGGGCCTTCCTGGAGCACGCCCTGGGGCACAAGCCCCGGCGGGTCCTGGCCGGAAGACAGGAGCTGACCCTGGCCAGCGCGGAGGTCTGGGTGCTTCCCAACCCCAGCGGGGCCAACGCCCACGCCCGCCTGGAGGATCTCGTCGCCTGGCAGGACCTCCTGGCCGAGGCCCTGGACCGAGGAACCGGACGAGGAGGACCACGAGACCCATGAGACATCCCATGGCCAGGAGCCGCACGCTGCGCCTCCTGCTTCTCCCCCTCCTGGCGCTCCTCCTCACGGCCGGCGCCTGGCAGGTCCTCCCGGCTCAAGACTTCACCGAGGCCTTCCGCAGAACCCGGGGGTGGAGCGGCGCTGACGGGACCTACTCGGTGCCCCTCCCCGACGGGCGCACCCTCTGGCTCTTCGGCGACACCTTCTTCGGAGGGGTTCTGCCCGGGGGGCAGCGCTCACCCGAGACCTGGATGGCGCGCAACTCGGTCGCCCTGCAACCGGGAAGGGAACCTCGCGACCTGCAGTTCTTCGCCGAGCCCTTCTACATTGAGCGCCCCGGGCGGCACGACGAGTGGTTCTGGCCCTATCACGGCGTGGCGGTGGACTCGGAGACGGTCCAGGTCCTCCTGGGAAGGTTCCAGGCCGTCCCCCGGGACGACGCCTTCGGCTTCCGACAGGTGGGACTGGATCTGGCCGTCCTGCGGATGGACCCGACTCCCCGAACGGAGAGCCTGACCCGGGTTCCACACTTCCGCTCCACCCCGGATTCGGTGACCGCCTGGGGGAACGCCCTGGTCCAGGATGGCCCCTGGGTCCTGATCTACGGGGTTCGGGACTCCCAGGGCGCCCCCGGCAGGAAGAGCCTGCTGTTGGCCCGGGCCCCCCGGGGCCACCTGGCCCGGTTCGGCACCTGGCGCTTCTTCACGGGGAAGGGGTGGAGCCGGAATCCCGAAGAGGCCGCGGTCCTGGCCGAGGACGTCTCCAACGAGCTCTCGGTCCATCGCGACCCGAGCGGCGACTGGGTGCTGGTCAGCGGCCCGGCAGACCTGTCCTCGCGGGTGCTGCTTCGCACGGCACCCGCGCCGCACGGGCCCTGGGGCTCGGCCCGAAACCTGCTGACGGCACCCGAGGCGGCCGACGGGATCTTCGCCTATAACGCCAAGGCCCATCCCGCCCTGTCAGATCCGAGCGGGCTTCTGGTTTCCTACAACCTCAACGCCCTGGACCCCGAGCGGGTGGTCCAGGATGCCGACGTCTACCGCCCCCGCTTCATCCGGGTCCGGCTGGCCCCTGGTAGGGGTTGCCTTCCCGAATCGCGAAGGGCTGGCCCCATTCCCGAACTCGAAGGGGGCCCCCGATGACCGAAGTCCAGACCCGCAACTGGCAGCGCTTCCAGGAACTGTTCTACGAGGATCCCGAGACCGGCCTGGCCCTGGACGTCAGCCGGATGAACCTCGACGAGGACTTCCTGGCCCGGATGGAAGAGCCCATGCAGCGGGCCCTGGCGTCCATGGAGGAGCTGGAGAAGGGCGCCCTGGCCAACCCCGACGAGAACCGGATGGTCGGGCACTACTGGCTTCGCGCGCCGGAGCTGGCCCCGACTCCTGAGATCGCCGAAGAGATCCGCGACACCCTGACCCGGATCCGGCACTTCGCCTCGCTGGTCCACGACGGGAGGATCCGCCCCGAGCGGGCCGAGCGCTTCACCCGGATCCTCTCCATCGGCATCGGCGGCTCGGCCCTGGGGCCTCAGTTCGTGGCCTCCGCCCTGGCCTCACCGGACGCCCCGATGCAGATCCACTTCTTCGACAACACGGATCCCGACGGGATGGACCGGGTGCTGGACGAGATCGGAGGCGACCTGCACCGGACCCTGACCGTGGTGGTCTCCAAGTCGGGAGGGACCAAGGAGACCCGGAACGGCATGCTGGAGGCCCAGAACGCCTACGACCGGGCGGGCCTGCGCTTCGGCCTTCACGCCGTGGCCATCACCGGAGCTGACAGCCACCTGGACCGCTATGCCCAGATCCACGGCTGGCTGGAGAGGTTCCCCATGTGGGACTGGGTTGGCGGGCGCACCTCCGAACTCTCGGCGGTGGGGCTTCTGCCCGCGGCCTTGCAGGGCTTCGAGGTGGAGGCGATCCTGGAGGGCGCCGCGGCGGCGGACCGCCTGACCCGCAACCGGGGCACCCGCCAGAATCCCGCGGCCCTCCTGGCCATGTCCTGGCATCGCGCCACCAACGGCCGGGGCGAGAAGGACATGGTGGTCCTCCCCTATTGCGACCGGCTGGAGCTCTTCTCGCGCTACCTCCAACAACTGGTGATGGAGTCCCTGGGCAAGGAGACCGACCTGGAAGGGCGGACGGTCCACCAGGGGATCGCCGTCTACGGCAACAAGGGCAGCACGGACCAGCACGCCTACGTCCAACAACTGCGCGACGGGGTCGACAACTTCTTCGCCACCTTCCTGGTGGTGCTGAAGAACCGGGAACGACCCTCGATGGAGGTGGAGGACGGGATCACCACGGGGGACTTCCTCTCCGGCTTCTGGCAGGGGACCCGGGAGGCCCTCTCCGAGAAGGGGCGGTTGTCGCTGACGGTCACGGTTCCCGAGGTCAACCCCTTCACCCTGGGCATGCTGATCGCCCTGTATGAGCGGGCGGTCGGGCTGTACGCCTCGCTGGTGGGCATCAACGCCTACCACCAGCCGGGGGTCGAGGCCGGCAAGCAGGCCGCCGGAACGGTGCTGGCCCTGCAACAGGAAATGGTGACGCTGCTACAGGGCGCCAAGGACCCCATGACCTGCGAGGAGATGGCCCATGCCCTGGGCCACCCCGAGCAGGTCGAGACGATTTTTCACGTGGCCCGCCACCTGGCGGCCAACGTCCGGGAAGGCGTGGTCGCCGAGGGCCAGGGTACGAGCGCGCGCTTCGCGATCGACCCAGGCCGGGCTTGAGGCGCGGGAAGGATCGCTCGACCGGGCCCGGAAGACCCGTCTGTGCGCATTTTTGCCATCCTCTTCGTCTTCATGCTGTCCATCTTGCCTGCTGACGCCGCCGGCTGGAGCCGGCACGAGAACCGGGATCTGGTCCAGGACTCGCGGCCCGGTTGGGCCGTCGAGACTCCCGAGGACTGGCTCCGCATTCCCGACGTCAAGCCCGCCTGGCCGTTGGGTGGAGGTTTTCGCGACCCTTCAGGCCACCTGGGCGTGGTGATCACCTGGCTGGAGGAGGTTCCCAGCGGGGAGATCGAGGGTCTGACGGAGCGGGGATTCCAGGAGGAGCCCGGGCGGGTGGCCGGTCACCCCGCGCGCCTCTTCCACCGCACCGGACCGGAGGGGATTCAGCGCCTGGCCTACCTGAGGATGCCTTCCGGCTGCTACCGGGTCACGCTCTTCGCCACGGCCGGCCACGAGGAGACTCTGGAGAAGGTCTTGAGCAGCTTCCAGTTGCTGCGGGGCCAGTCATTGAAGGAACAGGAGCCGTGGACCGTCCACGAGGATTCCCAAGCCGGGTACAGCCTCTCCCACCCGACCGGGTGGACCCTCAAGACCGTTCCCCAGGGCTTCGAACTCGGAGAGGGCCCGGAACCGGCCGTCCGAGCCTGGCTGCGTCCCATCCCCGAGACCCCAGGGGGCTCGTTCCGGGGGTTCGCCCGGTCCGCGGGCCGGACCACCATTCCCGGGGCCGTTTCCTTGGAGCGCTTCGAGCCTCTGAACGTGGACGGGGTGACGGGCTACCTGGCCGTCTGGAAACTCCGGGACGGCGGCTACCACGGCCCGTCGATCTACCTTCCCCTGCCCGGGGGACGGCAGGCCCTGGAACTGGTCTTGCTGCTTCAGGAGGCCGACGAGTGCTTCTTCCGCCTGGTGGACACCTTCCGCCCGGTGGGCCCGACGACCGCGCGCCCCTGAGCTGCGGGGTGCCGGGGAGCCTTCTTCTGGAGGAAACCTCCCGGGTCGCAGTGAGGTTGATCGACACAGGTCCTCATGATGGAGGCCCCGAAACCCGTTGCCCATGATCCACGACGTTCCACGATCCACGGCCTTCCGCTGGCTGATGGGGGCAGGCCGGCTGGTTTCTCGGCTGGCGGCCCGGCTTCGCCCGGTCCTGGACCTTTTCCCCGCCACCATGGCCGGGCTCTTCGTCCTGGGCCTGTGCGCCGCGGGGTTCTGGTATCTGGGCGTCCTGCACAAGGACGTGGTCCTCCTGCCGGCGACGCTGGTGCTGGCCTTGCTGGCCGTGGGGATGATCCTGGCCGTCGGCCTGGGCGCCGCCATCACCGCCCGCGCCCTGCGACGAGCGCACTTCGACGACGCCTTCCTGCGCCTGGAGGCCAACTACGCGCGGCGGACCGGCGTCCGTTGGCGGGCTCCCCTGCTCCCCTTCATCGAGCTGAGCTGGGAGTGGCTCACCCCCCCCGACGTCGAGGTGCGGACCGTCTCGCGCTGGCGGCAGGTCTCCGAAGAGGTTCTGCCACGCCGGCGCTGCCTGGTGGACGGGCTCATCCGCCGAGTCCAGGTCCGCGACGTCCTGGGGATGGCCCGCGTGGTCTGGCGCTTCGAGCGGCCCAGCCGGGTCATGATCCTGCCCGACCGGGGGCGGCTGGACCAGACAACCGTCCTGCGCAGCCTGGTGGGTGGCGAGGACCACCCCGACCCCTACGGGGACGCCCACGGCGACCGGGTGGAGATGCGCCAGTACGCCCCGGGCGACTCGGCCCGGAACATCCTGTGGAAGGTCTTCGCACGCAACCGCCGCCTGATGGTGCGAATGCCCGAGCGGGCCTTGACCGCCCAGCCGCGCACCTGCGCCTACCTGGTAGCGGGCCCCTCGGATGAGCCCAGCGCGGGCCTGGCCCGGGTGGTCTTGGAACGGCGCATGCTCGGAGAGGGCTGGCGATTCGGAGCCGACGGCAGCCCGGGCTTCGCCGAGAACCTGGACAGCGCCCTGGAAATCCTGGCCCGCTCGGGCAATCCCGACACCGGCCCGCCGGGACTGGCCGCCTTCCTCAAGCGCGCCGAGGCCGAGGGGTATCAGAACTGCCTGGTCTTCCTGCCCGCCGCCAGCGGAGCGTGGCTGGAGGAAGTGCGCCGGGCCGTGGCCGGCTCCCGTTTGGGCCTGACATGGATGGTGGGCCTGGACGGACTACAGACCAGCCTGGAACGCCCGCCCGTGTGGAAGAGACTGTTGTTGCGCCCGGAGCCGACCATGCCGGCCGACCCCGTGAAACTGGCCGAGGCTCTGCAGAGCGCCCGCGCCCCGATGGTGCTGTGTGACCGCAAGGAGGGTCGGGTGGTGGCCGACGCCCGGCAGTATCTCAAGGTCAAGGCCCGGCCAGACCGCGGAGGAGCCAGATGAAGGTCGACTGGAACCTGGCCCTCAAGCGTCTGGTCGGAGCCCTGGTCTGGGGGCTGGCCCTGGCCATCGGCGCCTGGAGCATCAGCGTCTCGACCGGGATCCTGGGAGGATTCCTGGGAGGCTTCGCCGGATTCCTGTCAGGCCCCCTGCTGGCCAGGACCCGCCTGCGCACCCCGACCATCCTGGTCGGAGGATCCCTCCTGGGAGCCGTGGGGCTGTGGCTTGCGGGCCTGCCCACCCGCAGCCGGATCCTGGCGGGGCTGTTCGGCCCAGAGCTGGCCTACGGCGTGGCCGATGGAACCACCTGGTTCCTGGGCGGGCTCATCCTGGTGGGGTGCCTGCACGCCGCCACCGTGCGCCATGCCTCGTTCATGGCCGTGGAGCTGGCGCTGGTCTGCCTGGCGTTGATCACGCCGCTCTCGGCCCACCGAGACGGATTCATCAGCCGTCCCCACTTGTTCGTGGACCCTCTCTGGTCCCAAGGCTGGGATCCCGTCCCCTTCCTGATGGCCGCCGGAGCCCTGACGGCAGCCACCCTCCTGGTCCTGTCGGTGGGGCGCTTCAACCGGCGCAACACCCTGGTCGACCTGGGGCTTCTGCTGATGCTGGCCTTCCTGGTGACGGTCCTGCTGCCCTTGAACCGACTTCAGCAACTGGCCCCCGAGCAGAAGCCCATGGGCCAGAACGGCCAGCAGGAGCAGGAGGGCAAGCCGCCTCCGCCGATGGAGCAGGATCCGAACGGGAAGGAGAAGCCTCGCCAGAAGCCTCCTGAACCCGAAGACAAGGGAGAGCAGGGTCAGCCCAAGCCCGTGGCCCTGGTCCTCTTCCACGACGACTTCACGCCCACCGACGGCTTCTACTACTTCCGCCAGAAGACCATGAGCATGTTCAACGGAGCCCGCCTGGTGCCCGACACGACGGGCCTGGCGGACCGGGACGTGCCCTCGCGCTTCCCGGCGGCGGGCCCCGAGGCCCAGCCCGGCGGGGTGGGGATCGTCCCCGAGCCTACCGACTCCAGCCTGACGCGGACCGTCCGGACCACCGTCAACCTGATCATCGCCCACCCCCTGCCGATCGGCCTGATCAATGCCACCCGCATGGAAGCCAGCGGGAACCCCGACCCCTACCATTTCGTCCGCGCCTACAAGGTCCAGTCCGCGGCCTTCATCGGGGATCTCTCGGCCTTGATGGGGCGCCGCGCCGGAAATCCTCTCTGGTCGCGGCAGGTGTGGTCCCACTACACCCGGACCCCGGACGATCCGCGCTATCGCAGGCTGGCCAACGAGATCGTGGGACGCCTGCAGCAGCAGTATCGTGAGGACCCCCTGGCCCAGGCCGTGATGGTCAAGCTGTGGCTGGAGACCGAGGGGACCTACAGCCTCAGCCAGCGGATCCTGGACTCCGACGACGCGGTGGCCCGGTTCCTGTTCGGAGACAAGGTGGGCTACTGCGTGCACTTCGCCCACGCCGCCACCCACCTGGTGCGCTCGCTGGGCATTCCGGCGCGCGTGGCCACGGGCTACGCGGCGGATGCCCGCTACCGCTTCGAGGGATCGGCCTTGCTCTTGCAGGACGCCAACTCCCATGCCTGGTGCGAGATCTACCTCGACGGGGTGGGATGGGTCCCCCTGGATGTCTCCCCGCAGCGCACCGACGCGCGGCCTCCCCCTCCACCCGACGCCGACCTTCAGCGGATGCTGGGACAGTTGGCCCGCAAGGAGGCTCCCAGCCAGGAAGGCAAGCCTCAACAGAAGCGCTCGCTGACCGAGCTGGCCCGCCAGGTTCTTGCGGTCCTGGCCCGAGGCGCGGGCATCCTTCTGATCCTGGGCGTCCTGGCGGCCTGGGCGGGGAAGGTCGTGCGCCGGCTCGGCCCCTACTTCGGGCCGGAGAGCACGCGGCCCCTGCGCACCTTCCGGGCCGCCTTGGACTGCCTGGCGGACGTGGGCCTGACCCGGCCTTTTGGGGACACCCGCGAGCGCTTTGCTCGGGATCTGGGCAATCGCTTCGAAGCCCTGGCCCCGCTGACCGAATTCCGAATGCGCGAGGCCCTGGGAGATCCCCAGAACCCCAGCCGACCGGAAGGTCGAGAACTGCTCAAACACTACCGCGACCTGGGACGGCAGATCCGCCGGAGCGTTCCCTTCTGGCGCCGCTTCCTGGGTCTGCTCAACCCCTTCTCCTGGCTCTTCGTCCGCTAGAGAACAAACCTCGGAGGTCCCCGGCTTGAATACCAGCACCATCCCGGCCAATCGCGGCACGCTCCTGGACCAGGCCTACGAACTGGCCCAGACCCTGGAGAGACGCCTGCAACACGCCATCCGCGGGCGGGAGGCGGTCATCGACCTGCTGCTGACCGCGCTCCTGGCGGACGGGCACGTCCTTCTGGAGGACTATCCGGGCTCGGGCAAGACGACCCTGGCCAAGGCCCTGGGCGACGCCATCGAGGACGATCAGCCCCACGACGAGATCGTGGCCTTCCGCCGGATCCAGTTCACGCCCGACCTTCTGCCCTCGGATATCACCGGCGTGACGGTCTTCGACCCGGACACGGGGTCCTTCAGCTTCCGACCGGGCCCCCTCTTCGCCCACATCGTCCTGGCGGACGAGATCAACCGCACCTCGCCCAAGGTCCAGGCGGCCATGCTGGAGGCCATGGCCGAGAAGCAGGTGACCGTCGACAACGTCTCCCATCCCCTGGACGAGCTCTTCTTCGTGGTGGCCACCCAGAACCCGCGCGACCAGGCCGGCACCTACCCGCTGCCGGTGGCCCAGCACGACCGATTCCTCTTCAAGATCCGCATGGACTACATCGAGAGGGAGGCCGAGCTGGACGTCCTGCGCAGCGCCCGGGAGCGCAGACAGGCTCCCGGCCTGGATCTGCCGCGGGTGAGCCGCTCGTCCGTGGTGCTGGCCCGCCGCACCGTCGAGTCCTTCGTCCACGTGGACGAGCGCATCCACACCTGCCTGGTGGACATGGCCCGCTCGATCCGCGAGTCGCCGCACGTCACCCAGGGGGTCTCGACGCGCAGCCTGGTGCTGATGCTGCCCGCCCTGCAGGCCAGCGCGCTGAAACGGGGACGGGACTACGTCACGGCGGAGGACGTGGCCTACCTGGCTCCCTACGTCTTCGCCCACCGCATGGAGCTGGCGCCGGGAATCGACGACGCCTCGGAGGTGATCCGCGAGTGCACCCGCCCGGCCATGGAGACATTGACCCGCTCCACGCTGCGATGAGCCGACTGAACCAGCCCCAGCAGGCGACCTGCCGGATCGGATGCCCCGGGAGCCCCTCCAGAGCACCGCAAGCCTGGCGGGCGACCCTGGTGCTTCTGGTGATGTCCCTCGTGCTGGGGGTCCTGGCCCTGCCGGCCCTGGCCCGCGACCCTGCCACCTCCTCCGACCCTCCCACTGCGGAGGAGGTGGCCGGCCTGATGGATCGCCCCGAAAACCTGGTGGCCTGGCGGGAGCTGGCGGATCGGGTCCTGGCCCGCGACCCCGACTCCTATGCGGGCCAGATCCTGATGGGCTTCGTGCTGCACCGCTCGGAAGGGGACCTCCCCCGAGCCCGCTTCCACCTCGAGAAGGGCAGGAAGCTGGCACTGAGAGCCTCGGACCGGGGCATCTCGGAAGCCTTCCAGTTCTATGCCCTGGCCCTCTTCGAGTTGCGCCTGGTCCTGGCGGAGATGGACCGCTACCAGGACCAGTTGGCTATCCTGGAGGAGTTCGCCCGCCTGCGAGGAGGACCGGTGGTGGCCGCCGAGTTCGCTTGGCCATTGATGAAGTTGGACCGCGAGATCGAGGCCCGTGAGAAGCTCTCCCAGGCTTTCGGAAGCGGCGACCCGGTGGCCCGAATCGTGGCATGGAACAGCCTGGGTGCCCTGGAGATGGAGTATGGCAACGCCCAGGCCTCCTACAATGCCTTCCAGAGCCTGCTGGCAGAGGCTCACCAGAACAACTGGCCGCTGGACTGCACCTATCTTCGCAACGCAGGAGAGGCCGCCCTGGCCCTGGGCAAGTACGACGAGGCCGAGCGCTACTTCCGCGAGGCCACCTCGGTCCCGTTCAACGACCAGACCTTCTCCAACCCCTACCTGGACCTGGCCGGGCTCTACCTGACCCAGGCCCGCTTTCCCGAAGCCCTGGAGGCCACCCGCCGGATGCACCAGTGGGCCCGGGCCATCAAACCCTTCCTGTACCAGCAGTCCATGGCCGACACCCAGCAGATGACGGGCGAGCTGCTGCTGGAACTGGGATATGTGGAAGAGGGCCTGGACCAGTTGGACATGCTGGTCCAGCGGCCCGACCGGAGGGGCGGCACCTCCGGCACCAAGGATCAGGCCGAGGCTGGGAACCTGGTGGTGTGGCGCTCGGCCCTGCTGGCCTGGCGCGAGCGCCTGTCCGAACGCATGGCCTCCGCCCGCGGCCTGGAGTGGTGGCGACTGGCCTTCCAGCGTCTGCAGTTGGGCTTGAAGGCCCGGGCGGCGGGGCGCCGGGTCGCGGCCCTGGCGGTGGCCAATGATCGGGTCCAGGGCAGCCTCCGCCCCTATTGGGCCGGCTCGATCTCGATGGGCGAATGGTTCCGTCCCGACCTGGTGGAGTTGTACGGGTCGGGCGTCACCGCCGCCGCCCTCCAGGAACTCCGTCAGAATCCGCCTGAGAAGCTCCCGTTGGAGGAGCCGTTCCTGGAGGCCATCGACGCCGAAGTCGCCGCCCTTTCCGGAGACCGTTCGACGGCCCTGCAGCACCTGGAACGGGCCTTGAGCAACCTGCCGGAGTCCGAATCCCTGCTGCGGGCCCGCCTTCACGCCCGCGCCGGACAGCTTCTGGAAGATCGGGGTGAACGCGCCCAGGCCCTGACCCATTTCCAGATGGCCATGCAGAAGGCCCCGGGGATGCTGCGGACCGTGCGCGCCCGGCTGCCGGTGACCCTTCAGGGCGACAACAACCCGACCATGCGCGAGGTGGCCCGGAGCCTGGGGCGCTCTCCGCGATTCCGCCGAGTCGGCGACGGTCTTCCCCTGCAGCTCTCGCTGGCCGGGGACCGGTTGGAGGCCCTCCTGCTGGGAACCGATGGAAGTGTGCTGGCTCGCGGGGTGGCCCCGCTCCAGCAGGACCTGCACCAGTCCGCGGCGGACCTGGTCGAGGACCTGCACCGCCAGGCCTTCTCGCCCCAGATCGACCTCAGCCAGGTCGATCTCAACAGCCTTGACGGCTCGAACGCCTCGGGCTCGACCGCCAGCCAGAAGTTCCGCGAGATCTTCCGAACTCCCGGACCCCACACCAGACACTCCAATTCCAGGGATCGGGTCGCCCGGATTGAAGACTCCAGTGCGATGGCGCACATCCCCTGATCGCCACGCCTCGGGGAGCAGACGCGATGGACAGAGACGGGTTCCGATCCTTCAACCGATTCATGATCTGGATGTGGCACGCCGGCCTGGGCGGCCCCATGAACCTGACCCATCGCCTGACGGGCCGGATCATGGTCCTGGGAACAGTCGGCCGCAAGAGCGGCGAGATGCGCCGCACCCCCCTGAACTACTCGCCTTGCGGCGACTCGATCCTGGCCCTGGCGGGCTTCGGGGGGCGAACCGACTGGCTGAAGAACCTCCAGGCGCATCCCTTCGCCGAGGTCTGGCTTCCTGACGGCTCGTGGCTGGCCCGAGCCGAGGAGGTCCAGGACCCTCAGGAACGCCTGCAAGCCATCCGCAGCGTCCTGCAGGACTCGGGGTTTGCCGCCAAGGTCTTTGCCGGGATCGATCCCTGGCACTGTGACCAGGACACCCTGCGCCGCCACACCGAACCCTACCGAGCGGTGCGTCTGCGACTGCTGGAGCCGTTGCCCGAGCCCGAAGAGATGAAGGTGGGGCGCGCCGCCCGCACCGGTCTGGGCGTCGGGTTGGGGCTCTCCCTGGCCTGGGCCTGGTTCAGCCGGAAGGACTAAGCCTGGGAGACCTCTTCCTGATGGGAATCCTGACCGGCCGCCGGTTGGACCGCCTCCGTCTGGTCGGCAGGCTGCTGCGCAGAGGGCGAGCGCTCCGCCAGCATCCGGGCGGCCACTCCGACGGCCACGCCGCTGGCCACTCCGACCCCGGCGCCGATCATGCCCCCCAGGATCCCACCCGCCACCGGCCCGTAACGTCCGGTCTCGAAGGTGTCGGAGACGTTCTGCATCTGCGGCGTGCCATCGCGCCCCAGGACCGGAGCCTCGCGGTAGACCGAAGAGCTTCCGTGGCTCCAGTCGTCGTGCCAGGGGTAGAAGAAGTCGTAATGGTCGGAGGGAATCTCCCCGAGGTAGCGATGCTCGGTGACCGGAACGCTCCAGGTCCGCGAATGGACCTCCTGGGCGGCCACCTCGCGGCCCCCGGCCACCGCGCCCAGGACGGCCCCGGCTCCGGCCCCCACGATGGCCCCACCCAGGACGGCGTTACCGGCCAGGTTGCGGACCTCGTCGCGGCGTTCCTTGTCCAGAGGAGGAGCCTGCTTTGGAGGCTCGTCCTTCTCGAGGCTGTTGCGCAGGGCGGCGATGCCGGCCCCCAGGGCCACTCCGGTGACCCCGCCCAGCAAGGCGCCAGCCACGCCGGCTCCCAGAGGCTCCCAGAAGGAGCCGTGCACGAAGCGTGGCTCGGTGTACTCGCCGACCTTGGTGTGGTCGATCCGGGGGCTGAAGTTGTGCCAGTAGCCTCGGGTCCGCTCGGTGCAGGTCTCGGTGCTGTAGCGGTTCCCGTCGGAATCGGTGTGCCACTCGGTGCTGCAGGTCCGCTCGATGTCGGGCGTGATGCTCTCGTGGTAACCCGCCAGGCTGGGGTCGTCGATCGAGAGGGGAACCCACTCCTCGCGGATGGAGTCCGCGGCCTGGGCCTGGAAACCCAGGGCGGTTCCGGCCGCTCCGCCGACCGCGGCGCCGGCTGCCCCTCCCAGGACCGCATAGTCCCGCATGCGGCCGTCTGCGGCGCCGGCGCCGCCGTAGTCGCGTTCGTCCCCGATCACGTTCTCCCCGATCCAATCGCGGACGGAGGTCAGACGGTCGGTCACTGCAGAGCGGATCTCAGAGAACTTCATGTCTCCGATCCTGTCACGAAAGCGGCCCGGGGTGGTTGCCGACTTGTTTAATCGACACCCGGCAGGATTCGTCCGCCAGCCCCGTTGGAGGGGCCCAGCAGATCGTGGACATGCCGGAGCAGTTCGCGAAGGCGGAAGGGCTTCATGAGCAGGAGCAGGGTGCGCCCGTCGCAGCAGGGGTCCTGGCCGGGCATTCCCGTGATCAGCAGGAGGGGCATCTCTGGGGCGCGACGTCCCAGCTCCGTGGCCAACTCCAGGCCGTCCATGGCCGGCATCACGATGTCGGTGATGACCAGGGCGACCTCTCCGAGCCTGTCTTCCAGACACGCCAGAGCCTCGCGCCCATTGGCCGCCTTCAGGACACGGAAGCCCTGTCTCGCCAGCCCGATACCGAGGACTTCCCGGAACTCGGGCTCATCGTCCACCACGAGGATCGTCCGGGAATCCCCGTTGAGCACCGCCCTCCCCTTCGCCAATCGGTCCCCCGCAGCGAACCACGCGTCCAAATGCACCGCCATCCTTCCTGAATGAATGGACTTCGCCCCCCCGACCCCAAACCCTGCGACCGAAACGGCCAGTCGACCCGACTGGAGACCGGGCCCAGGACTCGATGAATCGTCTGGTGCCGGTTTTGGTGCCGGTTGGCTCCCTCCAAACCCCTCTATTTGCTACTAATTTTCAAGTTTCCACCCATGCCCCTGAAAACGAAGAAACCCCGATTGCTCGGGGTTTCCTTTGGTGGGCACGGAAGGATTCGAACCTCCGTAGCGCGTCGCGCGTCAGATTTACAGTCTGATGCAATTGTCCTCTCTGCCACGTGCCCGCGACTGGAGGATTATAGCCTCCCCTTCTCGGGCCTGTCAACCGTTTTCCGGCGTCCGTGAACCCCGTCCACGACGTCCTGGGGAGGGAGGGAATCCGAGCCAGGATGGCAGGCCTTACGGGTCTCTCCGCGGGATGGTCCCGGGGGTCCTTCTACGAGGACCTCAGCAGACCCAGAACCTTGCGAACCCGCCGGCGCAGGCGGACCCACTCGCGCTTCCATGGTTTGAGGTGGCGGCGACGCACGGCCTCCGCAACCTCATCGACCTGACCGGCCCCGAAGGTCGAGCCCAGGGAGGCCCCGTGGACACGATAGCGGTACAGCACCTCGGCGAGGTGGTGCATCCGGAGGCCGGCCAGGAAGGTCCTCAAGAAGAAATCGTAGTCCTCCGCCAGGAAGGTCTCGGTCTCATAGGGCCCCACCCGCTCCATGACCGAACGGCGGTACATGAAGCAGGCCCCCACGCAGTTGCGCTCCACCATGTAGTCGGGATCGGAGCATCGGTGCTGGCGCAGGACCCGACCCTCGAGATCGATGACCGAGTAATCGGCATACACCAAGTCGATTCCAGGGCGTTCGACCAGCACCCTGCGCAGGGCCTCCAGGGCCCCGGGCTCATAGAGGTTGTCGTCCGAGGTCCAGGTCAACAGGCGCCCCCGGGCCTGGGCGAAACCCATGTTCAACGCCCCCGGGAGCTTCAGGTTCTGCTCGGAGCGGAGAATCCGCACCCGAGGCTCGGCGGCGAAGCCCTCCAGGATCCGGGGAGTGGAGTCGCTCGACGCGTCGTCGACGACCACGAGTTCGAAATCCCCGAAGGTCTGTTCCAGGCAGCTCTGGATGGAACCGGCCAGGTAACGGGCTCCGTTGTGGGTCGGCAGGATGATGCTGATCTCGGGGGTCACCGGGCCCTCCGCCCTCCCGGTCACCGAATGGGGCGACCAGGACTGATGTGCAGGTTCCTGCGACGACCTGCGGCGATCTCCTCCGTCCGAAAAGGTTGAAGGGCGAAAGCGCGCGGATGCGCCTTCGCCCTTCAACCTTCAAGTCGATGGCCTGCCACCTGCAGACCCCAGCAACCCCAGCACCGCCCCGAACAGGGCCGCATTCCAGGGGTTGCAGAAGAGGTTTCAGGTGGGCGCCCCCAGGAACCCAAGCCCCCACGAGAAACTGGCGCCCAGCAGGGCCCCGGTCAGGGTGGACAGGGCCACTGCCCTGTAGCCGGCCGGCATGACGGGCCCGGCCTCAGCCCACCGAGGCCAGGAGCTTCTCGATCCGCTGAACCAGCGACGCCTCGGACTGGACGCCCACGGCGTTGTCGACAGGCTGCCCGGCCCGGAAGAAGAAGAGCGCGGGGATCCCGCGGACGGAGTACTTGGTGGCCCATTCCTGGTTGGAATCGACGTTGACCTTGACCACCTTGAGCTGGCCGGCAAACTGCCCGGCCACCTTCTCCAGGGTCGGGGCCATCATGCGGCAAGGCCCGCACCAGGGGGCCCAGAAGTCCACCAGCACCAGCTCGCTGGCCTCCAGGACCTCGGACTGGAACTGCTGATCGGTGATTTCGTGCTGACTCATCTGAAAAGACCTCCGTGTCTTGTTGCGTTCTCCAGTGTGGATGAGGTAGGACCGGAAAGGATTCAGCGTCGGACCTCAGCCCGGTGGATCGGGCAGACCGGCCAGGTGGGTCCTCTCGTCGAAGGAGAGCAACCGCCAGATGGCCGCTCCCGCCAGGCGGTTGGTGACCAGCCGGGCGATTCCGGCCCAGCCCAGGTGGAAGCGTTCCCACTCCCAGGGGACGGCCTCGATGCCCAAGAGGTGCGAGACCAGCACCGCGCTGACGCCGGCGTGGCTGACGACCACCAGGCGCTGCGGGCTGGGCGGAACCTGCCACAGACGCCAGGCCCCGCCTTCATGGACGCCCATCCGGTGCGAGTCGGTCAGCAGGGGCTCGACGCCCCCCACGACGCGTTCGTGGAAGTGCCGGAAGGATTCCCCCCCAGGGGGACCTTCCCACCATTTCACCAGGTCCTGGGCCCGGAATTCCTCCATGTAGCGACGGACCTTCTCGGCCGGAGTCCCCGCCATCCGGGGGGTGCGGATCTCCTCCAGCCAGGGGACCACCTTGGGCTCCATCCCCAGCCGTCGGGCCAGGGGCGAGGCCGTCTGGCGACTGCGCAGGAGCGGTGAGACGTAGAAGGCGTCAAAGCACTCCCGCCCCAGGAACTGGCCCACCCGCTCGGCCTGCTCCAGGCCCAGGGGGGTCAGCTCCGGGTCGTCATCTGCCTTCCCCTCGGGCTCCCACTGGGGTTGGCCATGGCGGACCAGCACGATCTCCATCATCGGATCCGGGACCTAGTTCCTCAGGGCCTGCAAGGGCGCGGGGATCCGTCCGGCCCGATGGATGAAGCCAGCCGACGAGAAGGGGTTGACCGGGATGATCGGAGCGGCTCCCAGGAGGCCTCCATAAGAGACCTCCTCCCCCGCCTTCCTGCCGGGGATCGGCAACAGCCGGACCGCGGTGGTCTTGTTGTTGATCATCCCGATGGCCATCTCGTCGGCGACGATGCCGGCGATGGATTCCGCCGGGGTGTCACCGGGGATGGCGATCATGTCCAAGCCCACCGAGCACACGCAGGTCATGGCTTCGAGCTTGTCCAGGGAAATGGCTCCCATACCAGCGCAGCGGGCCATCTCCTCGTCCTCGGACAGCGGGATGAAGGCCCCCGAGAGGCCGCCCACGTAGGACGAGGCCATGGAGCCGCCCTTCTTGACGGCATCGTTCAGAAGCGCCAGGGCCGCCGTGGTGCCGTGGGTCCCACAGCGTTCCAGGCCCATGGCCTCCAGGACCTCGGCCACCGAGTCGCCGCGAGCCGGCGTCGGTGCCAGGGAGAGGTCCAGGATTCCAAAGGGGACCCCCAGCCGACGCGAGACCTCCCGCCCGACCAGTTCACCCATCCGGGTGATCTTGAAGGCCGTGCGCTTGATGGCCTCGGCCACCTGCCCCAGATCGGCCGTGGGGCCCAGGCGCAGGATCGCCGAGCGCACCACTCCGGGGCCGCTGATGCCGACGTTGATGGTCGCCTCAGCTTCCCCCAGCCCGTGCAGCGCGCCGGCGATGAAGGGGTTGTCCTCGGCCATGTTGCAGAACGAGACCAGCCGACAGCAGGGCAGGCCCAGCAGCTCGGGCTTCATGAAGGCCGTCTCCAGGACGATCTCGCCGAAGCGCCGGACGGCATCCATGTTGATGCCGGCTCGAGTGGAGGCCAGCGAGAGGGAGGAGCAGACCCGCTCGGTGGCGTTGAGGGCCTCCGGAATCGAGTCGAAGAGCACCCGGTCGCTGTCCTTGAAACCTTTGTGGACCAGGGCCGAGAAGCCGCCGATGTAGTCCACGCCCACCTCGGCCGCCGCGCGGTCGATGGCGCAGGCCAGAGGCACGTAGGACTTCTCGCCCGTCGCCGCCCCCACGTAGGAGACAGGGGAGACGGCGATCCTCTTGTTGACGATGGGGATCCCGAACTCATCCGAGACCTGCTCGACCACGCGGACCAGCTCCCGACCCACGGTGAGGATCTTGCGGACGACCCGCTCGCAGGCCGAGCGCATCGTCGGAGCGGCGCAATCCTGCAGACTGATTCCGAGCGTCACGGTGCGGATGTCGAGATGCTCGGAGTCGATCATCCGGAGGGTATCGAGTACTTCGTCAGCAGCAAGCCACATGGGCTCGAACCTTCCGCATCGGTCTCCCCAGTCCTTCGCCGAAGGAGGAGAGTTTTCGCAGGGCCCGAGAGCCCCTCAGCCGGGATGCCCCCCCGCCCGCAGGGCCTTGGCCAGGGAGCCAAAGCAGGCATCCTCCAGGTGATCCTCCGGGCTTTTCAGGAGGGACTGGAGCCGGGTTCGGATCTCCTCGGGCTCCAGGCCACGCTCCCGGGCGTTGCGCACCAGGAAGGAAGCCAGGCCCAGAACTTCACCCGGGGGAATTCCAAGATCAATCAGGTCACGGCGGGTCACGAGGGCGGTCCTTCGCCTGTCCGGTCGGTCAGGCCTGCCAGGGCCCCAGAGCCATCCACCCCCGTACACAGGACCTCTCCCGCCGGCGTGATCAGGATCTCGGCCTCGGGCACCTCCAGCACGTCGCCCAGGGTGTAGCGCCCCGTCAGGAAGTGGAGCGTCTGGTTGGACGAGCCGCGCAGCCCGCCGGGCCGACGACGGGTGGCGTCGTAGGGGCCGGCGACCAACAGGTCGAGGCAGGACAGCAGGGTCGGGGCCTCGGGAAGGGAGGCGACCTGCTCGAAGGTCCAGCCGGTGAACAGGATCACCGAAAGGCGGCTGCCGCGGCGGAGACGCTCCAGCAGGGCCAGGACGGCCGGAAGCTGCTCGAGAGGCTCGCCGCCGCTCACGGTCAAACCCTCGAGGGTGGCCGCCAGGCCTTCGATCCGACTGCAGAGCTCCCCGACCTCCAGCGTCCGGCCGCCTTGAAAGGAGTGGGTGGCGGGATTGCAGCACCCCGGACAGCGCCGCGAGCAGCCCTGGACCCACAAGACCGCCCTCCGGCCCGGACCGTTGGCCCGGCTCGACGCCATGAAGTCGTGCACCCGCAACACGCGAGGACTCCCGCCCGGTCCGTCCTGGCTTGCGGCGCGGCCCGGCGCCGCAGCGGAGGCCGGACTCATGTCGACGAAGCGGTCCCGGCGGGAGGCTGCAATGCCACCGCGTTCTCCCGCCACCTGGAGGTCTCGACGTAGGAGGCCGACTGAGCCCTGCCCTCCACCAGCCACAGGCGCAGGGCCTGGATGGCCTCCACCTGCGACCTCGACAACGGCACCTGGCGAGCCAGGGCCTGGAGGATGTCCTCGGTGGTGAAGTCCCGCCCCGGGACCTCGCGGTCGTTGAAGGCCAGATACATGGCGTCGACCACGGCCTGCTCGATCTCGGCGCCCACGTAGCCTGCCGAGGCCTCCGCCAGGGCCTCCAGGTCGTACATCTGCGGAGGACGCCGGCGCTTCTCGAGGTGCACCTGGAAGATCTCGCGTCGCTCCAGGGCTGTCGGCAGGTCCAGGAAGAAGACCTCGTCAAAGCGCCCTCTGCGCAGGAACTCGGGAGGCAGCGCCGCGATGTTGTTGGCCGTGCCGATGACGAAGACGGGCTTGCGCTTCTCCTGCATCCAGGTCAGGAAGCTCTGGAAGACGCGCTGGCTGGTGCCCCCGTCGCCGCCTCCGAAGGCGAAGCCCTTCTCCATCTCGTCGATCCACAACAGACAGGGCGAAATCGTCTCGACCAGGGCCAGGGCCCGCCGGGTGTTCTCTTCGGACTGCCCCACCAGCCCTCCGAAGAGGGCTCCCATGTCCAGGCGGACCAGAGGCAGGTGCCACAAACCGGCCACCATCCGAGCCGTCAGGCTCTTGCCCGTGCCCGGGATCCCGATCAGGGCGATCCCTTTGGGGGCTGGCAATCCATAGTCTCGGGCCTCCTGAGAGAAGGCCTTTTCACGCTGACGGAGCCACTCCTTGAGCACCTCCAGCCCCCCCACGTCCGCCAGGGTCTCTTCCGGAGAGTAGAACTCCAAGGCCCCGGACTCGCGGATGATGGCCTTCTTCTCGGCCATGATCATGTCGATGCCCCGCTCATCCAGACAGCCCGCCGGCTTGAGCACACGGCCCATTCCATCGCGCACCTCGGCCACGATGGCCTTGCCGAAGACGCGCCGGGCCT
Source organism: Candidatus Xenobium occultum (assembly GCA_002423485.1). Lineage (GTDB taxonomy): Bacteria > Vulcanimicrobiota > Xenobia > Xenobiales > Xenobiaceae > Xenobium > Xenobium occultum. The sequence continues at coordinate 35,292 of DIWH01000069.1, read as the reverse complement.
GGTTGGCGGACAGGCCCAAGGCGGCGTGCAGGATCTTCTCGCGCCCCAGGGGGGTCAGGTCGACCCGGATCTGCGAGCCGGCGACCAGGCGGTCCAGGATCTGCTCGAGCTGAGGGACATCCGGAGGAGCAAACTCCATCAGGAAGACCTCATCCTTGAGCTCTTCGGGGATCCGGGCCACCGGAGAGCACACCACCAGGCTCTTGCGCGTGAGCTTCAGCCGCCCGGCCAGGTTGCGCAGTTGCCGGACGATGACCGGTTGACGGTCCAGACATGCGTGAAAATCCTTCAACAGAAAGACCGAATCCCTCGAGTCGTCCGCCTTGTCGATGGCCTCCAGGGCGGACTTGGGGTCCCGGGCCTCGGGACAGACGGGGGGTGGGTGGACCTCCGAGGCGAACCCGGCCGCCAGATCCCAGGTCAAGAGCGTGCGCCGACCGGCCTCGCAGAGTTGCCGCAGCTCCTCCAGCAGGCGTCCCTCCTCGTGCGTGACCACCCAGATCACGGTGAAGCGGGCGCGCAGGAAGAGCTCCATCTCCTGTCTGAAGTCCATCGAAATACCTCCCGGTCCGGCCGGGGAGTCGCCCCTCCGGGTTGCCGGAGCGGCGCGGTGCCGGGCCCGACCGGCCCTGGCGTCCCGTTCGTGACGCCCCCGAGCGGGTCCTGGAACTCGGGGTCAGCCGTCGATCTCGAAGGCGTCCTCGTCCAGCACCACGTGGGCACCCACCTCCAGCTCGATGTCGTGGGCCGTATAGTGGGCAGAGACCGCCTCGAGAAGCAGGAGCCCTCCCGCAACCCGGCGATCGGGCAGTGCCGCCAGACCCTCCTGCAGGGCCTCCAGGCCCTCGCGGGTCAACTCACAGGGTTTTCCCCCCCAGACCCGATCCGCGGCGTAGACCGGGGCCAGGCGTCCCAGCCACAGCGAGGCGCCCTCATGCAGGGTCTCCACCCGCCCGCCCAGGGCCGCGGCCACGAAGCGGACGGGCCAGTGAGGGCTGCTGCCGGCGACCTCCAGATCGGCAGGCTGCAGGCTCTGGCGTCGGAGAAGCCCTCCCAGAGCCAGGACCTGACCCGCCGGGCACGTGGGGCGCGCCAGCGCTCGGCGCAGGTCCTCGTCGGTGCGCCCGGAATGCTCGGGCGCTCCCCCTGCGGCCAGCCAACCTTCCAGGACGGGCCCCAAGGGCAGTCGGCCGACACTCCCTTCAGGAACCCCGCCGATCTCGGCGACGCGGCCCGACAACTCCTTCAGGAGCCGGGCCCGGTCGGGATCCTCCGGCTGGTAGCGACCGGCCACCATGGCCTGGACTGCACGCGCGATGTGGCGCGCCGGAAGAACCCACAGGAAACGGAACAAGGCCTCCCAGTTCCGATTTCGGGCGTTGACCCGCACCAACAGGTCGGCGTCCGCCTCGGTCAGGTCGCCCAGGGACTTCTCCCGCCGAGGCACGACGAAGAGCCCGTTCATCCGAACATTGCCGCTGTGCACGATGGCCTCGCGCAGGCGGGCCTGCAGGTCGGGCGGAGCGGCCTGGAATTCGGGCCGCAGCACCTGGAACTCGTGGTCGGCTCCCAGGTAGTCGTCCATGCGCCCGACCAGGACCAGGTACATGAAGGTCCGACCCTCCAGGGAATGCTGATGGCCGGCCTCCTCGATCAGGCGGACCAGGGGCTCCCCGCCCTTCCCGGCCAGGACGAGGTCGATCATCCCATCGATGGCGCCCGGCCGGGTCAAGTCCCGCAGGACCTGCTCCGCCCGGGAGCGGATCACCGGGTCCCGGTCCTCCAGGGCAGCCACCAGGGCGGGGACCTCCGCTCCGTCCGATCCCACCAGCTCCTCCGGGCGGGCCGCTGCCAGACAGGAGAGGGCCCGCAGTTCCAGAGGCTGCCGGGCCGTGTAGCCGGAGGACTCGAGAATCCGGGCCAGACGCGGGTCCCGGCTGCGGGCCCAGAGGCCGCACAGGGCGTCCACCGCAGCCGGGTCGGGAAGCGCTCGCAGGATCGCCTCGGCCCGGGCCGCCAGACCGGGATGGGGGGAGTTCAGGACCTGAAGAAGGGGGGAAACGGCGTCCGGGTTGCCCGAGTTCTTTTCCAGGGCCCGCAGGCCCAGCCAGCCCAGCAGCCTCCCGAGAAGGGGGCGGGTCGAACTGGTCCACCGCCCCCATCGGGCCAGGTCCTCCCGAGTCGGCAGGGACACTTCAGGCTCCCCCCGCCCCGAGCCGGTCCTCCCGGCCGAAGTCCGACGAGATGGTCCCCATCTCACAGACCCCGGGCCAGACGGAAGCCGAAATCATAGGGCCGATTGACGAGCGGCGGCCCGTCCCGCTCGAAACGGCGTCGGGTACAGGAGAAGGAATCCGGGGATTCGTCCCGCCAGGAGCCTCCGCGCACCACCCGATTCGGATTGGCCGGTGGCACCAGGACGCCCCGCCGATAGCGTGCATAAGCACCGACATCATAACCGTCCCCACACCACTCCAGCACGTTGCCAGCCATCTGGTAGTGCCCCCAGGGGCTGCATCCCGAGGGGTGGGCCCAGACCGGACAGGTCATGGGGGCCTCCGGAGAGCGCGCCGAATCCTTCGTGTACTGGCCCAGATGGCGACAGCGGGACGGATCCCAGTGGTTCCCCCAGGGATGGCGGCGGCCATCGACCCCTCGCGCCGCCTTCTCCCACTCCAGCTCGGAAGGCAGCCGCAGGCCAGCCCAGCGGGCATAAGCCTCGGCCCCGGGCCAGGAGACCTGCATCACGGGGTGGTCCTCCAGCCCTGCACGGGCCGCGTACCCCTCCTCGGTGTGCTGAACCAGGCAGTCCCGGTCCATGAGGATCCAGCGGTCCAGGTCCGCCTTCTCGGGTTGGACAACCTCGAGGAAGCGAGCATACTGGGCATTGGTCACGGGGTGCAGGGCCAGGTAGTAGGCCGGCAGGTGGACCGGGAAGGGTTCGCCATGCCCCTCGTCGCGCCCCTCGCCCCCGGCCAGGAAGACGCCCTCCGGGACCAGCAGCAGCAAGGTTCCATCCCGCGAATTTTCCAACAGGGCTCGACCTGCCTGGAGGGCGGCGCGCTCCAGCGGCTGGCGGGTCCAGTCCTCGGGCCAGAGGCCAGCCAGGGACATGAGGCCCTCGAAACAGGCGCGCGTTCCGGGCGGGACGGCCGACGGCGGGGAGGACTTCATCGGAGCTTGACCAGCGGAGCGTCCCGCATCATGGTCTTGCCGGACAGCAGGTCCCGCACGGTCACGCACAAGCGCTTCTCGCGGTCGATCGAGAAGCGCGCCTCAAAGCGGGGTTCCCCTCGGGCTGTCGGCGGGTCGGCCTGGATGAAGGCCGTCGAGCCGATCGGCCGGGAGCGGAAGTCCTCGACGTCCTCCCGCGGACTGTAGCGCGCCGAACCGTTCTCGGTGAACACCAGTTCGAAGCCCCCTCCCCCGCACGAGGCCGCCTCGGGCCGAGCCACCTCGTAGACCTGAAGGCCAAGCCGGGTCTGGTCAGGATGACTGGCCTTGATGGTCAGGACCAGCGGCTCGTCGGGGCGGTCCGGCCGGGAGATCGTGCAAGGATAGGGTGTCCCCGCCGGCACGATGGTCCGCAGCACATAGTCTGCAAGCGAGCGGTCGTAGGGGCGCAGCGCGTACTCGTGCCGGATGCGGTCGTCAAAACCAGCCCCGGCTGCGTAGGCCGCCGCTCCCAGGGCCACCGCGTCGAAAGGGCGGTCGAAACGGACGATCTCCCCGTAGCGCGTGCGCAGCAGACGGCGAACCGAAGGGATGAAGCTGGACCCCCCGATCATCAGGCAGGCCCGCAGGTCCCCGCGGCGATAGCCGTGCTCGGTGGCCTGGGATTCCGCCAGCTCCAGGACCGAGTTGAGCTTCGAGAACAGACCGTTCTCTTCCAGAAGATCGTCCAGCGCCGTGCGGGTCAGGGGCAGCCTGAGATCCTCCCCGGAGGCCGGATCGCTCAGGTGGAACTCCTCGGATTCCCCTTCGCTGAGCGCCTTCTTGACCCGCTCGGCCTCCCACAAGAGCTGATTGCCCGCCCCGCGTCCCTGGGTTCGCCCTCCCAAGGCCAGGGCATGGCGCACGATCCAACCATCGATGGTGGCGCCTCCCACCTGGGCCCCGGCCTTCCCCAGGACCCGGCAGCGCAGCCTCGCGGGGTCCGGTTCGACCCGCACCACCGTGGCGTCCGCCGTCCCGCCTCCGAAATCGAAGACCATGAAGGCCTCTCCGGGACGAATCCCCCCACCGTATCCCAGGGCGGCTGCCGAGGGCTCGTCCAAGAAGAGCGGACGCATGACCCCGGCCGAGCGCACCACCTCGTCCAGCCAGTCCTGGTAGTGCTCGAAGGCCTCGACGGGAACGGTGAAGGCCACCTCCTCGGAGGGAAGGTCCACCAGGCCGCCTGCCGCCACCAGGACCTGGCGAAGAAAATCCGCGCCGGCCTGGAAGTAGTCCACGCGGCGCCCTGGCAACGCCCGAGGCAGCCTCATCCCCTGGCCCAGATAGTGCTTCATCCAGCAGAAGGTGGCAGGAGAAGTCCGCAAATCCGAAGGTGTCAGGACCTGGCGCCCCACCCGGACGCGGTCCCCCTCATAGTGGATCAGGGAAGGGACCTGGTGGAACTCGCGGCCCTGCCAGGAACCGGTCAGGGCCAGCTCGCCCAGGGGTGGCGTGTGGCCCTGTTCGAGATCCGCGTCCCACAGGGCGACCACGGTGTTGCACGTGCCGAAGTCAACGGCGAGTCGGCCGGACACCTCACCACCCCGGGCGGAGGTCCTGGACGGCCTGGTCGGCCAGATCCACTTCCTCCTCGTGCTCTGCGGAGAGTTCGCGCAGAACGACCTGCCCCCCCAACTGCTCTTCGACGGCCTGGGTGAGAGCCAGGCAGCCTGGCCCCTTCACCCCGCGCACCGAGAGCTGGACGCCTCCGTCCGCTGCGATGTCGACCTGGACCTCCTGGATCTCCAAGTGCGTCTCCTTCCCAACCTCGCGAACCGGTCCTCCTGACAGACCGGAGGGATCACCTCTTGCGTCAGACCACCCTTCGCAACACCAGGCGGATGCCGCCCTGGGCGGTCTGAACCTCCTCGGCCACCAAAAAGCCCTGCTCGGCCAGTTGGGCGCGCACGGCCCGGCGGGCGTAGGCCTGCGTCAGGCGCTGCAGGAACGCCTCCTGCTCGAGATTCTTGATCCCCCAGAAGTCGGCCACCATCTCGAAGGTCTCCCCCACCTGGGCAAAGCCGATGTCGTATCCCGGGGTTCCGCTGTCGATCCGGATCTCGGCGGCCCGGGTGACCCCCAGATAGCCGCGGACCTCGAGGCGGCCCACCTGGGGCGAGAACCCCAGGTCACGAAGGGCGTCGAGCAGGTGCTGGCGGGCCACCAGGCGGGTCTGGATGCGGGTGAAGTGCGACATACCCAAGAACCTTCACCACTCTGGCATCCGGTTCCTGGCCCCCCAGGGTTCAGCCGATCGACTGCCCCAGGCCCAACTGGCGCGCCCTGCGCACGGCCAGGGCGGCCGCCGAGAGGTCCTCCAGGGCCACCCCCACCGACTTGAACAAGGTGCGGTCCGGTCGGTCCTGGCGCCCAGCCAGCACCAGGTCGGCCAGGGTCTGCACGGTCGACCAGTCCAGGTCGGGAACCGCCAGCAGGTCGCCCGCCTCGCTGCGCGCCGAGGCCAGATCGTCCACGACCACCAGGTCGGCGCCGCGGATCACATCCTCGTTCACCTCCCGCCGGTCGGGCTTGTTGGAGCCCACCGGACAGACGTGGCAGACGGGGGCCAGCATGTCCATGGTCAGGAGTGGGTGGCGCGTCCAGGTGGCGGTCACCACCAGGCCTGCCTCCTGGACCGCCTCGGCGGCGGAGTTCACGGGACGGGCCCTCACCCCCAGGCTCTCGGTGGCCCGGCGGCAGAAGTCCTCGCGCCGATCCGCGGAACGGCTGAAGACGCGAACCTCGGCCAGGGAAACTTCGGCGACCAGCGCCTCCAACTGTCCCCAGGCCACCGTTCCAGCCCCCAGGAGCCCCATGACCAGAGGGCCCGGAGGAGCCAGAAAGCGGGCGCTGAGGGCCGTGGCGCAGCCCGTCCGCAACTGTCCCAGGCGATCGGACTCGACCACCGCCTCCAGGGCTCCGGACTCCAGGCCGAAGAGCAGCGTCACGAAGCGGGCTCCGGAGGGCCCCGAAAGGTAGGTCTTCACCCCGGCCACCCCGTCGCAGAGCGAGAGCCCTGGCAGGGTGTGGAGCATCTGCTTGTGGTGACGGACCCGGAAGCGGGGAAGCTGAGCAGCCTCCCCCCGGGCCAACCCGCGGAAGGTCGCCTCCAGGGCATCGGTCAGGTCCCGGGGGTTCAACAAACGGCCGACGTCGGCCTCGGTCAGGTAGAGAGGCATCAGGTCCCCTTCGCAGGCTCCGGGTCGGGCCCCTCCCCCGCCGGGCCGGCGATCCACTCGCCCCCCTGGCCTCCCCGCTTCTCCAACAGGCGGATGGGCCCGATCTCGATTCCCTTCTCGAGTCCCTTGAGCATGTCATACAAGGCCAGGGCCGCCACCGAGACCGCGGTCAGGGCTTCCATCTCCACTCCGGTCCGGGCGTGGGTGCGGACCCGGGCCCGGATCTCGACGCGGCGAGGGGGATGGCATTGAACCTCCAGGTCCACCCCGGAAAGACTCAAGGAATGACACAGGGGAATCAGCTCCCAGGTCCGCTTGGCCGCCATGATTCCAGCGACCCGGGCCACCGCAGCGGCGTCTCCTTTGGGGATGGAACCGTCCATCAGTCGGGCCAGGGTCTCGGGCGTCAGGGTCAGCCAGGCCGAGGCCAGGGCCTCCCTCTCGGTCTCGGGCTTGTGCCCGACCCCCACCATCCGGGCTTCTCCCGAGGGGCTCAGGTGCGTCAGGGCGTCTCCCATAGCACCGTCCCTGCCAGGCTGAAGTCGTAACCCTCCAGAAGGCGCCCGGCGCACTCCTGGAAGTCCCGCGAGCGGATCACCCCCAGGAGAGCCTGCTGTGAGTAGGAGTTGAAGAACTTCTTGGGGATCGCCAGATCCAACCGTTCAGGAAGACATGGAATGAAGTCCAATCGCAGTGCCTTGGCTGCGGCCGGGATGGCCAGACCGACATCGGCTGCCCCGCTGGAGACGGTCGCCGCTGCCGAAATGTGGGTGTGGGTCTCGCGGTCGTAACCGCGAAGGCTGGCTGGATCCAGGCCCTGTTTGGCCAGGTGATGGTCCAGGAGACATCGCGTGCCAGATCCCGCCTGGCGGTTCACCATGCAGATGTCGGGACGGGCCAGGTCTCGAAGGGAGGAGATACCTTTGGGGTTTCCCTGGGCCACCACCAGGCCCAGGAAGCGCTGGAAGAGGTTGACCAGCACCACCGGAAGATCCGCCGCCTTCTCGCGCAGGTAGGGGATATTGTACTCCCCGGTCTGCGAGTCGAAGATGTGGGCCGCCGCCAGGTGGCACAGGCCCCGCCGCAGGCGTTCGATGCCCGCCTCGCTGCCAGTGTTGGCAGAGAAGAGGTGCAGGTCGGGATTGACGTGCAGAAGATGCGTGCGCAACAGGTCGTAGCAAGCATCATGGGTGCCCAGGAGGAGGATGTTGCCGTCGATCCGGCGGACCGGGTCCAGGCGGCGGACCGCCACCGAGGCACCGACCTCCAATGAGCAGACCTTGGCGGGGACGTGGACCATCCCATCGGCGCGGACCAGGGACATCAGCAGGGCTGCCCCCCTCGAGATGGGGACGGCCACCCGTCGGCCGTCCACGATCCCCAGCTTGACCCGGAGGAACTCTTCGACCCCGGCCGGAGAGCACAGGCCGTCCGCCAGGACAGCCTCGTCCACCACGGGTTCCCGGGGACGCTGCCCCAGCATGGCCTCGATCACGGGGCGCGCGAAGAGTTCGAAGGTCAAGAACACCGAGACCGGGTAGAAGGGCAGACCCAGGACGGGCTTGCGCTCGATGGCTCCGAGGGCCACCGAGTGGCCAGGCTTGATGGCGACCCCGTGCACGACCAGTTCGCCCAGGCGTTCGAACAGGGTTGCCAGCAGAGGAGTCCGGTGCGACGGTCCCGCGACCACCAGCACCATGTCGTGATGCCGGGCAGCCCGGTGCAGGGCCTCCTCGACCACCTCGATCCGCTCGGCGACCACGCCCAGGGGGCAGGGCTCACCGCCCGCCCAGTGGACCAGGCCCGTCAGGATGGGTGAATTGGAGTCGATCATCTCGCCGACCCCGGGGGGGACGCTGGGGGGGACCAGACTGGAGCCCACCGCCAGGATGGCCACGCGAGGGCGTCGGTAGACCTGGACGGTCAACACCCCTCCAGCCAGCATGGCTCCGACCTCCAAGGGCCCGATCCGGTAGTCCCGGGGCAGGATCACCTCCCGGTCGGCCAGGTCCTCGCCGGCCGGTCGGACGTTGCGCCAGGGCGTGGAGGGGCGATCCACCTCGACGACCTCGGTGCTGGCCAGACGGATTTCGTGGATGGGCACCACAGCATCGAAGTCCTCGGGCAGGGCGGAACCCGTGTCCACGAAGGTGCCGTCCCGACCCAGTCGGAAGGCGCGTGGCGAGCCGGGGGCCGCCCCGACCGTGTCGCGCGCGCGCAGGGCCAGCCCGTCGATGGCCGCGGCATAGTAATGCGGGGAGGAGATCTGCGCCGTCACCGACTGGCTGGTCACCCGGCCCGCCGCCTCTCCCGCCGGAATCTCTTCGAACTCGGCGCGGCGCAAGGCCCGCAAGAACTGCAGCTCGGAGATCCAGCGCTCGCGCGCCTCATCCAATGGGACCTCCGGGAGCTCCAGGCCAGCAAACAGACTCTGCGGCATTCCCCTATCCTTCCTCGTCTTGCAGGGCGGCCTGCTCCAACAGGCGTCGGGCCACCTGAGGGTTGGCGCGGCCCCGCGTGCGCTTCATGAGTTGCCCCACCAGGACGTTCAGGGCCTTGTCCTTGCCCGAACGGAACTCCTCGACGGCCTGGGGATGCTCCCGGAGCACCGCCAGGACCTCTTCCTGCAGGGCCTCCTCGCCGGAAATCTGGGCCAGGCCCAGGCTCTGGACCAGCTCCGCGGGCTCTCCTCCCTCCCGGAACAGGTGCTCCAGCAGTTCCCGACCACCCTTGTTGCTGATCGTGCCCTGCTCGACCAGGGCGAGCACCTCGGACAGGGCCTTCGGAAGGAGCCTGCCCTGGGTGATCTCGAGGCCCGACTCGCGCGCCAGCCTGGAGAGTTCGTTGGCCATCCAGGTGACCACTTCCAGGGTAGCCCCGGCCGCCTCGAAAAAGTCCGCCTGGCTGCGGCTGGAGGTCAACCAGGAGGCCTGGGCCGGGGTCAGGCCCGGGTCCTGTCGGTAGCGCCGGGCTCGAGCCGCGGGCAGCTCGGGGATCGAGGCGTCGACCCGGTCCAACCACTGGCGGTCGACCACGAGGGCAGCCAGGTCCGGTTCGGGGAAGTAGCGGTAATCGTGAGCGTGCTCCTTCCCTCGCATGGAAACCGTGACGCCTCGCTCCTCATCCCAGGTTCGCGTCTCTTGCAGAACCCGATCGCCCTTCTCCAGCAGCTCGCGCTGGCGCACCACCTCGTAGGCCAGGGCCGACGAGACCGAGCGGAACGAGTTCATGTTCTTGATCTCGACCTTGGTCCCCAGTGCCAGCGACCCGACCGGACGCAGAGACACGTTGGCATCGCAGCGAAGCGACCCCTCCTCCATCTTGCAGTCGCTGACCTCCAACCAGCGCAGGAGATCGCGCAGGGTCTCGAGGTAGGCAGCGGCCTCGTCAGGCGCGCGCAGGTCGGGCTCGCTGACGATCTCCAGGAGGGGCACCCCGGCCCGGTTGTAGTCCACCAGGGTGAAATCGGAGTCGCCCAGCCTCCCCGCCACCTCCTGACGGCCCTCCGCGACGTGGACGGACTTTCCGGCGTCCTCCTCCAGGTGGATCCTGTGGATCCGGACCCGATGGACCCGCGAACCCACCTCGAACTCCAAGGCCCCGTGCTCGGCCAGAGGCCTGTCATACTGAGAGGTCTGGAAGTTCTTCGGCATGTCGGGGTAGAAGTAGTTCTTGCGGTCGAACTTCGAGACGCCCGCGATCTCACAGCCCAGGGCCCGGCCCGCCAGGATCAGCAACTCCACGGCACGACGGTTGGGCACCGGCAGGACCCCGGGCAGCCCCAGGCAGACTGGACAGACCGCCGAGTTGGGAGGGGCTCCGTAGCGGTTGGGGCACCCGCAGAAAAGCTTGGTGCGGGTGGCCAGCTCCGCGTGGACCTCCAGGCCGATGACCGTCTCGAAAGCCATGCTGGCAGCCTCGGGCGCGCTCATGCCTTGCCCCCGCCCAAGAGGCCGGACTGCGGAAGGGCCAGGTGATACTGGCGGACCGACTGCAAAGCCTGCCCACACGCCAAGACCCTTGCCTCGTCCCAGGCCCGGCCGATCACCTGCAAGCCCGCGGGCATGCCCTGAACAGGCGCCATCGGGACCGAGAGCCCCGGCAACCCGGCCAGGTTGACTCCCACCGTATAGACGTCGGACAGGTACATGTCCAGGGGATCGGCGGTCTTCTCACCCAACGGGAAGGCCGGGATGGGGGTCGTGGGCAAGACCAGGAGATCGACTCGGGCCAGAGCCTCCTGGAAGTCCCGGGAGACAACCGAGCGGACCTTCTGGGCCCGCGAATAGTAGGCCTCGTGGTAGCCCGCCGACAAGGTGTAGGTCCCCAATACGATCCTCCGCTTGACCTCGGCTCCGAACCCGGCTGCTCGGGTCCGACGCATCATCGCGGCCACATCCGGCCCAGAGACCCGCAGCCCATAGCGCACCCCGTCGAAGCGGGCCAGGTTGGAGGAGGCTTCGGCCGGGGCCAGGATGTAGTAGGCGGGCAGGGCATATTCCAGATGGGGCAGCTCGACGTCCACAAGCCTGGCCCCACAGCCGACCAGAGCCCCGGTGGCCTCCTCGAAGGAGGCCAGCATCTCGGGTTCCAGCCCCTGGAGGAAGGCCCGAGGGATCCCCAGGCGCAGGCCCTCGACCCCGCGTTCCAGCAAAGCCTGATAGTCGGGGACCGGACGATCCTCGCAGGTGGAGTCCAGGGGATCGTGTCCCGCCAGGATACCCAGCAGCAGCGCGCAGTCCCGGGCGTCTCGAGCCAGGGGGCCGACCTGGTCCAACGAGGAGGCGAAGGCCACCAGGCCGTGCCGGGAGACCCGACCATAGGTCGGCTTCATGCCGCTGACTCCACAGAAGGCGGCAGGCTGGCGGATGGAACCTCCCGTGTCCGAGCCCAGGGCCAGGGGGACCATCCCAGCCGCCACGGCCACCGCCGAGCCTCCGCTGGATCCCCCCGGGACCCGCCCGGGATCCCAGGGATTCCGGGTTGGCCCGAAGGCCGAGTTCTCGGTGGAGGAGCCCATGGCGAACTCATCGAGGTTGGTCTTGCCCACGACGATGGCGCCGGCCGCCTGAAGCCGACGCACGACCGTGGCGTCATAGGGAGGCACGAAGGTTTCGAGGATCCGGGAGCCGCACGTCGTCGGCATCCCTTGCAGGCACAAGTTGTCCTTCAGGGCCACCGGCAGGCCGGCCAACGGTCCGGGGTCCCGGCCCGCGTCCAGCTCCGCGTCGATCCGGTCAGCCTGTGCCCGGGCCTGGTCTGCCTGCAGGTTCAGGAAGGCGTGAAGGGTTGGCTCCAATCGGTCGATTCGCCCCAAGGCCTGCTCGAGAAGGTCGCGGGCCCGAAGCTGCCGATGGCGAAGGCGGGGCAGGAGCTGGTGGGCGGCGAGCCTGTGCACTCAGTCCTCCTCGAGAATCCGCGGGATGCGGAAGTAGTCTCCCTGACGCGCGGGGGCGTTGGCCAGGGCCACCTCCGGACTCAAGGTCGGAGCGGGCTGGTCCTCCCGGAACACGTTGGTCCGGGCCTGGATGGTAGGCTCGACGCCCTCCAGATCCACCTCGGCCAGCCGCCCGACGTACTCCAGGACCAAACCCAACTGGAGGGCCAGGCGTTCGCGTTCATCGGGTTCCAGGTCCAACCGGGCCAGGCGGGCGACGTGGTCCACCTCCCGAAGGGAAAGACGTGTCTGGGAATGACTCAATGCCGAGGCCCTCCGCTCTGGCCGCGGTTCGAGTCGACCCGGGAGAGTCCTCCGGAAGGTCGCCCTTCAATCCTCCGCCCACTCCTCCGCCCAGGTGGTCCGCGTCAGGTCCAGCTCCGACCAGGCCTGCTGGGAATCCAGGTCTGCCAAGCATGCCAGGGAATCGGTCTCGAACTCGTGCAAGGCGTGGAAGAAGTGGAGATGATCGCGCCTCCAGGCCAGGAAATGCCCGGTTCCGGGGGTGAAACGGGCTGCGGTGGCCCGAGTTGCGATCCCGTGGACCAGGCGAAAGAAGTTCTGGAACGAGACGTAGGAGACCCGGCCCAGGAAGGCCCGATAGTTGACCGAGGCAGCGTCGAAGCGCAGGGGTTCGTGCAATCCCTCCACGTAGAGGTCCAGGAAGTAGGACTCGTGCTTGGAGACGACCTTGCTCTTGTCGACTCCCCCGCGCAGCATGCGGGACATGCCCCCCATCATCTTCTCGATGTTGTAGGCGTCGGTGTCGGTCTCGCGGCGTTCCAGCATGGCTCCCAATGCGACCAGACGGACCTTCTCCCAGGGGATCTCCAGGATCTCCTGAGCCGTCTCCACCACCAGGCGATCCTCACGGAAGGCGCCGGTCTTCACCCGCATCGGCAGAGGCAACGAGCGCTCGTGCCGAAGCGGCCCGCGCGGCCGGTCGAGCTCCTCGCGCAGCACGAAACCGGGGAGGGGGGGCTGGTAGTCCCCCATCAGGGGCTGGTCGTCCTGGATGGGCGGGGTGCCCTCGGGGGGGCCGACAGGATCCATGACTAGGAGTGGGCCTGTCCGGCCCCGCCGTAGCGGTCATCGCCCTGCCCGGTGATGGTGACCCGCAGGTGACGAAGCTTCAGGCGCATGTCGTTGGCGTTGTCGGAGTTGCGAATCGCCTCGTCCGCGGTGATCTTGCCCGCTTTGAACAATTCCAGCAGGCAGTGGTCGAAGCTCTGCATCCCTTCAGGGTGGAACGAATCCAGTTCGCGCTTGATGGTGGTCAGGGAGCCCTCGCGCAGCATCTCGGTCATGCGCGCGTTGCCCAGCATGACCTCCACCGCCGCGACCCGCTTGCCATCGACGCCGGGGATCAGACGCTGGGCCACGATCCCCCGGATGTTCATGGAAAGTTGCTGCAACACCGGATTGTGCATCTCGTCGGGGAAGAACTGCAGGACGCGCTCGATGGTCTGGACGGCGTTGTTGGCGTGCAGGGTGGAGAGCACCAGGTGGCCTGTCTCGGCGAAGTAGACCGCAGCCTCGACCGAACTGACGTCCCGCATCTCGCCGATCAGCAGCACGTCGGGAGCCTGACGCAGGGCGCTCTCCAGGGCCTCCTTGAAGGACATCGTGTCGCTGCCCACCTCGCGCTGGCTGACGATGCAGGTGGCCTCGTCCTCGTGCAGGTACTCGATGGGATCCTCGATGGTGACGATGTGGCCGGGCGCATTCTCCTTGCGGTAGCGAATCATGGAGGCCAGGGTGGTGGACTTCCCCGAACCGGTGGGGCCGGTCATGAGGACCAGTCCCCTCTTCTGCATGGCCAGCGTCTTGAGCACCTCGGGAAGGCCCAACTGCTCGAACTCGAGGATCTCGTCCTCCACTCGCCGCAGCACCATCGCCACGGTGCCCTTCTGCTTGTAGGCGTTGACCCTGAAACGGCCCACGCCCTCCAGGGCGTAGACGAAGTTGGCCTCGGGATGATCGCTCTCGAACCCCTCCCGCTGACGGACCGGCATGATGGTGAAGGCCAGATGCTCGGTCATCTGGGGGATCAGGGGCTGGCACTCGACCGGATACATGTTGCCCTGGATCCTCAGGAACGGGACGCTGTTGGCCTTGATGTAGACGTCCGAGGCCTTCTCGCGGACCGAAACCGTCAGGACCTGATCCAGCAGTTGGCGCAGGTTCTCGACTTCCATGCTTCCTCCTCAGGCCGCTTCGGGGGGGTTCTGGGATGGCGCCCCGGCGCACCTCGACAGGCCATCCATTTCGCGCGCCGGGTCCTGGCGCCCTGCCCGTTCAGTCTTGGCGACCCGCCCGGTCACCCAGCGCCAGCTCCTTGCCTTGCAGGAGGCGATGGATGTTGCCGCGGTGCCGGTACAGCGCAAAGGCTGCGGCCAGCACCCCGAAGGCGATGTAGACCGGGGGATCCTTGTAGACGATCATCAGCACGGGGACGCTGAGCAGGGCGGCCAGCGAGGCCAGCGAGCTGTAGCGGCTCAAAGCCAGCACCGCCACCCACAACAGGCCCGCCATGGCCGCCACCAGCGGCGTCAGACCGAGCAGCACTCCGAAGGAGGTGGCCACCCCCTTGCCACCGCGGAAGCGCAGGAAGAGCGACCAGTTGTGCCCGGCGATCGCGGCCAGGCCGCAAGCCACCGTCACCACGGGTGCCAGGAAGTCCGGGGCCAAGGCAAACACCGCCAGCTTCACGGCCAGGAAGCCCTTCAGCAGATCGGCTGCCAGGACCAGGATCCCCCCAGCCAGACCCAGCGCCCGAAAGGCGTTGGTGGCACCCACATTCCCACTGCCGTAGAGACGCAGGTCGACTCCCTTCAGGCGGCGGGCCAGGATCACCCCGGAGGGAACCGAGCCGATCAGATAGCAGAGCAACAGGACGACCAGAGTCCAGAGCGGGAACATTCCGTCACCTCACTTGACGAACTTCAGCTCGATCGGGGTGCCCACGAAACCGAAGGCCTCACGCAACTGATTTTCCAGGTAACGCCGATAGGAGAAGTGGACCAGTTTGGGGGAGTTGCACTTCAGGGCGAAGGTGGGCGGCTGCACTCCCCGCTGGCTGACGTACTTCACCTTGAGGTGTTCCCCCTTGTAGCCGGGCGGCGGACGCAGGGCCATGGCCTCCCGGATCACCTGGTTGAGCAGGGGGGTGGGCAGGCGGCGCGCTGCCTCGTCGGCGGACTCCAGGGCCGCCTCGAGAATCTCGTGGGTCCCCTCTCCGGTCAGGGCAGAAACGAAGAGGACCGGCGCATAGGAGAGGAACTCCAGCTCGGCCGCCAGCTTTCGGGTGAACTCCTGCTTCCAAGCAGACACCTTGTCCGCCGGGGCCATCTCGTGGAGGAGGTCCCACTTGTTGACCAGGATCACCGAGGCCTTGCCGGCCTCGTGAATCTCGCCGGCGACGCGCTGGTCCTGGGCCACCACGCCGTCGCGCGCGTCCAGGACCAACAAGGCCACGTGGGCCCGCTCCAGGGACTGTGCGGCGCGAACCCCGCTGAAGAACTCGACGTCCTCTTCCACCTTGGCCTTGCGGCGAAGTCCCGCCGTATCCACCAGGCGAATCGGACGCCCCTCATACTCGATCAACGTGTCCACGCTGTCGCGCGTGGTCCCCGCCTCGTGGTGGACGATGGCCCGCTCCTCCCCGATCAGGCGGTTGAGCATGGAGGACTTGCCCACGTTGGGGCGACCGACCAGGACCATCGAGATCTCGTCCAGGTCGGCCTCGTCCTCGGCTTCCGGCAGGAGCTCCAGCACCCGATCCAGCAGGTCTCCGGTGCTGACTCCGTGGATGGCCGAGACGGTCAGCGGCTCGCCCAGACCCAAGGCATAGAACTCCAAGGCCGCCGCCTCGACGGCCAGGGTCTCGGCCTTGTTGGCCACCAGCAGCACGGGGGCCTTCTGGCGCCGCAGGATGTCGGCCACCTCCTCGTCGAGGGGATGAACTCCGGTCCGGGCGTCCACCAGGAAGAGAACCAAAGCGGCCTCCTCGACGGCCTTGCGGGCCTGCTGATGCACCTGCCGGCGCAGCACATCGGGGTCCTTGGGGTCGATTCCCCCCGTGTCCACCAGGGTGAAGGTCCTTCCCGACCAGTCACACAGGCCGTAGATCCGGTCCCGGGTGATGCCCGGGGTGTCCTGCACGATGGCCGTGCGGCGGCCGACCAGTCGGTTGAAGAGGGCGGACTTGCCCACATTGGGGCGGCCCACGATGGCCACGATGGGCGTGCTGCGAGTCGTGATCCGGGGACGTGGCTGATTCAATGTCGTCATTCTTTCCGGGCCCGGCCGCTCGGCGCAGGCCCCTGGTCGATCAGGGTTTGGATGCTGGCCATGACCCGGTCACGGACCTCCTGGACGCGCTCCTCGGAAGGGTCGGGGTCCTTCCCGAAACGCATCGGGGGACCAAAGCGGATCCCAAACGGGGGTCCGCCTGGCAACATCCGACGTTGGACGGATTCACGGGTTCGGAAGACGGCTGCCGGCACCACCGGGGCTCCGGTCTGCAAAGCCAGGACCGCCACTCCGGAACGGGCTGGCCTCAGTCGTCCATCCCGCGAACGGGTCCCTTCTGGGTAGATCCCGACCATGCGCCCATCTTCCAGATGCACTCGGGCGCCGTCCAGTGCCCGGCGCTTCCTGGCTTCCCTTCCCTCCCGATCCACCTCCAGACAACCGCAGGCACGCAGGAACGGTCCCAGGAAGGGAAGCGCGAAGAGTTCCCTCTTGGCCATGAAGAAGACCTGCCGGTGAGGGATGGCGGTCGCCAGAAGAGGAGGGTCCAGGAAGGACTGGTGGTTGCTGGCCACCACGCAGGCTCCGCGATCGGGGATGTTCTCCAGACCCTCCTCCCAGGCCCGATAGGCCAAGCGGAAGAAGCCTCGGAGGGTCACCTGCCCGAAGCGGTAGGCCGGAAGGATCCTCTCGACCGGCTTGCGCAACCTCATCCACGAGACTCCAGGTATCTGGCCACCACCAGGTCCACGACCTCCTCGGCGCTCATCGAGGTGCAATCCAGCCGTTCGGCGTCATCAGCCACCCTGAGCGGCGAATCATTCCGGGAGGAGTCGATGTCATCGCGCTCGCTCAACTGGTTGGAGACCTCCTCCCGGGAATACTCACGCCCCTCGGAGAGCAGGTCGGCCTGGCGACGGCGGGCCCGTTCGACCAGGTCGGCGTCCAGGTAGAACTTCAAGCGGGCGTCCGGCATGACCACGGTCCCGATGTCGCGCCCGGCCATGATCACCCCTCCCTGCTCGGACTTCACACGCTGACGGCGGACCATGTCCCGACGGACGCCGGGAACGCTGGCAACCCGGGGCACGGCTCGCGACACCTCGGGCGAGTGGAGATCCGCGGTGATGTCCACTCCGTCCACCAGCAAGCGATGCCCGGCCGCCGAATCTGGATCCGGCTGCATGTCCAGGCTCATCCCGCACGAGAGTTCCTCCAGTGCCTCCTCGTCGGCCAGGTCCAGGCCCTGCTTGAGGGCCTGGAAGGTGACGGCGCGGTACATGGCTCCGGTGTCCAGGTAGACCAGGCCCAGGCGCGAGGCCAGGAGCCGGGCGACCGTGGTCTTGCCGCTGGCAGCGGGTCCGTCTATGGCAATGTTCAGCAATTTCGTCATGAGTCTCAGACCCCGAGTATTCTGGCACAGGACCGACAACGGGGATTCTGACCCCAGCCCCCCGGGTCCTCCAGGTCAGAAATCCAGGTAGAAGCGCCCACCCGGGCGAGCGACCACCAGGGTCGCGCTGTCCAGGTAGAGCCGGGCCACCCTCTGCACGTCCTGGGGCGTGATCTCCTGGAGGTGGCGCAAGTAGTACATGTCCGACTCGTAACCCAGGCCCAGGATCTCGGCCAGGCCCAGACGGAAGGCCTTCCCCTGGTTGGTCTCACGCTCCAGGAGGTAGTTGCCGATCAGCTTGCGCTGGGTGTCCTCCAATTCACGCTGCGAGACCCCTTCCTTCTTGAGGCGGTCCACCTCGGCCAGGATGCGGCGCCGGCTCTCCCCGACGCTGTTGGGCCGGGTGATGATGTAGGCCAGCATGTGCGAGGGGCCTTCCAGATCCGGATAGATCGAACCCAGTTCATAGGCCAGGCCGCGATTCTCGCGCAGCTCGGTCCACAGCCGCGACGAGAGCCCCTCGCCGAGGATTCCGTGGACCACCCGCATGGCAGCATAGTCACGGGAGGTCAGGCTGGGGGCCGGATAGCCGAGGAAGACCCAGGCCAAGCGCGAGCCGGCGGCCAGGAAGACCTCCCTCTCGGAGGCTTTGGGCTCCCATTGGATGTTGACCGAGGTCTCTCGAAGCGCCTCCAGCGGAGTGAACTCTCGCCGGACCAGGTTGGCCAGGGCCGCTCCATCCACCTTGCCGGCCACCGACAGGACCATCCGGTTGGGCACGTAGTAGCGCTGGAAATAGGCGTCCACGGCCTGGGGGTCCATCTTCCGGACCGAGCCCTCCACTCCTGAAGTGGTCCGCTTGTAGGGATGGTAGCGGTAGAAGGTGTCCAGGAAGACCTCGTAGAGCGCTGCGAAGGCGCCCTGGTTCCCCTGAAGGGCCTGGAGCGCCTGGGAGCGGGCGCGGTCGACCTCCGGCGTGGTGCTGACCCGCTGGCGCAGGGCCTGACCCAGGCGACCCACCATGAACTCGAGGTGTTCGGGGGTCGTCAAGAGGCTGATCCGGGCATAGTCCGGCTCAGCCCGGGTCGTCACCAGGCTTCCGGTGATCTCCACGACGTCCTGGCCCGTCGCGTCCTTGGTGATCCTGTCAGACAACACGTCCTGGATCAGGCTGGTCAAGCCCGTCAGGTTGCTGCCCTCCTGCTGGACTCCGGCCCGCACCAGGAGCTCCAGGGCCACGATGTCCTCGAACGGCGACTCCTGAACCAGCAGCACCAGACCATTGGGAAGCACGTGACGGGTGACCGGCGGCGTCGGGATGGCGCCGACCGGGGCCGGGGAGGGCCCTGGAGGCGCAAGTCGGGCGCCTTCAGGCAGTTGTGCCTGAGCCGGGGGCGTCCCGAAAAGGAGGCTCAGGGCCAGAAGCCAGAGGATGGCCAGCAGGCCCCGGTGTGAACGTTTCTGGCTGGAGCGGGTCCTCATCGCCCGGCCCTTTCATCGTCCCCAGCTTGTCGGCGGGCCTTGACGACCAGACAATAGCGGCCCGGCCCCAGATACTTGCGTGCGGCCTGGATCACGTCCTGGCGGGTCACCTTCTCGATCTCCGCGAGGTAGCTGGTCGCGAAGTCCACCTCATCGATGGCGGCGTAGAATCCAAGGCTGTCAGCCTTTCCGGAGTTGGTCTCATTGCCCAGCAGATAGGTGCTGCGCAGGAAGTTCCGGGCTCGCACCAGGTCTCGATCGCTGAAGTCCCCTTCCCGGACCTTCTCGACGACGGCCAGAAGGTCTTCCCGCAGAGCCTCCTCCTGGCCAGCGGGGGCCACTCCGGAGACGACGATCAGGCCGGGATGGCGTTGAGTCAGGAAGTCGACCCCGGCCTCCATGGCCTTCTGGGTGTCCACCAGTTCCCGTCCCAGGAGCGAGCCGCGACCGATGCCCAGCATGAAGGCGAGCACATCGACCTGGTAGATATCGGGACGATCCTGCACCGAAGGGCCGGGATAACCCAGGACGACGAAACTGGTCCGGGTGGAGGCGGAGGTCTCGACGGCCCGAACCTCCTGCTCGGGAGGCGAGACCGGCTGCGGCAGCACCTCCGGAACGGCGGCCTCGCGGCGGAAGGACCCGAAGAGTTCCCGGGCTCGGGGAAGCACCTCCTGGAGCTCCACATCCCCGACGATGACCACGCTGGTCCTCTCGGGAGCGTAGAAGGAATCGCGGAAGTCAAGAAAGTCCTGACGCTGGAAGTTGGAGATGTTCTCCTCGGTCCCGATGATCGGCTTTCCGTAGGGATGCTGTCCATAGGCCATCTCATAGAGCCGAGTGCCCATGACGCGCAGCGGACTCTCGGATCCCAGGCGATATTCCTCCAGGACGGCCTTGCGCTCCTGGTCCACCGACTCCTCCGACAGCTCCGCGTTGATCAGGGCATCCGCCAGAAGGCCCATGCCTCGGTCCACCTGCATGCGGGGCAGGTTGATGTAGAAGTGGGTGAAGTCCCGGGTGGTGGAGGCATTTGTGGTGCCGCCGATGGCCTCGATGGCGCGCTTGAAGTGATGACCCGAGAGGTTCGGGGTCCCCCGGAAGAAGAGGTGTTCGTAGAAGTGCGTGATCCCGTTCGTCTGGGCGGTTTCTTCGAAGCTGCCGACCTTGACGAACACGTTGACCGAGACGGTGGGCGAAGACCGCGTGGGCAGGACCAGCAAGGTGGCCCCGTTGGGCAGGATCTCGCGGTGCGGCTTGTCCAGGGCCAGGGCGGGAAGCGACGTCCCCAAGAGCAGCACCAGCCCAAGAAGCCAGAACCAGGCGGTCCGGCTCCTGCGGCAGGCAAGGAGATCTGCGGCGCAAAGCTGTCCGCCCCCAGGAGCGGACGAGGGATCGAGCTGGAGGTTCCGCTTGGGCACCTGGCAGGTCCTACCTTTCATTGAAGACGGGGGCGGCGGTCCAGAGCCGAAGTCTCCCTGCACATCAACCCGATCTCGGGAACTCAGGTTCCGCCGGGTCCTTGGAGGCAGAGGGGAAACACAAGAACGCGCCAGCAGGCCATCGGACCTTCGCCCCCGACACCGCCGTGGGGCCGTGCCATCTTATCACGCCCCGTCCCGGGGTCACAACAGACCCTTCCTCACGGAAAAAGAAGAAGGCCGGCCCGAAGACCGACCTGGTTGGTACCGCGTAGGGGATTCGAACCCCTGATTTCCGCCGTGAGAGGGCGGCGTCCTAAGCCTCTAGACCAACGCGGCGCGAACTGGCTGCCGGGGAAGGATTCGAACCCTCGCGTACGGATCCAGAGTCCGCTGTCCTACCACTAGACGACCCGGCAATCTTTCCTTCAGCCGAAACCCGGAAGCGTCGGCCGAAGCGGATTATAGACGACCTCTCCGGCGGACGTCAACCCTTTTTCGCAGAAGTTTGTGGCAGCTCGAAATCGGCGTAGATCAGCAGATGATCCGAGCCCCTCTCCTCGCGCGGCAAGCTCTGGATGCCACCTCCCTTGAACTCCGACTCCATGGAGTCGGGGAAGAGCAGATAATCGATCGAGCGATGGGTGACCGGGTGCGTGATCCGCTCTTCGGAGGGAACCCCGGCCAGGGCATCCTCCAGGTGCCACTGGCCGTCGTCCAGGAAGACCTGGCCGACGGCAGAGTCCGGGGTGTCGTTGAAGTCCCCGGTCACCACGTAGCGCCGGCCGGGCCAGGCGGCCATCTCCTCCTGGACGATCCGGCGGGTCTCGCGGGCTTCCGCCAGGCGGACATCGTCCGCCTTCTGCCCGCCGCCCTGGGCCTTGAAGTGGGAGGTATAGATCGAAAACGGGTAGGCGCCGACCTGCAAGTCCGCCCGCAAGAGGTCGCGACGGAAGGTGGTGGTCTTCTTGCCATCGGGAAGCTTGAACTCGTTGTCCTTGTGACTCTCGACGGACACGATGGGATGCCGGGAGACCACCGCCACGTCAATCCCGCGCACGTCGTTCCCCTCGACCAGGACCCGATGGGGGTACATGCCAGGAAGATGCTCCTCCAGGAAGTGCTCGAGAATCTCGATGTTCTCGACCTCCTGCAGGGCGACCACGTCGGCATCCGCCTTGCGGAGGGCCTGGGCCAGCTTGCGCATGGCCTCGACGTCCTTGGGAGGCGTGGTCTCATCCTTGCGGTTGGGATCATCCACCGCGTCGAAGAGATTCTCGACGTTGTAGGAGGCGACCCGGAAGGTCCCCGCAGGCCTGGCCTGGGCCGATTCCTGGGGAGGTGCGGAGACAACGCGAGGGGTGCTCTGGACTGGTCCCATGTTCGGGTTCTACCGCTCCCTGCCGACAGGGACGAGGGGTCATGCGCCGCCTCCAGGGGATGTGGCCGGAAGTTCACATTCCGGACCGGTTGTCCCCCCGTCCGCCGACCTCGGAGAGGGAGCGAAACAGGAAGTGGGGCCAAGGACGGGGAATCCACCTGGAAGAATATTCTTCCAGAAATGGACGGTAGAACACGATGCAGCGAACCCTGGCCCTGTGCCTGATGCTGGTGGCAGCCGTGATGCTGGCCACCGCCTCGAAAGCCGGCGCCCAGATCCTGCTGGTGACCGGAGAATACCGGGTCGTGGACCTGGACCAGTCCAAGAACCGGATCGGCGTCGCCCTGGTTGAATCCAAGCCCGACATCCGTCAGAACTGGGTCTACGTCAAGCTCGAGACCGAGGTCGTTCAGCGCCACCAGAAGGACGGCTGGATCAAGGACGAGATGCTCAAGCCCGAGCAGATCTGGTCTGCCCTGCACAAGGGCGACAAGATCAAGGTCCAGGGCGGCCGTGGCTGGGATGGTTCGATCACGGCGAAGTCGATCTGGTTCTGAGGATTCTCCAAGGCAGGCTCAGAAGCCAGAAGATCCCCAGGGCCAGGGTGGTTCCGCCCGCAAGGTACCAGGGCCAGGGCCCCAGGTGATCCAGGACCGAGGAACCCTGCGGCTTCTGGCAGAGATATCCGTAGTTCCAGCCAAAGGCTGCGTCCATCAGGCCGACGACCCAGACCCAGACCAGGAACCAGGTGAAGGCCCGCCACATCCCCTCGGGCCGAGGCTCAAGACCCAGGCCTCCAACCAGGTGGACCACGGCCACCACCAGCAATCCGTGCCCGCTGAAGAATCGCACGAACTCCTCCGAGGGGAAGCCAACCTGCAGGTCCGGGGTGATCAGGGCCTGGGCACTGCCCCCCACTCCCCAGTAATAGAGCAGCTCGCTGCCTGCCCGGCCAGGACGGAGCAGGACCCCGATGGCCAGAAGGACCAGCAGATTGCACAGGTGCAGGGGCAAGGCGAACTCTGCCGTCAGGTTCCCCGCTCGCCAGACCAGCCAGTAGGAGTAGACCGTGTAGAGTCCCAGTGCGCTGGCCAGGACCTGGCCCAGGCGCCGTCTGGCGGGTGCGCTCATCCTGGCTCCACCCGCAGCCACGAGCGTGCAAACCAGGGCCACGACCGCCAGGGCGCCCAGGTGCGCGGGTCCGAAGAGGCGGAATTCGGCACTGGAAGGCATCGCGCCCTGGCTTCCCCCGCTCCGGACGGGATTCCTCCGCTCAGCGTGCCGGCGCCTCTCCCCTGCCCGCCTCCAAGGCGTGGAGTCCTGGAGGGATCTGGTCCAGCATCGGCTCGACGCCAAGGTCCTCCCGGCAAGCCCCCCTCCAGTACCCTTTGCGAAACAGGATCACGACGACCAGGCCGCGTAGCATCGTCAGCAGGCTGATCGCCCACCACACCGCCGAGATCCCCATCCCCCAGCGAAAGACCGTCAGATGTGCCGCAGGCACGCGCATCAAGGTGGCGGGAACCGATACCAGCATCGGTGGAAGCGTCCGGCCCGCCCCGGCGAAGGCGCCATCCAGGACCACGGCCACCCCCATGAAGACCTGGGAAAGCGCGATGATCCGCAGGTAGTCCACGCCGACCTGATGGACCAACGAGTCCCGCGTGAAGAGGGCCACCAGGGGCCCGGGGAGCCACCAGAAGACCAGCGAGACCAGCGCGGTGAAGCCGGCCACCATGCAGGCGGCGCTCCATGCCGCCTTCTCGGCGCGGTCCAGACGTCCGGCGCCCACGTTCTGGCCGACCATGGTCACGCAGGCCAACGAGAAGCCATAGCAGACCAGATAGCTGACTCCCTCGATGCGGTGCCCGATCCCCAAGGCCGCCAGCGCCTCGGGACCAAAGTGTCCCACCACCGGGGCCAACGCCATGAAGACGCCGCTGAAGACCAGGGAAGCCACGGAGGGAGGCAGCCCGATGCCGACGATCCGCCGCAACGCTTCCCAGTCCACCCGGGGAGGTCGGAACTCGGGCAGGGAGTAGACCAGGCGCCGCCGGGCCAGCAGGCGGAGGTAGATCAGCAGGACCAGCCAGAACGAGAAGTTCGTGGCGATGGCCGCCCCCAGGATGTCCAGGCGGGGGAACGGCCCCCAGCCCAGGATCAGGAAGGGGTCCAACACGAAGTTCACGGTGAAGCCGACCGCGAAGACCGCCAGGGGCGTCCGGGTGTCGCCGTAGGCCCTCAACACCGAGGAGATGGCCTCATTGGCGCAGTGCACCGGCGCAAAGAGAAAGATGAAGGCCAGATAGGCGTAGCCCAGGTCCGCCAGGGGCTCGACTGCGGGGTGGGTGCCAGCCATGACCCGGATCAGGTCCCGGCCCCAGACCAGCACGACCACTGCCTGGAGGACGCCGAGGGCGATCGCCGCCATGATCCCCAGCGCCGCGACCCGACCGGCCTCGCCCAGGGCCTCGGGGTCCTTCCGGGCAGCGCCCAGGCGCTGGGCCACCAGCGCATTGGTTCCCGTGGTGACGATCCCGGCAATGGCGAAGAGCATCCAGATGGGGAAACTGGCCAGGTTGACGGCGGCCAGCGACTCGGTCCCCGTCTGGCCCACCCACACGGCATTGACCAGATTGAAGGCCGTCTCGAGGAACATCGAGCCCATCAGGGGCAAGGCCAGATGAAAGAGCCCGCGGGAGACGCTCCCGCGGGTGAGGTCGAAGGGTTTGGGGCTCATGGGGATTCTTGCTCTGTTACAGGAAGAAGTTCAAATCCAGGTCTTCGCGGCTTTCCCGGTTGATGCGCATGGCCTGGTTGATCTTCTCGTTGCCCTCCCAGAGCAGTCGCAATCCCTCCTCGAGGTGACCCGCGTCGCCATCCTGCAGGAACTGCCAGAGCTCCTGCAGGCCCACCTCGTACAGATCCACACCCCGCAGGCCGGTCTCGACCTCTTCGGGGGCTTCCTCGTGATAGCGGCTCTCCTCGATGAAGGCCCGACAATCGACGGCCTTCTCGGTCAGGGTCTCGAAGACGTGAAGGAGGAAGGCCTCGAAGTCCTGGGCATTCCACTCACCCGCACGGGTGCGCTCCACGGCCTGCTGAAACTGCTGGTACCGCCCCGTGACTCGGTCGAACAGGGGCCTGTCTCCTTCCAGGTGTCTGGACCTCGCCGCCCCCGGCAAGGTCCGGGCTTCCTTCGGGTCCCGGACTCCGGGTCCCTTTGCCACGGGCAAAGCCCCGAAGGTTGCGCCCGAGCCGAGCCGGTGTGATACACTGCCCCCGAAAACCAGAGAGAGGTCAACAGAATGCCCGTCTACGACTACACCTGCACCCGCTGTGGAAAGGACTTCGAGAAGCTGCTCTGGCGGTCGGACGACCCCGTCGAATGCCCCGAGTGCGGGGCTGGCGAGGTGAACCGACGCCTCTCCTCCTTCAGTGTGGCCCGCAAGTCCCAGTCGGCGCCTTGTGGTGAGTTCCCGGCGGGAGGGTGCGGCAGTTGCGCCGGGGGCGCGGGCATGTGCGGCCTGGGCTGAATCCAGGAGGGCTCTCCGGCACTCGGACGAACCCGAGCGGATGCCGCCCGTCACCTTTGACCTGACCCTGCCCCCCAGAGCTTCCTCCCTCCATGCTCTTCCCCCTGGCCCGACTGGCCGAGGTGTTGGGCTTCCAGAGATTGTGGTTTCCCGACCACCTGCCGCACGTCGAGGAAGGCGAAGCGGCGGCGGACACCTGGACGGTCCTGGGGGCGGTGGCGGCGCGAACCCGACGCATCCAGTTGGGGACGGCGGTCAGCGATCCACACCGAACCCACCCGGCGGTCCTGGCTCAGAGGGTGGCCACCCTGGACCGTCTCAGCGAAGGGCGCTTCCTCCTGGGCCTGGGCTCCGGGGAAGCCATGAACCTCGACCCCTTCGGCATCCCTTGGGACCGGCCGCTCTCGCGCCTCAAGGAGAGCGTCACCATCCTGCGACACCTGCTGGATCGCCCTGAACCCCTGGACTTCGAAGGGCGCTTCTTTCGGATGCGGAAGGCTCGGATGACCGTCCGCCGCCACCAGGACCGTCACGTGCCCCTGTATCTGGCAGCCCTGGGACCCAAGGCCCTGGCCTTCGCAGGGCAGGTGGCCGACGGGTGGTTTCCCGTGGTGATCCCTCCAGAACACTTCGCGCGGTACCGGGCTCCCCTGGATGAAGCAGCCCGGGCTGTCGGACGGGATCCCGAGGCCCTGGATCGGGTGGTGATGATGCCCTTTGCCCTGGGAGCAGAGCCGGACCGGTTGCAGGAGCTGCTCCGCAGGCACGCCCTGAGCCTGGTCTGGCCGGCAGCGGTCCGGCAGATGGGCCTGGGACACCTGCTGAGCGAGGAGCTCCGAACCGACTACCTCACCGTCAATCCCTGCGACCCCGAAAGCGCCCAGGACTTCCTGGCCAACCAGCACAGGATTCCCGATGATCTGCTCCGACTCTTCATGACCTGGGGCGACCTTCGGGCCCTGGAAGAGAAGATCTCCGGCTACGTCGAGGCGGGCGGAACCCACTTCGATCTTCTGAACCTCAGCCCGGATCCGCTGACCTCGACCGTTGCCGTGGCCGCAACCGTGATGCCCCGCTTCACGGGAAGGCCGGCTACCCTCCCGGCGCGGCTCCTCAACCCGCTTCTGCGAGGGCTGGACCGCCTGGGCCTGCTGCGCCGGCTGAACCTGCTGCCGGCAGAGGGTTTGCCGGCTTTGATCCCCATCCAACTCCGGCGCCCCGAGGATCCTGGCCGGGTGCCGAGAATTCCAGGCATCGACCCTGCAAGGCGAGGTAGAGGATGAGCGTGGAAACTCCGACCGGCAAGCCCCTGGAACTCTCTGACCTGCTGGTGACCATGGTCCAGCGGGAGGCCTCAGACCTCCATCTGGGAGTCGGTTTCGCCCCGTCGGTCCGCGTGGACGGCACGCTCTCCGCCCTGGAAGGGTATGGTTCCCTCAACCAGGAGGCCATGGAGAACCTGCTCCACCCCCACCTGCTTCCCGAACAGAATGAAGCCCTGAAGACAACCCGCGAACTGGACTTCTCCTATTCGGTCCCCGGCGTCTCGAGGTTCCGGGGCAACATCCTCTGGCAGCGCGGCACCCTGGGCGCGGTCTTCCGGGCCATTCCCACCCAACCGCTGAGCATCGACGAGTTGGGGATGCCCCCGATCATCAAGATGCTGGCGGCCCGCCCCCGAGGGCTGGTCCTGGTGACCGGCCCGACCGGAAGCGGCAAGTCGACGACGCTGGCCGCCATGATCGACTACATCAACACCAAGTTCTCCCACCACGTGGTCACCATCGAAGACCCCATCGAGTTCCTGCATCGCAACAAGAAGTGCATCATCCGCCAGAGGGAGCTGGGCTCGGACACCATGACCTTTGCCGCGGCCCTCAAGCATGTCCTGCGCCAGGACCCCGACGTGATCCTGGTCGGCGAGATGCGCGACACGGAGACCATGGCCACGGCCCTGACCGCGGCCGAGACGGGCCACCTGGTGTTCGCCACGCTGCACACGCAGGACGCGCCGCAGACCATAGACCGCATCATCGACGTGTTCCCGCCGCACCAGCAGGAGCAGATCCGCGTGCAGCTGTCCACCACGCTCATGGGCGTCTGCACGCAGCAGCTGCTGCCCACGGCGGACGGGCGTAGCCGCATCGTCGCCTGCGAGCTGCTGATCCCNNACCGCGGCGGAGACCGGCCACCTGGTGCTGGGCACCCTGCACACCACGTCGGCCACCAGCACGGTGGACCGCATCATCGACGTTTTCCCGGCGGCCCAGCAGCAGCAGATCCGGATGCAGTTGTCGGCAACCCTCCAGGGCGTGGTGGCCCAGGTCCTGGTGCCCCGGATCGGGGGACGCGGCCGGGAGTGCGCGATGGAGGTCATGGTGGGCACCGGCGCGGTCCGCAACATGATCCGCGAGGGCAAGACGCACCTGTTGAACAACCTGCTGGCCTCAGGCAGCAACGTGGGGATGCAGACCCTCAATCAGGCGCTCAAGGCCCTGGTCGAGAAGGGCCTGATCGGATTGCCCGAGGCCCTGGAGAAGTCCAACGATGCCGGCGAGCTCCAGAGCCTGATCCAGACCCGGTTCTAGAAGTGTTGAGAGGGATGGCACGTCCGTGCCACCCCCCTCAACGCTTCGACTCGGACGGCTCAGGGACCGGCGTAGATCTTCTTGACCAGGAGTTCGGCCAACCTGACGCTGGTCTGCGTCCTGTCCAAATCCGGATAGACGGCGGGCTCCCAGGTGACGTGGAAGCACGTGGGGCCCCTCAGGCCCACCAGGCGGACCATGGTCTGGTCACCCTGAGAGACCTCTCCCAGCGAAGCCACCTCCCACAGCGGCCCCGGCACTTCAACGGGGCTCGTCAGGAAGCCGACGGCCTTGTCGAAACCTTCCCGACCATCCTCGGTGCGCACCTCGAAGCGCACCTTGCTGAAGGGAATGCTGCCGATGACGTAACCGCCGACCGGCTTCCCCGCCGGGGCGTTGCTGGCAGCCTCGGGGAAGTAGGCGAACCCTTCCTTGCCCATGATCTCCGCCACCTCATTGGGATTGATCGCCATGTCCAAGGTCCAGCCGGCAGGCATCGTGACGGTTTGCGAGAGAGGCGGGCCAGTCGGCTCGGAAGGTGGCGGAGCGGGTGCGGCGGGAGCCGCCACAGGAGGCAGCGCGGCGCCGGTCTCGGGAGCCTCGGCGGGCTTCTGCCCGCAGGCACTCAAGGTCAGGACGCTCAACGCGGCCAGGAACAGTACAGGAATCTTCATCGGATTGCCCCTCTCCTCTGAATTCAGCCTGCCAGGACGCAGGCCTGGAGTTGGGAGGGTTTCGAGAGGCCTCCCTCTGCTTCCCCTGCTCAGACAAAAACTTTCTTCGCCGAAAAAAACAACCAATTCCAGACCGACTTCTAGCGTTCCACTCCCGCCACCCGAAGGATCCGCTGGGGCAACGCGGTCTGATCATAGGTTCCGGTGAACTCGCCCGAGCCGGGGCCCTCGGCGTAGACCGGCACGGGGTTTCCGGTATGACGGCTGGTAGAATAGCTGACCGTCACCTGGCGCTGACTGGGAACTCCTCGCTCCAGGGTCAGATTTCCCGTGTCGTGGTCGGCGCTGACCACGACCAACGTGTCTTTCGACTCTTGGGCGAATCGTCGGCAGGCCCCCACCGCCGCGTCGAGCTCCATGACATGCTGGAGGCCCTCCTCGGGCAGTTGCTTGTGCCCGGCATGGTCGATCTGGTCATGGACCACTACCAGGAAGAACCCCCGCTTCGCCTGGTCCAGGAAGCCCAATGCCCCCTGGACCAGGGCGGAGGTCGTGACATAGGAACCCGGCTCGGCCGGCTGGCCCACCTCGGGCCTCTCGAAGAAGCCCAGCGTCCGGCCGATGGCCAGGGTCCCCACCTGTTCGGGATCCGTCGCCAGGCGCCATCCCTTCGGCTCGGGGAAATGCCTGCGACCCCCGCCCAGGAGCAGATCCAGACGGCTGCCCAGAAGCTGGGCCGCGATCTCCTTCTCGGCGCTCCGGCTGGCCACGTGGGCCGCGAAACAGGCCGCCGGGGCCTGGGTCAGGCTTCCTGAGGTCACCAGCCCGGTGGCTTTGCCTGCCGCGCGGGCGTGTTCCAGAATCGTCGGCAGGATGGCCCCATCCGCCCCGGTCGAAACCCGTCCGTTGGGAACCGAGACCCCTGTGGCCAGGGCCGTCCCCCCTGCCGCGGAGTCGATCGGGAGGGTGTCTGCGGTGGCGGTCCGGAGCAGGCCCGTCACGCTCATCTGCTCCATCTGGGTCGGCGCGCCGGAACGCAGGCCGGCGGCGGTCACCAGGCCCGTCCCCATCCCATCCCCGATCAGGAGGATGACGTTGCGGGGCTTCGCGGGCCCAGGCGTGGTGGCCAGGAGCAGTCCCGCCACCAAGGCCAGGAGCGAGACCAACCACTTGATTCGGATCATCACGCCTCCTTGGGAGCCCCCCTGCCTGCCGGGGGCTCAGAAGGAACCCCTTCGAGGCCGGAGGGAGGTTCCTGCGACAGCGCTTGTGCGAAGATCCCGAACGCGCCGAGAGGGATCCGCGTCCACTCGGAAGAGAAGGGGCCTTGAAGCCGATCGCGGAAACCATCCCCGTGTTCAGGCGGCTCGGACTTTGCCCCTGGCACGCCGGGCCGGACCGGCTAAGACCCTGTCGGGCCCGCCACGCGCCCCCGACAGGAGGGGCAGAAGGCTCGACCCTGCCCTTGGAGGTGAACCATGTCGCTCCGTCACCACGAGATCGCCGAGACCGACCACCGGATCCTGAACCCCCTCTTGGCCGGAGACCTGGTCACCCTGGCCGAGGCTGCGGACCTCCGGCCCGGGATGAGCGTCCTCGACCTGTGTTCCGGCAAGGGTGAGATGCTCTGCCAATGGGCCCGGTCCTGCGGGGTGACGGGCGTGGGCGTGGACCTGAGCCAGGTCTTCGTCACGGCGGCCCGCTCACGCGCCCTGGAGATGGGTGTGGCCGGAGCCGTGTCCTTCTTGGAGGCCGAGGCGGCCGAGCAGTCCCGGGTTCTGGCGCGCGAGCGTCCGGCCTCCTTCGACGTGGTGGCCTGCATCGGCGCCACCTGGATCGGCGGTGGGCTGGCCGGAACGGTGGAGTTGATGCGTCCCCTGGCCCGCCCGGGGGGCACCCTCCTGGTGGGAGAACCCTTCTACGAGGAGCCGCCGCCCGAAGCGGCCTTTGCAGCCTGGGGCTTCCCAGCCGATTCCTACACCTCCCTTGTGGGCACCCTGGACCGGCTGGAGGGGCTGGATCTGGATCTGGTCGAACTCGTGGCCGCCGATGCCCGCGGCTGGGAACGCTACGAGGCGAGTCGCTGGAAGGCAATCGCCCGCTGGTTGGAGGCCAACCCCGAGGATCCCGAGCGCGAGGCCTTGGGCCGCTTCCTGGCCAACGACCGACGGGCCTACATGGAATGGGGCCGGCGCTACCTGGGCTGGGCCGTCTTCGTCACCCGCCCGAGGGGGTGAGCCCGTCGCCGTTCAAGCCCGTCAACGATGGACCAGCCGAAGGTCGGAGTGCGGCGGAGAGGTCATCCATATAGATTGATTCAGGCCTGCGGGAGAGGGAGGCCACCCCGAGATCCTGCGTGCTTCCCAGGAACTTCCCGAAAAACATGACGAAATCAGAGCGTGGACTGCCTGCCGACCTGCCACCCGGCGTCATCGGGTCCAGACCCGGCTCCAGCGGCGACGGGCACGAGGCGCTCCGGCGCGACCTCCTGCGCCGCCTGTTCGGCAACTGCGGCGAGCAGGTGTGGATGCAGCCTCCCTTCTATCGCGATGACTCCAGATTCGTGTTCCTCGGCCTGTGGCTTTGCCCCCGGCTTCCTTCCGATTCCGCCTCGCGGCGGACACCGTTGCCGTTGGCTGGTGGTAGGCGCGGCCCGCCCCCACAGAGGACCTTCACCTCCAAGTCAACGCCCATGCCGGGCGTCCATGCAAACGGCGGCCGGGCCCAANNGCCCGCCGCGAATCACCGGCGCCCCAGACTAGGGGGTGACGGTCAGGCCGCTGTAGGTCCACCCGCGACGGATGCTCTCGCGGTCGTCTTTCCAGTTGCCATTCCAATCCGCGCGAAGCAGGTCCTCGACCTCCTCGTTCCACTGCGGGAACTGCTGCCCATACTGGATCCGGGCGCCGTAGCCGAACCTGAAGGCCGCCTCGGAATGGACCCAGTCCTGGGATTCGGTGGCTCTGATGGTCCCGACCGACTGTGTGCCGGCCATCTGTTTTATCGTGTCGTCCACGTTCTGATCCAGGTCCACCGCCGTCTTGGAACCCATGTCGTGCCTGGTCTGCACCCAGTCACGATGGAAGGCGTCCTTGACGCGGTCCCAACTGCTGGAAATCTTGGGCTGCCACCAAATCGGGTCCTGGTCGGTGTGCTCGTCCTGCATGCTTTGTGGTCCCCCTTCCTGCTTGGCGAAAAACGCAGCCTATCCAAGCCCATCCCGGACGCTGCGGTCTGGTTATTGTGCCCACAGACCGGTCGGACCAAACCGCGCACACGGGGCCAACTGCAAGCAGTTCGGGCGGTGTCCCCCAAGAGACGGCCATATCTGTCCATTTCGGGGCGGGCGGTGGACTGAAACCAGGTCGAGGTCAGCCCGGACTTCGTGGTCGGGCCCGAGCGGCAGGACCTGCACGATCCCGCGGCGCGAGGCGGAGTCGCCGAGGTCCGGGGTGTCGTCCGCCACCTCCCAGTAGTCCCGGTTCAGGGCCCCAAGTCAGGCGAACAGGCGCACACCCGAGCCCAGCGCGCCGGAGGCCAGGCCGGGATCCAACCGTGGGCGCCGAGGGGGCCGGCGCGGGGGCTCCCCTGGCGCTTCGGGGTGGAGTAGGATGGGCCCATGAGCGAATGGTATGCCGGGGGCCTGCGGTTCGAGTGCACCCGGTGTGGCATGTGCTGCACAGGGCCGCCGGGCCTGGTGGCGTTCACCCCCGAGGAGGGACGCGAGATGGCCCGCGCCCTGGGCGTAGGCTACCGCAACTTCCTGGTGGATCATGCCTGTCGCTGGGCAGGCGGGTGGGCCCTGGAGGAGGTCGAGGGGGAGCACGGCTTCGACTGTACGCTGCTGGACCGCGAGAAGGTGCCGGGCGAGGCGCTATGCCGCGTCCGCGAAGCCCGGCCGGGCCAGTGCCGCACGTGGCCGTTCTGGCCCGAGAACCTCTCCAACCCGGGGGCCTGGAAGAAGGCTGCGCGAAGATGCGCGGGCATGGGCCGCGGGCCACTGGTCGCGATCGAGGAAATCCGGAGACAGAGGGCCGCGACACCGAACTGGTGAGGTGAATCGCTGGTGCACCGCTGACCGCCGAGTTCTGCCGGATCGCCTCCAGCAGAAGTCGGGAGGCCGCCGAAGACCTCCCGAGGGACGCGAGGGGATCGCGCCAGCTCGATGATCAGATCTCGAAGAGACGGCGCATCGTCGCCATCGGCAGGAAGAGTCGCCGAGGCTGGTCGGGAAGGGCCTCCACCTTCGCTGGCCTGAGCGGGCCCAATCAGGAGGGCACCTGACCCCTGTCGCGCCGCCCCCCCCACGGCGCTACCCGGGCAATTCTCCCACAAGTTCCCTTTCCCCAGGAATGCTGGTTGATTTCGTCCAACTGTCCGGCAGAAGGTCCAAACCAGAGATGCGGAGGGGATTCCACCATGGGAGACAAGGGCGGAAAGAAGGACAAGGAGAAGGACCAGAAGCAGAAGTCGACCAAGAAGGCGCAAGACGCCAAGAAGAAGCAGGACAAGCAACCGAAGAGCGGCGCCTAGGAACCCAGACGGAAACCCCTCGGTCGCCTCGCCGGGTCTTTTCCGCCCCCGCTGTGTCGCAAAAAGTCTCATTTGCCTCAAGCAAACCGCAACTTTTTGCTCCTGGCGGGGACAAAAAATNNCGATGCTCGGTCGAGGTTTCCGACCGGGCCCCTCGAAGCGCCTGCCCTGAAAGGGTCCCCCACCCCGGCGACGGACTCCCTGGCCCCGCCGCACCTGACAGCAGTTCCAGACCTTCTCGCTGTGAGGGGCCAGGGGGCCGTGGGTGAACAGGTGGCGTTCAGAACAGTTGCGGAGAAAGGCGTCCAGACGGTCGGCGACCAGCCTCCACAGCGGGCTTGGGAAGGCTTCGCGAGGCCGGACGCGCCTGTCACCGATGTGGGGCCTGGCGCAGGCTGTCGCGGACGGGAAGGAGCACGCCGCCGATGGAAACCAGGCCCCCCAACTTGCGGCGAATCCCGGCGCCCGGTGAAGCCCGCGCACCCAGGCCGGCATCCCCCATTTGGGTCCCTCCAATTCGCCGTGGCCGTATGGCCGCGTGGCCACGGGTGTCGTTGACTTCTGAGGCGGCCCGCTGCTACTCTTGACGCGGCTCATGCGCGTCCTGCTGATCAATCCACCGGACGAAACCGAAGCGATGTTGGGAGTCGGCCGGCGGCTGATCCATCGCTGGGAGCCACTCGGGCTTCTGTACATTGCGGCCGTCGCCCGGGACGCAGGACACGACGTGGCGGTGATCGATGCCCCTGCGGAGGGGCTGGACAGCGAGGCCGTCAAAGCGCGAATCCGGCTTGCAGCGCCGGAGGTCGTGGGGTTTTCCACCCTCACCTGCAATGGTGCTCCCGTCTGGGAGTTGGGCCGATGGGTCCGTTCCGAGCTTCCCGGGACCCCGGTGGTCCTGGGGAATCTTCACGCCTCGGTCTATGCCGAGCACTATCTGCGCCACGGCTGTTGCGACGTCGTGGTTCACGGAGAAGGCGAGTTTGTCTTCCGGTCGCTGCTGGATCGAATGAGCCAAGGCCAGTCAGATTTCTCGAGCGTGCAGGCGGTGTCGTTCCTGGGGGCGGATGGCGCGGTGATCCGCACAGGCGACTGGTCGGTCATCCCGGACCTGGCTGCCCTGCCCCTCCCGGCGCGCGACCTCCTGAATGTGCAACGGTACGGCATGGGTCGACTCAACAGTCAGAACTACGTCTGCCGGAAGGGTGAGCGGGCGGGCGCCCTGGTCACCGAGCGAGGCTGCCGCTTCCGCTGCCGCTTCTGCGTCATTCATCATGACCGCCAACCCCGGTACAGCCCCGCGCCGCGGGTCCTGGATGAACTCGAGATGCTGGAGCGGGACCGGGGCCTGGGCTACGTCTTCTTCCATGACCCCCACTTCCTGGGCGATCGAGATCGCATCCTGGCCATCTGCCAGGGAATCGTCAACCGTGGTCTCCGGATTCGCTGGGGCTGTCAGGCCAACGTGAACCTGGTGGACGCGGAACTGGTGCGGGCCATGGACCGCGCGAACTGCTACGAGATTGCCGTCGGAGTCGAATCGGGGGTGCAGCGGATCCTGGACAAGGTGGAAAAGCGGATTACACCGGAGAGGGTGCGCCTGGCAGTCGAGACGATTCGGGCCGAATCAGATATCTGCACCGTGGGCCTTTTCATCCTGGGCTTGCCGGGCGAGACGCAGCAGGACTTCCAGGAGACGATTCGGCTGTCCACTTCCCTGGACCTCGACATGGCCCAGTTCAGCATCCTGACGCCCTACCCCGGCTCGCCTCTCTTCGAGGAGCTGGCCGCCCACGGAGAGCTG
Organism: Candidatus Xenobium occultum; assembly: GCA_002423485.1. GTDB lineage: Bacteria > Vulcanimicrobiota > Xenobia > Xenobiales > Xenobiaceae > Xenobium > Xenobium occultum. The sequence continues at coordinate 394 of DIWH01000069.1, read as the reverse complement.
GACACCGGAGTGCGCAGCGACGGCTCGGTGGACACCTCGGTCTGGAAGCGCTACTCCAGCTACATCATGTTTACCGATCGCCCCCCCGTCTGGGTGACTCCGGACCTCACGGCCAGTCAACTCCGTAAGATGCAGAAGGAGGCATTGAGACGCTTCTACCTGCGTCCACGTCAAATCCTCCGATACGCGCGGCGGATCTCACCAGGCGACCTCTATTCGAGCCTTCGGCTCATCCTGGAGGGTCTCTTCTAGAAGCCAGAACCACGGGGTCTGGCCGAAGACCTCGAAGAATTCCGACAGGCCGCTTGAGGAGGTTGACAAGTCCCCGGTGGGCAGACCCTCGGCGGCCGGGCGGTGCCACCCCTTACGGTGCATCTGTGATCGGTTTGCGACC
>DIWH01000025.1:47642-52781 GCA_002423485.1 Candidatus Xenobium occultum | reverse complement strand
ATCGGACGTTGCCGGATCAGTGTCTCCTATTCGCATTTCTTTTGACGGCGGCCGTCGGGGCCGCCACGTTGTTCTCCTGGCAACGCACGACCAACGTCGGAGCCACCTCCGGACAGCCGGATGGCATCCAACCGGGTGGCGACCGCGAGAACAGCTACGCCTGGTGCATGGAGACCCACAACGTTCAGGGCAACGACTACGTCTACGTGGGGTCCAACCGGGACCTGGTGGCCCTGGCCCTGTCGGGCTCGGGGTTGACCAAGGAGCAGATTCAGACGATCTTCGGCGGGGACGTCTTCCTGGATCCCACCGACCTTCGGGCGCGCATCTTCCGCCACAAGGCGGATGGCTCCCAGCCCTGGGAGTTGGTGTACACCTCACCTGCCATTGAGATGCCGAGCCGTCAGGATGTTCCGGTTTCCGGAGCAGAAGCCGTTCTGGCCCAGCAGGTCATCCCCGGCCCGATTCCCCAGGATCTGGGCTATCGGGGCGCGCAGGCCTACAACGGCGACCTCTACATGGTCAGCTTCGGCAGCCTCTGGGGGCATACCCGGGTCCTGCAGTTCCGCGCGGACGGCTCGGGCCCCTTCGAGGTGTTGCGCATCGGCGCCGGCGGACTGGCCAACAGCCTGAGGCCCATCACCGTCCACGACGAGAAGCTCTTCGTGGGAACCAGCAACAACGAGATCTTCTTCTCGACCGCTCCGCAGGTGCAGCCTCAGGGCACGGGCACCTCCACCCAGGGGTGGACCCAGGTGGCCTCCATCGAGGACTTCGGAGAGGGTGAGCCCGGTGCCATCGGCGGCCTGTGGGAGTTCAAGTCCTTCAACGGCGACCTGTACGTCGTGATGGGCAAGCCGACCAACCCCGACGATGAAGCGAATAACGGCTTCATGCTCTTCCGGGGACGTCCGGCTCCCATGGACGCCAAGGCGCGCAACCAGTTCGGCTGGGAATGGGAATGCGTGATCGGCCCGGACGGGCAGTACCCGCGGGGCCTGGGCAAGGGCGCCAACGCGGCGGTGAGCCTGGGCGTCTTCGCCAATCACCTCTACATGGGGACCTTCCAGGACTTCGCGGGCCTGGCGGCCTCCGGCAACTTCGAATACCTGGTCTCACATCTCAACCCCTGCCAGATCTACCGGATGGATACCCAGGACCGGATCGAGATGGTCATCGGGGATCCTGACGACCGCTTCCCCCAGCGCAGCGGCAACTACGGGGGCGGGTTCTTCAACATCTCGACCCAGCAGGCCCTGGCGCCGGCTCCCCTGAACACGGCCAACCTTTCGATGAACCAGTACCTCTGGTGGATGGCCGTCCAGGACGGGCAGCTCTACGTCACCACCTTCGACATCCGCAGCTTCCTGAAATACATCACCCCCGAGACCCTGGCCGCTTTCGGGATGAATCCCGAGCAGATCGAGGAGATCATGCAGAGGCTGGGGATCCTCGAGCAGTACAACGACAATCCTGCGGGCTTCGACCTGTATGCAACCCGGGACGGCGTGAACTTCGTCCCGGTGACCCGCGACGGTTTCCAGGACCCCTTCAACTACGGAGGCCGCACCCTGCTCAGCACGCCTCAGGGGCTCATGGTCGGCACCTCGAACCCCTTCTGGGGGGCCCAGGTCTGGAAGGTGCATGCCCGCGTCATTCCGGACGTCCCGACGGGTGGTGGTTCCAGCAGCAGCTCGTGCTTCGTCGCCACGGCCGCCTTCGACTCTGCCATGGCCACCCAGGTGGACACCCTGCGCGCCTTCCGTGACCAGTACCTCGAGACCAATGCTCCGGGTCGCAGCTTCGTGACCTGGTACTACGCGAACGGCCCCGCCGCAGCCAGATGGCTGGAAGCCCATCCTGGCTTCAAGCCCGCGGCCCGGGTGGCCCTGTACCCCGCCGTGGCCGCCTCCTGGCTGGCCGTGAATGGGATGCTGGTGCCCTCCGCGGGCGTGCTGGCCCTGCTGGGCTTGTGGGCCCTGGCCCGCCGCCGACGGACCGTCTGCTGAGGACCGGGGCGGCGCCTGAGAGGGCGTCGCTCCATCCCGGCCCGACGTGTTTCAGGCGCGCCAGCCCTCGGGGCCGGCGCGCCTGAACGTTTCCCGGGAAGATCCCTTCAATCCCTCCAGCAGCAATCGGGACGGGGTCTTTACCCCCCGGCGCGCGAGAGCAGCTCGCGAGCGTGGCTGCGGGCGGCCTCGGGCGAGGCGTCGCCGGACAGCATCCGGGCCAGTTCGAGTTCGCGAAGCTCGCCCTCCAGCACCGTGGTCCGGGTGGTGGTCCGGCCGCCCTCGACGGACTTGGACAGGTGGTGGTGGCGTGCGCCGGCGGCCGCCAGCACGGCCAGGTGGGTCACGCACAGCACCTGGCAGCGTCGGGCCAGGTCCTGCAACCGGCGGGCCACGGCCTCCGCGGCGCGGCCGCCCAGACCGGCGTCGATTTCGTCGAAGAGCAGGGTGGGCACCGGCTCGAAGCGCGAAAACAGACCCAGCATGGCCAGCATGAGGCGCGAGAGTTCGCCGCCCGAGGCGATCCGGGCCAGGGGGCGCGGGGGCTCGCCGGGGTTGGGCGCGATCAGGAACTCCACCCGGTCCAGCCCGTCGGGTCCCGGTTCCGGGGACTTCTCCAGCGAGACCACGAAGCGGCAGGCGCTCAGGCCCACCAAGGCCAGTTCCCGGGCGACCTCGGTCTGCAGGCGCTCGGCCGCTTCCTTCCGCGCCGCCGAGAGCAGCCCGGCCTTCTCCAGGCGGTCCTTTTCAGCCTGGGCCACCTCGGCTTCCAGGTCGCCTGAGCGGGCCGTCCGGCCCTCCAACTCGGCCAGGCGGGCCCGGGCGGAGTCCCGGTAGGCCAGCACCTCCTCCAGGCTGGGCCCGTACTTGCGTTGCAGCCGGCGCAAAGCTTCGTGGCGGGCCTGCAGCTCCTCCAACCGCCGGGGGTCCACGCGGATCTGGTCCCCATACGAACGCAGGTCCGTGGCCGTCTCGCGGACCAGGACCAAGGTCTCCTCCAGCCTCTCCCAGAGGGGCTCCAGGCGCGCGTCGGAGTTCAGCAGGCCTTTCAGGACCGACCCGGCCCGAGCCAGCGCCTCGGCGGCGGCACCTTCGCCCTGCAGGGCCTGGTGGGCTTCGGCGGCCCCCCGCTGCAGGTCTTCGGCCGACGCCAGGACCCGGATCGCCTCCTCCAGCTCGCGGTCCTCACCAGGCCGAGGCTGAACCTCCTGGATCTCGGAGATCTCGTGCAGGGTCCAGTCGATCTCCCGGCGGCGCTCCAGCTCGCCCGAGTGCAGCCCCTCCAGCTCGGCGGAAAGCTCGCGGGTCCGACGCCAGAGGGTGCCGTAGGTCTTCAGGCGTTCGGCCTGGGCCGGTCCGGCGAAGCGGTCCAGGATCTGCAGGTGTCGTGAGGGCTTGAGCAGGGCGTACTGCTGGTGCTGGCCGTGCAGGTCCACCAGGGTGGAGCCCAGCTCGCGGAGGTTGGCCAGGGTGGTCAGCCGCGAGTTGATGCGGCAGGTGCTGCGCCCCGAGGCGTGCAGGTCGCGGCTCAAGAGCAGCTCGTTGTCGGTGGCCTCCAGTCCCCACTGGCGGACCAGGGTTTGGGCTTCCTCGGGGGGGGCCAGGAAACGTCCGCTGACCGATCCGCTCTCGGCTCCCGAGCGCAGCGGCTTGTCACGCGGCGTCCCCCCCAGCAGGAAGCCCAGGGCCTCGACCACCAGGGATTTTCCCGATCCGGTCTCGCCGGAGAGGATGTTGAGACCCTCTGCGAAGGGCAGGCAGGCCCGTTCCACCAAGGCGAAGTTGACGATCTCGAGTTCCGCGAGCATGGCCGAGAAGTTGCCCAAGCCCCCTGGCCAATCCTGCCCCGTCGGCGCAGGAGGCGGTTCCTCCGGCAAGAACCGCCCTCCCCATGAAGACCGGTCAGCCGATCGCCATCGTCGATGCCTTCACCGAGACCCCCTTCCGTGGGAATCCCGCAGCCGTGTGCCTGTGTCGGGGCCCCCTGCCCGACGATCGCATGCAGCGAATCGCCGGCGAGATGAACCTCTCCGAGACGGCCTTCGTGGATCCCGACCTCGAGGGCGGTTTCTTTCTGCGCTGGTTCACCCCACGCTGCGAAGTGGAACTGTGCGGTCACGCCACCCTGGCAGCGGCCCACCTGCTGTGGGAGGAGGGGAGGGTTCCCGCCGACGAGCCGATCCGCTTCCAGACCCGCAGCGGGCCCCTGACCTGCCGCAGTGCCGCCGGGGAGATCACGATGGATTTCCCCGAGGAACCCGGCGTCTTGACGCCTGCCCCCCGCAAACTGGACCGGATCCTGGGGACCTCCGACTTCGAAGTGGTCGAGCGCAACCGTTTCGACTGGCTGGTCCTGCTGGAGGACGAGTCGCAGGTCCGAGAGCTGGCTCCAGATTTCCGGCGTCTGCTCTGGCTGGGCTCGGGGGGCCTGATGGTGACGGCTCCGGCCCGTCGACCCGACGCCGACTTCGTCTCGCGCTACTTCGCCCCCGCCCTGGGGATCGACGAGGATCCCGTGACGGGGTCGGCCCATTGCTTCCTGGGACCTTTTTGGGCCGAGAGGTTGGGGAAGAACAGCCTGGTGGGCTTTCAGGCCTCGAAGAGGGGGGGCATGGTGCGCGTCGAGGTGCCCGGGACCGGGAGGGTGACCCTCGGGGGACGGGCCATCACCATGATGCGCGGAGAACTTCTGCGATGATTCCGGGAACCCGGTGTGCTGGAGTCTGGAAACCGGGAAGACTTCTTCAGGAGGTGGAAGACGATGAGTGACTATCTTTTGCGTGAGGATTTCCTCAAGACCGAGATCCCCCAGGACGGGATCCTCAGTCGGACGATTCATTCCGATGAGCGGTCCCGGACCGTGCTCTTCGCCTTCGGTGAGGGGCAGGAGCTGACCGAACACACCGCCTCGGTCCCGGCCGAGATCGTCGTCCTGCAGGGGCGGATGCGGCTGACCTTGGGAGCCGACGAGCACGAGGTGGGGCCTGGAGCCTGGGTGAGGATGAAGGCCCATCTCCCTCACAGCGTGCTGGCCCGGACGGGCGCGATCATGCTGTTGATCCTGCTGCGTGGGGGGGCCGCGCCCCAAGACTCCTAGGAAGCCAGACGGAAACCCCTCGGTCGCCTCGCC
>DIWH01000025.1:45336-47589 GCA_002423485.1 Candidatus Xenobium occultum | reverse complement strand
TCGGTCGCCTCGCCGGGTCTCTTGCCCCCCCTCCCCCGAAGGGAATGCCCCCGCCGGGGGAGAACCGGCGGTTCGCGGCGGCCCCCACGGCTTCCGGAAAGGTAAGGCAGATGGTCCGCAAGACGATTCTAGACAACGGGATCACCCTGGTGACCGAGCAGATTCCAGAGTTCCGCTCGTGTTCCTTGGGGATCTGGGCCCAGTCGGGCTCTCGGCACGAACAGGAAGATCAGGCGGGGCTTTCCCATTTCCTCGAGCATATGCTGTTCAAGGGCACGCCCCAGCGTACGGCGACTCAGATTGCCGAGGCCATGGATGGGGTGGGCGGGCAGCTCAACGCCTTCACCGAGAAGGAGCAGACCTGCTACTACGCGCGCGTGATGGACCAGCACCTTCCCAAGGCCCTGGACATCCTCTCGGACATGTTCTTGAACTCGCTTTTCGACTCGGACGAGTTGGATCGTGAGAAGGGCGTCATCCTCGAAGAGATCAAGATGTATGAGGACGCCCCGGACGAGATGGTCTTCGACGTGTTCACCTCCTCGGTGTGGGATGGTCATCCCCTGGGGCGACCGATCCTGGGCAGCCGCCAGGTGATCTCGGACCTGAACCGGGGGCGCCTGGTGGAGTTCATGGAGGAACGCTACGTGCCTTCGCGCCTGCTGGTTTCGGCGGCGGGGCATGTTGAGCACGAGGAGGTGGCCGCCAGGGTTGGCCAGTGGTTCCAGGGAGCCAGACCACCGGCTCCACCTCCCTTGCTGCCCGGTGGTGCCCCTCAACACACCCCGCGCCGCATCGTTCAGTATCGGGATTCCGAGCAGGTCTACCTGTGCTACGGCGTCCAGGGCCTGGCGGTGACCGACGAGCGACGCTACGCCATGCTGGTCCTGGACAGCGTGCTGGGCGGTTCGATGTCCTGTCGGCTCTTCCAGGAGATTCGCGAACGCAGGGGCCTGGTCTACTCGGTCTGCACCTTCCAGAACTCCTACCGGGACTGCGGCCTTTTCGGGGTCTATGCCGGAACCTCGGCCGAGAAGGTGGAGGAGGTCCTCCGTCTCAGCCGCGAGATTCTGGAGGATGTACGCCAGGACGGGATCCGGCCTGAAGAGCTCGACCGGGCGCGTGAGCACCTCAAAGGCTCCATCGCCCTGGCCATGGAATCGACTTCCCATCGCATGATGCGTCTGGCCAGGACTCAGAGCTTCCATGGTCGGATCATTCCGCTGGAGGAGGTCATCGAGAGGGTGGACGCCGTCAGCCACGACGATGTCCTGGACCTGGCCCGGTCGCTTCTGATACCCGAAAGGTTCACTCTGGCGGTCCTGGGCCCGGTCCAGGCCGCTGATGGCGTCCCTGCTGCGGGTGCGCCACAGAGTCCCACGAAGTCGCTGGCCTCGACCTAGAGGCTGCAGGAGGCGTTATGGAGAGCAGGGAGATGATTCCCGTCGTCGTTTCCGGGGCCACGGGTCGGATGGGCCGTGAGACGGTCCAGACGGTCTTGGGGCAGGTGGACATGGAGCTGGTCGGGGCCTTGGGTCACGCACGCCACCTGGGGGAGGACATCGGCGAGCTGGTGGCCGGGGACTCTTGTGGGGTTCATGTCACCGCGGATCTGGGCGAGGCCTTGGAACGGGCGGGCGGTGGAGTCATGGTCGACTTCTCCACGGGAACTGCCGTCAAGGAGAGGGTCCTTCAGGCCATTCAGCACGACGTGGCCTGCGTGATCGGGACGACCGGCATTCCGGCCGCGGACGAGGACGAGATCGACAACGCCGCCCGGGCCCACAAGCACCCGGTCCTGCTGGCCCCCAACTTCGCCCTGGGCGCCGTGCTGATGATGAAGTTCGCCCGCGAGGCGGCCCGTTACTATCGCTGGGCCGAGATCCTCGAGATGCACCACGAGCGCAAGCTGGACTCTCCCTCGGGGACCGCCCGACGCACGGCCGAGTTGATGGTTCGCGCCCGGCCGGACGGCTTCCGCACTCCCGCCGAGGGCGAGGAGACGGTCAAGGGAGCTCGGGGCGGCAATATCGGCGGGATCCGGATCCATTCGGTCCGCATGCCTGGCCTGCTGGCCCACCAGATGGTCCTCCTGGGCGGGGTGGGCGAGACGCTGACCTTGCGGCACGACTCGGCAACCCGCGAGTGTTTCATGCCCGGGGTTGCCCTGGCCATTCAAAGAGTCCGTCGTCTGCATGGCCTGGTCGTGGGCCTGGAGAACATCCTGGACTAGGAGCCTGTGTGAATACCGCG
>DIWH01000025.1:0-45302 GCA_002423485.1 Candidatus Xenobium occultum | reverse complement strand
CCGGATACTCACACAGGCTCCTAGCAGCTCGAGTGAGGACTACTCCCGTCGCCTGGGCGACGCTCGGTCCGGAGAATCACGCAGGCGGTCAGGTCCCTGGATCAGGAGCATTATGATGAAGAGATATACGGTCGCCGTCGTGGGGGCGACGGGTGCGGTGGGCCGGACCATGTTGGAGGTCCTGGCCGAACGCCACCTTCCCCTGGGACGGGTGCGGGCCATGGCTTCGGCCCGGTCCGCCGGGGCGCAGATCCTCTGGAGGGGTGAGCCTCTTCATGTGGAGGATGTGGCCAAGGCTGACTTCATGGGGGTGGACCTGGCACTCTTCGCGGGGGGCGAGGTGGCTTCGGCGGACTACGCGCCGAGGGCCTGCGCCCAGGGCGCGCTGGTCGTGGACAACTCGGCCACCTTCCGGATGGACCCGAAGGTTCCCCTGGTGGTTCCAGAGGTCAACCCTCACCATCTGGCGGAGCATTCCGGCCTGATCGCCAACCCGAACTGTTCGACCATCCAGATGGTGGTGGCCCTGGCCCCGATCCACGCGTCGGCGGGCCTGAAGAGGGTGGCCGTCTCCACCTACCAGTCCGTCTCCGGAACCGGCAAGGAGGCCCTGGAGGAGCTTCAGGAACAGACGCGTTCCTGGGCGGGTGGGGTGCTGATTCCCTCTCCGCGGGTCTATCCCCGGACCATCGCCTTCAATGTTCTGCCTCACATCGCGGCCTTCGATGAGGAGGGGTCGACCGGAGAGGAAGTCAAGATGGTCCAGGAGACCCGGAAGATTCTGGGGCTTGCGGACCTTCCGGTCATGGCCACCTGCGTCCGGGTTCCCGTCTTCCGTGCCCACTCCGAGGTCGTCTACGTCGAGACCGAGCGACCCCTGCCCCCGGAGGAGGCCCGGGAACTTCTGCGTGGCGCACCTGGAATCCGGGTCGTGGATGACCCGGCCCGAGCGGAGTACCCCACCCCCCTGGACGCCGAAGGCCAGGACCTGGTCCTGGTCGGACGCATCCGCCGCGACCCGACGGTCGCTCACGGACTGGCCATGTGGGTCGTGGCCGACAATCTGCGCAAGGGGGCCGCGACCAACGCCGTCCAGATCGCCGAAACCCTTCTCGGAGTGGACGGGAAGGCCTGAGAGGAGCGCCTCGAAGCGATGAGGATCCTGGTGCAGAAGTTCGGGGGCACCTCGGTGGCAGGGGAGGAGGGACGCCAGGGTCTGGCCCGCAAGGTCCGGGAGGCCCGCGCCCGGGGAATGCACCCCGTGGTGGTCATCTCAGCCATGGGCCGTCCCCCCCAACCCTATGCGACCGACACCCTGCTGAGTCTGGTGGCTGCCTGGAGGGAATGCCAGGAACCCCGGGAACTGGACATGCTGATGGCCTGCGGTGAGATTCTCTCCAGCGTGGTGGTCAGCCATTTCCTGCGCAGCCTGGGTCTGCCTGCCCGGGCCTTCAGTGGGGCCGAGGCGGGCATCCTGACGGAAGGCCCCTTCGGAGAGGCCCGCGTGGCCACCGTGGATCCTCGCCCCCTGCGAGTGGCCCTGGAGGCCGGAGAGATCCCTGTGGTGGCAGGCTTTCAGGGAGCCTGCTCGGGCCTGGGGGTGGCCACCTTGGGTCGGGGCGGCAGCGACACCACCGCAGTTGCCCTGGGGGCTGGGTTGGGGGCCGAGGCCGTCGAGATCTATACCGACGTCGAAGGCGTCATGACAGCCGATCCCCGCCAGGTCCCCGAGGCTCGGGTCCTTCCCGACATCACCTTGCTGGAGATGGGCGAGATGGCCAACGAGGGCTCGCGCGTGCTGCATCCCCGCGCGGTGGCCATGGCGGAAGCCCACCGGGTTCCCCTGGTGGTCCGCTCGACCTTCTCCGACGCCCCTGGGACCCGAATCCTGGACCGGCCGGTTGGGGCTGGCGAGCTGGTCACCGGGATCGTGACCGTGGGGGGGCTGTGCCGGGTCTGCATCGATCTGCGCGGGGTCGAGGACCTCTCCGCCCAGCGTTCGCGTGTCTTCGAGAGGTTGGCCGGAGCCGGACTCTCGCTGGACCTGATCAACGTGCTGGCCCGGCGCCTGTACTTCCTGTTGAAGGAGGAAGACCTGCGGGCGGGAGCCCAAGGTCTTCTGGAGGACCTGGGCCACCCCAGCGAGGTCCGCCGTCACTGCGCCAAGGTCTCGGTCGTCGGCCAGGGCATGCGGGGAGTCCCCGGGGTCATGTTTCGGATTCACCGGGCTCTGCAGAGCGGGGGGGTGGAACTGATCCACAGCACCGACTCCCACATCACCATCTCCTGCGTGGTTCCTGAGGAACACCTGGCCCGCGCGGCTTGTGCCCTGCACCGCGAGTTCGGCCTGCACCAGGCGGAGGGAGGAGCACCTTGAACCTCCGTGAGCGCCTCTTCGACACCTGGCGACTCATGCCGGGACGCCAACGGACGCTCTTGCTGGTCTTCCTGGGGGCCCTGGTGGGGATGGGCCTGTACCTGGTGCGGATCTCGAACTTCTTCAGTTATCTCTCGGATGATCCGCGCGCCTGCATCAACTGCCACATCATGTACCCCGAGTATGCGACCTGGCGGCATTCCAGCCACGGTCGCGACACCACCTGCAATGACTGCCACGTGCCGCAGCACAGCGTGATCGCCAAATACCGCTTCAAGGCCGAGGACGGGATGCGCCACAGCGCGATCTTCACCCTGCGGATGGAACCCCAGGTGATCCGCGCCCGTCCTGAAGCAGTCCACGTGATCAACGACAACTGCATCCGCTGCCACGGCGACCAGATCGTGCACACCAACCTGGCCGACAATGGTCGACTGTGCCTGGATTGTCACCGCGAGGTGCCCCACGGGCGGGTGCACAGCCTGTCTTCGACGCCCAACGCGGCCGTTCCGCCCCTGGACCCCGTGGTCCCCCGCGGCTGGATGCCCGGCTCCCCACAACAACCCGGAGGCCCCCGATGACCATCAAACCCCCGCGAAAGCCCCTGATCCCCGGATGGCTGCTGGTCGTGCTGGCAGGCCTCCTGGTCTTCGGCCTGGGAGTTCTGGCCAGCTCCATCAACGAGCGCCGGGCCGAGTCGAAACTGGCCCGGGTGCAGTTCCTGCAGCCTCTGGACGAGTGGGAGTCCGACCCGGCGAAGTGGGGGGTCTCCTTCCCTCGCCAGTTCATCTCCTGGGAGTCCACCCGGGACGCCGCCACTCGTCCCAGCTTCCTGCCTGAAAGCACCGGGGATTATCTGGCTCAGAGGCCCGAACTGGTGGTCCTGTGGGCCGGATATTCCTTCACCAAGGCCTACAACAAGCCGCGGGGTCACTACCATGCGGTGGAGGATGTGACCGCGACCCCCCGGGTTGATGCCAGCACGCCGGCCACCTGCTGGACCTGCAAGAGCCCGGATGTTCCCCGTTTGATGGCTCGGGACGGGGTGGAGGCCTTCTACGCCAACTCCTTCGACCACTATCGTTCAGAAATCACCAACCCCATCGCCTGCCTGGATTGCCACGACCCCCAGACCATGGCGCTGCGGATTTCCCGACCCGGCCTGGCCGAGGCCTTCCAACGCCAGGGCCAGGACGTGACCCAGGCCAGCCATCAGGAGATGCGCACCCTGGTCTGCGCCCAGTGCCACGTGGAATATTATTTCAAAGGCAAGGAGGCCAACCATCTGACCTTCCCCTGGGACCAGGGCCTGACGGTCGAGAACTTCAAGCAGTACTACGAACGCTCCGGCCACGTGGACTGGGTCCACGCCATCTCGGGTGCTCCCATGATCAAGATGCAGCATCCGGACTACGAGTTGAGTCGGGCCGGCATCCATGCCTTCCGCGGGGTCTCCTGCGCCGACTGCCACATGCCCTATACCTCGGAGGGGGGGCTGAAGTACAGCGACCACGGGGTGCGTAGCCCCCTCATGAACGCCTCGACGGCCTGCCAGGTCTGTCACCGCTGGAGCGAGGCCGACGTCCGGACCCGCGTCCTGTCCATCCAGGGCACGACCCGCGCCGCCTTGTCCCGGGCCGAGCGGGTGCTGGCCGAGGCTCACCTGGAGATCGGCGACGCCTTGAGCCTGGGGGCCACCGACGCCGAGCTGGAGGGGGTCCGGCATCAGATCAGCGTGGCCCAGATGTACTGGGATTACGTGGCCTCCTCCAATGGACTGGGGTTCCACGCCCCGCAGGAGTCGGCACGGATCCTGGGGCGGGCTGTGGACCTGGCCCAGGAGTGCCGACTGGAGACCCAGAGGATCCGGGCCCGGAAAGGAGAGCTCAGACCCCTGGAGATGCCGGACATCTCGACCAAGGAGAAGGCCCAGGCGTTCATCCAGCCCTACCTGGAGGCCCAGAAGGCGGCCGCCGCGGGGAAGTGAGACCAGCGCCCGGCTCGGGGAAGCGTTTCAAGACCAGTGGCGCTGCTGGTTGATCTGCTCCTTCTGGCGAAAGGCCGCCTCCAGGTCCACCCCCAGGCGGGTGGACAGGTCCAGGAGGTAGCTCAGGACATCCGCCAGCTCCTCGCTCACCTGAGCGCGGGTGCGGCCCGCCTCCTGGAACAGTTGGCGGTGGTCGCGCAGGGCCCGGGCCAGTTCGCCAACCTCCTCGACCAGCAGGAGCATCGTCTCCAGGTCGTCCGCGCGGTCCCAACCGCGTTCTCGGCAGGTTCTGGCCACGTAGGCCTGCAGTTCGGGCAGGGTCGGGTTCTGGGGAAGGTCGCTCATCCGCCTCCCTGCGCCCCTGGAGAGGGGAATCCTCTTGCCAGGTCTCCAGGACGGTGGTGTGGCAACCGCTCGCTGAATCGATAGGGAGTTTGGGGCTGGACCCGAAACGGGAGGCAAGATGGGTCATCCGATCTCTCAAACAGACCCAGGTTTCGCTGACCGGTGGCAGACCCTGAGTGCCTTTGACCTCTTCGTCGCCGCCTGGGCGCGCCAGGAGTGCCGCCTGGAGGACTTGTGTCGCGACCTTCTGGTCCCTGACGAGTCCTGGCTTCATCGTCCATTGGAGGAAGTTGTGGCCTCGGGTCTGCTGCTCTTCCATGGAGGCCGGCTGGGACGCTCCACCTCCGGTCGGGCTGTGAGCCTCTTTCGCGCCCTGAACTTCGCGCTCTCCTACGGGATCAACTACGATCTCTACAGCCACCCGGAGGTGGAGGATTTGCTGAAGGCGGCCTACGGGAAGCCCCGCTTCCAGGGCCGCGACCTCCCTTCGCCGGAAGTCTCCGCTCCAATCCTGAGACGGCTGATCCACGATGGGGTGTTGCTGGTCTACTCCTATGAGCCGTTGTTGGCCCGTTGGGTTCCCAACTTCTTCCTGGACGAGTTCTGTGCGTTCCTGGGAATCCGGACTCCTCGGCACACCGTCTCGGTCTCGCCGGTGCAGGCTCGAATCCGCCGGAATCGCCTCGAGCAGTTCCGGACGCCCCCGGCGGCCATGGACGTCCTGGGGGAGACCGTGCCCGATGAGGGCCTCCTGTCGGGGACTCAGCGCCTGCTGCGTCACGACCTGGCTCGTCGGTCCGAGGGCCTGCTGGATGCGGGGGCTCGACGGCGTTACGAGGACGCTCTGGTGCAGATGCGCTCTCGCGTCCTCGAGAGGTCTGCGCTGACTCGAGAGTTGTTGTGTGAGTATCACGCGATGCTGCTCGGGGAGGATCCCACCGCGGGAAGGATCCGGACGGTCAAGGTCCAGATCCCCAACAACCCCCGCTTCAAGGTCGCTCCGCCCGATCAGGTCGAGCCCAGGTTGGAGCGGATGCTGGAACAGTCCGGGGAGCTTGCCCCACGAGGACTGCTGGAGACCTTGCAGGACACCTCCTGGCTGGCCAACGAGTTCCTCCACATCCACCCCTTCGAGGATGGGAACAGTCGGACTGCCCGGGTCCTGCTGGCCCACTTCCTGCGTCAGCAGCATTCGGCCCTGGAGGAGATTTCGCCGACTTTCGAGCTCTTGTTCCTGTTGGCCACCAAGGGAGCTTCCCGTCGCTCGGAGGAGGCCCTGGAGGGCGTCTTGGAGGATGTCCTCTTGCAGGCCCTGAATCGACGCGATCTGGCCGCACTCAGCGCAGGGAGGACCTAGATGGAACCCCAGGACCTGGAACTTCGACTGCAGAGCTTCAATGAAGAATTCAAGTCCGCTGTGGACGCCATGCAGCACGCCCAGAGGATGCGTTCGATGTCGGCGGGCCAGCAGTTGGAGGGGGCCCTGGAGCAGGTGCGCCGCGACCTGGCCACCATCACCTCGCGCATGGTCTCGCAAGCCGAGTTCCAACAACTCCGCCAGGCCGTCGAGGCGTTGGTCTCGGCCTCGGGGCAGGGCGGACTGGGGAGTGAGGTGACTGAACTCCTGCCCCGCTTCATGCAGGAGCTGACGCGCCTGCGCGAGGAGAAGGGGACCTCTGTCTCCCACCAGGCTCCGGGGGCCTCCCAGGTCCAGGCCATCCAGAACCGGCTCGAGGAGCTCGGTCGCCAGGTGACCGCCGTGGCGGAGCGGGAACCGGCCCTGCACGCGCGGGACCTGGAAGCCCGCGTGCGCCGCGAGACCGAGGAGAGAGCGCGGGAGATCGCTGCCCTGCGCAGCGGACTGCAAGGCCTGGAGAAGAAGTTGGCCGCGCCTCCTCCTCGGGAGGTCCGGCCCTCCAAGTCCGGCTCGGGGGCATCGGTCGACCTCGATCCCAAGGAAATCCAGGTTCTGCGCCGGGAGATGGAGGCTGGCATGGAGGCCATGCGCACCGCCATCCCCGCGGCCATCAGCGAGCTGCGCCGGCAGCTTCCCCCCTCTCGAGACTTCACGCGGGACCTGGACAGCCTGAGGTCCCGCCTCGAGGCCCTGGAGGGCCAGAAGAGCGCCTCGACCTCTGAGCCTGCCCTGGAGGCCGTGACCAGGCGCCTGGAAGCCCTCGAGGCCCGGAAGCATGAGGATCTCGCGGCTGCGTTGAAGGGATTGTCCAAGCGTCTGGAGGCGCTGGAGGGCCAGAAATCTCAGGATCTCTCGCCTGGTTTGAAGGAACTGTCCAAGCGTGTGGAGGCGCTGGAAGGCCAGAAGCCCGAGGACCTCTCGCCTGCCCTGAAGGAGGTGTCCAAGCGTCTGGAGGTCCTGGAGTCCGGGGTGACGGGAGAGCGCGAGCACGTTCGCGAGATCTTCCGCGACCTGCTGGACGAGCACGACCTGCTCTTGCGCCGCTTGGATAGCCGACTGACCCTGCTGGTCCAGGATTTTCATCGGCTCTCGGAGGGCCAGGACGAGACCTAGGAGAGCAACACATCATGGAACGGACTTCGAGGCCAAAGGGATCGTGGCGCAGGCCACTCAGGCCGTGGTGGGCGGCCCTGGCCCTCCTGGTGGGCCTGGTGCTGTTCCACCTTCCGGGGCCGGCCCAGGCCCAGAAGAGCCTGCAAGGTTTCTTCGCCGGCACCTCTGCCGATGGCGGAATCCTTCTGGCCCAGAGCCACCACGACATTTCCGCCTCCATCCTGGTCCGTCTGGCCGGCACGTCGATCCCGGTGAAGGCGCTTTCCTCCTTCAACAAGTACTGCTCGAAGGTTCTGGGCGGCAACCTCCTGATGGTCCGCGTGCACCAGAATCAGGGTCGGGCTGGCTTCATCTCGGACGTGCAGGCCGAGATCACCATCGTGGCGGGGAGTCGGAGGATCAACTTCAACAAGCAGGCCCTGGTGGACGGTTATGCCATGCTCGATCGCCGGGACTCCCGTTTTGCCAACTGGGAGAAGTACGAGAACACCGGGCGAAAACGACGGGTGGGCATCTGGTCCATCGGGAACCCGCGCTGGCCCGTGCCCGACATCCCCACCCCCCAGGTGGCCTCCGGCGACGGGGGGAGCGACCGCGAGCGGATCTTCCGCAAGTACGGGATGCCCGACCGGACCAACCGGATCAGCGTGCCCGACCGCTACGCCTACCGTTCCTACCATTTCTACATCACGGACTTCTATCTTCGGGAGGGGTTGGTCTTCATCTACCGGGACGGACAACTGGTCAATGAACAGCCCATGTCGGAAAACTGAGGTGGCAACGTGAAGAGGATTTCCCTGTTCCTCTGCATCCTGACCCTGGTGTTTTCCCTCCTGCCCTGCGGGACCGCGCGGGTCCAGGCCTCGGAGGAACAACCTTTGATTGAGGCAGACCCCCTGGATGCCTCCGACCTCCCCGAATCCCCCGAACGCGTCGTTCAGCCGCAGCCACCCTCCCTGACCTTCTGGTGCTCCTCCTTCCCTCTGGAGCAGGGATGGGCCATCGAGGTGACCCGCCGATGGAACGAGCGCAACCCCGAGCGTCCGGTCCGACTGCAGGCCATGCCTGCGGGACGCCTGGCGGAAGACGTGTTCCGGGAGGCGATCCGCCAGGGAGCCGCGCCGGACCTGACCAATCATCTGTTCCCGGTGAATACCCACGAATTCGCCGGGTTGGGGGCCCTGCTTCCCCTGGACCGCTACGCCGGCCTGATGCAGCACCTGGCTCGTCGCTCGGGCGTCGGATCGGATCGGCTCTTCCGCTCGGCCGATGGCCAACTCTATCAATTCCCTTGGAAGAGCAACCCGGTTCTGTTGCAGTGCAACCTGGACCTCCTGCGCCGTCACGGGGTTCGCCTGCCCAGGACCTACAGCGAGTTCCTCAGGGCCGGTCGGGTCCTGGCCGCCGCGACGGGCGAGTCGAGGGCCTGGCTGTGGTCTCCGTCTCCCACCGAGAAGTTCTGGGAACGCTACTATGACTTCTTTCCCCTCTATCTGGCAGCTTCCGGCGGACAGACGCTCTTGACCGCGGATGGACGCGCAAACTTCGACAACGAGTCCGGGGTTGCCGTCATGGGGTTCCTGGCCGACGTCTTCGCGCAGGGCGTGGCACCGCGCCAGGAGTTGAACGCCGAGTACCCCTCCCGAATCCGCCCCTTCCTGGCCGGAGAGCTGGCGATGATCATGACCGGGCCCTGGAACATCGAGGAGGTTCGTGACGCAGGGGGGAACTGCGTCGATTTCGACTTCATCGCACTGCCCGTCCCGGACGACGCCCCGCCGGGAAGGCCCGTGTACACCTACGGGAACTTCCGGAATTTCGGGATCTTCAGGGGCTGCCGCAACCCGGACCTGGCAGCCGAGTTCATCGCGTTTGCGACCAGCCGCGAACACGACCTGGCCTTCCTGGAAGCGACCCACCAGTTGCCCTTCCGGGTACCGTTGGCTGCGGAACCCGACTTCGTCCGGGCCCTCCAGCAGGCTCCCGCCCCCCTGGCCAAGTTTGCCCTTCAGAGTCCCTGGGTCCGCTCGGTCGAGAATTCGCCGCATCTCAACGAGGTCTTCAGGATCCTCTCGGAGGAGCTCGTCCTGTGCGCCCTGAGAGAGGTCAAGACGCCTCGCCAGGCCATCCAGGACGCGGCCCGGCGGGTCGACGCCCTGGTGACGGACGCTTCGGGCAGGGGCTCGGCTCCCCCTCGGTGAAGAGGAGTTCGTGTGAGCAGACCAGCCGGTTCACCCGGGGAATCAGCACGGCAACCAGGGTTCAGCCTGATGGAACTACTGGTCTCCATCGGCATCCTGGCCACCTCCCTGGTCATGGTGGTCGGGGTCTTCCTCACCGTGACCCGGGCCAGTCAGAAGTCCCTGGACCTGACTGCGGGCACCGTCGTGGCCCAGTCGGTCCTCAGCCGGGAACTGTACGGGATCATGAGCAACGAGGTCTCTCGGAGGACCTTCTTCGACAGGGACTACCAGACCGACCCTCTGCTTCGTGGGACCGAACGGCTCAACCAGACCGCGTTCACCTATCTGCTGTATGCCAACACCGTGATGAACGGAGACGTCGGAAACCGGGTCAAGAAGGTCGACGTCGTGGTCTGGTGGTGGAACGAGGAGGCCGCCTCGGTGCCAGGATCGACCGCCGGTTATGGCTTTCTTCGATCCGAGGTGACACGGCTGGTCAACGAGAATTCCAGGTTTTGAGGCCATGAAGACTCTTGCAGGCGGCTTGTCCCGGGCCACTCCCCCGCTCCAGAGGGCTCTTCGCTCGAGGCGCCGGGTCGGCTTGTTCGGAGCCACCTTGATGGAAGTGATCATCACGACCGGGCTCTTCAGCATGCTGATCCTGGCCCTCTTTGCCGTGATGCGCTTCGGCATCCGCTCCTGGAAGAACATCGAAAGCAAGAACGCGGTGCAGACCCAGTTGCGCAAGGTCCAACTCTTCCTGCTCGAGGATCTCAAGCGGGCCAGCTACGATCAGATCTGCGTTCCGGGCATGCCTGGCGGTTGGGCTTCCGGGAACGGCAAAGCCCTGATCGGCAAGGAGGTCTCTGGCTCGGCGGTCTGGTTCCTCACGGCGGTCTACACTGAGGAGGCGACCAACGAAGAGGTGTTCGCTCGCGACGAGGAAGGGCGTCCGGTGTGGAAGCGCAACATCCTGTACTACGCGAAGCGCCCGACCGACGAGTGGCATCAGCACAAGTACGGCTTCCTGTGCGGCTCCCCGGAAGGCCGCAAGGACACCTATTGTCCGCACAAGTGGCTGATCCGCAAGGAGATCGACGTTCCAACCCTGCTCTCGGAGGCGACCGTGCAGTCGACCTACCTGACGGCTCCCGGGGGGCACGAACTGTTGGACCCGTCCTTGATGGGCTCCGAACCTGGGTTGATGAAGGTCCAGACCCTGGCGGACTCCATCGTGGACTTTGAAGTGACGCTGCGCAGCCCCGAGGTGGTCGTGAGCCTGAGGGCCTTCCGTCTGCTGGAAGCCAGAGGCCTGATGCAATTGGGCACCTCTCCGCTGGAAAATGACTCCTTCACGGTGCACTATCAGGCCCGGGTGATCCCCAACAACTGAGGATGAAGACCTCCAGGCCCGGAAGGGTGCTCTGCGAGGCGGCCCTGCTCACCACGGCCCTGGTTGTTCTGCTGGCAGTCCTCGCACAAAGCCTGCTCGCCATCCACGGCCGCGATTCCCGGGCAGGGCTGCGCGCGGTGGCCTTGCTGGCTGCGGACACCGGGCTGCGATACGCCCTGGACAGATTTGGAGCCGACCCGGCCTGGCAGGCTCCCGGCCCACTCGAAGTCCCTCCTGGAGAATCTGGGTTCTCGATCCGGGAGGACCGGGGTACGGTGCAAGGGATCCTCGTCTCCCACCAAGGGAGGCCCGCCCGCTTCCGGATCCGCTTTCCGGCAGACGGCGACGCGCGTGCGGTCGACCAGGAGTCTCTGGGACTCTTGTCTCGCAATCACCTTCAGGACGGCAGGTCGGGACCCTTGGATCGTTCCACGGCGTTCCTGGCCATCCTCGGCGAGGCCGGGGCGGGCCCGGATCCAGAGCAGTGGATCCTGCGCGCCTGGGTTCGCCTGGTCCAGGCTCCTCTGAACGGTCTTGAAGACTTCCCCGGCCTTGCCGACTGGGAAGGACAATCCCCGGTCACCTGGCAAGACCCCGACGCCTCAAGGTTGCGGACCCTGGAGAACCTGGACCTGGGACATGGAACGACGACCTCCATCTCACGAGGTGGCGAAGTCCTGGTTCCCCTGACCGAAGAAGATGGCGGGACTCGTCCAGCGTCACGGGCTCGGCTCCGGGAGGGGTCGCCGATTCCCGGAGGGGTCTACGTCTGGCGGGTCGATTCCGCCGGGCCGTATCTGGAATATTTCGACCGCGACCCTGGAGAGGAGGCCCTGCCTCCTGCCGGCGAGGGCCTCCGCTTTGCGAACTGGCCCCAGGCGCCCGGAGGCGAAGGGTTTGAGCTGGACCAGATCGGCCTGACCGTGACCCTGGCTCGAGACTTCGTGGTTCACCCCTCCGAGGAGGGCTTCACGGGTCTCGCGTTCCGGACGGATCCGATGGTCTTCGCCTTGGGGGGACTGCCCGGCCTGTGCTTCCGCCCGCCGTCGCCGCAGTCCAGACCCGTCCTCTTCAGTGAGGGTTCGGTTCGTCTGGACGGGACCGTGCGGGGCATCGGCTGCCTGGTCACTTCGGGAAGCTTGACCCTCCAATGCCCCAGCATCCTGGATTCCCAGCCGGATTCAGGAGTTTCGCTGGAGGCTCAAGGGGACATCACGCTCCAACCGGTCCCTTGGGAGGTGGCCGAGCCCCGACAGGATTTCACCCACTTCGTCGCGGCTCGTCTCCTGGCCCGCCAACCTCTGCCGACCCTGGCGGAGTACGCCGCGGCGCGCCAGGATCACGGCCTGGAGGGAGGGCGGGGCCCGGTTGGCGAGCCCGGCTTCGCGTTCCGTCCTGTCTGGGAGTCCGATCCTGGCCTGGCTGAGGCCAAGACCGATCAGTTCCGGAGAATCCTGGCCCGGTTTGGAGGCCTGAATTATTCTGACCAGTGCCTGGAGGCCACCGTCCGGGCCGGGGGCGCCTTCAATGCGGACCTGGGAGGACGCGGGGTCCTGCACCTGAGTGGATCCTTGCTGACGCACGCTGCCGGCCCGGTGCCCGCTGCCGGGGACGCGAAGCCCTCGCCTGTCCAGCGTGCCGTGCTGCGCCTGGAGCGGACGGTCTGGTCGAGGCAGGCCGGGCAGGTTGGGGGCGCCCGAGCGGGAAATGGCCTTCCATGACAGGTTCCGCGCTTCCCTCCAGCCAGGATTTCATCGCGTTCCTGATCGCCTCCGCCGAAGAAGCCAACAGCGTCTGGTGTCTGGAGCTGGACCTGGACCCCGAGAGGCTTCCTGCGGAGCGACCCCTCCAGTTCGGGGAGAGACTGCTGGCGGAGATCCTGCGCAACCTGGAGTCGGAGGGGCTTCTGCCGGCTGCCCTGCACCCGGTCATGGCTTCCTTTGAGGCTTTTGGGCTGGAGGGCCTGGCGGCGCTGGAGCGGCTGCTCGCCCCCTGGCGAGGGCGCCTCCCGATCATCCTAGGAGCGCGCCCCGGGGAGTCGGCTCGGATGGGGCGGGCCGCCGCCGCCGCTGTCTTCGACCGCTGGAGGGCCGACGCCGCGATCCTCACCCCGTGGATCTGCCACGACTTTCTCCAGTCTTTCCTTGAGCGTTTGCCCCAACGCGGCCTCTTCTTCGTCCTGAGGGCCCCGGGCCGCGTCGGGACCTGGGATCTCTCCTCGTCCCCGGTCGAGGTTCCGGGCGGAGGAGTCAAGCCTGCCTGGATGGTCCTGGCTCGCAGCCTGGGGGCCTCGGGCAGACCGGGAATGGGAGCCGTTTTGGGGTCTGGTTATCTGGGCGACCTGGCCAGCACGGCCTCGATTCTGTCCCAGGTTCCCGGCAGGCCACTGTTGGTCTTCGGTGCCCAGCCGACCCTGCGGGGGGCGGATGCGGCTGGAGTGGTGGGGGCCCTGCGCCTCTCCGGCGGGGATATGCGGACCTTCCGCGTCGGAGTCGGGGCCCCGATTCTGTACGCGGGTGTCGGGAATCCCGGGCAGGACCCCGTCGAGGAGGCGCTCCGGGCAGCCCGACGTCTCCAGGAGACCTTGCGCCTGGCCGACCCCGAAGCCCGACATCGATCCGAGCCCATCCGCGTCTACCTGGTCGAGGACCAGGGTCTGGTTCGGCGTGCCTTTCGCGGCGTGCTGGAACACGAGTCGGACCTGCTGGTGGTGGGGGAGACCTCCACGGCCGAGCAGGCCCTGCAGGAGATCCCCGCCGCACGTCCCGACGTGATCCTGATCGATCTGGGCCTGCCGGGCATGAGCGGACTGGAAGCAACTCGGCGCTTGCGGGCCACGGGTTGCACGGCTCGACTGGTGGTGCTCTCGGCTTCCGAGGATTTCGAAGATGTGGTCGCCAGCCTGCAGGCCGGCGCCCACGGCTACATGCACAAGAGGATTCACGCCGAGGAACTGGTGGATTCGGTCCGCCGGGCCTCCCAAGGCGAGCCGGTCATTCCTCGAGACATGGTGGCGGCCTACCTGGAGCATCAGGCACGCGAACGACGCACCAGCATGCCGTTGTCCGAGCGTGAGCAGCAGGTCCTGTTCCACCTGGCTTCGGGGGCCAGCAATCGGGAGATCGCCTCGGTCTTGAATTCCGCCGAGGGGACCGTCAAGACCCATGTGCGCAACGTCTACCGCAAACTGGGGATCGGGTCCCGAAAGCAGGCGGCGGCTCACGCCCACAACCTGGGTCTGATTGGATAGCGGAACCTCAGGGTTCCTGGTGCACCCGGGTCTCCAGCCAGGGGCGCAGGCGCCCTCGGCACTCGGCGCTCACCAGCAGCAGGGGCCGGCGGACATGCCGAGCCAGGGCCAGGACGGCGTCGGTCCGGGTGACCTGGGAGATCTCCCGCCAGCCGAAAGGAGGTTGGACGAGGACCCGGATCGGAATGCGTGCGCTGCCCGGTTCGTAGACGCCATAGCCCCGGTCGGACGGCGTGTCCTCGTGCAGATACCATTCCCAGTCCGCCCCGTGACATTCCCGGACGCACTCGCGGATCCGCTCCAGGACCTCCCCTTCTCCGGGATGGTCCAAGGCCTTGAAGGGCCGGCGTCCGGCGAAGCGGGTGGCCAGGTCTGCCAGGACGGGGTCCGAGCTTCCCCGCCACAGTTTGATGGCGTGGAAGAAGTCGAAGTCGTCCAGGTCGAGGAACGACTCCAGGAATTGATCCTCGTCGTGGGGAGGGACTTCGAAGAGAAACCGCAGGTTCGGGGGCAGGTGCACTGCCTCAGGCCGCTCGGAGTGGATGGCACGCGCGCGCTGCAGGACCACCCGGAGCAGCACCTCCGCCGCCCGCACAGTTCGGTGCAGATACACCTGCCAGTGCATGAAGTAGCGGCTGAAGAGATACTCTTCGACGGCCTCGGTCCCCTTGGGGTCCACGGCTGCCAAGACGGGCTGGTCGGGCCCTTCGCGCATGGGCAGCACCGTGTCGACGATCCGGTCGATGTCGAAGAGGCCATATTTGACCCCGGTGTATAGCGAGTCTCGCTGCAGGTAGTCCATGCGGTCCACGTCCAACTGGCTGGACAGCAGCTCGTGGAAGACGGGGTTGGGGTCGGTTCCAGCCAGGATGGCCTCGACCCGGGCCGGATCCAGGCCGTTGCGTTCCAGGATGGGGCTGAGCTTGCGCCGGATGACCCGACGTCCCAGAACCTCGTGGTCCACGCCCGAGAAGACCCGCTCCAAGGCGTGTGAAAACGGCCCGTGCCCCACGTCGTGCAGCAATGCGGCGGCGCAAGCGGTCTGACGATCCTCCTCGGAGAGTTCCACCAACTGGCGCTGGTGCCAGTGCTCGAGGATTCGATGCATCAGCCACATGACGCCCAGGGCGTGCTGGAAACGCGAGTGTTCGGCCCCATGGAAGACCGCGAAGCACATCCCCAACTGGCGGATGCGCCGCAGTCGCTGGAATTCGGGGGAGTCGACGAGCTCCAGAAGGACCCGGGAGGGGATGGTGATGTTGCCGTAGACCGGATCCCGGAGGACCTTGGCGCGATAGGGGCGGGCCCCGGGAGCAGGGGGGACGAGCATCGAGCGCGTGTTCGGCGTCCTGGATGGGGGTCCTGCGAAACCGCGCAGGAACCCTCCTGTCGGGACCCGAACGCAGCGCGATGCCTCCTCCTTGTGTGAGCGACATGCTGGCCTGGGTCGGCGGCTCGATCCTGCCTCTCCGCGAGGCGCGGATCCCCGTCAACGACCATGGGCTCCTCTATGGTGACAGCCTCTATGAGGCGATGCGCACCTTCCGTGGCGGTCTCTTCCGCCTCTCGGACCACTTCCGGCGCCTGCGGACCACGGCTCGGGGACTGCGGATTCCCGTCGAGTGGTCGGATTCCCAACTGGAGGGCTGGGTGGAGGATCTGCGCCGTCATCTTCCTGCGGGCGAGCACTACATCCGCCTGCTCCTGACCCGAGGGCCCGGCGAGTTCTCCTACGCGCCCGACCCGCTCCAGCATCCGACCCTGATGATCTTTGGCGGCCCCTTCCAGGCCACTCCACGCGAGATCCTCGAGAAGGGTCTGACGGCCGTGACCGTGGGGGTTCCGCGCAGCGTCCCCAACCCTCGGATGCCGGGTTTGAAGACCGGAAACCTGCTCAACTCGCGACTGGCCTTCTTCGAGGCGGTCGAGCGTGGAGCGGACGAGGCCCTCCTTCTGACCCGTTCGGGCCATCTGGCCGAGGGCGCCAGTTCGAATCTCTTCCTGATCCTGCCCGGAGAGGTCCTGGCCACGCCTTCCCTGGAGTCGGAGATCCTCGAGGGGGTGACCCGAACGGTCCTCTTGGATCTGGCCCGGGACATGGGTCTTGTGGTCCGTGAGGAGGAACTGCCCGCGGTGTGCCTGGCCCAGGCCGAAGAAGCCTTCCTGAGCAGCACCACCCGTTCGGTGGCGCCGCTTCGGTCGATCGATGGACGGGAACTCGGCTGTCCCGGGCCGGTGACCCGGCGCCTGATGGACGAGTTCATCCGCTTGACGGGAGGTCTGTGATGCCCTCGGATTCGCCGGTTCCCCATCAACACAAAGCCTATGGCCCCTCCAGCGTCCACTGCGCCGTGATCACGCTCAGCGACAGCCGGACCCGCGAGGACGACACCTCGGGGCGATGGATCCAGGATGAGCTGACCAAGGCCGGCCATCGGGTGATCGGCTACGAGCTGATTCCCGACGACCCGGTCCGTCTGCGTGGCCTGGTTGCAGCGGCCCTGGATGATCCCCGACTGGAAGCGCTCATCACCACCGGGGGAACCGGGATCAGCTCGCGGGACGGCACGGTCGAGGTCCTGGAAGGTTTCCTCCACAAGCGCCTGGACGGTTTTGGAGAGTTGTTTCGGTTCCTGAGTTACCAGGAGATCGGCTCTGCCGCCATGCTGAGCCGGGCCGTGGCGGGCCTGGACGCCAGAGGCCGCCTGCTGGTGGCCCTGCCCGGCTCACCTCACGCCGTCCGGCTGGCCGTGGAGAAACTGATCCTGCCGGAGCTGGGGCATATCCTGGGACAGGCCCGGCGCTGAAGAAACGAGGCCCGCCCCCCCGGAGGGAGCGGGCCTCGCGATCGACCCGATCGTCCCGTCAGGACAGGACGAAGTGTCGCTGATCCTGCAACTGCTTCTTCAGGTCTTCGCGGAAGTCCGGGTGGGCGATGGAGATCAAGGCCTCGCCACGCTGGCGGAGGGTCCGGCCGTGCAGGTTCACGGCTCCAAATTCGGTCACCACCCAGTGCACGTGGCCGCGGGTTGTCACGACTCCGGCCCCCGCCTTGAGGGTCGGGGTGATCCTCGAGACGGTCCCCTTCCTGGCCGTGGCCGGAAGGGCAATGATGGCTTTGCCCTCACGGGCCAGGGCGGCGCCCCGGATGAAGTCCATCTGGCCACCGATCCCGCTGTACACCCGAGGTCCGATGGAGTCGGCGCAGACCTGGCCGGTCAGGTCGATCTCCAGGGCGCTGTTGATGGCCACCATCCGGTCATGGCGACGGATCAGGGCCGTGTCGTTGGTGTAGTTGCAGGGATGGAACTCGCACATGGGGTTGTCGTGGATGAAGTCCAGGACCTTCTGGCTGCCCGAGACGAAGCTGGTCACGATTCGGCCTTTGTGCACCGACTTGCGCGAGTTGTTGACGACTCCGGCTTCGACCAGCGGGACCAGGCCGTCTGAGAACATCTCGGTGTGGATGCCCAGGTCGCACTTGTTGCCCAGTCGGGCCAGGGTGGCGTCGGGGATGGCGCCGATACCCATCTGCAGGGTCGAGCCGTCCTGGATCAGGTCGGCGATGATTCCCCCGATGGTCTCCTCGGCTTCTCCGCCGCGGCCGTGGGAGGCGGTGCTGAGGGGGTAGTCGGTGCGGACGAAGGCGTCCACCCGGCTGAGGTGCACGAAGCCGCTACCGTGGGTCCGGGGCATCTGCTTGTTGATCTCGGCGATCACCACGTCGGCGGACTGCACTGCCGCCAGGGCCGTGTCGACCGAGGGCCCCAGGGTGCAATAGCCGTGCCGGTCCGGCTCGGAGAGTTGGACGACCGCGGCTTGCAGGTGGACCTGGTCGGACAGGAAGAGCCAGGGAATGTCTGAGAGGAAGATCGGGACGAAGTCTGCGCGGCCCTCGTCGACGGCCTGGCGCAGGTTGGAACCGGTGAACAGCGACACGGAGCGGAATCGGCCCTGGTGCTCGGGCTCGGCAAAGGGAGCCGGTCCGTTCTTGTGGATGTGGTAGAGGGTGACGTTGCTCAGGTCGGTGCGCTGGCACATGGCGGCTTCCAGGACGAGCGGCGAGGCACAGGCGCCGTGCAGGAAGACGTTCGAGTCACTCTTCAGGAGTGAGACGGCCTCGGCTGGCGTCACCTCCCGGCTTGCATTTCCGGTCCGGTTGTTGGTCATGGTTGATCTCCAGTGAGTCGGGATTCTTCCGGGCTCCTTCCGCATGACATGGGCGGAGCCTGGGAGAGCTTGATAAACGTGGGGGCCCGAGGGGGTCTGGGGTCAGCAGGCCAGACAGCCCAGGCACGTTCCTTCTGGGCTGTCTTCCCGGCACGCGCCTGGGGCAAACGTCTCGTCTTCCAGGCCCGCAATCTGGACCAGGCGGGCCTCGTCCAGGATCAGGCAGTGGTGCTTCTCTTCGTAGAGGATGCCGTCCTTGCGCATCCGGCTCAGGACCCGGATGGCTGTCTCGACCGTGGTGCCGATCATCTCAGAGAACTCCTGGCGATCCAGCACCATCGGGGTGAGCAGGCCCTCGGGAGTCCGCCGTCCCAAGCGTTCGGCCAGCAAAAGGAGGGCTCGGGCGGCCCTCTGCTCGGCTCTTTCGACCGCCATGCCCACCAGCATCTGGCGCTGCAAGCGCATCTTCTCCTGACAGTCGGGGACGGCCTTGGCCAGGACGCCGGGGTGGCGCGAGCACAGGGCCAGGAATTCATCCCGGGCGATCCGGAAGATCTCGCCATCCTGGAGGGCGACGCAACTGACAGGATAGGGTCGGTGGTCCAGGGCACACAGGGCACCGCACAGATCGCCTGGGAAGAGGAGTTCCAGGATCACGTCACGACCCAATCCTGAGGAACGGCAGACCTTCATCGTCCCCCGCAGCACCAGCAGGAACCATTCCGGTTCGGCACCCTGCTCGAAGAGGATCTCACCGCGGTGGACCGTCTTGGGACGCAGCAAGGGCTCCAGGGCAATCCTCTCGTCCTGGGTCAGGCGATCTAGAAAACCTGCAGAGCCTTTCATGGATGGACCTCTCCAGCCGGACGCCCCCGTGACGCCGCCATTATATGGCAAGACGAGGATTCTGTCCCCGAGCGGCCGGTTCCTGTTGATGATCCAGATCATACAGGATCCTTGGGGAACTTCGCCAACTCCGCCCCTGAGATCGAGTGAAGGACCGGCTGAACCGGTCCTTCACTCGAGTTCGAGGTCCCTCTCGCGGGCGGACTCAGGGTTTCGGCTGATACAGTTCGACGTCGACTCCCAGGTCTCGCTTCATCATCTCCTGGTAGCGCTCACCGGAGTTCTTCAGGACGCGAAGCCATCCGTATTTCCAGTCCCTGATTCCGGCAAACCAGGCCGAGCAGCCCCGGCAGGGCCATGCCTCGGCGCCCCGGCCCTCCAGGTGCATCCGGCGATACCACGTGAAGGTCTCGCCCTGCCAGACCTCCTTGACCGAGAGGTCGTTGATGTTGGGGAAGAGCTTGGAGCTGCGGAAGGAGACGTCCTGACCGCACAGCGAGACGCGGCCCAGGGGGTCGATGTTCATCCGTTCGAAGGGCCACACGCAGGGCTCGGTCTTCTCGGTGGCCTGGTCCTTGTACAGGTGCTTGTCCAGCGCGCGATTGTGGGGCAGCGTCGTGTTGTCATCCCAGGTCAGGTACTTCCGGGTGATCACTTCGTCCACGCCGACCTTGTTGGCGTAGAAGTCGACGTACTCCTCAAGCCTCCCTTCGATGAACTCTTGACGGATGATCGAGACCACCACCCTCGTGGGCGCCTTCAACCGCTTGCGGATTTCCAGCGCGGCGCGGATGTTGTCCACGTGCTCGTCAAACCACTTCTGGGGATCCCGGGGCGGTCCGCCGCGGGGAGGGCGAACCCGGGCATAGGTCTCGGCATCCCCGGCATCCATCGAGAATTCGATCAGGTCGATCCCCGAGCGGATGATCCGCTCCAACTTCTCGCGGTGCTGTGGCCGGGGACCGAGCATGCTGGAGTTGGTGTTCAGCCAGACGCGGCAGCCCTGCTTCTTGGCGAACTCGATCATCTCCACCATATGAGGGTGCAGCATCGGCTCGCCGCCGCCGGTGCAGCGCAGCCAGGCACCGTAGGGCCCCGCCTCGGTCGCGATCTTGTTCCACAGGGGCACGGGGAAGAGCTCGCCTCCGTGCTCGCGGTAGAACGTGCGGATCTCGGAGTTCCCGTCCGTGTAGGGGCAACTCGGGCAACCGAAGTTGCACGGGTAGATGATGGACAGGACGACCATGAGGGGAAATTCCTCGGCGCCGGTGCGCAGGCCGTATTCGGCCTGTCCCGGAGTGTCCTGGACTTGAGGTGCTGTGTTCATCGTGACATCCAATCTCGTCGCCCGACCCTCGTCGAGGCCGGAAGGCGCAAGGGGCCCACCCCCGTTTGAAATTCAGCCGACATTATCCCACACTCTCAAGAGCGAGTCCAGGATCCCGTGTCCGCTGGGGTGCTGATCCTGAGCGTCGGCTTCTTCTCCTGCCTGTGCCAGCGTGCCCCGGAATGTGCTTGGCGTGCAGGATTCAGTCTGCACCAGGCGGGAATGGTACCGATGACCGGGATCCCCGGTCCCGGGAAGGCCAGCCGAGCACGACGAGACGGAGGGCGCAACGAATGAAGAAGCTCAAAGACCTCATGAACAGGGACCTGGTCACCGTTCCACCGGACATGCCGGTTTCTGAACTGGCCGGGCTGCTCAGCACCCGGATGATCTCCGGAGCCCCCGTTGTCGACGAGTCGGGCAAGGTCGTCGGAGTGGTCTCCCTTTCCGATATTGCGGCTTTCTCCGCCAGCGGCCGGGGGGGCCTGCAGACTGATCGGGACATGTACTACAGTGTTCCGGAGATGGAGGACTATCTGGTCGGGTTCTTCACGGTGGATGACTTCTCTCCCGGCGCCACGGTGTGCGACATCATGACCCCCGCAGTCTATACCCTGGGGCAGGACGCGACCATGCTGGAGGCTGCCGAGATGATGCGTGCGGCCCGGATTCATCGGATCATCGTGACCCAGGAGGGCCTCCCGCAGGGTATCGTGACGACGATGGACCTGGTGGGAGCCTTGTGTGATTACCTCAAGAAGGTCATCGCCTAGAGCTTTGAGCCTCCCTGGCTCGACCGTCTAGTCGGACAGATCGTTGCGGTCCTTCCAGAGAGGAAGGATCACGGCTCTGTGGCGCGCTTTCCTGGGGAGTTCGGGGGGCGGGGAGGACAGGGGCAGGACCTGGGCGGTGGGGCGCCCCCAAGCTCGGGTCAAGGCGGTCCCCATCAGAAGCCCGACGGCGATTCCGCCTGCGGCCACCAGGGCCTGGGTTGCCTCCAGGGCAGCCAGGCCGTGGTCCTGTCGAAGCAGCGCGAGCATGGCTTGAAACGCGCGGGTCCCCGGGACCAGCGGCAGGATCCCCGGGACCACGAAGACCAGGGCAGGCATCCGTCGGGCCCGGGCCAGGGCTTCCCCGGTCAGCGAGACCGTCAAGGCTCCCAGGAGGGCCCCGGCAGCCGGTGGGACCCCGTTGAGGCCCACCCGGACCTGCACGGCCCAACCCATCAAGCCCGCCAAGGCGGCCCACAACAGGGCACTGCGCGGCACGTTGAACAGGACCGCGCTGGCAGCGGTCCCGACCAGCACGCCCAAGGCCTTCAGCAGCAGGCTCATGGGTGCAGGGCCATCAGGCTCACGCCCAGGCAGACACCACCTGCCAGGGCTGCTGCAGTCAGGATGGAGTCGGCCCCCCGGGCCACCCCGGCGATGAGTTCGCCAGCCATGAGATCCCGGGCGGCGTTGGTCAGGGCCAGGCCGGGCAACAGGGGGATGACGCCGGCGACGATCAGGATATCCACGTTGACCTCAGGCAGCACATGACGGCTCAGCCCGGCGCAAAGGCTGACGGCCAGGGCATTCAGGAAGACGGCCAGGAAGGGGGGGAGCGAGGCCACCCGCTCATCGATCAGCCGGGCAAGCAGTCCCAGGAGGAGGGCCGGGACCAGTTCGCGAGGCCCGCCACCCACCAGCAGCGCAAATCCGGAGGTGGCCAGGCTCTGGGCCAGGAACATCCGTCGCCGAGACCTCGTGCCCAGGTTCGGGCCAGGGCTTTGCAGCAGCCGGCAAAGCTCGTTCCCGGCGGTGCGCAGGCTGATCTCCCCCGCCTCCAGACTGCGCGAGAGCCCGTTGACGGCGGCCACCTTGGACATGTCGATGGTCCGCACCCGGACCCGTGCCAGTCGGGTCACTGGGCGGTTGCCGCCGACCGACACGGTGATCCCCGTCGGGGTCGCAATGCTTTCGACTTCTACGCCGCAGGCTGCGCCGATGCGGGTCACGGTCTCTTCCACCCGAGCGGTTTCGGCACCGCTGGCGATGAGGACCTTGGCGGCGTCCAGGCAGACGCGAGCGACATCGCGAAGGGAAGCGCGGTCCGGGAGGGTGTCCATCCTCTGTCCGTATTCCGCGGCTCTCAAAGAACCCTGAAAATCAGTCCGAAATCGTAGGCGCGAGGGGCCCGGGTGGAGCACCCGCCACGCGCTCAGGGGAGCCGGAGGTCCAGCTCGAGCACGGCCCGGTCCATCAGGCGATCCCAGCCCCGGTTGGCATCCGGGTTGGCAGGGCTGGGATGGGGGACGCAGCCGATCCCGACCTCCAACCCCCGCAGAGCCTCGTGGGCCCGCTTCTCGGCGAATCGGCCGACGGCCAGCAGAAATCTGGGGTGGAGGCGCTCGATCTGTCGGCGAAGGGCCCGATCACACGCTTCGAAGAGGGGGTGCCGCTCGGCCAGCGGCAGCCGGTCGGGGGTCCGGTTGCGGCCGGACTCCTCCATGAAGACCAGAGGACAGTAGTTGAGCACGAGAAAGCGGCGGAAGAACGATTCAGGGTCGGGGAAGCGGGCCCGGGCCCAGCCCCACACCCGAGCCCCGCTGACCTCGCTTCGCGGGCATTCAAAGCCCTGGATCGGTCGCTTGGGGTGTTCCGGAGCGGGGCGCCCCACCGGGGCACGCAGATCCAGCCAGTCGCGAACATGGGAGACCTCCCCGAAGGGGATGCCCGTCTGGGCCATCCCGAAGGGGCCCGGGTTCATGCCCAGCAGGACGACTTCCTTTGGGGCCTGGCCGTGACGTTGCAGATACAACTCGAAGGGGGCGCGGGCATACTCCAAGGGGTTGTAGACGCAGGTCACAGGCGGACCGAATCTCAAGGGACGCAGGTCTTCAAGCAGGCGGTCGAAGATGTCCATCATGGCGCCTGCAGCGTTCGACGGGGAAGAGGAGGGGCCTGTTCTGCGGGTGAGGTGTCGGGCAGGAGGGCCTGAGGGGGCGGCCGAAGCCTCCTGGGAGATCCAGATCGAGAGGTGTCCATTGAAAACGTTGCGCATGGCCCTGGTCGGCCTTCTCCTGGCCGGACTCCTGACCCTGCCGGGCCTGGCCTGGCCTCAAGATGCTGCCCAGATGGAGGCTGAACTCGAGGCTCTCTTGCGCCCGTTCAAGACGATGGGGACCAAGGGATTCGAGACCTCGTGGCCGGACGGGAAGCCCAAGGAGAAATACTCGGTGGCGGCGGATGGAACGGTGTCCTATACCAAGTTCTATCCTGCCGGCAACTTTGCCGTGAAGTACCAGCGCAAGCCCGATGGGGCCGTCACCTACGAGCGCTGGCACGGCAATGGCCGCAGCGCTGCCATCCTGACGCGGGACCCGCGGATCATGGCCTACACGTCCTACTGGCCTGACGGGACCCCCCGTGAGAAGTTCCAATCCAACTTCCAGACCAAGGACCGTTTCTACATCCGTCACGACGAGCAGGGGCGGCAGGTGGTCCCGTAATCCAGATTCGCCAGCAACCGGCTCCGGCCAGGTCCTGGCTGAATCTCTGTCCGATCAGGGCTTGTCGCGATTCATGAAGTCCTGCTTGAGTCGTTGCACGAGGTCCTCTTCGGAGAACCGGCGCCGCCGGGTCTTGTCGGCTTCACTCTTGGGCGGATGGGCGGCATGTGCGACTCCAAAGGTCTTGTCCGACTTGGGGAGAGTTGGCCGCGACTCCACCTGGATTCTGGTTTGGAGCTGCTGGGTGGAAGAAAAATCGATCGCTTCGCCGAGACTGAAGGCACCCCCGGAAGGGCTGGTGGGCTCGGAAGGCGGTGTGACCGAGCGTGCCGGGCCTGGTCCCCGTGTCGAAGGCGCCTGGGACTCGCGGACCTCTGCCGAACGCTCCAGCCGGATCCGCACCGCGACGGTCTGTGGATTGTAGTCCGGGGGGGGAGTCCAGTGCAGGACCGCAGGGTCCGGGGGGTCGGTGATCTGCTCCCGAATCCGGGCCAACTGCCCTGGATCGGCCAGGAAGGTGACAGGAGGGGGGGGCACGGCTGAATTCGAGGTCACGTTGATCCCTTGGCCAGGGAGGGGCTTCATTCCTGGCGCGAGCCCCCTCATGTTTGGAAGTGTTCCCGGAATCCCTTGTCCAAGGGCTCCCCGCCCTGCTTTCAGCGGGGCTCCATCTGGAGGGGAGGAGGCCCGGCCCCGCTCGGGGAACCGACCGCGCCAGGACGCACAGGATGGAAGGGAGTTCGCCATGGACAGGTTGGGTCGGTGGTTGGGGCGCAAGAAGAATCCCCCGGCGGAGGAACCTTCTGCGACCGGAGGCCCAGAACTCGAGGGCGCGGCGCTTCCCTCCTCAGGTGTGGAGGAGTCCCCCCTGGAGCCACTTCTCGAAGCCCCGCCGCAGACGGTTCCGACCCCAGCAGACCCTGAGGCCAATGCCTCGGGCGGTCTGCGAGGAATCTGGGAGGCCACCCGGCGTCTGGCCCTGACGCCGGTCGACCCGTTCTTCGAGAAGATGGCCGAAGGCC
Organism: Candidatus Xenobium occultum; assembly: GCA_002423485.1. GTDB lineage: Bacteria > Vulcanimicrobiota > Xenobia > Xenobiales > Xenobiaceae > Xenobium > Xenobium occultum. The sequence goes on along the minus strand of DIWH01000025.1, from coordinate 20,379 downwards.
TCAACCGGACCCGGCAGAACCTGGTGGGTCAGGTGGTGGACCTGTTCAGGTCGCACAGGAAGATCGACCAGGAGTTCTGGGAGGACCTGGAGGCGATCCTCCTGACCGCCGATGTCGGGGTGGCCGCCACGGATCGGATTCTTGAAGCCCTCCGGGGGGCGGTTCGCGAGAAGAAGTTGCGGGAACCCTCTGAACTGCTGGGCGAGTTGCGGGAGGTCATGGGGCGGATCCTGGGAGCGGACGACCCCCAGGCCGGCGACCTGAAGATCGAAAAGGGCCGGGTGAACGTCGTCCTCATGGTCGGGGTCAACGGGACCGGCAAGACGACCACCACGGCCAAACTGGCCCACCACTATCAGAAGCAGGGATTCAAGGTCCTCCTGGCGGCGGCCGACACCTTTCGGGCCGCGGCCATCGATCAGTTGCAGGTCTGGGCGGACCGCGTCGGGGTCGACCTGGTTCGCCATCGCGAGGGGTCGGACCCGGCCGCGGTGGTCTATGATGCGATCGCCGCGGCACAGGCGCGCGGAGCCGATCTGGTGCTGGTGGATACGGCGGGCCGTCTCCACTCGAAGGCCAACCTGATGGAGGAGTTGAAGAAGATCCGCCGGGTCTCCGGCAAGGACCTCCCCGGTGCTCCCCACGAAGTCCTGCTGGTCCTGGATGCGACAACGGGGCAGAATGCCCTGGAACAAGCCAGGGTCTTTCACCAGGTGACCGAATTGACAGGTCTGGTCCTGTGCAAGCTCGACGGCACAGCTCGCGGCGGGATCATCGTGGCCATCGCCCAGGAGTTCCAGATCCCCGTGAAGTACATCGGGGTCGGGGAGGGGCTGGAGGACCTGCAACCCTTCGTCCCCCAACTGTTTCTGGAGGCGCTTTTCAACCAACGACCGGAAGCCGGGGAGGAGCCTCGGGATGGACGGGGATTTCCGGCAGGGAAGGCTTCCGAGGAGGTCGGTTCATAACTTGTTAACAATCTTATCCGACTCGGGATCTTGTCGTTTCAGGGTTCCATCGGTATATAGCCGATGAGGAGGACGGGTCAACGTGGCTATCAATCCAGCAATCAGCTCAGCGAATCTGGTGAACAAGGCTGCCCAGGTCGGGTTCGCCCAGAACATCACCGCGCCCAAGGAGCTCAAGCAGTCCGAGGAACTTCGCCGAGTCCAGCACCAGGACGAAGAGGGGCTGGAACAGTCCTCGACTCGGGAGGGCGACCGGGGGAAGAACCTCGAACAGGCTTCTGAGCCTCGCAACCAGAACCTGGATGCGGTTCGACGGGACCCTGGTGGTCGGAGGCAGGTCCAGACCGGTGCCACCAAGGCGGGAGCCCAGACCGGCAAAGCCGGTGAGACGACTCCCGAGTCCAAGTCGGCCCAACTCCAGACTCCCCAGGCCCAGTCCAGCGACGCGGCCACTCGGACCTTGCGTCTGGCCCTGGCAGACAACTCTCGCCAGTTGCAGGCCCGTTTTGACGCCACCCAGCCCCAGCAGGGAGCCCAACAGCCGGGCTTGGGGTCCGAGGCTCGCCGGACGGTGATGCTGCGGAACCTCGAGAGCATGGTCAACATGCAGCTCGCCCAGTACACAGGCAACGAGCCTTACTCACGCTCCAACTATCGGCAGATTCTTGGGGCGTTGACCCAGATGCAGGGAGGCGGGACGACCACCAAGACCCAGGGGTCCAGCGTTGACAGCCGGGACGATCAGGCCTGGCAGACCGAGGAGTCCGAGGGCCAGGACGGGATCTATCGTCTCTACAGTGGCCAGGCCGCCAAGACCCTCTCCTTCCTGGAACCCCAGGAGGACAAGAAGTCCAGCGGGGACCCATTGGATCTGGTCGCCTAGAACTCCCAGACCCGGCTCCACATCCTGGCGGCCTCCTTCGGGAGGCCGTCAGGATGTACCGCGGGAGGCACCCAGGCGCCTGGAAGGCAGGTAGGTTCGCCGGCTCGGGGCGCGAAGGGATGCCTGCCCAGGTGCGCCCGATGCGGGTCGCCTGTCCGAAATGCTTAGGAGGATTCCCATGCTCGACCATGTGTGGACCGTGGACCCCGAGGTGGCTCGCGCCATCGTCGGTGAGACCCGCCGCCAGGAGACCACCCTGGAGATGATCGCCTCGGAGAACTTCGTCAGCGAGGCCGTCCTGGAGGCCCAGGGCAGCGTTCTGACCAACAAGTACGCCGAAGGCTATCCGGGGCGACGCTACTACGGGGGTTGCGAGTTCGTCGATGTCATCGAGGATCTGGCCCGCCAGCGTGCCTGCGCCCTCTTCGGCGCCCAGCACGCAAATGTGCAGCCTCATTCCGGCTCGCAGGCCAACATCGCCGCCTACTACTCGGTCCTTCAGCACGGCGACAAGGTCCTTGGCATGTCGCTGGCTCATGGTGGGCATCTGACTCACGGTCACAAGGTCAACTTCTCGGGCTCGCATTTCCAGGTCGTTCAGTACGGACTGGATCCCGAGACCGAGCGTATCGACTACGATCAGGTGCGCGACCTGGCCCGCGAGCATCGTCCCAAGCTCATCCTGGCCGGAGCCAGCGCCTATCCACGCGAGATCCAGTTCGCCCCCTTCCGGCAGATCGCCGATGAGGTCGGAGCTCGTTTGATGGTGGACATGGCCCACTTTGCCGGGTTGGTGGCCGCGGGATTGCATCAGAACCCGGTCGAGTACGCCGACCTGGTGACCACGACCACCCACAAGACCCTGAGGGGCCCGCGAGGCGGGATGATCCTGTGCCGCGAAGAGCTGGCCAAGGCCGTGGACAAGCAGGTCTTCCCAGGCTTCCAGGGTGGCCCTCTCGAGCATGTGATCGCAGCCAAGGCGGTGGCCTTCCTCGAGGCCTCCCAAGATTCGTTCCACGAGTACCAGCGTCGCCTGGTGGCCAACGCCCGGGTCCTGGCCGACACCCTGGCCGGGGGAGGCGCCCGCCTGATCAGCGGAGGGACGGACACCCACTTGATCCTGGTGGACGTCACGCCACTGGGCCTGACGGGCCAGGAAGCCGAGACCGCGCTGCATCGCGCCGGGATCACGGTCAACAAGAACGCCATCCCCTTTGACAAGAATCCGCCCTCAGTGGCCAGCGGGATCCGGATGGGAACCCCCGCGCTCACAACCCGAGGCATGGGGTTGGACCAGATGCGCCAGGTGGGTGGATGGATCCTCGAGGTCCTCAAGGCACCCCAGGATCTGGAGCTGGCGCGCCGGGTCGGTCGGGATGTCGAGGAACTGTGCCGGCAGCATCCGCTGTATGCCCACCGATTGGAGGCCAGCCAGGCACCAGTCGCCTCGCGGTAGCTCCGTCGGCGCAGGAATCCCGCGCCGCGTCCTGGAATGGACGCGGCCCCTCCGGGCGTCCCTTCAGGATGCCCGGGATCCAATCTACCGAATCGTCCTGGAGGTTTCCCCCAATGTCTCGTGTCGCAGTCGTCGCGGTTGGCGGCAACTCGTTGATCAAAGCCAAGGATCGCCAGTCGGTCCCGGATCAGTATGATGCCCTGTGCGAGACTGTCGAGCACGTGGTGGGCATGATTCGCGAGGGTTGGGAGGTTGTCCTGACCCACGGCAACGGGCCCCAGGTCGGTTTCATCCTGTTGCGCTCCGAGATCTCCCGGTCTCAACTGCACCCGGTCCCGGTCGATTCGGCGGTGGCCGATACCCAGGGGGCCATCGGCTACCAGTTCCAGAAGGCCCTGTTCAACGAGTTTCGCAAGCACGGCTTGGACAAAGGAGCCGTCACGCTTGTGACCCAGGTGGTCGTGGATGCCCAGGATCCGGCCTTCCAGGCTCCGAGCAAGCCGATCGGTCCCTTCATGGAGGAGGCTCAGGCCCGCGAGCGCGAGAAGGCAGACGGCTGGTCGGTGATGGAGGATGCCGGGCGCGGCTGGCGCCGTGTGGTGGCCTCGCCCAAGCCCAAGCGCATCGTCGAATTGGAAGCCATCCGCAACCTGATCCAGGCTGGCCAGGTGGTCATCGCGGTCGGCGGCGGGGGCGTTCCGGTGGTTGAGAAGCCCGAGGGACTGGACGGCGTGGCTGCGGTCATCGACAAGGACTACGCCTCCGGTCTTCTGGCCGCCAACCTGGGGGCCGACACCTTCGTGATCTCGACGGCCGTCGAGCAGGTCTACATCCGCTTCGGGACCCCCGAGCAGGAAGGTCTGACCGAGGTGACCCTGGAGCAGGCTCGGACCCTCCTGGAAGAGGGGCACTTCGCCAAAGGCAGCATGCGCCCCAAGGTCGAGGCCGCCGTGGCCTTCCTGGAAGCGGGCGGCTCGTCGGCCATCATCACCAACCCGCAGAATCTGACGCGCGCGGTTCGCGGCGAGGCGGGAACCCGCTTCGTCCGGCAGTAGGAGATCGAACCTCCTGGCCCGGAGGCCTCCCTGGAGGCCTTGCGGGCCAGGACCAGGAGTTCCATGAGCGATCCCTCCACTCCCAATCGCTTCCAGGCCTGCTGGGAACAGGCCGTGCAACTCCTGGAGGCAGCCTCGCGGCAACATCACGTGGTGGCCTTGCGCGACGGGATGATCGCCTCGGTGCCCATCATCCTGGTGGGCAGCACCTTCCTGTTGCTGGGCGCCCAGGGGCCCGTCCTGAAGTCCTACTTCAGCGGCAACGTGGCCTGGTTGCCAAACCTCCTGCAGACGACGTTCGGTCAGTGGTATCTGGACCATACCGCCCAGATCCTCTACCCCTACCGCCTGACCATGGGCCTGTTGGCGCTCTACATCGCCTTCACCATCGCCAGCGCCCTGGCTGCTCAGTATCGCCTGGCCCCCATCCCCCAAGGCCTGGGGGCCGTGGCGGCCTTGCTGGTCACCGGCACCCCGATCCTGATGAAGCTCCAGGAGACCGATCCCGGGCCCCAGTGGGTGGTGGCTCTCAAGCCATTGGGGCCGGAGGGCATCTTCCTGGCCATCGTCCTGGGGGTGGGCATGGTCGAACTCTCCCGCCTCATCCTTCGCCCGGATCGGCCGAAGGCAGGGGGGCCGCCCGAGGCCACGGCCATCCCCCCCTCGGTGATCGATGCCTTCCGAAGCTTCCTGCCGATCCTGACCATGGTGAGTCTGGTCTGGTTCGTCCGCCACGTCGTCGGGTTCGACATCCACGCAGGCATCCTGAAGGCCATGCAGCCCATGACCCGCCTGGGCGACTCGCTCGGGGCGGTCCTGGCCTCCAACTTCTTCCTGCATCTCTTCGCCGTCGCGGGCGTGCATGGGATTTCGGTGATCAATGCGGTCATGTTGCCGCTGTGGCAACAGTTCGTGGCCGCCAACGCAGAGGCTCACGCAGCGGGATTGCCGCTGCCCCACACCACGGCCTACCCGTTCTACCAGTGGTTCATCTGGATCGGGGGGGCGGGCGCGACGCTGCCTCCCACCCTGCTTCTGGTCATGTCGCGCCACGTGCACCTTCGCCGGATCGGCAGGATCTCGCTGGTTCCAGCCCTGTTCAACGTGAATGAGCCCTTCCTGTTCGGCCTGCCCGTGGTGGCCAATCCGCTTCTGGCCATCCCCTGCATCTTGGCTCCCCTGGCCTGCGGCACGGTCGCCTGGTTCGGCGTCAGTTGGGGTTGGGTCACGGCGCCGTTCATCGAAGTCCCTTGGGTGATGCCGTGCTTCCTGGGAGCGCTCTTGTCCACCCAGGATTTGCGGGCACTTCTCTTGCTGGGGTTCAATTTCGGACTGAGTGCGGCGATCTGGTGGCCCTTCCTGAAGGCCTACGAGCGTCGCCTCAGCAGGTCAGGTGAGGCCCCGCAGGAGCCCGGGTCATAGGATATCCTCCGAGCGGCGGATCCGGCTTCCCGCCTCCAGCATGTTGGCAAATTCGGCGTACTGCGGCATGAAGACCGCGTGGACGCGGACCTCGCGGCGACCGTCGGAGATGCGCAGCCGGGGGAGGATCTTCTCGGTGCCCCGGTTCACGTAGAGTTTGTCCAGTGGCATGGTCAGAATTTTGTTGCCGCAACGCTGGACCAATCGCGTGGGGGTGATTTCGTAGACGATGGATTTCGCCCTCCATACCGGCCAGAGGACCGCAGCGGTCAACAGGATGCCCCACAGGAAGGGCCCGTAGCCCAGGGCCAGGCGCATCTCCATCTGGGACTCGGGAAAGACCCACAAGCCCCACAGGCCCAGGCGAGTCAGGACGATCAAGGTCAGGGCCGTCGGCAGGCCAAGGACGACCAGGTACCGTCGAGGTGACTGACGGAAGGATCGAGATTTGGAGACCACGTCGCCAGCATGCCCGCTGGTTGAATCCCGATCAATGATTCGGATCAGCCGCGGCTGGCTCTGGAGGGGTGACCGAACCTGCCGCGATTCGCTTGGGGAACATGAGTGAACTCCCCACGGCGGTGACGAGCGTCCCCAGGATCAGACCCAGGGACCATAGGATTGGCATTTCCCAATCACCGGCCGGATGCCAATGGTGCGCCCCTTCCTCCATGATCATCTTGATCCCGATGAAGACCAGGATCAGCGACAGGCCGAATTTCAGATAGTGGAATCGATCCATCACCCCGGCCAGGGCGAAGTACAGGGCACGCAGGCCCAGGATGGCCATGATGTTGGAGGTATAGACGATGAAGGGGTCCCGCGTCACGGCGATGACCGCCGGGATGGAGTCGATGGCGAACAGCAGATCGGTGGACTCGACCACCACCAGGACCAGGAAGAGCGGGGTGGCGTACCACTTGGAGTCGATTCGAGCCAGGAACGAGGCTCCCACGTAGTCCGGAGTGACCCGAAGATAACGCCGAGCAGCCCGGAAGATGGGGTTGCGTTCGGGATGGACGCCCTCCTCGTCCTGAAAGGCGAACTTCAGACCGGACACCACCAGGAAGAGTCCGAAGAGATACATCATCCAGGAGAACATGTGGACCAGGGTGACGCTGAAGGCGATCAGGAAGGCGCGCATGAGGACCGCACCCAGGATGCCCCAGTAGAGCACCCGGTGCTGGTACTCGGCGGGCACGCGAAAGTAGCTGAAGATCAGGACGAAGACGAAGATGTTGTCAACCGAGAGGGACTTCTCGACCACGTAGGCGGTCAGCCACTTCATGGCGTGATCCTGGCCCTCGAAGTGGTAGATCCCGGCGCAGAAGATCAGGGCCAGCGAGATCCAGACGGCGCTCCAGGTCAGCGCCTCCCGGACCTTGACGACATGGGCCTTGCGGTTGAAGACCCCCAGGTCCAGGGCCAGCATGCCCAGGATGAAGACATGGAAAAGGCCCCAACGCCACAAATCAAAGGAACTCACGGGACTTCTGGGCCTCCGTCAAGTCGCCTGGATGATCCTGAATCCGCCACCGACCGTGGCATTCGGCCGCCGATCCAGGATGATTCCGGAGGCTTTCGACGTTGTAGCGCAACCCCTTCCCCTGGCCGAAGCGGCAAGAGGTCCGCAGCACCGGGTCTCCAGAGTTGCGGACCTCTCGTCTTGGAAGGCTATCCTTCGCTGCGCGGCTCGGGTTCGCCAGGATGGGGTTCGGGGCGTTTGCCGTAGATCTCCCCGAGCTTGCGCAGCTTCTCGTCTTCGACCAGCTTGTCCTCAGCGGGGTAGATGCAGGTCACCTGGTCCAGGCGGATCAGCACGTCAAAGGGTTGCTCGGACTCCTCGCCACAGGAACGCACGAGGACGTAGTCGCTGTCGAAGTCGATGATCCGACCTTCGACGTAGTCGAAGCACAGGTACGTGCCCTGGTCTTGGTGACGTTCGAGGAAGGTGCGGAGGAGCTTTGCCTTGTGGTTCATGCTTCTCTCGCTTCGGGAGGCGGTCGCTCCCTGGGGGATTGGGCCACGGGACCGCCGGAGGGGAGGCGGGCGGCGTGCCGGACTCACCGGCGCGGCCAGGATATCACACGCCCCCGGGGGTGTCAAACAAAGCCCGAACTACCGGGATTTCGGGCCCAGCGTGAGCCGTCTGCGGATCTGGCCAAGCCAGTCGGTCATTGAGAGGCAGGGCCGGCTGGGGGTCCAAGGCCACCAACTGCCCTGGCGCCGTTCGAAGAGGAGCCAGGCACAGGAATCTGGGAGGAATCGCAGTTGGAAGGCGTCCCGGTCGTCCACCTTCAGGGTGAAGCGGTTGCGCCGACAACGGATCTCCAGGCCCTGACCGACCAGCTCGCGATCCAACCACTGGCGGATCCTCTCGAGGTGGAAGTTCTCCAGGGTCGGGGTGGAGCGCACGGGGCCCAAGGCCTGCAGGCCGACGCGGCCCGCCAGGGCCCAGGCGGCCCGGGCGCGCTCCAGGGTCCTGCCGGGGATTCCCGTGCTGCGTGAGACGCGTTCCAGGTCTTCCGTGAGGAGAGGCGCCAGCGATTGAAGGTCTGCCATGACCGTTCCTGGATTCGGCTCGTGCGGCTTGCAGCCTGCCCCGGCAGGGCCAGGAAGAACAGGACTCTGGGCTTCGACGCAAAACCTACTGGCCTGTCCCCGGTCTGCCGGGGGGCGGGTCGTCCTCCGCCGCGCGGGAGCGGGGCAGGCCATTCCTGCCGCGCGGGAGCGGGGCAGGCCATTCCTGCCACGCGGGAGCGGGGCAGGCTTAATTGAATCGGAGGCTGTCGAGATGAAGGAGATCCCCAGGAAATATCAGCACGGCGAGGCCGAGCAGCGCTGGGCGCGCCAGTGGGAGGAATGGGGGCTGCACTCCTGGGATCCCGCCCGTGGACGCGAGGAGTCCTTCGTCGTGGACAGCCCTCCGCCAACCGTCTCGGGGTCGCTGCACGTCGGGCACGTCTTCTCCTACACCCACCAGGACCTGCTGGTGCGGTATCAGCGGATGCTGGGCAAGAACATCGCCTATCCCATGGGGTGGGATGACAATGGACTGCCCACCGAGCGCAGGGTCCAGAACGTCTTCGGGATCCGCTGCAACCCCCACCTGCCCTTTGACCCGGCCTGGCAGCCGCGGAAGGCCGAGTCCAAAGAGCAGACGGAGGTCTCCCGGCCCAACTTCATCCAGGCCTGCAAGACCCTGACCCAGGAGGACGAGAAGGCCTTCGAGGACCTCTGGAGGCACCTGGGCCTCTCGGTGGACTGGTCGCTGGCCTATACCACGATCGACGACCACTGCCGGCGCACCTCGCAGTTCTCCTTCCTGGATCTGGTGGCCAAGGGCCTGGTCTACCATGCCGAGCTTCCCAGCGCCTGGGACACCGGCTTCGGCACCGCCGTGGCCCAGGCCGAGATGGTTGACCGGGAAGGGGAGGGTCGCTTCCACGACCTGCGCTTTGAAGTCCAGGGAGGAGGGGAGTTCATCATCTCCACCACCCGCCCCGAGTTGCTGGGCGCGTGCATCGCCGTCGTGGCTCATCCGGACGACGAGCGCTATCAGCACCTCTTCGGCCAGACCGCGATCACGCCGGTCTTCCGGGCTCCGGTCCCCATCTTGCCGGCTTCCCACGCCGACCCCGAGAAGGGAACCGGCATCCTGATGGTCTGCACCTTCGGGGACACCGCGGACGTCGAGTACTGGCGGGGCTCGGATCTGCCCCTGCGGCAACTGATCGGCCGCGACGGGCGGATGCAGCCGGTCGACTTCGGCGCGGCGCCCTTTGCCAGCCTGGATCCCGAAGCTGCCAACCTCGCCTATGCCCGACTCACCGGTCTGTACGTCAAGCAGGCCCGGACCTGCATCGCCGAGCTCCTCCGCGAGGCCGGGGCCCTGGTGGGCGAATTGAGACCGACCCGCCAGTTCGTAAAATACTACGAGAAGGGGGAGCATCCCCTGGAGTTCGTCACCACCAGACAGTGGTTCGTGCGCCTCCTCGAGCATAAGGAGGCCCTGCTGGGGAAGGCCCGGGAGGTCCAGTGGCATCCCGAGCACATGCGCACGCGTATCGAGCACTGGATTGAGGGCCTGCAGTATGACTGGTGCATCAGCCGCCAGCGCTTCTTCGGCGTGCCCTTCCCGGTGTGGTACCCGGTCCTGGAGGATGGCGCGGTGGACCACGCCCACCCGATCTACGCGACTCCCGACATGCTTCCGGTGGACCCGCTCTCCCAGGCGGCCCCCGGCTTCGACGAGTCCCAGCGAGACCAGCCTGGTGGCTTCGCGGGCGACCCGGACGTGATGGACACCTGGGCCACCTCCTCGCTCACACCCCAGGTCGTCAGCGGTTGGGGAGAGGACCCCGAGCGCCACCGCAAGCTCTTCCCGATGGACATCCGGCCCCAGTCACACGAGATCATCCGCACCTGGGCCTTCTACACCATCGTCAAGGCCTGGATGCACGAGGGGACCATCCCTTGGAAGCATGTGGTGATCAGCGGCTGGATCCTGGACCCGGACCGCAAGAAGATGGAGAAGTCCAAAGGAAACGTGGTCACCCCGGGCCACTTCCTGGATGAATACTCGGCCGACGGGGTGCGCTACTGGGCGGCTCGGGCCCGTCTGGGCACCGACACGGTCTTCGACTCCAAGCTCTTCGACAACGGCCGGCGCCTGGCCACCAAACTCTTCAACGCCAGTCGTTTTGTGCTGATGCAACTGGATCGGGACGCCGAGGGGCGGGACCGCTGGACCGTCGAGCACGTCACAGAGCCTCTGGATCGGGCCCTGCTTGCCCGACTGCGTCGGATCGTCGTCGAGGCCACCGAGGCCTTCGAGCGCTTCGAGTATGCCCTGGCCCTGCAGGCCATCGAGGGGGACTTCTGGGAGTTCTGCGACGACTACGTCGAGCTGGTCAAGCGCCGCTCCTATGAAGCGGAGGACACGGCCGGCCGGCGCAGCGCCATGGCCACGCTCTACCTGGCCCTGCGGACCATGTTGCGCCTGTTCGCCCCCTTCCTTCCCTACATCACCGAGGAGGTCTGGTCCTGGCGCATGGCGGGTGAGGGGCGCGATCGCTCGGTGCATACCTCTTCCTGGCCGACCGTCGACGAGCTGGCTTCCCCCGAACCCGAGCAGGGGGAGGTCTACGCCTGTGGCGTCGAGGTCCTGCGCAAGATCCGCCAGGCCAAGACGATGGCCCAGAAGAAGCTGCGCTGGCCGGTGGAAGGGCTGGTCGTGCGCGGCTCGGCCGGGGACCTGGCGGCCCTGGAACCGGTGTTGGCGGATGTCCTGCTGGCGGGGACGGCCGAGGGCGCCAAGGTCCAGTGCCTGGAAGGGGCGCCTGCCGAGGGCGACCGCTTTGACGTCCAGGTGACCCTGGCCGTCGAGGAGGTCGTTCAGGCCTAGGGAGTCCGCGCCCCGGAGAGGATTTGCTCTCCGGGGCGCGGGCCGGCGCCTCTCGATCAGTTGCTCAGGACCGTCAGCGTGCCGTCCAGAAGTTCCCAGCGCATGCGGTCGGGGTCGGTCTCGCTGTCGGCGAGATAGCCCGAGCCGTTCCCGTCCAGGATCCGCCCCCGGACCACCTGGGTGGTGAAACTGGTCGGGATGACGTCGCCTCGTCCGGTCTCCCCTTCGTATTCGAAGGTGGATTTGGTGTTGGCCATTTTCAGGCGAGTGGTCCCCGTCAGCGTTCCGCTGCCGGGGTCATAGGTCCCGCTGCTGGCAACGGTGGACAGCGTCATCTCAAACCTCTTGAGGGCCTGGACCCTCTGGCGGCCCGTTTCCTTCCCCTCGTCGTCATACGAGACCAGGTCGACGGGGCCACTCATCTCGCCGACGCCCCGGCCGCTCAGTCGGACCTTGAAGGTCCCTTGTCCGGGGTCCAGGATGATCGACAGGGTGCCCGAGAACCTCATGCCGTCCTCGGTGCGACTCCAGGAGGCCGAGTAGGTGGCCGCGGCTCCCAGGGGTTCCATCTCCCACCCGATGAAGCGGGTCTCGCCGGGGGGGGGAGCGGTGCCAGAGGCCGAGCGGCTCTGGTATCCGCCCGCAACCGCCTGCAGACGGACGGTTTCACCTGGGGCCACCTCCAGCATGGCCGAGCCGTCCGCCCCGGTCGTCCTGCGGAATTCGCCGGCACTGACCGTGGCCCCGGATATCGGCTCTCCCGTCGACTTGTCCCTCAGCTTGATCTGGATCCGGGCCTGGGCGGAGGGTTGCAGGGTGCCGCTGGCGGAGGCTCGGCCGTCCTGAATCGTCTTGGTGATCTGGACCGTCTGGTACCCCGGTTTGTAGAGTCGGACGGTCACGCTCTCGCCCCCCGGGATGGCCAGGCTCAAGGTCCCGCCCGTATCGGTATAGCCTTCCGCGGTGGCCTCTCCCACGCTGGCTTTCACCCGAACCCCCTCCAGGGGGCGCCCGGTGACCTTGTCGCCCACCCGGACCGACAAGGTGGCCCGATCCGGTTCCAGGGCGACCACGGCAACCAGGTTGGCGGCTTCCACCTCCCGGACCTCCAAGCGGGATCGATAACCGGGCTTGGCGACGCGGAACTCGATTCGGCCGGAAGAGGGGATGGCCAGCCGGGCCTTGCCGTCCGGTCCCGTGGTCTGCGCGGTCGGGCTCTCGGGACTGGAGAGGGTGGCCCCCGCCAGCGGCAACCCCGTGCCCTGGTCCTGGACGGTGACCGTCAGGACGCCCGTGTCGGGCTCCAATTCCAGGAGACTTGCGGCCTTGCCCTTCTCCGGAGTGGCCGTGGCCGTCCCCGGGCGGAAGCCCGGCTTGCTGGCCGTCAGCGAGACGGTTCCAACGCCCTTCAAGGCCAGGACGGCCCGGCCACGGGCATCGGTGACCCCCGTTCCGGTCCCTGCCCCAAGGACGGCCTGGAGGCTTGCTCCAGGCACGGGGGCACCCGTGGATTTGTTCTGGACCAGCACGCTGACCGAGACCTGGGTCTCCAGGGGGGCCAGGGAAAGGGTCTCCTCGCGGGGGGAGTCTCCCAGGGAGAGGGAGGTCTGGAAGTCCTGGTATCCTTGGGCCTTGACTTCCAGGGCGAACTCCCCGCTTCGGGGGAAGGCCAGCGTGGCCACTCCCTGGGCGTTGGTGGTCCTGGTGTCGCTCCCGCGACCGGTCTGGTGGACTCCTTGGACGGTGGCCTTGGGCACGGGAGAGCCGCTGGACGAGTCCACCACCGTGACCTTCAGGGAGGCCTGGTTCGGGGTCAGGCGCAGGATGGCTGTTCGCGGGTGATCCACCGAGCTGAGCAGGGGCCCCAGGTCCTCGGAATGCTCCGGGTACCCTTCCTGGGTCACCGAAAGCGTCCCCTTGGCCCAGGGAGGCACGCCCTTCAAGTCAATGGAGCCGCTCTCGTCGGTGCGCCCGTACTTCTGGTCGGGCCCCTTCCCGGATTCGTAGCGGGCCTCGACCCAGGCCGAGCGCAAGGCGCGCTGGTCCAAGGCATCGACCACCTGGACCCGCACCAGGCCCTCCTGGGCCATCCGGGCGATTTCCGTGCGCAGCTTCTCAAGTGCCTCTGCCTGCCGGCGTTGGGCCTCCTCGTGGGCCCATCCGGCCATGTTCTTCGACAGGTGCTCTCGATAGAAGCGGATGCGGTAGGCTTCGGCCTGTTCCAACGCGGCCTTGCTGGTCACCGAGGGAAGTTTTCGGGCCTCGGGCTGGTCCTTGTAGAAGACTCCGCCCGTCTCTTCGGCGAAGAACGAATCCATGTGCTGATTGTAGGCTTCCAGGCTTCCTCCAGGCCCGAAGAGATCCACCCAGGCCCGGGGGGAGAGGCGCCCTGGCCCGTTCTGGAAGTACCTGGCGTAGACGGGCCACCACCGGGGGTCTCCAAAGGCCTGGTCGGCCCAGGCATCGCCGACGCCCTTGAACAACTGGGCGGCGTAGAAGGCGGCGCTGATCGGCCCTCCCTTCATTCCCGCGGCCAGGAAGACCAGGCTCTCACTCAGCCTTCCCAGGACGGCCGGGGCCGACTTGCCCGAGGAGACGTCGCTGGCCAGTCGGGCGACGATCAGGATGGAACCCAGGTGGCCCACCAGGTTGTTGATCCCGGCCATGCGGCTCGTCTCGGAGGCTCCGGTCAGGTAGACCAGGCCCTGGCTGACGAGGCCCAGGCTGGCCTGGTTGGACTCACACCAGTCCAGGCCGACCTCCTTGGCGACTTCGGCCTGAGCCTTGGGGGACTGGGCCTTCTCCAGGCGAGACTGGACTTGCGCCCAGTCCAGCGGATCCCGGGCGTGGGCCGGGTGGACCCCCAGGCAGATCAGCAGGACTGAGAGGATCCAGAGCTGCCTCCAGCAGGATCTCTTCATTTTCGGTGCCCCCCCTGTCTGGAATACGAAATTTCCTGAAGTGAAACCTCAGAAGTCCTTCCCGAAGTCGCTCTCCGGCACACCGCCCTCCCCGACGTATCGGGCCTTGGCCTTCAGTTCCGGGTAGTTCTTGTCGGCCAGGATGGCCAGGGCCTGGGTGCAGGCCAGGAATTCGCCTTTGTCCAGCAGACGCAGAGGCACCTCGTAGGCCGCATACAGCGTGTTCTGATCGGTCAGGCAGAACTTCACCTGGGGGAGATCGCCGTTCAGCTTGAGCACGTGCTGATAGAAGGAGGCGCTGGCGTTTTCGGGGACCTTGAAGAGCGGGACCAGGAAGTAGCAGAACTTTTCGCTCTGCAAGATGAGGACCTGGGGGGTGAAGTTGGACCCCTGGGCCTCCACCTTCCACATCTCGGGCTTCGGTCGGGTGTGCTTGAGGCCGGCAGCCTGAAGCGTTTGGGAGAACCGGGAGGGCGGGAGCGGGGCCTCGGCGGCTGCTGGAGCCGCCTGGACAGCCAACCCGGTCAGCAGGAAGGCCACAGCCAGGGATCGGACGGAGATCGCGAGTCTGGACATCGGAGGTTGCTCCTTGCGCAGCCGTCAAGAGGACTTCCCGCGCACGCGAGGCTTCTCCTTCATTCCCCCCCGGCCTCGGGCCGGAGGTTCAGGACCCGTCTGGACCCTCGTCTCCCTCCCGCTGTTCCCGATTCCGGCGACGCTGCAGGAGGCCGCGCACCGTCTGCACCGAGAACACCAGGGTCGCCACGCACCACAGGGCGCCCGTGAGGATCAGGCCCGTGCTCCAGAAGTCTTCCATCCCGGAGCCTTCGCCTGCCGGCTGGGGATTCCCACCGCAAGAAAAACGGAGGTCAGCCCTTCTCTTCGACGACCACCTTGCCCATGCTCCGCAGCTTCTCGATCAGCAGGTTGACGATCAGGTTTCGGGGCAGGACGCCCAACTGCTTGAACTCCAGGCCCTGGTTGCCCAGGTTGCGGGCGCCTCCCACGAAGAGGCGGATCATGTCCGCGCTCTTCATCATGCGGCAGATCTCGCCCACGCACGACCCACCCTGGTAATCTTCCAGGTCCTCTTCGAGGATGTTGTAGATCTGGTTGAGGGTGACGGCCCCCTCGGTGACCAGGTCCACGCCGGGGACCTGATAGGTAGGAGGCGAGGCGAACGAGGTGGACAGCTCCAGCACCTTCAGCGGCTGACCGGTCACCCGGGCCACGATGTCGGCGGTGGTCGAGCCACACACCACCTTGCGGCCCTCCTGGGCCATGAAGCCCTCGACGAACTCGCGGTCGGCCCCTTTGATGCGGGGAGGGCCGGTCAGGAGGTTGAGAACCTTCGCCTGTCGGCAGGAGAGGACCGCCAGCGTGGTGTCGTCGCCATGGGAACCGCCCGAGAGCAACCGGGCCTGCTCCAGGATCTGCTCGGGAAGCCGGTCGGGAGGGATGCCCCGCCTGAGCGTTGCGGTGATCTCGGCCACCACGCGCTCCTCTCCCCAGCCGGTGCCCTTCACCCGACCCAGTCCCGCTTGGGTCACCCCGTCGGTCATCAGGACCAGGGCCTCGCCAGGTCGCAGGTGACCGCCCGACTCCGCCACCACCTCGTGTCCCCGGGTCAAGAAGCTCTGGGACAGTGATTCGGCGGCGCCCCGGCAGATCAAAACCGGCGCAGGACTTTCGTACGAGACCACGGTGTATTGGCCGTTGTTGAGGATGTGGGCGACGTTGAAGGCGGCGAAGGGGATGCCCACCTCGGTTCGCGCCCGGTGCATCATCGAGACGACCATCTCGCTGGCCCGACTGAGCGAGATTCCGTGGGTCAGGAGGTGCATCAGCCGATGCGCGCACATGGTCGCGGCGATGTTGGCCCGCACCCCCGACCCGATCCCGTCGCACAGGATGAAGTAGGTCTCTTCGAAGGAGCGGTGGCACAGATGGTGATCCCCGCACACGTTGTGGCGGTGCTTGCGAACCTGTCCGACGCTGTCCCGGATATAGAGCAGGCCCGGGACCCGGCCGGTGGGCAGGGGCCGGGTCGAGGGCTCACTGGTCATGGATGCTCATCAGCCTCTCGACCAGCTCTTCGCCCCGGGCCGTGCTGTCGCCCAGGAACCGGGCCATGGTCTGGGCCATCTGGATCTGGTGCTCAAGCAGCTCGCGAGCCTGCATGACCGTCTGCTGCTTGATCGAGTCCAGGCGGGCCCGGGTCAACTGCAGGCCGGTCACGTCGGTGTAGATTCCGACCAGTTGCCGGTCTTCGGGCATCCGATAGGCGATCAGGTGGAATTGCTTGCCATAGCACGAGACCACGGCATCCACCCGTTCGGCCGCCCCGGTCTGCAGCTTCTCGTAGGCGCTGGCATCGGCAAGATACGAGATGCGGCGCCCCAGGACGGCGTCGTTGCAGGTGAAATAGGCGCGGAAGGACGGGTTCATCGAGAGGATCTTGAGATCCTCGTCCAGCGTCACGATGCCGTTGGGGCTGGTCTGGATGATCTTGTCGGTCCGTCGCTCGGCCAGGCGCCGGGTGTAGGGAACGCACATCTCCGAGCTGGCCATCCCCCGGACGACCGCCGTGGCCATCTCGCAGCAACTGCCATAGCCGCATGCCCCGCAGTTGAGCTGAGCGGCCGGGTCGAGCTTCTCGGTCTGTTCGTAGACCTCCAGGATCTGGTCGTCGGAGACGGCGGGCAGGTCCAGTTCCGCGGCGACGAATCGGGTCTGCAGGGGGAAATCCGCTTGCGGCAGGTTCTCGGGCTCGGGCAGGGCGGACCTCTGGGAGCAGTAGGCCAGCAGGTTGGCGCGCCGATGAAAGACGGTCTCCGACGAACCGGTGGCCGGACCCCCCAGGCAGCCATCCTGACAGAAGAGGGGCTCGACGATGTGCAGGTCGCAGACCGAGTCCGGGGAGGCGAAGAGGGCCCGGACGTTCTCCATGCCGCTGGTGTGCAGGATCTCCTTCTGGGTGGCATCCGCCGAGAGTCCCAAAGTGCGGATCATCCCGCCCGGCAGGGGGAAGATCTTGGCTGTGGGGATCCTGCCCTGGTTGTCGAACCCGCTCTCGGCGCAGTCCTCCAGGCGGATTCCCTCGCGCTCCAGCCAGCGGTCCAGCTCCTCGAAGGTCAGGACGGCCTCCACATCGCCCTGATACTCGGGACGCTCGGCTTCCCGCTTCTTGGCCAGGCAGGGGCCGATGAAGACCACTCGGGTTCCCTCTCCCCAGTGGGCCTTGATGGCCCGGGCGTGGGCGATCATGGGAGAGACCACCGGGAGCAGCGAACCCAGGTGCTCCGGGTGGTATTTCTCGACGAAGGAGACGACCGCGGGGCAGGCGGTGCAGACGTTGGCCGTGTTTCCTGGTCGTGAGCAGAGCTCCGCGGCCTCGCGTGAGATGATCTCGGCACCCTCCGAGGTCTCGGCCACGGCCAGGAAACCCAGCTTGCGCAGGGCCGAGGGCAGCCTCAGCGCGCGCCATCCCCCGTAGACCGCGGCGAAGGAGGGGGCCACGCTGGCCACGGCCCGCCCCTCCGCCACGATCTCCGCCGCCACGTCCGTATCCTCCCGGTAGACCTTCGCGTGCTGAGGGCATTCCTTCACGCAGGTTCCGCACAGGATGCAGCGCTCGGGATCGACCCACGCCTGGTTGTCGTGGATGCCGATGGCCTTGACCGGGCAGACCCGGACGCAACGGTAGCAGTCCCGGCATCTGGCCGAGAGGGTCCGGAGGATGTCGAGGGGCTTGCTCATCAAAGCCTCCATTGGCTCAGACCTGAACTTCCGCCTTCCTGCCTGCCAGGTGCTGACGGATCGCGGCCCGGGCCAGGTCCAGGGTGCAGTGCTCCAGGACCTCCGACCCGATCTTCACGACTGGACCCCGGTCGCAGCGCTCGTAGCAGAAGGTCGCGTTGATCGAGACCCGGGCCTTGGCGCCCTGTTCGGCCAGGAAGGCGTTGATCCCGCTGTAGAGTTGCTGGGCGCCGCGCAGGAAGCAACTGGTCCCAAAGCAGATCGAGATCTCGAGCTGACCTTCTTCCTGCTCGGGCTCCGGGGCAAACCCCGAGGTCCGTCGCTTGGGACTGTAGGTCGTGTGCAGCAGGTCGTGGGCGACGTGGCTGCCGGGCTTCTGCAGGAATTTCTCGTAGGCCTCGGCGATGTAGGGGTTCTCCTGGGGCTTGTGCAGTTGCAGCATCTTGTCGTTGTCGTACAGCCCGCAGGTGCGCTTCTCCTTGTAGTCGGCGCGCGAGGAGATCGGCTGGCCTCCTCCGTTCATGCATCCTCCCGGGCAGGCCATCACCTCGACCAGGTCGTAGCGCTTCTCGCCGCTCTGGATTCTGCGGAGGACTTCGCGGGCGTTGCCCAGTCCACTGACCACCGCCACCGAGAGTTGGGTGTCCTCGACCGTCAGGGTGAACTCGCGCAGGCCCTCCTGGCCTCGGGCGGCCTTGAAGACGTAGTTGCTGTCCTTGCGCCCCGTGATCTTCTCAGCCGCGTAGCGCAGCACGGCCTCGGTGACCCCGCCGGAATTTCCGAAGATCACGCCTCCTCCGGTGGTGAAGCCGAAGGGCATGTCGAAAGACTCCTGCTCGAGCTGATCAAAGACCAGTCCGGATTCCTTGATCATCAGGATCAGCTCCTGGGTCGTCAGCACCAGGTCCACGTCCGGCTCGGCCCCACGGCTGTGTTCCGGGCGTCGGGCCTCGTATTTCTTGGCTGTGCAGGGCATGATCGAGACCATGACGATCTTCTCGGCCGGGATGTTCTGAAGTTTCTTGAGGCTGGCCTTGCACAGGGCGCCCATCATCTGCTGGGGTGAACTGCAGGTGGAGAGGTTCCCGAGATACTCCGGGTAGTACTGCTCGGTGAACTTGACCCAGGCTGGGCAGCAGGACGTGAACTGGGGCAGGTTCTGGCCGTTCTTCTTGCGCTCCAGGAACTCCTCAGCCTCCTCCACGATCGTCAGATCCGCCGTGAACGAGGTGTCATAGACCCGGTCGAAGCCCATCCGTCGCAGGGCCGCCACGATGCGGCCCGTGGTGATGGTGCCGGGGTCCATCCCGAAGGCCTCGCCCAGGGCCACCCGGACGGCCGGAGCCACCTGGGCCACGACGGTCCGCGAAGAATCGTGCAGGGCCTTCCAAACCTCGTCGATGTTGGGCCGAGGGACCAGGGCGCCGGTCGGGCAGACCCGGGCGCACTGGCCGCAGTTGACGCATTCCACCTCGCCGAGGTTCTTGCCGAAGCAGGGCATCACGGTCGACTTCGAGCCCCGGTAGGCGAAGTCGATGGCCCCCACGGTCTGGATCTCGTTGCACATGCGCACGCAGTCCCCGCACAGCACGCACTTGTTCGGGTCGCGCAGGAGCGAGGGGGAGGACATATCGATGGCCACCGGGGTGCGGGTCTGGGGGAAGCGGACCTTGTCCACCCCCAGGCGCTGGCCGAGCTTCTGGAGTTGGCAGGAGGGGCCCTTGGAACAGGAAGGGCAGTCCCCCACGTGGGACGCCAACAGGAGCTCGATCACCATCTTGCGCAGTTTGCGGATCTGCTGGCTGGTGGTGTGGACCACCATGCCCTCCGCCGGCAGGGTCGAGCAGGCCGGGACCATGCCCATGCCCTCCACCTCCACCATGCACAGTCGGCAGGCCCCGTAGATGCTCATCTCGGAGTGGTAGCAGAAGGTCGGCAACTCGATGTGCGCCTTGCGGATCACCTCCAGCAGGTTCCTCTCCTCGCCGAAGGAGACCGTGGTGTTGTCGATCATCATGGTCTGGCGTTTCATGTGCGATCCCTTTTCGTGGCCGTGTTGAGCGGCGAGATGGCCGCCTTCTCTGGCGGCGGCGGTCGGAGGGTGGAATCAGGCCGAGATGGCGGCGAACTTGCACGACTCGAGGCAGGCTCCGCAGCGGATGCACTTCTCGACGTCGATCCTGTGGGGCTTCTTGGGGCTGCCCTCGATGGCTCCGACCGGGCACTTGCGCTTGCACACGCCGCAGCCGATGCACTTCTCCAGGTCGATGGCGAAGGTCCGCAGGGCGGCGCACTTGCCTGCCGGGCAGCGCTTGTCGACCACGTGGGCCAGGTACTCGTCCCGGAAGTAGCGCAGCGTCGAGAGCACCGGGTTGGGGGCCGTCTTGCCCAGGGCGCACAGCGAACCGATCTGGACTGTCTCGGCCACTTCTTCCAGCAGCGAGAGCGTCTCGAGGGTGGCACGACCCTCGACGATGTCGGTCAGCAGGGCCAGCATCTGCTTGGTGC
>DIWH01000047.1 GCA_002423485.1 Candidatus Xenobium occultum | reverse complement strand
CGGAGAAGCCTGCGACGCTGGCCACAGCCCTGATGTAGGCGTGGCTGAACTGCTCCATCTGGTTTTCGAGCGTCATGCCGGTCACGGCGTTGACCTTCGCTCCAAGGAGGGCCAAGGTCCTCCCCCGGGGTGAGAGGGTCTTCGACGGAAGACGACCGGCCACGGACCCGTTCACGAAACAGCAACAGGTCGGTCATCTCCCGGCAATCTCCCGTTCACGGGTCGGCAGCATCGGGGGCGCAAGCTGGAGGTAGGCGGCGCCCGTGAGCGGGCGCCCGACGGCCGGTCCCGCCCAAGCGGACATCCACGATTCGCCTGGCTCCGGATTCGCGTAGTTTCGTGAAGAACTGCTCGGCGGTCTTCTTGGTGAAGCCGATGGTGTAGATCTCCATGGTCGCTCCCATCTCAGGATTCCGCCATCCCGGCGCTCACGTAGGCGATCCGCTCCTCCTGGAGGCGGTAGGCCTCGTCGATGCGCTCTCCGTAGCTCTGGAACAGGTCCTCCTCGTCCAGGCCAAACTGCCGAAGGAGGCGTTCCAGGGCTTCGTCGTGCGTCTCGACGCTTCCGTCCTCCAGGATGTGGCAGACCGGGATCCCATCCCGGACGAGCTCCCGGCTCACCAGGATGGTGCGGTGGCAGGTCAATGGATCCTTCTCGGCGCAGAGGAGCGAGACCCGGTGCCGCGCCATCCCCTGTCGAATCCGATCTACTCTCGACAGAGGACAGAGGCCCCTCCCGTGGAACCCCCAAGAGTGCCAATTTTGGACTTCAAAGAACTCCCAAATGACGGCACGGCATTCGAACAACTGACTCGAGAGCTCCTGCTACTCCTGGGACTTACGCCCCGTTGGACCGGCCATGGCCAAGACGGCGGCAGGGACATCGTGGTTGAGGAGGAGACGAATGGGCCATTGGGCCCCTTCCGGCGACGGTGGCTTGTCTCCTGTAAGCACAACGCTCACTCCGGTTCCTCGGTCAGCGTGCGTAACATCGCAAGTGTCATTGATGACTGTCGTCGCGTCGGCGCCAATGGCTTTCTCCTCGCATGCTCAACACACCCAAGCGCGGGCACGATCAGCAAGCTTGAGGAACTGGCAAAGAACCGCGACAATGGAATCTCCACGGCATACTGGGACTCGGTGAACATTGAAAGGAGACTTCGAGAACCAAGAGGGTTCGGGCTGTCTCACATCTTCTTCCCAGCGTCGATGGCAAATACCCCCTGGCAGGTCTTCAACGCTGGCGCCCCAAACAAGTGGGCGGCACATTACCGAGATTACTTCTTCTATCTGTCGTCCCGCGACGCGAACATATTCCGACCACTGGACGAGGTTGAGTTGCTCATCGAGCGGCTTGAGAAACTACTGCCACTTGCTACTGGAGAGCACGTCCGCCCGCGGGCGTTCTACTACGACGACAAGCATGGTCATTTCTTCGCCTTCGTGGACTATCTAGTCCCACGTGGGCTTAAGGCCTCCCGGACGCCGGAACAATTTAATTCCGAACTCCGAGACGGCGTGGCAATGGAAGGACGCCACTCGGGACCCGCCTTGGGCCTGTGCACCTTCTGGGACGTCCGAATCAAGGAGGCGGCCCCAGAATCCGACCACTTTGACATTGACCACGCGAGATACTACAGCGGAAAGAACGTTGGCGACTTCACATCTGGCACTACTCGTGGCTCGACGATAGGCGATCTTGACCATGACTGGGAGCCGATGCGCTACCACGACCAATGGAATATTGAGAGGCCCTAGCTCTCAAGCTCCTCCACGTCGACATCAGCCTTGGTCCCCCGAAGCGGCCAGAAGACTCCGTGTCCTGATTAGGCCATTAACCATGGATACTAAGCCCTACTCGAACACGCCACCGAGCGAGGGGCCGTCCAGTGCTTATGAGTGGCCGGCGCCTGCGGGCCGCCACGGCAGGGATTGTGAATGAGGCCCGGGGATACCTGATGCCGCGTCAACACCATCGGGAGGAGGCCATCAGGGGAAAGCGCCGCATCGCCCGCGCCCCTGTCGACCAGCCAATAGCCCGCCGGGAAAGGCTTCGAGAACCAGAGACTCGTAAGGGGGTCTTGGCCAGGATCGTCGGTAATCAGGCTGCACGAGCGGTCGCCCAGCGGAAGGCTTGATACCTGGCGGCCCTGGCCTGCTCACGGCTCTCGCAGAAGCGGTCCCACCGGCCACTGGACTCGATGCATCGAAGTGCCAGGATACCTTCGGCGCCAGCCTCACTCCAGCGCATCCCGGTTCGATGCAGACGATCCTTGCCAACGAAGCGGATGCCTCCCTCAATCATCCCGCTCCCGATCAACAGCCCCTCGTCCAAGCATCGCTTGTAGTTCAGCATGCGGCGACGTCCCTGAAAGTAGGCCTTCTGGTCTCGGATGGTCTCGGCTTCGGAGCCTCGGCCGAGCTTCTCTGACCGCTGCGCCAGCCGATCGAGGGAGGTGAAGAAGGGGCCGAGTCTGCCCGCAAGCAGTTGGGCCTGTCTGGCTTTCTGCCAGGCGCGGCCCTTCTTTGAATCGGGACCGAAGAAGGCGTGAGCTGCCTCGCGGATGTGGTCGCAGGCGTGATAGAAATCCAGGGTTTCGACCAGGCGTTGCCCGGGTTGGGCCAGGTCCCGAGTTCTGTTCCAGATCCAGGGCGCACCGTCCGCCAGGACCTGGACAACGGGTGCCTGGTCGAGTCCGAGACGGGCGAACTCGAGACCGCAGAACTTGAAGACCTCGTCAGGTCCCTCAAAGGTTGCAGTGTAGGCCTTGTCGAGAACGAACGGCGGGGGCTCTTCCTTCTTCCTGCCGGGGATGGGGTTCAAGCTGCCCAAGACGGCCATCTTGAACTCCCGGTAGGGTTCGGCGGCGCTTCGCATCCGGCACATGCCTCCGTCGACGGCGACGACCGCTACTTCCGGCGTCGTTGTCGCTTCGCAGGCAGGAAACTTTGAGTTGGCGGGATCCTGATAGGCCTCTCGGCGCTCTCGATTCCGTTCCCCTTGGACAGCGGAGCCGAGCGCTCTGGTGATCCTCTCGAGCGTGCGCAGACTGGGCGGATCCGGCAACACCTTCGCGATCAACCGGGTGGCATCCGGAAACGACAGCCGCGAACCAGCCAGGGCGACGACTTCTTGAACCCCAGGCAGGAAACCCGAGTCGCTTGGCCTGTCGGGGTCACCGTCCAGTCCAAGTTGCAGGTCGAGGGGCGCAACGCTCTTTTTGCAGGAGTCGCAGACGTAATAGGAGCGCCGGATATCGATTTGGCCGCACATCGTGCGGACCCCTCGGGGGCGATCACCCTGGAACCTGAGGAGGCCCTTCTCGCACTCAGGACAGACGAGGGTGCTGCCCAGGAAACCGCGTTCGTGAAGCATGATGGCCTCCATGGCCACCCTGCCCGCGTGACTTGCCCAATTCGGGATGTCCCGCTCGAGCAGGTGAGAGACCGCGGCTTCCGGGTTTGTGGCGTAGGCTTTCTCGAGGGTCTCCAGCAATGTCCGCATGATTCCCTGGCCAGCAGCCTCGACAACCGTCTTGATCTGAGGCGGCAACGAAAACCTCGCGGGCGCCACATCGCTGAGTTGGCTCGCTGGAACTGCGGCCGTGTTGGGCTTGCGTCCTCGCCGGCCACCGGTCCCAGGTCTTGGGGGCGAGCACTTCTTCGGCATCTCCGGAACAGGCGCGGGGACGCGATCGCGGACCTTGCGGTTCAGGGTTACAATCATGCTCGAAGGCCTCCCGTGGAGTGTTTTGTGTGATGACTACCACTTCCACGCAGGGGGCCTTCGTACCTGCTTGCCGTCGAACATATATTCGCCGACGCTCAGGATCAGCACCCCTCGTAAGGGTGGCTTTGGGAGGTTAAGAGGTTGAGAGGCAGTTCATGCCACCGGCCCAGGCTTGGCTCGAACTTTCAGACTCGCAGACCCCAATATGGCGGTCGCAGTGCTTGCCCCAAGGACTGTTCATCGACAGGGCGAACACGAACACCGCTCACCGAGTCACAACAAAAGGTGACGAACTTCTTCCAGGCTGGCCCACATTGTACCTATCTGAACTTCTGATCGAGAACTTCCGCATGTTCGGCGAGGGTGACCGCGCCCTGCTCCTCCCACTCCGACGCGGCTTGACTGCCCTCGTAGGCGAGAATGACTCTGGGAAGACGGCGGTCATCGATGCCCTGCGCCTCGCACTCGGCACTCGTGACCAGGAGTCCTTCCGCATTGAGGAGACTGACTTCCACCAACCGCGGGACGGGTCGCCAGGGAGTTGTGAGATCCGAATCCGCTGCAAGTTCGAGGACCTTGAGCCTCGAGAGGCGGCGGCCTTCATTGAGTTCCTGACCTATGAGAACAGCGGGAGCACCAAGGTTCCTATCCTCTTTGTCAACTGGAAGGCGGCGAAGCGGCAGAGTAGTCAGCGTAGCTTCACGGCAGTCGAGGTCAAGTCCGGGGAGCGCGGCGACGGACCGTGGCTCGATGCGGAGGCAAAGAGTTTCCTGTCAGCAACCTATCTGCGGCCGCTACGAGACGCTCAGCGCGCCATGTCGGCGGGCCGGGGGTCCAGGCTGTCCCAGATCCTGAAACACACCCGAGAGGTACGAGATCAAGGGCAACCGTACGACCCGAACATTCCGGTCGACCCAGACAAGCTGAGCGTGCTCGGCATCGGTGACTATGCCAACGCTCTTCTCGGCAAGCATCCAGGCGTAACCGAGGCCCAAGACCGGCTCAACGCGGACTACCTCGACAGGCTGTTCTTCGACGGTGAGCAACTACGTGGCACGGTGTCTGTCAGCGGCTCCCGAGGCGACGAGGACCTACGCCTTCGGGCCTTGCTCGAGAAGCTTGAACTCGACCTCCGCGAATCCACGCTTGCGGAGCCGCCGCCAAACCGGGGGCTCGGTTCCAACAACCTACTGTTCATGGCTTGCGAGCTGCTGCTACTTGGCTCGGAGGACGAAGGCTACGGACTTCTCCTGATCGAGGAGCCCGAAGCCCACCTCCACCCACAGCGTCAACTGCGTCTCATGCGCTTCCTACAGGAGCAGGCTCGGCCACGGCCGGAGGCGCGTCAGCAGATCCAACTGATTGTCACAACCCACAGCCCGAACCTCGCCTCCGCCGTCGAGCTAGAGGGCTTGGTCCTTCTGCAGGGGGGGAAAGCGTTTCCCCTGGGTACACGGGAAACGCTATTGAGCCCGTCTGACTATGGATTCCTGCAGCGCTTCCTCGACGTCACGAAGGCCAACCTCTTCTTTGCGCGTGGCGTGGTCATTGTGGAGGGTGATGCGGAGAACATCCTCCTGCCAACATTGGCTCGCTTAATTGGGCGCGACTTCACCGCAAACGGCGTGTCAATCGTGAACGTCGGGTCCACTGGGCTGGGCCGATTCGCACGCATCTTTCAGCGCAGGAACACAGAACTGAACGGCGTTGTGGAGGTCCCGGTCGCGTGCGTCGCCGATCTGGATGTGATGCCGGATTGCGCCCCGGAGATATTGAAGCGAGTGGAGCCTGGTCAACCGCCCTCCGACATAAAGACACGCCAGTGGCGCGTGAAGTCTGATTTCGAGAATTCCGAGCTTAAGGCCCGTCGGGAGAAGATCCGTGCCAAGGCGTCGGGCCAGCGTGTTGAGACGTTCGTGTCCGATCATTGGACTCTCGAGTATGACCTCGCGTACTCTGGCCTTGGCGAGGAGGTCTGGATGGCCATTCACTTGGCGGGCCAGGATGAGGCCATACACGCGGGCAAGAAGACTCTGGAGGAAGTCACCTTTGACGCTGCCGAATCCTATGCGGAGCTTGTCAACCCCGGCCTGTCGAAGGAAGAGCTTGCCTCGAGGATCTACGCTCGATTGGCGGGACCGACTGCATCCGTTTCGAAGGCCATTGCTGCTCAGTATCTGGCATTCCTGCTTGAGGAAGTACATGCGAAAGGCCAAATTGACCCCAAAGAGTTTCGGGCGAAGCTCCCAACCTACATCGTTGATGCCATAGACTATGTGACGCCTCAATGCGCTGACGCGCCGGCCCAGCTTGGCACAGAGAGTCCTGAAGCTGCAGCAAAGATGCTCATTGGGCAAGAGGCACTCTCGTGACCACGTGGCAGGCCTTCAAGCCTCCGCCCATCAACGACAAGGACATCTCTTGGGCCTGTAACCTCTTGGGCCTGACCGAGCGCGCCTTCAGCGGCGTGGACGGCGGTGACCCGCGAATGGAGGTAATCAAGAGCACGGAGCCACTCGATCTCGAGGCCTGCCCAGGCAGCGGCAAAACAACCTTGCTCGTGGCCAAACTTGCCATTCTGGCGAGAAATTGGACCGACCGACACCGCGGCATATGCGTCCTATCGCACACGAACGTCGCCCGACGGGAGATCGAGCAGCGTCTCGGCGCAGCGACTGAGGGTCGTCACTTGCTCGGCTACCCACACTTCATAGGCACCATCCACGCCTTCATTAACGAGTTTCTTGCGTTACCGTGGCTCCGTTCCAAGCCCTGGCCAGTTACCATCATCAACGACGACGTGACTCTTGAGCGTCGCTGGCGCTGCCTGCCGAACAAACTGCGCAGTGGCTTGGAGAACAACAGGCACGACCAGACGTGCCTAAAGATCGCAAGCGTCGACTTTGGCGTTGGCGATTTGGCCTGGGGCAAGAGCACGCTAGGAGGTGACAGCCCGACATACAATGCGATTCGGGCGGCGTGCCTTAAGACGAGCGAGCAGGGTTTCTTCGGGGCGCCGGGCCTGCGCCACGACGAGGTGATTGCGGCGGCGTGCCTTAAGACGAGCGAGCAGGGTTTCTTCTGCTATGAAGAGATGTTCGTCTGGGCCAACGAGCTTATCGATGAAGTCCCGGGAATCCGCGCTGCGATCAGGGAACGCTTCCCACTACTCTTCATCGACGAAGTGCAAGACAACAGTGAAACCCAGTCTGCCGTGCTTTATCGGGTCTTCATGGAGGGCGGCGCCCCCGTATGCCGCCAACGATTCGGCGACGCAAATCAAGCCATCTATAGCCAAGGGAGCAAAGGGAAGGGAGCCGGGACTGACCGCTTTCCTGATCCGCGGGTTCGTCGGGACATCCCAAGCAGCCACCGTTTTGGCCAGGAAATTGCTAGAATCGCCGACCCTCTCGCCCTCGACCCTCAGTCTCTCGAGGGGCGTGGTCCCGACCGCAGGGTAATTACCTCGGAGCCAATCAATCGGTGCGCGATCTTCCTCTTTGAGGACCGGACCGTGGCCAACGTCCTCACGACCTATGCGATGTACCTGACAGACGTGTTTTCCGAGCAGGAACTTAAGGCCGGCACGTTCACTGCAGTGGGTAGCGTCCACAGGCGTGGCGTGTCCGATGCCAATGTCCCTCGCCACGTAGGCCACTACTGGCCTGCGTACGACTACGAGCTGACGGCGTCCGAGCCAACTCCGAGCACATTTCTTCAGTACGTGGCGGCGGGGAGGAGACTGGCCCACATGTCTGGGGAGGCCCACTCCCTGGTCGAGATGATCGCGGCGGGCATTCTGCGTTTGGCCAGTCTTGGGGATTCCCGACCCAAGCTAGGGACGAGGAGGAGGAAGCACCGCCAAGTGCTCGAGCTACTCTCCGGAGAGGCCCAGCAAGCAGGTCAGTATCGGAGTCTTCTGGCCGCACTAGTAGTGGGCTCCTGCCACCTGTCCGCTGCCGAGTGGACCGGGAAGTGGTCGAGTGTAATCCGGACTATCGCTGAGACGATTTGCGGGGGACTTAGCCCGGGAGCCCTCAGTTTTCTAGAGTGGCAGTCCGCGGCGGATGAAGCGACGGTGTGCCACTCAATAGGGCAGCGTGACAACATATTCCGCTATCCTGCGGACCGGCCGGTCGTCGCGATTCGCGTCGGGTCCATCCATTCGGTGAAGGGCGAGACTCACACGGCGACATTGGCCCTGGACACCTACTACCACGAACACAGTCTCAAGGCGCTCAAGCCTTGGCTATTGGGGCAGAAACGTGGGAAGGGCAAAGAGAAGCCGAGGACCCTGGCTCGCCTCCGACAGCACTACGTGGCCATGACTCGGCCCAGTCATCTGCTTTGTCTAGCGATGAGAGAGGATGCGTTCAGTGACGCGGAGATAGACCTGCTCCGGAGCAGTCCGTGGCGCGTTGCGCGAGTCACCGATGCCGATCCAACATGGTTGTAGGCTGCGGACGCTGAAGGACAATGAATTTCTAGCGCGTGCCAAGTGCAGAAGTGCGCTCACCGGCGAAAACCAGGGCCCGGGGCATTGACAAGTCATTGCCGGCGGCAAATCGGTTCCATCTGGGAAAGGAGGTCAGCACAATCGGCTACTGTTCAAATATTCGTCTTGGATGTGAGAGCAGTTTGACCATCTTAGAGAAGAGGTGTTGACGCGCCTCATCACGGGAGGGGAAACTGACTCCAGATTCGATGTGTCGAAATGTCATATACTGGTCGCGGGCCAAGACGAAGTACCCCCAGTCATCATCGACTTTGTCCCGAACCAGAACTCCCAAGAAGGCTCCCGCATCATCCGCAAACCACCCGTCCTCCTCAAGAATCAAATTCTGATCCTGGACGGCCATTCCAATGAGAAATCGGAAGCTTTCTTTCGTAATCGACGAAATCAGGAGCCCCGATGGGTACAGTTTTTGTAGCTTCGCCTTGTATTCTCCGATGTGCAACGTGCAAGTCTGAGAGCCGAAGGGGTGCCAGGGAGGCATATCCGTCTTCAGAAGACCGTCGTTCCCCAGGTACATCTGGACTGCACCAACAAAGTAGTCATGAGGCAACGGATGCAGTGCGTTAGGGTTGTGAATCACGACCAGGCCCTGGCCCCATGACTCTACAAAGGGAGGATTGTCAAGATTGTAGGCAAGAAATGCGGGGTCCCTGGCGTCCGGATCGGGATCGTAAAACATTCCTTGGCGAGTAATAACCAGTCTGTCGCAACCCACACCATGCTGATATCCCATTCTGGTAAATTTCGCATGCGTCCCACTGTTCGTGAACATCACGGCGCTGATGTTCTCGACATCGGGCTTTCCGAAGAACCCCGATTCGATAACCTTGTCTCCCAGGGCGTGCTCCGTCAGGTCTCTCGCAGAGACCGACAGTCGCCCTTCGAGGTCGAAACTTCCGCTAGCCGACAACCCGTACAGGTAGCTGCTAAGAGAATTGTCCGAAAAGATAAGGGAGTTGGGCTCGTGAAAGGCTTCGATGGCAATGACCAATGGAATCCCTTGGCACTGCGGCAGATCCCAATAACGCTTTC
Organism: Candidatus Xenobium occultum; assembly: GCA_002423485.1. Lineage (GTDB taxonomy): Bacteria > Vulcanimicrobiota > Xenobia > Xenobiales > Xenobiaceae > Xenobium > Xenobium occultum. The sequence goes on along the minus strand of DIWH01000047.1, from coordinate 90,041 downwards.
GGAGCTTTGAAAGAAGAGGGCTGCCAAACCGGATTGGCAACTCGTTCGCCATATATTCTTTCAGTTCGTTCTCGGAGAGACCCTCGACCACTTTGCCTCTCTGCGCGATCACGCCGGAGGTGGCGGGATTTACTGTTGTGGCCTCTATGGCTACTCGAACATCGTCGCGCTTCACAATGAAGTCTGGAGCCGGTTGGCTCCGGTCGATTTCGAAGCCAGAGCGCACCAGGTAAGCGTACAAGTACAGCTCGAAGTACCGAGCGTCAAATCCGGTGGTTTGAAACTGCTCAACAAAATTGTTGTCCGGGTCTTCAAAGGTCTGGAATATATCGTCGACCATCCAACGAGCAGGCTCACAGGCCGCAGCGGCTTGAATCGCTGCGAATCGGGAACCAAGCTTCTCTTTGGGAACCACAATATCAAACAATGACTTCTTCTTTGGTTCAGAGGTCGAATTCAAGTTGTCCCTCCGTCTTGTTCGGAGTCATTGTCGCCCTGTTGCCGCCGGTTCGGTCAGCCTTCTTGCCTTTGGGTTTGCCTTTATCGTGGAGGCCCTGGGCGACTTCTTCGGCGTGGCGTTGGTGGTTGAGCTCGAGGAGGCGGTCCAGGACTTCGCGGCGGGCGGGGGGGCAAATGGTATGGCGGAGGCCCTGGGCGGTGTCGTGGAAGCCGTGGCCGAGGTCCAGGTCGGTCCAGCCATACGCGTCGGCGACGGCGCGGTCCATCTGGACGTGGAGGTCGCGCAGGTGGAGGATGTCGGCGCGCTTCTCGGCGGGGTTGTGGAAGCGGTTGTAGGTCTTGGTGAGGCCTTCCTGGTGTTCGAGCATCAGGAGGCGGCGGTGCTCGTGGTAGCGCTCGCCGATCGCCTCCAGGCCGGCCAGGGACGCGGGGAAGGGGAAGGTTTCGAAGCAGTCGGAGGGGGTGTAGACGGGGTCGGTGCGGAGCGAGCTTCCGTACATAATGACCCAGTGATAATGGAGGTGGGAGCACAGCACTGAGAAGATGGCTGCTTCGTCAAAGGCGATCACGACCACCTTGTGGCCGTAGATCCATCCATTGGGAACGAACGTAGGATATTTCGTCCTACTGGTCTGTGCAAAGACCAGCAACCTATCCATCCCAGTGATGGTCGAGTAGAGCGCGGGACGCTTGTCGCAGTAGTGCCAGTATCTGTTGGGAAGCGGCTTCCGTAACACATAGGTACCGTCCGGGTTGCATCGCTGCCGCTCTGGCTTGACCTTCTCTTGAATAATGGTCCAGGGTTCCGAGTACCGCTCCGCCCTCTCTGGCGGCCAATCGAAGAAGTTGATCACCCAGCGGCTCGGGCTCTGGTCCGGCCGGGAATTCAGGTCCTCGCCGTTCATGTAAGGGAAGAGAACCTCCCGGTTGCGAGGGTTCAGGCGGATCAGTTGGGCGGCCTCGTCGGGTTCCAGCACGAAGCCCATTCCCAGCACGATGGAGCCCTGGAACGACTTGCCTGCATTGGCCGCCAGGCGATAGGGATTGCCCTCCACCCGACCCGGCACGGTCAGGAAAGAACTGATAGCGCGGACCCTCTGGCCGTTCAGGACATGCCTTCCGACCCAGGAGCCGCGCCGGGCCCAGACCTTCGAGACTTCCAAGTTGGCCGTGCCCGGCCACTTCTCGCTCGACACCGCGCGGGGCAATGCATAGCCGTCACCGGCCAGGCGATCCAGGCCCACCTCGCGCGTGTCGCCCTGGGCTATGGTGTTGGTAGCGATCAATCCGAACTGGCCGCCGAAGCGCAGCAACGAACCAGCCCGGAGGAAGAAGTAGGCGCAGATGTCGGCGTGGCCCTTTGTGTCGTGTGCCACATGCGTAACGAGGCAATCACGATACTCCGTGCCCAGGACCCCAGTAATCCTCTTCCCCCCAATAAACGGCGGGTTCCCCACGATCCCGTCAAACCCGCAGTGCCCTCCCGTCTCGCCCGCAAACACCTCCGGAAACTCCACCACCCAATGAAACGGCCGCCGCTCCCCCTGGCCGACAGGCCGCCCCTCATCCAACAAGCCGCGGGCGCGGCGCCTTAGCGTCTCCGCTGCCTTCCCCCGCTCCTCCTCGGGCTTCCCGAAGTCCGCCACCACGGCAGCCAGCAGGCCCAGGTCGTCCAGAAGCCGGTCCCGGACGGCCTCGCTCTGGGAGGCGCAGGCCAACTCGGCGCCGATCAGGACGTCGCCCAAGAGCCGCGCGACGCCAGTGGCCTCGGTGGCCGCCCGCAACAAAGCCTGCTTGGCGGCCGTGTCCTTCTCGTCCACGGTCTCCTGGCTCTCCAACTCGGAGCGCAGGCGGCGGGCCCGGTCCAGTGTGTCCTTCAGCGTGGGCCAGAAGAGGAAGCGAGTCAGGGACCTGCCCTCGGGCCGGGGATGGAAGAACTCCAACTGCTCTTCGGACCGCAGGCCCAGAAGCGAGTCTCCCCAGCGAAGCGCGTGGTCCAGGAACGAGAAGGGCTTGCCCTGGGCCATGGTCTCGAGCCACAGCGAGAGCTTGGCCATCTCGACCGCCCGGGGGTCCTTGTCCACCCCGTACAGGCAGCGCTCGGCCACCAGGCGCTTGGCGTGCAGGAGGCGCTCGGAGGGCTCGGTCGGGAGTGGCTCCTCCCCCACCTGCCCGTGGCCCACAGCCCCCGTGGGCCGCACCAGGAATCTCCCCGGGTTCTCCGCCTCGCGCCGGGCCCAGGCCTCCAGCAGCTTCTCGGCGAGGTAACGGCAGGCCTGGACCAGGAAGGCCCCCGAGCCCATGGCGATGTCGCAGACCTTCAGCTCCAGCATCTCCTCCGGGTCCCGCAGGGTCGCAGGATCCGGCTCGATACCCTCGGCCATTCCCCGATACACCAGGGGATCCAGGGTGTGGGTGACGATCTCCTCGGTCAGGCTGCGCGGCGTGTAGTGGGTGCCCGTGGCCCGGCGGTCCGTCCCCTGGGTCACGTAGTAGCCGCCCGGCGGGATCACCACGGGGTCGCCGAAGGGGTCCTTGCGCAGGAGCGCGGCGTAGGGCGCCACCTGCCCGTAGCGACCGGCGTCGTTGTCGCAGGCCACCAGCAGGCGGTGGTCGTCGGGGGTCAGCTCGTAGCTGGTTCCCCCCTCTCGGGGGGGCGGGGGGGGCGCCATGGCCTTCCGCAGGACCGCCTCGCCGCGCTTCGTCTCCTCCTGGAGGAACTCCACCAGGCCGTCCTCGCCCAGGGCCCGGGCGGTCTCCAGGCGCTCGACCGGAACCTCCGCCTCGGAGTCCTTCGACCCCTCCAGGCCCAGCACCACGCCCTCGGCCCGGCGCACGGCGTGGTCCAGCAGGCCCTCGTAGACATGGCCAATCTGCTCGACGTCCAGGGCGCGGAACGAGACCCGCCGAGCCTCCTGGCGGTCGCCCGTGCCGACCTGCAGCAGTTGCAGGGCCTCCAGGCAGTAGAGTACCACCCGGTTGTCCAGGGGCAGGGGATGGGCCTCGTCCCGCTTCCAGGCCGTGCCCGGCGCGCGCCCCTCCAGGAAGGGGAAGCGGTCCGGATCGAAGAGGCTGCCCCCGTAGGCCGGCAGGTGCAGGTCCTCGTGGCGGAGGCCTCCGTGCACCGCCCGGAAGGTGGCCAGCAGCCGGCACCAGGCGTCGTGGCGGCGCTCCAGCACCTCCTCGGTCTGCCGGTCGGCCACCTCGCGAAGCTGCTGCCCCAGCGTGGAAACCGCGTAGTTCTCCTGGTAGACGGGGGCGTCCAGGGGCAAAAGGCGGCGCTCCTCGGCGGCCATCAGGAAGACCAGGCGCATCATGACGGTCAGGGCCGCGTCGAAGAGGCGCGCCTCCGGGACGCCCTCCAAAAGCAGCCTTCCGCTGGAGCGGTCCGTCCGGTCCATGGCCGAGACCAGGAGCTCCACCGCCCGGCGGACCTGGCGGCCGAGCTGGTCGGTGACCTCCTGCTGGTCCTTGGCGCTCTCCGCCACCAGCGCCTCGAGCCTCTCGTCATCGGCGCCCAGGGTCCGGCGCACCGACAGGAGCTCCCAGAAGGAGCGCAGTGCCAGCGGCTCCTCGGTCCACAGCTCGGCATACCAGGTCACGAAGGCCGGGGTCTCGTTGGGAGCGGCGTGAACGACGATCCAGCGCTCGCCGTTGGTCACCAGGCCTAAGCGCAGGTCCAGGGAGCGCAGGAGCTCCATCATCCGGACCTGAGGCGAGGCGGTCCAGCGGAGCCCGAGCAGGGGCTTGTCCAGGTCCTGGCCCGGGGGATGGGCGGCGAAGAGGATCCGCACGGCGCCCGATCCTGGAATCGGAGGGGCGGGGTCCACCACCGCGACGTCCGGGCGGAGGGTCTCGCCGTGGACCTCGAGGCGGGCCTCCAGGCCGGGAGGGAGCTGCTGGCCTTCTTTGAGGGCCTCCTCCGGGTACTCGAGGACGTCCCGCAACACGAACCGGATCCAGGCGCGGTGGATGGCGGGGTCCGAGGCCCCCTCCTGCCACTCCTGGTAGACCGCGCGAAGCTGCGCGCCGTCCAGGTGGGAGGGGTCTCCGAGTCCCTGCGGCAGGTACTTGTGGAGGACGGGCATCGAGAGGAACGGCCCGGAGACCTCCACCAGCGAGAGCCACTCGTTGTGGTGGGCGTCCTTGCCCCGACCCTGCGGCCGGCGCTTGATACTTTGACCCCGCCCGCCCACTCCGGGACCCCGCCCACCCACGCCGTGCGACTTGCTCATCGCAGTCCCTCCGGCACCAGGAAGGTGAGGGCCACGGGGAAGAGGCGGTCGGCGGGCTCGGCGTAGCGGTCCCGGATGGACTCCTCCTCCCGCAGCACCTCGCCCGGAATCTCGAGCAACCGGGCGCGAAGCCCGTCCAGGTTGCGCCGCAATTGCTCCTGCTCGTCGGTGGACCAGAGGAGGAGCTGCTCCTTGGAAGGCTCCTCCATTCCTTCGTGGATGCGGCGTTCGAGGTCCGCCAGGACGGCCTTCATGTCCGCGATCTCCTGGTCCCGGCGCTCGTTGATGCGGCTCTCCAGGTTCTGCGTCCGGTCCTTGGTCCGGGCCTTCAGGGCGGCCTTCACCGTGGCCTCGAGGTTGGGCCACAACTCCTGGAGCCGGCGGCGCATGTCCTCGGGGGCGGGATGGTCGGTGGCGGCCTCGCACGCGGCCCGCGTCTCGGTGACGTTCAGGCGGCGGGCGCGACCGCCCTGGATCTCGCAGCCTGCCTCGAGCAACTCCTCGTGCAGGCAGTGTCCCTGCCGGCCCAGCACGACGAGCCGACCATGGGCCACCACCACGGGGTGCTCCAGGCGACCCCGCGGCACGAGCCTCGCGGTGACCCGGTGCAGGAGCTTGCGCCCCTGGCGGGCCCAGATCTCCGCCCGCAGGAGGCGAAGGCACATCTGGACCAGCCGGTGGTTCAGGTGGCAGAGCACCACGTCGTCGCGGCCCGCGGCCAGCGAGTCGTCGAAGACCACCGGCCGCATCTTGCCGCTGTGGGGGTGGGGCAGCCCCTCGGTGCACCGGGCCCAACTGCCGGAGAGGGCGGGCACGCGAAACACCGGGCTGGTGGTGCGGGTGGGGTCCGGCCAGATTCCGGGCATGTGGACTGGTTGTAGCGGGGGCTGGCCGGCGAGTTCGAGGCCGATCTCCACCACGTGCCTGACGTTGTCCGGGGCCAGGCGAAGGTCCCGGCGGCTGGCGTCCAACTGCTCTTTGAGCTTCGCGCACTGGTCGCGCAGGTCGCGCTCGAACTTCAGGTAGCGGCGGTCCTTGCGGGCCTGGCTCTCGACCCCGCCGGTGTCCAGCCCCACCCGGCGCCCCAGCATCGCCTCCTCCACCTGGGCCGCCAGCACGGGGCCCACCTTGCCCAGGTCCTCGCGGATGCTCTCCACCTTGAGGGCCACGCGCATCAGGAACTCGAGGTCTCCTTCCAGGTCGCCGGGGCGGGTGTCCGCGGTCCCTGCGCGGCTCTTGTAGCCGGTGCCGACGAAATGGTGGATACGCACCTTTTCGTCCTTCTGGCCGTGGCGGTCCACGCGGCCGTTGCGCTGCTCGAGGCGGTTCGGGTTCCAGGGGATCTCGTAGTGGACCATCCGCGAGCAGTGGTTCTGCAGGTCGATGCCCTCGGAGGCGGCGTCCGTGGCCAGGAGGATGCGCACCGGAGACTCGGCCGGGTCGGCCTGGAAGGCAGCCTTCACGGCCTCCCGGTCCTCAAGGGCCATGCCGCCGTAGATGACCTCCAGGCGGCCGCGGTCGGCCAGGCCCCGAGCGGCCATCTTCTCCTGCAGCCACTTCTGGGTGTCCCGATACTCGGTGAAGACGATGAGGCGGGTGGTCCCCCAGTGCCCTCCGGGCCGGACGGTGTCCTCCACGAACTTCAGGAGGCACCCGAGCTTGGCGTCGCCCTTCTGCGCCGCGGCCTCCGCGTACTTGAGCAGCCTCTCCAGAAGTTCCCGCTCAGGCCCGGTGAGGGGGCGCATGACGGCCGACGTCTCCCGGACGACCTCGTCTTCTGATTGCTGGTAGGCGTCGTCGTCGGCGAACTCCTCCTCCAGGCCGGCCACGCGCCGGCGCAAGAGTCCCTCGGTCGAGCGCAGGGCCGTGCGGGTGGGGCGGTCGCTCCCCCGGTCCAGAGCGTCCCGATGCCGCTCCAGGGTGTTCCGGAAGGCCGCAGGCGAGGAGAAGAGCCGCTTCTTCAGGAGTTTCAACACGAACTCGGCGGCGTAGGACTGGGTGCCGGCATCCACGGGGTCCGCCGACGGCTTCGCCGCGGCGTCGGCTCCCTTGCGGCGCAGGTCGGCGAAGGCCTTGAGGGCGAGGTGGGCCGCTCGGTCCGCCTCGGACCAGGGCACCTCCAGGGGTTCCAGCTCGCGCTTCGGGAACCGCGGGCTGCCGTCCCAGCGCGGGGGCAGCTCGTACTTCATGCGGCGCACCATCACGCGCTCGAGCTGGCCGCGGTCGGGTTCTACGCCCCGGGCGAAGCGCTGGTTGTCCAGGAGCTCCAGCAGCGAGGTGAAGCTCTCGCGATAGCCGTTGTGCGGCGTGGCCGACAGGAAGAGCCGGTGCTCGAAGTGGGGGGAGAGGTAGCGGATGGCCCGGGTCCGCTGCGAGTCCACGGCGTAGTGGGCGCTGCCGGCGGGGGCGATGTTGTGGGCCTCGTCCACGATCATCATGTCGAAGCGGCGCGGAAAGGCGGGGGTGCCTTCGGGCGGCAGGAGCTCGCGGAACAGGCGCAAGGGGCGCTCGCGCTTGAGGTAGTCGATGGAGGTGATGAGGCGGGGGAAGTGGGCCCACGGGTTCACGTGCAGGCCGCGGGTCCGGCGCAGGGTCTTGCGCAGCTCGGAGTCGACGATTCGGAACTCGAGGCCGAACTTGTCGCGCATCTGGTCGCGCCACTGGATCTGCAGCGAGGCCGGGCACACCACCAGGACCGTGCGCACCCGTCCACGCAGGGCCAGTTCCTGCACCACGAGGCCGGCCTCGATGGTCTTGCCGAGCCCGACGTCGTCCGCGATCAGGAGGTTCACGCGGGGCATGGACAGGGCGCGCACCACCGGGTCGAGCTGGTAGTCCTCGATCTCGATGCCGCTGCGGAAGGGGGCCTGCAGGGACCGGATGTCGGCCTGGGAGACGGCGCCCCAGCGCACGGCGTCCAGGAAGGCGTCCAGCCGGTCCGGCTGGTCGAAGCCGTCCACGTCGGGGAGGTCGAAGGACTCGCGGACGGAGGCGCCGGGCTCGACCTCCCAGACGACGGTGGTCTCCTCGCCCAGGGCGTCCTCCTCGACGGAGGCCAGGGTGACCAGGTTGTGGCGCTCGCGAGGCGCGGCGCCCACGGGGTCCTGGGGAAGCGAGCAGGGGCGGATGTCCCGGACCACCCACTGGCGGGCCCGGACCTCCACCAGGGCTCCGGGCTGGGGCACCGGGACGCGGACGTGGGCGGCTGTTGCGGTCATGGCTGGGTCCTTCCCCAAGGTCGTCGCGTGGGTTCTCGGGATTTCGCGGCGATCCTGGTCAGGCTGCGGCCCATGGAGGGGCAATGAACCGGCCAGAGCCAGTGAACCTCCAAGAAGAGTCCGCCGGCTCAACACCGTGTCCAGGTTTCTGGGACCAGTAGACCCCCCCGGCCTTCGGGCGACGGCGCCCCAGGTTGTCGGCGGGCCCTCCGTCGAACACCTGGTCCGGGGGGTCGAGAGGTCGCCGACCCCGTGTTCAGGTGGGCGGCAGCAGCGCAGGTCTGCTGCGGACACAGGACTGTTGAGCCGGGCCCCGGAAGCACTCGGGCGCCGGTCCCGACCAGCGGTCCGGCCGCGAAGGGGGCCCCCATGCCGCAGGACAGGGCCGAAGAGATGGTCGAGCACGTCCTGGAACGGGGACGAAGGCTTTCGGAATCGCTGCTGTGGCGACTGCAGCGGGAGTTCTACGACCAGAACGGGGTCGCCGCCTGGGACTCGGGGACCGTGCCCCACTACGTGACCAACAACCCCCGCCTGGCGCGAGCCTTCTGCCGGGTCTTCCTGGGCTATTTGCGGGACCTGTGCCGGGCTCACGACCAGCGGCCCCTGGATTCCCCGCCGGTCCTGGACCTCGAACAACCGCTCTACGTCCTGGAGCCGGGGGCCGGGGCCGGCCGCTTCGCATACCTGTTCCTCAAGGCCCTGGCCGACTTCCAGGACGCCGAGCCCCTGCGCCGCCTGAAGGTCTGCTACGTCATGGCGGACTTCACCCGCAGCAACCTCGAGTTCTGGGCCTCCCACCCCCAGTTGCGGCCGTTCGTCGAGGCCGGCAGGTTGGACTTCGCGGTCCTGGACGCCGAACAGGACCGCGAGATCCGCCTGGAGCGCTCCCAGACGGTGCTGTCCGGCCAGACCATGCGGAATCCCCTGGTTGTCATCGGCAACTACCTCTTCGACACCCTGACCGTGGACGCGTTCCGGGTCCAGGACGGGCGCCTCCTGGAGGCTCTGGCGACGGTCTGGTCGGACCGGCCGGAGGACCTCCAGGGAGACCGGGCCGAGGTCCTCTCCCACCTTCGGATCCGCTACGAACACCGGGAGGCGGAGGACGACTACTACCCCTCGTCGGACTGGAACCGGATCCTGCGCGATTACCGGGACCTGCTGGGCAACACGTCGCTGAGCCTCCCGGTGGGCGGCTTCCGCTTCGTGGACAACCTGCAGGAGCTCAGCAGCGGGCGCCTGCTGGTGCTGGCCTCCGACAAGTCCTGGAACCGGGTGGAGAAACTGTCGGGGTTGGACGATCCCGGGCTGGTCCTGCACGGCAGTTTCTCGTTGACCGTGAACTTCGACGCCCTGGGCCGGTTGTTCCGGTTGCGGGGAGGAACGGTCCTGCACTCGGACGTGCGCGACTCGCTGCTGGACTACGTCCTGTTGCTGCAGGACCCCGCCGTCGGCGAGCCCCGGGAGACGAGGCTGGCCTTCCGGGAATCCCTCTCCGCCTTCGGCCCCCTGGACGGCTTCCACCTGAAGGTGGCCCTGGAGCAGCAGATACCCCGCCCGACCCTGCGGGTGGCCCTGGAAGTGTTGCGCCTGTCGGACTGGGACCCGGACGTCTTCTACTCGTTGGGCGAGGCCCTGATCGACCCGCTCCCCGCAGCCTCTCCGGTCGTGCAGCGCGAGATGGCCGACGGCCTCGAGCGGATCTGGGGCAACTACTACCACATCGGCCTGGGCCAGGACGTGCCGTTCAACCTGGCCCGCATCTGCCATCACCTGAACCGCTACCAGGACTCGCTGCGCTTCTACCGGCTTTCCCTGGAACTCTTCGGCCAGCACCCCAGCACGCACTTCAACATGGGCCTGGTCTACGACTCGATGGGCGACCTGGAGTCGGCCCTGCAGTGCTTCCTTCGGGCCCTGGAGGTGGACCCCAACTACGCCCCTGCCCGCGACTGGAGCCTGAAGATCCAGGCCCGGATGGCGCCGGGTCCCTAGGTTCAGCGCTCCACCAGGAACTTCTGCAGGAACAACGCCACCGACTGCAGGTAGAAGTCCCGGTTGGCCTTCTTGGCGAAGCCGTGGCCCTCGTCCTTGGCCATCAGGTACCAGACGGCCCCGCCGTTGCGGCGGACCACCTCCACCATCTGCTCGGCCTCGGTCACGGGCACCCGCGGGTCGTTCTGGCCCTGCACCACGAAGAGGGGCCGGGTGATCTTGTGGGCGTTGTTGGTCGGGGCGATCGACTCCATGAAGGCGCGCATCTTCGGCTCGCGCTCGTCTCCATACTCCACCCGACGCCGGTCCCGGCGATAGTCCTGGGTGTTCTGGAGGAAGGTCACGAAGTTGCTGATGCCCACGACATCCACGCCAGCCCGCAGGCGATCGTTGTAGTGGGTCATCGAAGCCAGGGTCATGTAGCCGCCGTATGAGCCCCCCATCACGGCCACGCGCCCGGCGTCCAGGTCCTCCTGGCGGCCAATCCAGTCCAGCAGGGCCCCGATGTCCTTCACCGAGTCTTCGCGCAGGAAGCCGTTGTCCAGTTGCAGCCAGGTCTTGCCGTAACCCGACGAGCCCCGCACGTTGGGGGCCAGCACCGCAATCCCCATCTCGTTGACCAGGTACTGGGTGAAGGAACTGAAGTAGGGCCGGGTCTGGGATTCGGGCCCTCCGTGGATGTTGATCAGGACGGGGAAGGGCCCCTTCCCCTTGGGCCGGTAGAAGAAGGCGGGAATCCGCCGCGGCTGGCCATCCACCTGGTCGAAGGTGGGATAACGCACCAGGGTCGGCTCGACGAAGGTCGAGGGGTCCAATCCGCCCACCTCGCTGAAGGTCCAGCGGACCGGGGCGCCCTTCTGGAGGTCGACCACGAAGACGTCGCCGGGCGTCCCGGAGCCGTTCACGCTGACGGCCAGGCGCCTCCCTTCGGCATCAAGACGGAATCCGCTAATCAGCCCCGAAGGCAGGCCTTCCAGGCGACGAGGAGTCCCCCGCCGGGTGCGGGCGTCCACGGTATAGAGACGCGCGATCCCATCCTCGTTGGTTGTGAAGGCCAGCGTCCGGCCATCCCGGGAGAGCTCCAGGTCCTCCACGTCCCAGGAGATTCCCCCGGTCAGGGTCTCCATCTTTCCCGAAGCCAGGTCCAGGTGGCGCAGGAGATGGAACTCGGAGGCCTCGTCGGAGGTCAACCACACGCCCTTGCCATCTTTGGAGAAGCAGGCCGCCCCAAAGGCCATCTCCTTGGAGGAGGGGCGCAGGTCCTGAAGCTTGCCGGTCTTGAGGTCCAGGATGTGGAGGGAAGACTGGTTGATCGAGATCGTCTTCTTGACCAGCAGCTCCTGGTCACCAGGCGACCAGTCCAGGACCGACCAGCTCCCGCCTTCGGCCAGGACCCTCCGGCCCGGCCCCGGGCTCTTCGGGTCGGCCACGTACAGGTCCCAATCGGTCCCGTTGCGCTGGGTGCCGTGGTAGGCGAAGCGGTCTCCCTTGTTGCTCCAGACCACCGAGCCGTGACGCGACTTGCCGTCGGTCAGCATGCGGAAGCGCCCGGTCGAGAGATCGAAGTGATAGATCTGGTAGGCCTCGTTGCCGCCCAGATCCTTGGTGAACAGGAAGCTGCGCCGGGCGGGGTCCGGGTTCACCGTGGCGTCCGAGACGGGCTCGGGGAAGAAGGTCAACTGCTCGCGATAGCCGCCCGGAAAAGCCACGCGATGGACCTGGGTGGTCTCGCCCAGGCGGGTGAAGAGGAAGAGGCCCGAGCCGGCAGGGTCCCAGTCCCAGGCTGCGGCTGAGCGGGTGTTGAGGTACTGCCACATGCGATCGGCCAGGGCCTGAGGGATCTCGGGGACCCCCTCGATCACCAGGTTTCCCTGCTCGCGCCGTTCCTGGGCCAGGGCGGGGCAGGCCAGGGTGCAGGTCAGGCCCAGGGCCAGCATGGGCACGGCAGCCCAACTGAACAAGCGTCGGAACATGACGTCTCTCCGTTCGGTCCTCAGGATTCCTCCGAAAGCCTGGCGACAGCCAGGGGGGGCAAAAAATGACTTTTACGCCTGGGCCTCGGGTTCCTGGTTCCCCCGGGTCTCGAGTTCGTGGCGCAGGGCGATCAACTCGCCGGCTTCGAAATGGTAGCGCTGGTTGCAGAAGTGACAGGTGAGCTCGGCCCCGCCATCCACGCGGATCATCTCGTCGAGATCCTCAGGGCGCACCCCGGCCATCGTGTACAGGGCCCGTTCGCGCGAGCAGCGGCAGCGGAACTCCAAGGGCTGGGGCTCGAGCACCTGATACTCAAAGCCCTTCAGGGCCCGCTCCAGGAGTTCCTCGGGCGTGGTTCCGGCGTCGATCTCGACCGAGACGCCTCGGATGGCCCTCAGGTTGCGCTCGATGCGTTCGCGCTCGTCCTCCGGGACGCCGCCCAGGGTCTGGAGCATGTACCCTCCCGAGGCACGGACCCCGCCCCCCTGGCCGATCAGGACGCCCAGGGCCACGGCGGAGGGAATCTGCTCGGAGGTCAACAGGTAGTTGGCCAGGTCCTCGGCGATCTCGCCGGTCCTGATGGGGGCCACGCCCGTGTAGGGTTCCTTCAGCCCGAGGTCGGAGGTCACATGGACGAATCCGTCCTTCCCTACCGCCTGGGCCACTCCGAAATGGCCCTCCGAACCGGCCTCCAGATCGACCTGGGGGTTCTTGACGTAGCCTCGCAGATGGCCTCTTCCGGTCGCCTCCACCAGCAGGCCTCCCAGGGGGCCGCCTCCATCGATGCGGAGGGCCAGGGTGTCGTCGTACTTCAGGCTGGACCCCAGGAGCGCCACGCCCGACAGGGCGCGGCCCAGGGCGTCGGCCGCCGTGGGCAGGGCCTGATGGCGTCTCTGGGCCTCGGCCACCATCCCGGTGGTCACCGCCGCCACGCAGCGGATGGCGCCGTCCTGGGCCAGGGCCCGCACCAGATAATCCTTCATCTCATTCCTCCTTGGCTGTCCCCGAAGGGGCCTGCGGTTCTCCCCGGGGGATCGGCTTCCTCCCTGCCGGGGAGCGGCTCAGTCCCAGACCCGGCTGAGCACCCACTCTTCGCCCGAGGCGTAGATCTCGAGGGTGGCACCGCGTGAACGAAGCTGGAAGTAGTGGCGGGTCTGACCCGTCAGATCGGCGTCCTTCCACCAGCGCCCCCTCCAGATCCAGTGGTCCAGGATCTCCTCGACCGGCCAGGTGCGCCCGAGCCAGTCCAGCCGGCGGGGCACTCCCTGGAGCGAGTGCACCTGGATCGGCTCCAGCAGAAGCTTCATGCCGGCTCCTTCCTCTCCGGGGACCTGTGGGTGAGAGGCTCCAGCACGGCGGCCTCTTCGGGCACGATCGACCAGGGAGCCAGGCGGACCACCCGCAGCATGCGCCCCGGGAAGCGGGCCTCCAGGCTGCGCAAGGCCGCTTCCGGACCAGGGCGCGTGGGCCAGAGCTGCCCCTGGACCCGGTGGGGGGCCGACAGCCCTCCCAGCTCCAACTCCAGGCGGTCCAGGGTGGAACCGGGGCCAGGCCAGGCCTGCTTGAAGGCCTGCCAGGCGGGAACCCAGAGCCGGGCAACCTCGGCCACCGGCCCGGCCAGCAGGCGACGGGTCGGGTGCACCTGCCCGGCGGAGTGAAGACGCAAGCCCACTCGCGAGGCTCGACGGCCCTGAAGACCGGCGACAGCCACCTCCAAAAGATGGCGCAGGACCGGCTCGCACCCGGCGGGCTCCAGGAGGGGTTCCTCGAACTCGTGCGCCACGGCGACCACGCTCGGGGGCTCGTACAGAAGGACCGGGGCGCGATCCTCGCAACGTGCCAGGGCCTCCAACAGGGGGCCCTCCTCGAACTGCGCGCGCAACTGCTCCCGGGTCAGCCGGACCAGCGACCCCACCCGCTCAAAGCCCAACCAGATCAGACGATCAAGGGTGCCCGGCCCCACCCCGGCGCCGGCCAGGATCTCGACGGGCAGGCCCATCCGAAACTCATGCTCTCCGCCTCGGGGGACCCGGACCAGTTGACCCTCCCGGGCCAACAGGGCTGCCAGCAGCGCCGTCAAGCGGTCCGAAGCCTGGCCCAGGGGAATCCGCAGGCGAGTCGCCGCCTCGACGGCCTCCTCCTCCCGGGCGAAACGCACGCAGGCCCGCCCCGGAGACTCCGGCTCGATCCAGGGCGTCTGACGGTTGAGGTCCGCCAGAAGCTCGTCCCAGGCCAGGCGCTGCTCGACCCCGGACAGGACGCGCAGGGCAGCCTCCGGTGCCAGGGAGCGAACCCTTCCGGCCGCCTGCCCCGGGGCCACGCCCATCCTGGCCAGGCCGGAAGAACAGGCCACCACCCGGCCCGAAGAGAGAACGGCCAGTTCGCGATCCCGCAACTCGGGATGCATGGCCCGCACGGCCCAGACCGGAAAGTCGGGGATGGCCAGGACCGTGAAGGAGAAGGCGGGGTCGCTCAGCGCGGACATGGCACCTCAAAGGAAGGGAGCGGAAGGTCCGACACGCGGGACCTCAGCCGGGCTCCTGGTCCAGCCTCTTCTGAAGGTAGCGGGCCAGCCCCGGATCGTAACGTTCCAAGGCCTCCCGCCGCTGGGGTGAACTCTCCCGCAGGGCGGCCATCCCCTCGGCCAGGTATTCCTCCACCAGATCCGACTCGTGGGCGTAGTCGCTCCAACTGGTCTCCTGGGGTGTCCCGAAATCCTGGGGCAAGGTCACCTCGGTGGCGCGCAGGCCTCGGCGCACGACGGCCTGGCTGGTGCCTTCCTGATCGGCCACGGTCTGCCGGCCGACCCCGTGCAAGGCGGTCACGACCCCCAGGGCCAGGCCCACCACTCCCAGCAGGGGAGCCGTCGTGGCCACCCCCAGGGCCAGCAGGGCCCCCGCAGCCAGAAAGCGGGAGGCCTGGTGCGGCTTGATCCCCGGCTTCTGGGCGAAGCGGATGCGCTCGACCGAACCCGTGCGGCGATAGGCGATGTCTCCCTCGGTGTGGGACTCGGGCAGGCCCTCTGGGAAGCGGGCGACCAGGCGATCCCGGAACTCCACGGCGTCCTCGACCCGGTTGCGGGCCTGGTAACCCGCGTACAGCCGACCCAGGCGGGAATCCAGCACGCTGTCCGCGGCGGGCGCCGTCCCCATCAGGGTGCTGGGCAGGTTGCGGACGGGATGGCGCCGGGGTCCGCGCATGGCGTCCAGGGCGTGGGCCATCTCGTGGTGGACCAGGCTCTCGCCGTCCGGAGACATCAGGATCTGGCCGTCCAGGACGATCCGCCGCTCGGCAGGCAGATACAGGCCCTTGGCGCGCTCGCCGAAACCGACCATCAACTGGTTGGGATGGAAGGCCACCCCCACCTTCAGACCGAACTCCGCGGCCTCTTCCAGCACCGGGCCGGGATATCCGGACAACACGGCGGCCAGACGGGCGCGCTGGGCTCCGTGGGTCTTCTCGGAGATCAGGGCTTCGACCTCGGGGCGGACGGGTGGCGTCGGCTGAGTGGGGCCGGATGCGGGGCCAAGCGGGTGGATCATCGTTGAGACCTCCAGGGACCGAGTCTAGCGCATTCCGACGGGCAAGTCATTTCCGGGCTGTTGCCCTCGGTTCTCACGGCAGGCGGCGGATTCAGGGTTGCGAGGGCGCAGCGGTCCGCAGGAGCTTCCTCCGAGGTGGGCACGCAGGAGAAGGGGACTTCCGGTGGAACCGCGCCGGGGTGCCCCCCGCCTTTTCCAGCGCCGCCATCCTGATCTGCACCCGCGACCGCCCCGAGTCGCTGCAGCGGACCCTGCGAAGCCTGGAGTCCCTGGAGATTCCCGCCGGATGCCGGGTGAAGGTCCGCCTGGTCGACAACGGCTCGCGCGTGCCGCTGGCCGGCTGGCTTGAAGAGCGGGGATGGCCCCGGACCGACCTGCCGGTGGAGGTGGTCAGCGAACCCCGGGCCGGCAAGAGCGCAGCCCTGAACCGGGGTTTGCGGGGGCTGGACGCGGACCTGGTGGCCTTCAGCGACGACGACATGGAGTTCCACCCCCGCTGGCTGTCCAGCGCCCTGGAGCGCCTGGAGGAGAACCCCGCCCAGGCCCTCCAGGGGCACATCGAGATCCGCAGCACCCTCCCGCTGCCGGCCTGGTTCACGCCCCGCTGCGCCCTGCTCTTCGGGGCCACCCCCGACCTTCCCGACCGGGCCGGACTGCGAGGGCTGGCCGGCGGCAACAGCTTCGTCCCCCGCACGCAGATCGAGCGGATCGGACCCTTTCGCGAGGATCTGGGCCCCCAGGGACGCCGACTGGGCTACTCCGAGGACATGGAGTGGAGCGGCCGCCTGCTCCAGGCCGGAGTCCCCCTGTGTTTCTGCCGACAGGCCGTCAACTATCACCTGGTCGGGGCTGATCGAGTGCGCCGGGGGGTCCTGCTGCGCCGGCAGTTCGACCAGAGCCGGACCGAGACCTTGCTGGACGGCGCCCGGCCGACGGGCTCCCGGCGCTGGAAGGACCAGGCCCTCTTCGGCGAAGTCCGAGGACTGGCGGGGGCGCTTCTCAAGCCCCGCCGCAGCTTCCTGGGCCTGGACTACGGCCTGGAGCTGGCCGCACGCCTGGGGCGGGTCTGGGGCCTGGTCCAACGCCGGCTGGAGTCCCTGAAAGACCCTCCCCGCGAGGGTACCCCCCCGAACTCTTCCGGCGACGAATTGCCGGTCATCGCCAAGAATCCCTGAAGAACCAGGAGTATCCGATGAAAACCTGCCAGATCGAAGCGGGATCCTGCCGGGACCGCTCCAGTTCGGTCCTCCACCACGACGGCGAGATCTACCGCGCCCTGCGCTCTCCCGCCGTGCCCGGGTGGACACGACTGCGCGACAGCCTGCTCTTCGCCCGCCGCACGGCCGATGGCAGCCTGGTCCGAACCCGGGAGGTGAGCCTGGAAGAAGCGGGCTTCACACCTCCCGAGGGCTGTGAGATCCTGCTGCACCACCAGCGCATCCCCTTCATCTCGTACCCTTACGAGTGGTGCTTCTCAATGCTGAAGGATGCGGCCCGGCTGACCCTGGACCTGCTGTGCGAGGCCCTGGAAGAGAAGCTGACGCTTCGCGACGCCACGCCCTACAACGTCCAGTGGCAGGGAACCCGGCCGGTCTTCATCGACACCCCCTCCTTCGGCGAAGCCCGGTCGGGGGTCTGGATGGGTTACTCGCAGTTCTGCCAGCTCTTCCTCTTCCCGCTGATGCTGCAGGCCTACCGGGACCTGGACTTCCGCCCCTGGTTGCGGGGCAGCCTGGACGGAATCCCGGCCGACCAGTGCAAGGCCATGATGAGCGCCCGGAATCTCCTGAAACCCGGAGTCCTGATGCACGTCCACCTGCACGCCAGCCTGCAGGCCCGCCCCCCGGCCCAGAATGGAACCGATCTGCGCCAGGAGATCGCCGAGGCCGGATTCCACGAGGAGCTCCTGAAGGCCAACTCCCGGCGTCTGCGCAAACTGGTCGAGAAACTGGAGTGGCGTCGCGCCCGCACGACCTGGTCGGACTACGGGACCGGACAGAGCTACGACGAGCAGGAGCAGGCCCGCAAGGCGGCCTTCGTCCGAGCCGCCGCCTCGGATCGGGCGCGACGGCTGGTCTGGGACCTGGGCTGCAACGTGGGGATCTACTCGCGGATCGCGGCAGAGCACGCGGACTACGTGGTGGCGGCCGACGCCGACGGCCTGACCATCGAGAGGCTCTACAACTCGCTGAGCCAGGAGGAGAGCCGCAAGATCCTTCCCCTGGTGATCAACGTCTCGGATCCCCCTCCCGCCCTGGGATGGCGCGGCACCGAGCGCAAGACCCTGCCCGACCGGGGGAGGCCCGAACTGGTCCTGGGGCTGGCGGTGCTTCACCACATCTGCATCACCGCGAACATCCGGGTTCCCGAGTTCCTGGACTGGGTGGCCAGCATGGGAGCGGACCTGGTCCTGGAGTTCGTGACCCGGCAGGACCCCATGGTCGAAGCCCTCTTGATCCACCGCGAGGACCTGTATTCCGACTACGACCTGGCCCCCTTCGAAGCAGCCCTGGAGGCGCGCTTCGAGGTCCTGCGCCGCGAAGAGGTCTGCCCGGGCCGCAGGATCCTGTACTACGCCCGCCCCCGGCCGGCCTGAGGCGCTCCCCCAGATGACCCGGGTCCGACACCCTCCCCTGCTGCACCCCTTCCTCTTCGCCTTGTATCCGGTGCTGTACCTCTATGCCGGGAACATCGGGGAAGCCCGCGGGCTGCATGCGGTCGGGCCGGCCCTGGTGGTGCTGGCCGGGGTCGGAGGGCTGATGGCCCTGGGTCGGCTGGTGGACAGGGAAGGCCAGCGCAGCGGGATCTTCCTCTCGGCCCTGGTCGTGGTGTTCTTCTCGTTCGGCGCCGTCACCGGCTTCCTGGGAAACCTCGAAGTGGCCGGGTTCCAACCCCTCCGCCTCCGCGTGGTGGCCCCAGGCCTGGTCCTGGCCCTGGCCGCCCTGGGGTTCTACCTCAAGAGCCGCCCCCCGTCCTGGGGCACCTCCTGGACGGCCAACCTGAACCTGGTCTCGGGCCTGCTGGTCGGCCTGGTCGCCATGCAGGCCCTGTGGGGGCACGCCACCCGGCCGGTGCCTCCGCCCCTCCCCGCGGCCGACATCCCCGTCACGCGGACCGTTCAGGACCGACCAGACCTCTACGTCCTGATCCTGGACGAGTTCGGGCGCCAGGATGTCCTCCAGGAGCAATTCGGCCTGGACCTCGGGCCTTCGCTTCAGGCCCTGCGCGAGATCGGCTTCGCCGTGGCGGAAGGCAGTGCCACCAACTACTCCCGGACCCAGCCGTCCATCTCCTCCATGCTGAACCTGGACTACCATCAGGACCTTCAGGATGGGCAGGAAGTGACCGAAGACCACTACCTGCGGTGGATCCAGCGGATCCGCCAGAACCGGTTGATCCCCTTCCTGCGCAGCCAGGGCTACCGGATCCGCACCTACACCTCGGCGATGGCGGGGACCGACGGCCTGGTCGGCGTGGATGAGGAGGTCACCTCAGGGGCTTTGGAGGGAGAATTCGTCGAGAGCCTGGTCCGGGGAACCCCCGTCCCCTACCTCCTGGAAACCCTGGGGAACCCCCGAGCCGAAGGGGACCGGGCCCACGCCCGAAGGATCCGGTTCATGTTCTCGGACCTGGAGGACTCCCGCCCGCCCCACCCGACCTTCACCCTGGCGCACATCCTGTGCCCCCATCCGCCCTACGTCTTCCACGCCGACGGCCAACCGATCACCCGCTCGGAGATGGCCGCCCTGGGCTGGCCTCGGGCCGTGGGTGAGGCTCCCTTGCCCGTCTACCGGGCCTTCTATCCGGAGCAGACCCGGTACGCCGCGACCCGGGTCGTGGAGGTGGCCCGCGCCATCCTGGCCCGACCGGGTCCCCCGCCGGTGATCCTGATCGTCTCGGACCACGGTCCCCAATCTCAGTTCCTGGAGGACCCGGACCGCTACTGGAAGGAGCCGACCCCGGCGGTGGCCCGCGAACGCCTGGCCAACCTGGTGGCCCTGCACGCACCCGGTGTGGACGACGAGACCCTGCGCGGAATCACCCTGGTCAATGCGATGCGCCTGGCCCTGCGCCAGGCCACAGGGGCCGCCCTGCCCCCCCTTCCCGACCGCTGCTTCTTCATCGGCGAGCGGGCCGTGGAGTTTCCCAGGCCCTGAGCCCGGAAGCGCATTTCTTGGCGAGACGGGGAAGTTCTGCCTGAGACGTCTAGTCCTGGGACTCCCCGCCGACCGCGGCCTGCATCCTGCCCGCGCCTTCCCAGATGAGCTTGCGGCCCTTGTAGACCAGGGCAGAATCGCCCGTCTCGCCGGCCTGGCGAAGGGATTGCAGGCCTGCCTTGAACTCTTCGAGCCCTTCCAGGGCCCCTTCCTGAAGACCCATGCGGCCAGCCTGTTCCAGCAACCCCTCCATCCAGGCCACCTCGGCCAGGAAAGCCTCCCTGGTCATGGTCTTGAAGTTGAAACGCTCGCAGGCCTCGAGAAGGCGCGCCAGATTCTCGGTCATCTGCGCCTCCGGAGCGGCCCCCTGGTCACCCAACCGGATGTCCAGGGTGCTCTGTTCGGCTCGGTCCACGGCAGGAAGGGTGGCCCGGCATCTTTCGCAGGTTCCCCTCCCTGCCAGGTTGCGGTGGCCGCAGCGAATACAAGGGATCCTCGCCTCCTGCTCGACCACCTTGTCCAGGGCCCGCTTGGAGGAAGCCATCAGCCGGAGGGCTCGGATCAGGGCATCCAGGCCCTGGAGCGCCTGGTCCCTCAGGCCGCCTTCCACCGCCTCCTCGACCCGGACCAGGGCCTCCCGGGCCGCATCGACCAGCTCCAGCACTCGCTGAGCCTCCTCGCGCACCTGGAAGGAGATTCCCGGGGAACCCGCGCTGATCGCCACCATGGTGGCCAGGGTGGCGAGCTCTTCAGAGAAGGCGCTGGCGGCGGCACCAAACGGAACCTCGGGGTCGTCCAGGGCGGCCAAGGCCATGCCCATCAGCTCGTTGGCTCGGGCCGACGGGGTGGGCCCATCCCCGGGGGCCGAGTCCAGGGCCTCCTGCACCGCAGCCCGAAGGTTCGGAATCTGTCGGGAAGAGGGGTCACAGAGAAGACCTTGCAGAGCCACCTGGACAGCCGTCAGGTCTTCAGCCACGGGCATCGCGCAGATCGCGATCTCCCGCTCGATGCCGGCTTCAAGGAGGGGCAGCACCGGCCGGCCCTCCTCCAGGGCCCCGACCAGGGCCTCCAGACGGGCCAGCATCTCCAGCAGGTAGCTTTGGCGAAGAATCAAGGCTTCAAGCGAGCTGCTGCTTGTGGCGGTTGTACGGCGAGTTCTCCACCGCCGCTTGTGGCGTGTCCTTCGGCACCGGCAGACCCGACTTCAGGAACATGTTGGCGCAGGTCTGGTCCAGGTAGTTCTGAGACTCGATCGAATGGCGGTTGGATTGCCCAAGCCTGTCGTTGATCTTGCCCTCGGCGTAGAGCCGTTCCATGTAGGTGCGTTGATAGTCCAGCTTCTCCCTGCCGGTCATGGGATTGCCTTCCTCAGCGCGCTTCTTGATCAACTCCTGCAGCTTGTCGTCTTCCACCTGGAGCAGTTGCCTCTCTTCCACGGGAGCCCTGCGGGTCTCCTCAACCGTCTCCAACTGCTGCTTCTCGTTGAGGTCGGTCAGGAACTCGCCGGCGTCGATCTCTTCCTGGGTGCTGGTCCAGTCGGCGACGGGGGTCCCGTCCTTGGAACCGTTCTTCAGGGCGAAAGCCTTCAGGGCATCCAACTGTTCATGAGGCGACTGGGTCTCGTCACGCTGGAAGCGAGGACGGTTCCCGAACTGGCTGATCATGTCTTCCATGTTGGAGGACAGTCCCGAGGACTGCTGAGAGAAGAACTGGCTCATCAAGTTGGAGACCGACTGAAAGCCGCCTGCGGACTGGGGCCCTCCCGCCGCCATCCTGCTGCCGAGCAGAAGCGCCACCCCTCCGACGATCCCGCCTCCAAGAACCATCCCGGACATCCCGGAGAGACCACTGACTCCCCCGAGCCCCATCGCCTGCAGAAAATTCATCGGGCACCTCCACCGTTCCAGGTCCAACCGGCTTGACGGAACAAGACATGAAAAAATTCGGGGGCAGGATGCACGCTCCTGCAGAGAGCGCGCCCATGCGAAGCCCCCCGAGGCAGACCTGTGCTCGTGGACGGAAAGGTTCCCAAGCCATCGGAGTTGCCCAGGCCCTGAACCCGGGCAGGTTCAAGACGAAGCTGCCTGGGCGTGGAGGATGCCTCCCGCCTGCAGGCGCTTCAAGGCCTCTTCCTCGGAGAGGGGCTTGCTGTACAGGTAACCCTGCATCACGTCACAACCGGCCTGCAACAGGTAGTCCTTCTGCTCGGCGGTCTCGACACCCTCGGCCACCACCTTGTAGCCAAGGCGGTGCGACATCGAGATGATGTCGGGAATGACGATCCTCTCCTTCTCTTCACAGAGGATCCGGTCGACGAAGGACTTGTCGATCTTCACGGCGTCGATGCACAGGTCCCGGACCCTGGACAGCGACGAGTAGCCCACGCCAAAGTCGTCGAGCATGATGTCGATGCCGTTCTCGCGCAGACGCCGCAAGCGACTGTTGACCAGGTCGTAGTCGTTGAGGAAGACCGACTCGGTGATCTCCAGCTCGATCCGCGAGGCCGGGGCCCCCGATTCGCCGACCAGCCGCAGGACCGTGTCGGTGAAGTCTTCGCGCAGCAACTGCAGGCCCGAGATGTTGACCGCCACCTTGACCCCGTCCAATCCGCGGTCCTCCAGCGTCCGGGCGAAGCGACCCGCCATCTGCAGGATCAGGTTGCTCAGGGGGACGATCAGCAACTTCTTCTCGGCCACCTCGACGAACTCCATCGGCGAGACCGGGCCGAAGACCTCGGAGTTCAGGCGGGCCAGGGCCTCGAAGCCGACGATCCGATCGTCCCGGAGGTCGATCTTGGGCTGGAAGACCAGGAAGACCTGGGACTGCTCGGGGTCCGCCAGGGCATGGCGCAGTTCCCGCTCGATCTGGTCCTCCCGGGAGACCGCATCCTCCATGGAGCGGTCGAAGAAGCAGTAGCCGAATCGGCCCTGCCTGGAGGCCTGGTCGATGGCGATGAAGGCGTTGCGCAGGATCTCATCGGGGTTGCGATAACCGCCCCCCTGGATCTCGACGATGCCGACGTTGCCCCCGACGGGCTGGGCCGAGAGTTCGTCCTTGAGCAGGCCCAGGACCCTCTCGCCCAGGCCGACGAGTTCTTCCCGACTGGGATAGTCCCGGACGTAGAAGGCGAAACGATCAACCGACAGGTGGAAGAGTTGGCAGTTCCCGACGCAGAGATTGGAGAGGTGGGCCAGGAGCAACTGCACCAGCCTCTCGCCGTACTGACACCCGTAGGACGAGTTCAGCATCTTGAAGTTGGCCAGGTTGGCCACCACCACCGCCCGTGGGGCCTTCTCGCGCCGGGCCAGGTCGTCGGCCACGCATTCGGCGAAGTAGCGGCGGTTGCGCATGCCAGAGACCATGTCGAAGTAGGCGTAGTGCGACAGGATCCGGTTGCGCTGGTATCCCGAGTAGACCATGACCGCGATCATCAGGTAGATCAGCGCCAAGGCGACGATCCAGACGTTGCTGACGTAGTGAACCAGCTCGTCGGTCCGGGCCAGGTCGTGCCCCAGGACCAGCCTGCCGATGGGCTCCCCCTTCAATTCGACGGGCACCTCGAAGCGGAAGAGCTTGTGCCCCTCGGGGGTCAGGAAGACCTGCATGTCGTGGCCGGCCAGCGCGACCTGGACGTCCTGGGGGTCCGACGTTCCCGCTCGGAGCACCTGGTCCTGCGGGACGAAGCGGGCCTCGGCCACGTGGTGGTCGGTCCGGATGTGCCCGAGGAGCTCCTGGACCTCGAAGCGCCCCAGCAACAGGTGGATCCGCTCGGCGCGCACCCCGATCTGGGCGAAGCGGCCGTCCTCCAACTGGACGTAGCCGAACTTGTAGTAGTTCCCGTCCCTCAGGCTCTTCCGGATGGGGTCCACCCGAGAGCGCTCGGGCGATTCCATGAACCGACGGGTCGGGTTGCCCTCGGGAGGAGACCAGCCGATGAACTCCCCCGTGCTGGAGTGGGTGACGACCCCGGCCTTGCTGAAGAAGGTGATGAGATCCACCCCGGTCGAGCGGGCCAGGGCCGCCAGAACCTGGTTGCTCATGACCCCCTGATGGGCCAGCACCGCCAGCCCCGCCGCGTGGATCTTCTCTTCCAGCAGGCGGTTGATGATCCCGGTGGACTCCATGGCCAGCTCGAGGTTGTGGGCGTAGCTGGTGGCCAGGCGCTGGGACTCGGCCTCCATCTGCCGATAGTAGAAGTCCTGGATCTGCAGGCGGATGAGCTTGCCGGCCCCCAGGAAGACGATCGCGATGACCACCAACGTGGCCACGTGGGTGCGGACGCTCAGCCGCATGTTCTCGGGGCGGTTGCGCCTCACGCCGATTCTTCCTCCACCTTGTCCTTCCCCTCCCAGGCCCTCCTGAACATCAGTCATTGCACGAAAGGGCTTGACCTCCTCTTCGTGAGAAATCACGAATTCCTGGTCCGGTTCCAAGTGTTCGGGGCCGGGGGTTTCCGGGCTTTGGCGGCGAAGCGCCAGCCGATGAAAGCTCTGCAAGTCCTCCTGGTTTCTTTGCTGATCCTCCTGCTGGCTGGATCGGCCTCGGCCCTGCCCGCAGGCGCGCTGGTGGGGACGGTGGAGGCCGAGGTCCCCGACCAGGTGGCGGTCTACCGCTGCCGGCCCGGCCCCATGACGGGGCTCAAGCCGGGCGACGTGGTGGGCCTGGTGCGCTCGGAGACCTCCCTGGGAGAGGCCACGGTGCTGCGCGCCTCCCCTGAACTGCTGATCAGCCTCCGGGGCCTCTTTGAATGCGCCCCGGGAGACCTTCTGGTCTTCAGTCGGAGCAGCCGGGTTCCGGAAAGGCCCCGCCCGCCCGCTCCCGCACCGGCTCCCGCGCCGGCCTCGGAACCCGCGCTGGCCCCCGCGCCCGAAGCCCCTCCGGCTCCGGACACCGATTCCTCCCCCGCCCTCCAGCCCGAGGCCACCTCGCCGGAAACGCCCCAGGATCCCGCCCGGGAAGCCCTGGCCCAATGGCACGAGGACCTGAACATGCGCCTGGAGCACTTCCTGCGCCTGGGCCCCGCCGACAAGCCCGCCTCACCCCATCCCGCCAGCCTGAAGAAGGCCTGGGCCCTGAGCGGACGCTCCAGCTTCCTGGACGCTGCCAAGGTCTACGGGACCCTGGCGGCAGCCCTTCAGCGCGAGGGTCTGGCCGGGCTGGCCTCGGATCCGGGACGGGGGCGGGAAGCCTGGTCCCTGGGCCTGGAGGCCCTGAGCCTGCGGGCCCTGTGCCTCTTCCTGGCCGAGACGCCCGACCGCGCCCGGGCCGCCTTCGAGGCCCTGGCCCGCGAGAACCCCAAGGGCGCCATGGGCTCAGCCCGCGCCTTGAGCACGGTGCGCGCCCGGGCCAACACCTGGCTGGTCCGGCTCCCCCGTCGAGGAGAAGAGGCCGGCCGAAAGGGGTCGATCCGCATCCAGTCCGATGGAGTCCGGCGATGAATCCTCCCGGCGCCTCCGGAGCCCAGTCCCATGTCCCGGGTGCGCTCGGCAGCCCGCTTCCGGTGGCCGAGTTCGTCGAGAAGCCCGGCGTGATCGATCTGGCCTGGGGTCACCCGGACCCGGATCTGCTGCCCGTCGAGGAACTGGCCGAGCTGGCCGGGACCACCCTGCGGCGATTCGGCCCCGAGGCGCTGGCCTATGGGGCTCCGGCCGGCCCGGGGCCGCTGATCGAGGCGGTGGTCGAGCGGTTGGGTCGAACCGACTCGCGTCGTCCCCGGCCCGAAGAGGTCTGCCTCACCGGGGGGGTCTCGGCCGCCCTGGAACAGTGCGCGAAGATCCTGGCCGAGCCGGGTCGGGTGATCCTGGTCGAGGCCCCGACCTACCACTTCGCGCTGCGGATCCTGGCCAGTCATCCCCTGGAAGTCTGCCCGCTCCCCTTCGATGCCGGGGGATTGGTGGTGCAGGCCCTGCCCGACAGGTTGGCCCGGATCCGGGCCAGCGGAAGGCAGGTCGGCTTCCTCTACACGATTCCCACCTTCCACAACCCTACCGGATTGACCCTGACCCCTGAGCGACGCCGCGCTCTTGTCGAACTGGCTGAATCCGAGGATCTGCTGCTGGTCGAGGACGACGTCTACCGCGAGCTCTCCTTCGACGGGCCCGCCCCGCCCTCGCTGTGGAGCCTGGCTGCCCCCGGACGGGTGGTCCGGCTGGGCTCCTTCGCCAAGTCCCTGGCCCCCGGCCTGAGGGTGGGCTATCTCACGGCCGACCGGGCCCTGGCCGAACGCTTCTCGGGGCAACCCTGGCTGCAGTCGGGCGGGGCCCCCAGCCACCTGCCCTCCCTGCTGGTGGCCACCTTCATGGCCGAGGGCCTGTATCCGGCCAACGTCCGACGCCTCCAGGCCGCCTACCGCCAGCGCCGCGAGGCCCTCTTGGAGGCCCTGCGGACCGCGATGCCCCAGGGCACCACCTGGACCCGACCCGCCGGCGGGTACTTCACCTGGGTCACCCTGCCCGCAGGCGACACCCGGAAGCTGCTGCCTGCGGTCAAGAAGGCAGGCAGCGGCTACATCCCGGGGACGACCTTCCTGCCCCGGGAATGCCCGGAAGCCTGCGGGCCCCTGGCCGCGCAGGCCCCTCGCTCGTTCCGGCTGGCCTGGAGCCGCTACAGCCCCGAGAACCTGCGCGAGTCGGTCCGCCGGATGGGTGAGGCGTTGCGGATCTGAAGAGCCGGATCTTCAACCCTGAAGCCTCTCCGCCATGATCGGCCCCTCCAGCAGTTCCTCCAGGGGCCCGGCCTGCTCCACGAGCAGGCTGCGGAAGGAGCCCTCGTCGTCTCCCCGGTGGGCACTTCCGGCCTCCAGGCGCCCTCGGACCCACAAGGCGCCCCGATGCAGGACCGGTTCCAGGCGCTGGAAGACCGGAGGCGTCACGGCCGCCTGGATCCGGGCGCTCTCATCCTCCAGCAGGAGGAAGACCATCCCGCGAGCCGTGGGGGGCTTCTGGCGCAGCATGACCAGCGCCGCGATCCGGACCTCCTGACCCGCCGGCATGGCGAACACGTCCGCGACGGGGGTCAGGCCCGCCAGGTTGAGACGCTCGCGGTGCCCGGAGAGGGGATGTCCCAAGGGCGAGAAGCCTTGCAGGCGGAAATCCCAGGCCATCTCCCGAGTCGCCTCCAGGGGCTCGAGCCTGGGAAGAAGCGAAGCGGAAGGGGCGAACTCCAACCCGAGATCCGGCCCCAGCCGGCCAGCCAACGTCCCAGAAGCGGGGCGCCCTCCTCGAGCAGGCCTCCTGGGCCCGACGACGGAGGCGGAGGACCGAAGTCTGCGCGATGAACGCGAGGCCGAGTCGGACTTCGGGCGCCTCAGCCCGATCCGCCACAGGGCCTCGCGGCGCGAGCAGCGCGCCTGGAAGGCCCCCGCGCGGGCCAGGGCCTCCCAGACCTCGACCGGGAGCTCCACCCTCTCCAGCAACGCCTCCAGGTTCGGACACCCCTCCCGGTTCTCCACCAGGTGACGGGCCGCAGAGGCGCTGACCCCCGAGACTGCGCACAGGGGGACCCGGATGGCCCCGGCCTCCAGGGTATAGCGCCAGCCCGAGAGCCAGGCGTCGACGGACAGGATCCGCACCCCCAGGTGACGGACCTCCTCGACCAGCGTCGCCAGGGGGTGGAAGCCGGGATGGTGCTGCAGCACCGCCGCCATGTAGGCCGCCGGATGGTGGGCCTTCAACCAGGCCGAGTGGTACACCGTGCGCGCGAAGGCCGCCGCGTGCGAGCGGCAGAAACCGTAACCGACGAAGGACTCCACCTGGCGGAAGACCCCCATGGCCAGTTCCTGGGGAACCGCGTGGGTGGCCATCGCACCCGCCACGAAGGCCTCCTGCATCTGGCGCATCGAGCCCGGGTCGCGCCAGCGGCTCATCAGACGGCGGAACTCGTCGGCCTCCTCCAGGCTCATCCCCGCGAAACGATGGCAGATCTCCAGGACCTGCTCCTGGAACAGGACGATGCCCAGGGTGTCCCGCAACACGGGCTCCAGGCTGGAATGGAGGACCTCGACGGGTTGCCGACCGCTGCGGCGCTCGATGTAGGGGTTCACCATCCCACCCTGCAGGGGCCCGGGGCGGAAGAGGGCGACCTGGACCACCAGGTCGCGGAAGACCTGGGGCCGGGTGCGCGAGAGGAGGTGGACCTGGCCGGGGCTCTCGATCTGGAAGAGGCCCATCGATCGTCCGGAGCGGATCAAGTCAAAGGTCGGCTCGTCGTCCAGGGGGAGAGCCTCCAGATCCAGCTCCCGGCCGGAATCCTCCCGGACCAGGTCCACCGCCTCGGACAGGACCGAAAGCATCCGCAGCCCCAGGACATCGAACTTGACCAGGCCCAGAGCCTCGACGTCGTCCTTGTCGAACTGCAACTGTCGAACGCCGCAGGCCGAGGTCTGCAAAGGGCTGAAACAGGTCAAAGGGCGCCGGGAGAGGACCATCCCCCCGCTGTGCAGGCCCAGGTGCCGAGGGCACCCCAGCAACCTCTCCAGCAAGGCGAAGAGGACGTCGAAGAGGCCGGGCCGCCTGGGCGCTGGAGGCACGTGCAGCGGGCCCGGACGACGCCTTCCCTCCGACCCCTTCCCTGGAAGGCCCCGCTCGGACAGCAGCGGCTGGCCGCCCCCCAGGAGTGCCTCCTGGAGTTCCTCGCGCCGAGCCCGCAGGCTGTCCAGCGTGTCCCAGTGGCTGATCCGAGCCGCCACCCGGTCGACCGCCTCGGGAGTGCAGCCCAGGACCTTGAGCATGTCCCGGACGCCGCTCTTCAGGCCATAGGTGCAGACCGTGGCGGTCATGGCGGTGTGCTGACGACCGAAACGCTCCTCCATCCAGGCGATCACCTCGGGGCGGCGAGCGGAATCGAAGTCCACGTCGATGTCGGGCATGCCCTTGCGCCCCCGGTGCAGGAAGCGCTCGAAGAGCAGGTTCTGGGCCAGGGGATCCACGGCGGTGATCCCCAGAAGCCAGGCCAGGATCGAATTGGCCGCCGAGCCCCGACCGGCGCAGCGGATGCCCCGACTGCGGGCGAACTCCACCACCTCGTGGACCACCAGGAAGAACTCCTCCAAGTCCAGATCGCCCACCACCCCGAGTTCGTGCTCCAGTTGGCGGCGAGCCGTCGACCGCGCGTCGGGGGTGTAGCGTCGCGGCAGGCTCTGCTCGCACAATTCGCGCAGGTATTCCTTCGCAGAGAGGCCCTCGGGGAGCTGCGCCGTGGGGGGGACCACCTCGCCTGCCAGCAACTCGACCTGGCAGCGAGCCGCCACCTCCTCCGTGCGCTCCAGGGCCTCGGGGAAGGGGATGCGCTGACCGAGCTCGGCCTTGTCGCACAGGAAGGCCTGGTCGTTGGCGGGCCGCTGGGGATGAGGGTCCCCCACGGTGATCCCCAGGCGCACGCAGGTCAGGGCATCGTACAGGGCATAAGCCTGCGGGCGGGCATGGCGGACGGCGTTGCTGGCCACGACCGGCAGGCGCGCCCGACAGGCCAGCTCGTGCAGGCGCGCCAGCGCCGCCCCGTCGCCGGGGAGCATGCGGTGGGCCAACTCGACGTAGAGTGCGTCCGGGAAGATCTCCCCGAGGCAGGCCAGCCAGCGCCGGGCCTGAGTGGTCTCTCCCTGGCGCACCAGGGTGTCCAGGCGCCCCTCCGGCCCCCCGGTCAAGGCCAGCAGGCCGTCGCTCCAGGCCCCCAACTCCTCCCTCGAAATCCGGGGACCGAGCCGCTCCGCCTGGTGGGCGCCGGCCAGGGCCTGACAGAGGTTCCCGTAGCCCTGGGCGTGCCGGGCCAGAAGCACCAGGGGGAAGCCATCCACCATGAGGGTGGCTCCGAAGAGGGGACGGATCGTCGCCTGCCGGCATGCCCGCGCGAAACGCACAGCGCCGGACAGGCCGTGCAGGTCCGTCAAGGCCAGGGCGGAGTGCCCCAGGCCGGCGGCCACCCGGACCAGATCCTCGGGAGCCGAAGCCCCCGCCAGGAAGGAGAACCAACTTCGCACATGGAGATGAACCAAACTCGAACGCCTCGACTCCAGGCTAAGCCCGGGAGGCCGGCGAGACAACCGAAAAGCATGTGAACGAAATGAACCGCGGCCTCCGGACAGGCCCCCCGGCCTGCAAGTCGAACCTGCCCCTGCGGCGAACACCGCGGCACGGGGGGCAAGACGGAGGTTCAGCACATGCGTCTTCTCGCGTCCATCGGTTGCCTGCTGGTCCTGGCGGGCCTGGTCTCCAGCGGGGCCCAGGCCGACGATTCCTTCGTGCCGGAATGGTCCAAGAAGGCGGTCTGGTATCAGATCTTCCCAGAGCGCTTCCGCAACGGCGATTCTTCCAACGACCCCCGCCTGGTGGACCAGGACGGTTCCTGGCCCCACAGCCAGGCCCAGCCCTGGCGGGTCCATCCCTGGACCTCCGACTGGTACGGGATGCAGCCCTACGAGAAGGCCCACGCCGGGAAGGACATCTGGTTCCACCTGCAGCGCCGCCGCTACGGGGGTGACCTTCAGGGCGTGATCGACAAGCTGGATTATCTGCAGGGCCTGGGCATCAACGCCGTCTACCTGAACCCCGTGTTCATGGCCCCCTCGTCCCACAAGTACGATGCCTGCGTCTACCAGCACATCGACCCGACCTTCGGGCCGGATCCAGAGGGAGACCGGCGCCTGATCGCCTCCGAGAAGCCCGACGACCCCTCCACCTGGCACTGGACCGCCGCCGACAAGCTGGCCCTGGAGCTGATCCGCCAGGCCCACCTGCGCGGAATCCGGATCGTCTTCGACGGCGTCTTCAACCACATGGGGATGACCAACCCCTTCTTCACCGATGTGGTGAAGAACCAGCAGGCCTCGCCCTACCGGGACTGGTTCGAGATCAAATCCTGGGCGGATCCCGCGACGGGGAAGAAGTTCGAGTACCAGGGGTGGTTCGGCGTGAAGGAGCTGCCCAACCTGCGCCAGGACGAGCGCGGCATCGTGACCGGTCCTCGGGAGTATATCTACGCGATCACCCGGCGCTGGATGGACCCCAGCGGCCAGGGGCGCCCCCAGGAGGGAATCGACGGCTGGCGACTGGACGTCGCCTTCTGCGTGAAGCACGCCTTCTGGAAGGACTGGAGCCGGCTGGTCCGGTCCATCAACCCCGAGGCCTACATGACCGCCGAGGTGATCGACACCGTCGAAGCCAACAAACCCTACCTGGAAGGCGACGAATTCTCGGCGGTGATGAACTACAACTTCGCCTTCACCTGCCACGACTTCTTCTTCGCCCGGAACCACTCCATCCCGGCCTCGGAGTTCGACTCGCGCCTGCGCGAGATCCGCGAAGCCTACGATCCACAAGTGGCCTACGGCATGCAGAACCTGCTGGGCAGCCACGACACGGCCCGGGCAGCCTCCAACGTGGTCAACGCCGACCTGGTGGCCATGCGCGACTGGCACGCCTACTGCGAGAAGGCCAAGGGGAGCAACCCCGAGTACCTCACCCGCAAGCCGACCCCCGAAGAGCGCCAGCGCCAGAAGCTGGCGGTCCTCTTCCAGATGACCTACGTGGGGGCTCCGATGGTCTACTACGGCGACGAGGTCGGCATGTGGGGGGGCAACGACCCGTGCTGCCGCAAGCCGATGGTCTGGGACGACCTGAGGTACCAGGCCGAAGCGACCCTCCCCGACCAGAGACCCGCTGCCCGGCCCGACCCGGTCGAGGTGGACCAGGATCTCCTGGAGCACTACCGCCGCTGCATCGCCCTGCGCAACACCTGGCCCGCCCTGCAGGTGGGTGGCTACCGCACGCTCGTGGCCGATGACCAGCGCCATCTCTTCGCCTTCGAGCGCCTTCACGGTGAACAGGTCCTGGTGGTGGTCCTCAACAACGGACCCGCCCGCCGCAACCTGCGCGTTCCCGTCGGTCCCGGAACCTGGGAGCCCGTCCTGGGAGGGAACCGACCACTCAAGGCCCGGCCCTGCGGCGGGATCCGACTGGACCTGGAGGGTCGCAGCGGAGTTGTGCTGGTCCGACGTTCCTCCTGAAGAGGCGGACACCCGGCCAGGGCGCGCAGATTGAGCGCGCAGGCAACATGATTTTTACAGAAACCCGCCTTGTTCGGGACTGAAAGGCCTAGATAGACTCGACCCAGGTCGTGAAATTCCCAGAGAACAACCAGAAGTTTGGAGCCGTCTGACTGTGATCAAGAGTGTCGGTCTGACCCCGAATCTGTCGACTCCCGTGCGGGAGACTCCCCGGGCCACTCCGCAAGCCCAGGTCACCGACTCGGTCGTCCTGGGCCAGAATCGGGCGGTCTCCCAGGAGAAGCCTCAGCAGGTTCCTTCGGGTGTTCCCCACCCCACGCCGCTCCCCGAAGACCCCAAGGTGCGGTCCTGGCAGGGCGAGACGATCTACTTCCTCTTGATCGACCGCTTCCACGACGGCGACCCCGAAAACAACCACGCCGTCAACAAGGACGACCTGAACCGCTACCACGGCGGAGACCTTCAGGGCGTCATCGACAAGATGGACTACATCAAGTCCACCGGCGCCACGGCCCTCTGGATCACCCCGCCGATGGACAACCAGACCAGCTTCGTCAACAGCGACGGCTACCACGGCTACTGGCCCATCGACCACTTCAAGACCGACGAGCACGTCGGCACGATGGACAAGTTCAAGGAGTTCGTCAACACGGCCCACGAGAAGGGGTTGAAGGTCCTGCTGGACATCCCCCTCAACCATACGGCCTGGGAACATCCCTTCTACCAGGACCCGACCAAGCACTCCTGGTTCCACCACAACGGCGACGTAACCGACTGGGATGACCCCTGGCAATCCGAGAACTGCTCGATCTTCGGCCTTCCCGACCTGGCCCAGGAGAACCCCGAGGTCGAGAAATACCTGATCGACGTCGGAAAGTTCTGGGCCGACACCGGGGTGGATGGGTTCCGCCTGGATGCCGTGAAGAACGTCCCCAAGGCCTTCTGGGACAAGTTCAACCAGGCCATGCACGAGCACGCCGGCCCCGACTTCTACTTGATGGGTGAGTATTACGTGGGCGACCCCTCGAAATACGCCCAATACCAGCACGGCGGCATGGACGGCCTGGTGGACTACCCGCTGTACTACACCATCGACGACGTCCTGGCCAAGGGCGGCAGCATGCGCCAACTGGCCGACCGGGTGGCGGACTGCGACCGGAAGTTCGCCAAGCCCGAGATGATGTCGGCCTTCCTGGACAACCACGACACCAAGCGCTTCCTGACCAAGGCCGGCGGCGACCGCGACCGGTTGAAGCTGGCCTTGTCCTTCCAGATGACCCTCAACCGCATCCCCAGCGTCTACTACGGCACGGAAGTGGGGATGGAGAGCGACAACGAGGGTTGGAGCGAATCCAGCCGTCGGATGATGGACTTCGACAACAACCCGGACATGCTGGCCCACTTCCAGAAACTGGGAGCCATCCGCAAGGACTCGATCGCCCTGCGTGAAGGCCGGCTCTTGGAGATGTGGCAGGACGACCAGATCTACTCCTACGCCCGCGTCCATCCCGAGGATGAAGCCGTGGTGGTCCTCAACAACAGCCCCCACGAACAGACCCGTGAGATCCCGGTCCGGGCCGAGAGCCGGCTGCGGGAGGGAATGGCCCTCAAGGAGCTGCTCACCGGCGAGACCGTGACCATCCAGAACGGTCGCATCCATAGCACGCTGGGGGGCAAGCAGGCGGCCATCTACATGCCCATGGAGAAGCTTTGACCGACTGACCTCCCCGAGGGAGGAACGAAAGAGCCGTCTGGAGCCGCGCAGGGTGCGTTTTCGGGCGGCTTCTTCGTCTTCAGGGTACCGGGCTTGAAAAAAAGAGCATTGAGATCCCGCATGCTTCCCAGGAACCTCCTGCGAAACATGACGGAAACCAGGGAAGGCCTCCACGTGTGGGCGTCAAGACATGCAGCAGGATGAGGGCACAACGGTGGGGATCGCGGGAAGTGAAGACGGACAGGCTCTGACGGCGGGCCAGGACGGATTGCTCAGGGCGCTCGTCGCAAGCGCCCGACAAGGCGTGGTCGTTCTCGACCGGGACCTGCGCTACCTGGTCTACAATCCGTTCATGGTGGAGCTGAGAGGCATCCCGGCCGAGAAAGTGATCGGCCAGTTGGCAGGGGAGGCCTTCCCGGACCTGCACGAGCGCGGGATCGTGGACGTGTGGCGCCGGGCCCTGGCTGGCGAGACGGTCCTCAGCCCCGACGTCCCCCACCTCGTGCCGGGATCGGGGCGAACCGTCTGGGTTTCCGGCACCTGCAGCCCGATCTGGTCGCCCAGCGGCGAGGTGGTGGCGGCGTTGGGCGTCATCCACGACATCACCGACCGCAAGATGGCGGAGCTCCGGCTTCAGGAGAGCGAGCAGAGGTACCGGACGCTTGTCGACAACCTGAATGTCGGTATCTTCCAGAGCACCCTGGACGGTCGATTCCTCCACGTCAATGAAGCCGTGGCCCGACTCGCGGGATACGACGGAGCTGAGGATGCCGGGAGGGTCTGGGCGCCGGAGGTCTACGTCGATCAGACCCAGCGGCGGCGCCTCCTGGAGACCCTCCTCCGGGAGGGCAGAATCCAAAACGCCGAGGTCGAGACCCTCAAGAAGGATGGCACCACCTATTGGGTCTCCCTGAACATGGTCCTCCTGCGCGACTCGCAGGGCAATCCGGAGTCCCTCATGGGCGCCCTCACCGACATCACCCAGCGCCGGCGCATGGAAGAGGACTTGCGGGCAAGCGAAGAGCGGTCGCGGGCGATCATCGAGCAGGCACCCGTGGCGATGGCCATCGTGGGGATGGATGGCACCATCGAGTACATCAACCGGCGCGCGATCGAGAACTTCGGATACCTGCCTGAGGAAATCCCCACGATGGATCACTGGTGGGTGCTGGCCTATCCGGATGAAGCCTACCGCCGCGAGGTCGTGGAGACCTGGACTGGCCTCACCCACCAGGCCATCGCGGAGCGCCGAGCGATCCAGGGCCACGAGTTCAGCGTGACCTGCAAGGACGGCAGCGTCAAGGCCACGTTCATCCACGGCGTGCCTGTGGCCGGCAAGGTGTTCGTGATGTTCGAGGACGTCACCGAGCGCAGGCTGGCGGAGCAGCGACTGGTGGAGCTCAACCAGTCGCTGGAGAGGAAGGTGGAGGAGCGGACGCGCGCGCTCCAGCGCAGCTTCGAGCAACTGGAAGACCTCGCCCGGCAGGTTCCCGGCCTCCTCTTCCAGTTCCGATTGCTCCCGAACGCAAGCGTGTGCTTCCCTTACGCCAGTGAAGCGGGCCGCGAGCGATTCGAGCTTCCCGCTCCAGCCAGTGTTGGGGACCCGGAAGGCCTTTTCGATCGCGTGCACCCATTGGATCGCGGGGATCTGAAGGACGCGATCGCGGCGTCGGCGAGAACCCTGGAGCCCTTCCACCGGGAATTCCGCCTCCTGCGGCCGGTGCAGGGCACATGCTGGTGTTCGTGCGACGCCAGCCCTCAGCGACAGGAGGACGGAAGCGTCCTGTGGCACGGCTTCGTCACGGACATCTCCGACCAGAAGGCGGACGAGGAGGCTTTGCGCATCGCCAAGGACGCCGCCGAGTCGGCCACCCGTGCCAAGAGCCTCTTCCTGGCCAACATGAGCCACGAAATCCGCACCCCCATGAACGCGCTCTTGGGGTTCCTGGAGCTGGTGCTCGACTCGCCGCTGGACGACCAGCAACGGCAGTACCTGGCGCTGGCCCAGTCCCGCAGCAAGGACCTCCTGGTGCTGATCGACGACATCCTGGACCTGTCCCGCATCGAGGCGGGCCGCCTGACCCTGGCGGCGCAGCCCTTCTCGCCGGCAGGCGCGGTCGACGACGTCGTGCAGATGTTCTCGCGGGCAGCCGACCGCAAGGGCCTTCGCCTGGTCGGGGAGGTGTCCACCAGCGTTCCCCCCGGGGTGATCGGCGACGTCCGTCGGATGCGCCAGGTCCTGCTCAACCTGGTGGGAAACGCGATCAAGTTCACGACTCGCGGCGAGGTCGTGGTGAGCGTGGACCGCGCTTCCGACCTCGAGGACGCCCTGCATTTCCGCGTCCGGGACACCGGAGTCGGAATCTCCGCCGCGGAGGCGGCGAGCCTCTTCGCTCCCTTCTCACAGGGAGCGGCGCCGCACGTGGGGGAAGCCGGGGGAGCTGGCCTGGGCCTGGCGATCGCCCGTCGCCTGGCCGAGAACATGGGGGGCCACCTGTGGCTCGAGAGCGAGCGGGCTGTGGGAAGCACCTTCCACTTCACCGCCAGGCTGCAGGCGCAGTCGAGTGCGCCTGTGCCCTCAAGCGACGGGGACGAACGCGACGGGGACGAAGGCGTCGGCGAGGCACCCGCCCGGAAAGTCCTTGTGGTCGATGACGACGCCACCTGCCGGTATCTGGTCGAGTGCATGCTCAAGAGGCATGGGCACGAGATCTGTTCCGCGAGGGATGGACGGCAGGCCCTGCAGATCCTGGCTCTGGAGAGGTTCGACCTGGTGTTGATGGACGTGCAGATGCCAGGGCTCGATGGACTGGCGACGATGCGTGCCATCCGCTCGGGGGACGAGTCCGTCCTTGACCCTGACGTCCCCATCATCGCCCTCACCGCCTTCGCCATGGCCGGCGATGAGGAACTCTGCCGCGCGGCGGGCGCGAACGGGTACCTGTCCAAGCCCGTCTCCGCGCGGGACCTTGCCGCCGCAGTGACCGTGATCGCCGCGCGGTGACATCGCCTCCCGTCCGTTGAATCGTCGAGCCGCACTATCCGTCGCCGCGCAGGATGCGGTTTCGGGCGGCTTCTTCGTCTTCAGGGTACGGGGCTTGAGGCGACCGGAAGGCCCCGATCAGTGGACGCCGCTGGCCAGCCTCCCCAGGCCATCCGGGTCGGTCACCCGGACCCGGTGGCCCTCGTGCTCCAGCAGACCGCGCTGGCGCAGGACGGCGGCCTCGCGGGTGATGGCGGCCCGGGTGGTGTTCAGCATCTCGGCCAGGGCCCGGCGGTTGACCTCCCGGGGCAGCAGGACCCCGTGAGCCCCCACCTCGCCGTTGCTCAGGGCCAGGTCGCGCAGCACCCCGGCCAGCTTCTGGCGGACCGTCCTCTGTGAAGGCTCGAGGGACTGTCCGTTGGCCTGGCGCAGGTGCTGACACAACACGCCCAGCAACCGCCGGGCAGCGCCGGGATGAGTCTCCAGGAACGACTGGAACTCGGCGCGGTCCAGGACCGCGACCTCGCAATCACTGACGGCGTAGACCGAGATCGAGCGGGAGTTGCCATCCAGCAGGGCCATGTCCCCGAAGAAGGCACCCTCGTTCAGAACCGCCAGGGGGACCTCGCGCTCTCCGGCTCCTCGGGTCATGACCCGGACCGAGCCCGCCAGAACCAGGAACAGGGCATCACCCGGCTCGCCCTGAAGGAACAGCGGCGAGCGGGCCACCAGGCGCTTGAAGACGACATTGGAGGCCAGCTCCAAACGTTCATCCTCGTCAAGATGGCCCAGGAGCGGCACTTCGTGCAGCCTCCAGGCCAGGTGTTCGGCATCAGGTTTCACGATTCAACCTCCCCCTTGCACAGCTTCCCCACACGACAACCACCCGCTTGCTCCCCTCGATGAACTCGGATGCAGACGATCAGGCCGACGGCTGAGCGACCGCCGAAAGCTCGCGCGCCGCCTCGGCCCCGACCTTCAAGGCCCGCAGGTTGAGTTCCTCGGTCCCATGAGGCGCCCGCATCCGCACGGCCTCCTCCAGGGAAGAGAGGCGGACGACCCCGGTCAGCTCCGCCAGGGCCCCCAAGGCGACCGTGCTGGCGGCCAGGCTCTTGCCCACCCTCTCGCGGGCCAGACGGGTGAAGGGAAGGCCCAGGGTCGGAGCCAGGGGCTCGACTCCCTCCAACGAGACCAGATCCGAATCCACCAGGATCCTGCCGTCAGGCCGCACCTGGCCCGAGAAGTCCTGGAAGGCTCCTTGCGAGAGGGCCACCAACAGGTCGGCCGACACCACCTCGGGGAAGTCGATCTCCCCATCGGAGATCACGATCTCCGAGCGGCTCGGGGCCCCGCGGACCAGGGGGGTGTAGCTCTGGGTCTGGACGGCGTTGCGCTCGTCGAAGACGGCGACGGCCGCCGCCAGGAGCAGACCGGAGAGGATCAGGCCCTGCCCTCCCTCGCCGGCCAGGCGAATCTCGTACCGCTCGATCATGGGGTGCCTCCCGTCCGGGCCGGCTTCAACAACGGCAAAGGCTCGCCGGCATCGTGCTCGCGAGCCTTGGCCATGATGGCCTGGTAGGTGTCGGAATAAGCCGCCTCGGCCCGGTCGATGAAGACGCCCCGATTGATACGCTCGTCGCCGTCCGCCTTGGCAATGGGAACCGTCTGATCCTTCAGCGCGCGGAACATCTCACGCGGCGAGCCCTTCTGGTTCAGCTTGCCATAGCGCGAATAGCAGGTGCTGAGAACCTCCACCACCGAGAATCCGGAAGTGGTCACTGCCCGTGCGATCTGCTTCTCCATCTCGTTGACGTGGTAGATGGTGCTGCGAGCCACGTAGGAAGCTCCGCAATCCCGAGCCAGCTCGCAGATGTCCACCGACTGGGCCAGGTTGCCGTAGGGGCTGGTGGCCGAAATGTCCCCGGTGGGCGTAGTCGGCGAAAACTGTCCGCCGGTCATCCCGTAGATGAAGTTGTTCACCACGATGGCGGTGATCTCAATGTTGCGCCGGCAGGCATGGATGAAGTGGTTCCCACCGATGGCGATGGCGTCTCCATCCCCCATGACGGTGATCACCTTCAGCTTGGGGTTGGCCAGGCGCACCCCGCTGGCGAAGGTCAGGGCCCGTCCGTGGGTCGTGTGCAGAGTGTTGAAGTCCACGTATACGGGCATCCGCCCGGTGCAGCCGATCCCCGAGACCAGGACCACGTCATCCTTGGGGATGCCAGCATTGTGGACGGCCCGAATCAGGCTGCCGAGGACAACCCCGATCCCGCATCCGGGACACCAGACGGTGGGGAACTTCTTGTCCTTCCTCAGGTAGCGATGGATCAGTGGGAGTTTCCTGGCCATGACCTCTCCTCGAGCTTCTCCAGAATCTGGGCTGGGGTGATCACACCTCCGTCCAGTCGGTTGATGCCTCCGATCGCCACCTCGGGATGGCGCACGCAGCGCTGGACCTCGCGGATCAACTGACCGCGATTGAGTTCGGGGACCAGGATCCGGCGCACCCGTGAGCCCAGGTCCCGCACCACCTTCTCGGGGAAGGGCCAGATGGTCTGCAGGGTCAAGGTCCCCACCTTGCGTCCCTGCTCCCGGGCCTGCCGGGCCGCCGCACGGGCGGCGCGGGCGGTGATGCCGCAAGAGAGGATCACGGTCTCGGCATCCTCGAGATCCTCCTCGCGATACAGCAGGATGTCGTCCAGGTTCTGCTCGATCTTGGCAAAGACCCGCTCGAACCAACGGTTGATCTCGTCGGGACGGAGCGTCGGATAGCCGGCTGGATCGTGGTGCAGGCCCGTGACGTGATAGCGATAGCCTTCGCCGAAGGCCGCCATGGCAGGAACCAGTCCGTCATCCTCGGCGAAGGGCTGAAACTTGTCCAGGCCCTTGGGAGGCTTGCGGCGCTCCAGGACCGGAATCTGCCCTTCCCGGGGGAAGACGACCTTCTCCCGCATGTGACCGATCACCTCATCCATCAGGAAGATGACCGGAGTGCGGTATTTCTCGGCCAGGTTGAAGGCCACCATGGTCAGCTCGAAGGCTTCCTGGACCGAGGTCGGGTACAAAGCGATGATGGGGTGGTCTCCGTGGGTCCCCCAGCGGGCCTGCATCAGGTCGCCCTGGGCCGGACTGGTGGGCAGTCCCGTGCTGGGCCCTCCGCGCTGGACGTTGACCACGACGCACGGGACCTCGGCAATGCATGCGTAGCCCAGGTTCTCCTGCATCAGCGAGAANNATCTCGTCCTCCATCTGGATGAAGACCCGCCCCAGGGCAGGCATCCGGTAGGACAGAATCTCGGCGATCTCGGTCGAGGGCGTGATCGGATAGCCGGCGTAGAAGCCCAGTCCGGCGGCCAGGGCCCCATAGGCACAGGCTTCGTTCCCGGAGAGGAAGCCCACCTCTCCCAACTGGCTCTTCTTGAAGATCAGGCTCTCTTCGATATACCGCTTGGGCGAAGCAAAACGGATCTCGGTGGTGGTCTCCTGCATTCCCTACTCCCGTTCGATGGTCCCGACGACCAGGGCAAAATCCGGGCAGACCATCTCGCACATGCCGCAACTCGTGCAGCGCTCGGGCGCGACGACCTCCACCTTGCCCCGGCCATCCGTGGACAGGACCTGGCGCGGACAGATCTCCACGCACAGGCCGCAGCCTTTACACCACGCGCGCACCGTGAACACGGGGTGCTCGGGGTTCGGATTCTGCAGGGACTCTTCGAGTTCTTCGGTGACCTTCTGCGGGTAGGTCCCGGTGATGATGGTATCGTGCTGTTCCACGAATCTCCAGCTCCAGGTCTGCGCCCTGTCCGGCGCAAAGAGCCAGAAGGGCAGGTGAATGCCAGAGATTCGGCCGGACGAGGGCCTGCTCCTCCATCCCTCCGGGAAGTGACCCTTTCAAGCCTCTTCCAGGCCATGAAAAGCCAGTCTGTCACCCCCCTGGATGAGCCATGTCACTTTCCGGGAAGGTCGAACCCCACCCCCGTGGCGTAAGACCCTCCCATGGAAGCGAACCCCAGCCCCCCTCAAGAGGTCTTCCAGGATTTCCTGGTGCGCTACCCGGATTATCCTCGAACCCGAATCGTCGACGACCTGCGCCGGCGGGATTTTTCGCGACTCGAACGCAATGGTGAAGTCTACCTGGACTACACCGGCAGCGGCCTGTACCCCGAGACCCTCGTCCGGCGCCACGCCGAATGGCTGGAATCGACGGTCCTGGGCAACCCGCACTCCGAAAACCCGGCCTCCCGCGCCAGCACCGAAGGCGTCGAGCGCTGTCGCAGCAGGATCCTCGACTTCTTCCGAGCCGATCCGGCAGAGTATGCCCTGGTCTTCACCTCCAACGCCAGCCATGCGCTGAAACTGGTGGGCGAGGCCTATCCCTTCCAGACGGGAGATCGGTTCCTGTTGACCTTCGACAACCACAACTCGGTCAACGGAATCCGCGAATTCGACCGGGTGCGCGGAGCCCGGACCCTGTACCTGCCGATCGGCACCCAGGACCTTCGAGTACGCAGCGAGGACCTGGAGCAGTACCTGGGGCAGGCCCGGTCCGACGGGCACAACCTCTTCGCCTTCCCGGCCCAGTCCAACTTCTCGGGCGTGCGCCACCCCCTGGAATGGATCCCCCAGGCCCAGGCGATGGGCTGGGACGTCCTTCTGGACGCTGCCGCCTTCGTGCCTACGGCCTTCCTGGACCTCTCGCGCTGGCACCCGGACTTCGTCTGCCTCTCCTTCTACAAGATGTTCGGCTACCCGACCGGCGTCGGGGCCCTGTTGGCCCGACGCCAGGCCCTGCGCAAGCTGCACCGCCCGTGGTTCGCGGGGGGCACCATCGCCCTGGCCTCGGTTCAGGCCGACTGCCACCTGCCCGCCTCGGCGCCTGCCTGCTTCGAGGACGGAACCTTGAACTTCCTGAGCATCCCCGCCGTGGAGTCGGGTCTGGACCTGCTGGAGGAAGTCGGCTACGAGACCCTGGGGCTGCGCACCCGAATCCTGACTTCCTGGCTGTTGCAGGAGCTGCTGGCCTTGCGCTACGCCAACGGGACCCCGCTGATCCGCTTCTACGGCCCGGAGGACATGGAGGACCGTGGCGCCACCCTGGCCCTGAACTTCCAGGACCCCCAGGGCCAACAGGTCGACCACCTGGACGTCGAGCGCCGAGCCGCGGTCCGGAAGATCTCACTGCGCACCGGATGTTTCTGCAATCCCGGCGCGGGGGAGCTGGCCCTGGGTATCTCCGCCGCCCGGATGCACGCCTGCATCGACGAATCGATTCAGGCCCCAGGCTGCCAGGACGCGCGCCGCTGCCTGGACCCACGGGGTGCCGGAGCCGTCCGCATCTCGCTGGGCCTGGCCAGCAACTTCGCCGATGTGCATGCCTGCCTGGAGTTGGCCCGGGACTTCCTGGACACCTGAGCAACTTCCCAGCGGTGAGCCTGGACGGAGGCCGGGTGGTCGCCAAAGGCCCCTGCGCCGCCCTGTTGCGGGACCGCTCCCTTCTGGAAGAACATGGCCTGGAGCCGCCGGCGCCGGTCCGCTTCGGCCACTGAGACCGACGGGAAGGGCCCGGAACCCCGGACTGGAAGAACCTGCGCGTGGAACCCATCGGGCTGTGGCTGGTCGACCTGAATCCTCCCGAGAAACGTCTTGTTGAATTGGAGCGCTGGCTCTGCCCGGAGGAGCGTGCCCGGGCGGACCGCTTCATCCCTGCGGAGGTCCGGCGGCGCTTCATCTGCGCCCGAGGCAGCCTGCGCGAGATCCTGGCCTGGTTGCTGGGTTGCCCGCCACGGGCCCTCGGCTTCGCCTACGGAGAGCAGGGCAAACCCGTCCTGGCTGACCGCCCGAATCTTCGATTCAACCTCTCCCACTCGGGCGAGCGGGCGCTGGTCGGGGTCTCCTGGCAGCGAGAGTTGGGCGTGGACCTGGAGCACCTGCGCGCCGGAGTGGACTTCCGCGGGCTCACCGCTCGCTTCTTCTCCGAACCCGAGAGATGTGCCCTGATGGAGACGGCCGAGCCGCTCTTCCCCCGCGAGTTCCTGAGGGTCTGGACCCGCAAGGAGGCCTACCTCAAAGCTCGAGGGACAGGCCTGGCGCTACCCCTGGCCGACTTCGCCGTCCCCTTGGGAGGCCTGCCGAGCCCTCGTGAACTCACCTGGACCCGGGTCCGCCCCGAAGAGGCCGCCCGGTGGCCCGTCCAGGAGGTGCCCTGTGAGGAGGGATACGTCGGAGCCCTGTGCGCCGAGGGCGCGGACTGGCACGCCGAGCCCGTGGTTCCACGATTCTGGGCAGGTCCAGGAGTGGCAGTCGAGATGCCGAACGGCTGCCAGGAATCCTGGTTGAGGACCCCATGAGCAGAGAAGAAGAATCCACACTGGAAGACGGACAGGCCTCGTCCCTGCCTGCTGAAGAGGAGCCCGCAGAGCCAGCCCTCCCTGGAGCCGAAATGGACGCCGAGGACGACTCCCGTCCCGACCTCCTGGTCTGGGGACTGCTGGCCCTGGTCATCCTGGGAGGTCTGACCTGGCTTTTCCTGGCTCGCCGCCCCAGCGCCCCCACCTCGACGGCCGTCTCAGGAGGCCCGTCCACGCCGGTGGCATTGGTCGGCACCCAGGGTT
The DNA here is from genome assembly GCA_002423485.1 of Candidatus Xenobium occultum. Classification (GTDB taxonomy): domain Bacteria; phylum Vulcanimicrobiota; class Xenobia; order Xenobiales; family Xenobiaceae; genus Xenobium; species Xenobium occultum. The sequence continues at coordinate 47,146 of DIWH01000047.1, read as the reverse complement.
CACCGCCTCCGCCCCCGGCGGAAGAGGATGCCGACCGGCCTCCCCCGGGCTCGGGCCCTCCCGATGTCGCGCCCGGTTCGGGACCCGCTGGCGTCCCGCCCGGCACGGGGGCGGCAGTTTCGGCGCCGGGTTCAAGGCCTGCCTCTCCTGCTGCTGGAAGCCCGCCCCCCGGCCCGGAAGCCGGAATGCCTCCGGCGCTTCAACCCCCGCCCCCGGCACCCTCCGGGGCTGGAGGCCTGCCGGTGATGTATGTCGGGTCCGAGCCCACCGAGGATCCCGCGACGTGGATCTTCGTTCACGGCGATCTGCTGCTGGGAGCCCTGCGCGAGGTCGATGCTCAGCCGGCGACCTCTTTCACCCCCGAACAGTTGCGGACCTTGGAGAAGGTTCTCGATGAGGTGACCCCCCCGGCCCGGGAGCTGAACTCCGTCTCGATGGAACTGGTGCAACTGGTCCAAGGCGTGCTGGATCCCCGGCAACTGGCGGGGATGACTGCCGTCGAGGAGACCCTGGCCCTGAAGACCCCGGACCTCGAGGCCTTGATCGAACGCTTGGGCCGGCTGGCTGCAACCAGCGCCAGCAAGCCGGGTTCCACCGTCGCGCCCCAGGAGACCCAGGCGGTCTATCCCGCCAACTTCCTGGTCGCCGGCCTGGACTACCTGGAGGACTTCCCGAGGGCTCCCTTGCGCGCCGAACAGGCCGCGCGCATCCTGCCCAAGCTTCAGGCCTACTCGCGTGCCCTCCAGGCCCAGACGCTCCATTACCCGAAGTTGACCGGGCTCATGACCCCCCGGCAGGTCCAGGCCTTTCGGAATGCCCTGGCCGACATGCGCGTTTCCAACGATCTGCCGCTGGCGGAACGCCAGATGACCCTGGCCGAGATGCAGCTCTATCTGGATAAGCGACTGGCCCGCTGAGGCCGAGAACCGAAGTCCAAAGGGCGCCACCAGGCGTGGACGCCCAACCACGCCAGACAGGTTGCCAGGACCGCAAGCCCAACGAAGTCGGCCACCGGCCGGGGCCCCCAGGCCACCAGACCCCAGCCGCACAGCAGCGTGGAGACCGAGGCCGTCAGGGTCATGCTGGCGTTGTCCAAGGCCAGCACCCGCCCCAGCAACCGGTCCTCCACCACCCCCTGCAGCAAGGCCGCCGAGAAGACCCACTGCAGGCCCGAGCCCAGAAAGGCTCCGAACACGAAGAAGGCGGCCTGATTGAGGGTCTCGGCCCTTCCGAAGGCCAGGCACAGAAGCCCCGAAGACGCCAGTCCCCAGGCTGCCAGGAAGGCACGCCGGCCCTTTCCGGCCCCGGCCAGGCTTGAAGCCAGTGCCGCGCCGGCCAGGGTCCCCAACCCTCGAGCGGCGTACAGCACGCCCACGCCGAAGTCCCCCGCCCCCAGGACCTGGACCGGCATGACCGAGAGCAGCACCAGGACCCCCCCTGCCACCCCGGCGGCCATCTTCAGCAGGATCAGGGCCAGCACCGGCCGGCAGGCCCAGGCATAGGAGCAGGCCTCGCGCAGGTCCAGCGCCGTGCGCCCCAGCACCTCCCTGGGATGGACCGGCTCTGGGAGCGAAGCCGAAAAGGGCACGCGCACCGAGAGGATCACCAGGGCGCTGACCAGGAACGAGAAGGCATCCAGGCCGAAAGCCACAGGCCGGCCCAGGTGGGCCGAGACCCAGCCTCCCAGCCAGGCGGCCAGGGCCGTCATGACCCCACCCGTGGCGCCCATCAGGGCGTTGGCCGAGGTCAACTGGCCAGGAGTGACCAGGTTGGGCAGGGCGGCTGCCGCCGCGGGCGCGAAGAGTCCCGAGGCCAGCGCCAGGATCACCGTCAGAACGTAGGCCAGCGGGGCGTGCTGGGGCTCACGCAGGAACAGGAACCCAAGAACGCACAGCATTCTCAGCAGATCCGCGACGATCAGGACCCGTCGTCGATCAAAGCGGTCCGCCAGCACGCCCGCCAGGGGCGCCACCAGCAGCGAGGGGAGCGAAGTGCACAGCAACAGCACGCTGACGCTCATGCCGCTGCCGGTCAGCTCCAGCAACAAGGCCAACAGCGCGACGTAGCTCAGCCAGTCTCCCGCCATGGAGAGGACTTGGGAAAGCCACAATCGGGCGAAGAGCGGATTGGTGCGAAGGAGCTGCCAGGGCGTCTGGGGGGTCTCGCAGGCCGCTTCCACCTCGGGTCCAGGCGTTTCAGACACGGCCCGGGCAGGTTCGCCTGGTCAGCAAAGAACCCCTGCGTTCCGGGTCTTTCGGAAGGACGGCCCCTCCTTCTGGGGGAATCCCAGGCCCATGACGAGATCCCGATTCCTGCTCGGCCTGATGATCCTCCTGATCGGGACGGCGGCCTTCGGCCTCTACCTGCGCTGGACGCACCCCGCCTCCCCCCGACCCGGCCCGGTCCAGGACTGGCAGGCATCGGCAGGGGAGTTGCGCCGCCTGGGCCGCTTCGACGAGTCCGCCGCCATCCTGCGTCAGGCCTACGCCGCCCATGGGGACCCCGAGGCCTGGAGAAGCCTTCTGAGCGTCCTGGAAGACATCGGCGACGCCCGCCAGCAAGTTCACGAGGCCCGGGCCTTCCTTCAGGCTCATCCGGACGACGCCGTGGGCCGTTGGCTGCTGGCCCGGGGCCTGCTCTTCGCAGCGGCCACCCACCCGAAAGACCCCGAGTTCCATGCCTGGGTAGACGAGGCGGACGGTCTCGCCGCAGCCCTGGAGAAGGAGGGATTCCGTCCTGCCGAGGCCCCCGGCGGAGTGGTGATCCTCAAGATGCAGGCCGCCTTCCTGCGCCACCGTTGGGCCGAGGCCGATCGCCTGGCCGCCGAAGCCCTGGCGCTGGGCTCAACCCCGGGTGAAACCGCGGACATCGTGAGCCTGCGCTTCGACCTGGCCCTCCGGGATGGGCGACTGGAGGAAGCCCAAGGCTACCTCGACCAGGCCCTGGCGATGGTCGAGAGCTGGGACCAACCGTCCTATTATCAGTTGCGGACCTTCCGAGAAGAAGCGCTGATCGTCCGTGAGGCCTTCTTCAATCAGCCCTTCACGGCCGCTGACCTGGACCGTCTGCGGCTCCTGCACCAGGAGCTGCGGGAACGAGGGTTCGTCGATCCGACCCTGCCCCAGGACGACGAGGCCTCGCGGACCCAGGAGGCCATGCGCGAATGGGTCTCGATGCGCGAGCAAGGGAACCGCCAGGGGCTGTTGCGGATGCTGGAGGCCCAGTTGGCCTCCCCGCCCGCCCACAAGCCCAGGTGTTTCTACTCGGAGGCCGTGGCCTCGCCTTTCCGCCCGGTCTATCTGCACTTCCTGGCCGGCAAGGTGGCCCTGGACCTGGGCCTGCGCGACCAGGCACGCCGGCACTTCGAGGCCACGCTGGCGGCCCACGCCGACAACGTGCCGGCTCGCCAGAAGCTGGAGGCTTTGCGTTAGGTCTCGCCGCAGGAATCCCAGGACAGCCACAGAAACTTGAGACGCGGAGGACGCGTTGTCTGCCTGGACTTCTTCCCTCCGACTCTCTGGAAGCTCCCACTTTTGCTGGCGCGAGCTTCCCAGCATTGAGGTGCCACCATGGCCGAACCGATTCGCGTGATCATCATGGGAGCCGCAGGGCGCGACTTCCACAACTTCAACACCTGCTTCCGGAACAACCCGGAATACCGGGTGCTGGCCTTCACGGCCACGCAGATCCCCGACATCGAGGGGCGGATGTATCCCCCAGCCCTGGCCGGCTCCCTCTACCCGCAGGGCATCCCGATCTACGCCGAGGCAGAGCTGACCGACCTGATCAAGAAGAACGACGTCCAGCAGGTGGTGTTCTCCTACTCGGACATCAACCACGCCGATCTGATGCACAAGGCCTCCCTGGTCCTGGCCGCGGGCGCCGACTTCCGCCTGATCGGCCCGCGTGACAGCGCCATCAAGTCCAAGATCCCGGTGGTGGCGGTCTGTGCCGTCCGCACGGGCGTGGGCAAGAGCCAGACCACCCGTCGGGTGGCCGAGATCCTCAAGGAGGCCGGAGTCCGGACCGCCGTGGTGCGTCACCCGATGCCCTACGGAGACCTGGAGAAGCAGGCTGTCCAGCGCTTCGCCACCATGGCCGACCTGGACCTTCACAAGTGCACCATCGAAGAACGCGAGGAGTATGCCCCCCACATCGAGCGCGGCAACGTGGTCTTCGCCGGAGTGGACTATGAGGCCATCATGCACGAGGTCGAGAAGGAAGCCGACGTGCTGCTTTGGGACGGCGGGAACAACGACATCCCGTTCTACCAGCCCGACCTGTACATCACCCTGGCCGACCCCCATCGCCCGGGCCACGAGAAGGCCTACTACCCCGGCGAGGTCAACGCCCGCGCCGCGGACGTGGTGATCCTCAACAAGTGTGAGACCGCCAAGCCCGAGTTCGTCGAGCAGGTTCGCCAGAGCATCATGGCGCTGAACCCGAAGGCCTCCATCATCCTGGCCAACTCGCCGATGACGGCCGACGACCCCGACCTGATCCGCGGCCGCCGGGTGCTGGTGGTCGAGGACGGCCCCACCCTGACCCACGGCGAGATGGGCTACGGTGCCGGTCTGCTGGCTGCCCGCCAGTACGGCGCCGGCGAGATCATCGACCCGCGCCCCTTCGCCGTCGGCTCGATCAAGGCCACCTTCGAGAAGTGGGCGCACCTGGGCCCGGTCCTGCCGGCCATGGGCTACTCCGACAAGCAGTGCGACGAGCTGCGCCAGACGATCGCCGCCTCTCAAGCGGAAGCCGTGGTGATCGGAACCCCGATCGACCTGGGCGCCGTGATCGAGATCGGCCTGCCCTCGACTCGGATCCGCTACGAACTGGAAGAGAAGTCCGGCCCGACCCTGACCGCGCTGCTCCAGCCGGTCATCGAAATGGCCCGCAAGCCGGTGGCCTCGCGCTAACCCGGCTTCCGGCCCCTCCCGGCCCATGAAGAAGGCCCGCCTCACGGCGGGCCTTCTTCGTCTGGCTTGAGCCCTGCCGACCCAGCGCTAGCCGTGCCAGGAATGCAGGACCTTCATGTAGTTGGCCCGCATCAGGGCGCTGGGATCCGCCGCCTTTTTCTGCGAGAGGCTGCCGATCATCTCGAAGAGGCTGCGGTACTCCCGCTCGACCAGCCACTGCTGGATGTCCTTGACGATCTGCCCGATCCTCTCGGGCCCGTGGCGCAGAAGCTCGGAGGCCATGGCCACCACCCGCGCCCCGGCCAGCAACGCCTTGATCGCGTCCTGGGCGTTGGCGACCCCTCCCGTCAGGCCGAAATCCGCCGGAACCCGCCCGTAGAGCAGGGCGATCCAGGTCATGGGCAACCGGACCTCCGCCGAGCGGCTCAGCTCCAGGTGCGGCACGATCTCCAGCGTCTCGGGGTCGAAGTCGGGCTGATAGAAGCGGTTGAAGAGCACCAGGCCATCGGCCCCTCCCTCCACGGCAACCTGGCGCAGGAAGTGCGCCGGCGCCGTGAAGAAGGGGCTGAGTTTGACGGCGACGGGGATCCCGACCGCCTGCTTGACGGTCCGGACCACCTCGACGTAGTTCCGCTCGATCTCGGCTCCGGAGATCCGGGCGTCGTGCGGCAGTTGGTAGAGGTTCAGCTCAAGCGCGTGCGCGCCCGCCTTCTCCAGCTTTCCGGCGTAGTCCAGCCATCCCCCGCGGGTTCGTCCGTTCAGGCTGGCGATCACCGGGATGTCCACCGCCTTACGGGCGTCCGCGACCAGGTCGAGGTACTCCTCCGGGCGATGGTAGACGCGGCTGGTCTCGGGGAAGTAGCTGGAGACCTCGGCAAAGCTGTCCGCTCCCACATGGTACAAATCGTCCAGGGCCATGGCCTCCAGATCGATCTGTTCCTCGAAGAGCGATTCCAGGACGACCGCCGAGGCCCCGGCGTCGGCCACCCTCCGGATCGCCTCGACGCTCCCCGTCAGGGGAGACGCCGAAGCGATGAGGGGGTGCTTGAGGGGCAGGCCCAACCAGGTGGTGCCCAGCTCCATCATCAACCTCGCCTAGACCTGCTGGGCCAGGTGGTTGTAGCGCTGCCAGCGCTCGTGGACGTTCCGCTGGGCTTCCTCGACGTAGATCCTGGCCTGCTGGGGGTCCATCCGGGCCAGAATCTGGAAGCGACCCTCGCCTTTCAGGTAATCCTCCAGGGGCACCTTGGGCTCGGAGTAGTCCAACTGCAGAGGCGGCTTGCCCTCCAGGCGCCGACGCGGGTCGAAGCGGTAGAGCGGCCACTGGCCGGAATCGACGGCCAGCTTCTGCTGGGTGAGACCCTTCGACATGTCGATGCCGTGGGCCACGCAGTGCGAGTAGGCGATGACCAGCGAGGGGCCGTCATAGCTCTCGGCCTCCAGGATGGCCTTGAGGGCCTGGCTGTCGGAGGCTCCCATGGCGATCTGGGCCACGTAGATGTTGCCATAGGACATGGCGATCAGGCCCAGGTCCTTCTTGGCCAGGGGCTTGCCGGCCGCCGCGAAGCGGGCCACCGCACCCAGCGGGGTGGCCTTGGAGGCCTGTCCGCCGGTGTTGGAGTAGACCTCGGTGTCNNCCCAGCCGTCGCCGCCCATGATCCAGACGCTGCGGGGAACGAGGCTCTCCATGACCGAGAGCAGATCCGCGGCGCGCAGGTCGTCCATGCTGGACAGCTTCTCGCGAACCTTGGCCAGCAGGGCGCGGCGACGCTCGATGACCTCGGGTTCGGTCGACTGCTCTTCCAGCAACTGGCGAACCGCCTCGGGATCCAGGTGGGCGCTGAGCTCACCCAGCAACTGCCGGGCGTAGCGGGCCTGGTGGTCCAGAGCCACCCGCATCCCCAGGCCGAACTCGGCGTTGTCCTCGAACAACGAGTTGGACCAGGCGGGACCCCGGCCGGTGCCGTCGACCGTCCAGGGCGTGGTGGGCAGGTTGCCTCCGTAGATGCTCGAGCAGCCGGTGGCGTTGGCGATCACCGCCCGGTCGCCGAAGAGCTGGCTGACCATCTTGACGTAGGGGGTCTCGCCGCAGCCCGCGCATGCTCCCGAGAACTCGAAGAGGGGCTGCAGGAGCTGGACGTTCTTGACCTGGTTGCGCTTCAAGCCACCGTCGGCCACCAGCGGGTGGTCCGGCAGGTTCAGGAAGAACTCCCAGTTGAGCCGGCCGGACTCGCGCAGCGGACGCTGGGGAGCCATGTTGAGGGCCTTCCGCGAAGGGTTGGTCTTGTCCTTGGAGGGGCAGGCCTGGACGCACAGGTTACAACCGGTGCAGTCCTCGACCGAGATCTGGAGGGTGAACTTCTGGTCTTTAAGCTCACGCCACTTGGCGTCCGCCGAAGAGAAGCCCTCGGGGGCATTGGCCAGCAGTTCCGGCGAGACGATCTTCGAGCGGACCACGGCGTGGGGGCAGACCATCACGCACTTGCCGCACTGGATGCACAGGCTGGGCTCCCAGACCGGGACCTCGGCGGCCACGTTGCGCTTCTCCCACTTCGTGGTGCCCGTAGGCCAGGTGCCGTCCACCGGGATGGCGCTGACCGGCAGGTCGTCGCCGCGCTCGGCGAACATCATGCTGGTGACCTTGCGGACGAACTCAGGAGCCTCGTCCGGAACCAGTGCGGGCAGGGGCTGTCCGTTGACCTGACGGCCCTCCAGCGAGACCTCGTGGAGGTGGGCCAGGGTGTGGTCGATGGCCTCGTAGTTCTTCTGGACCACAGCCTCCCCGCGGCGCCCGTAGGTCTTCTTGACGCCTGCCTTGATGCGGGCGATCGCGTCCTCACGCGGCAACACGCCGCTGATGGCGAAGAAGGCCGTCTGCATCACGGTGTTGATGCGGTTGGACATCCCGGCGTCGTGGGCCACCTGGTAGGCGTCGATCACGTACAGGCGCAGGCGCTTGGACAGGATCTTCTCCTGAATCGGCCGGGGCAGCTCGTCCCAGATCCGGTCCGGACCAAAGGGGCTGTTCAGCAGGAAGACGCCGCCCTCTTCGGCCACGTCCAGCACCGGGTAGCGGTTCAGGAACTCGAACTGGTGAACCCCGATGAAGTTCGCGCTCTGCACCAGGAAGGGCGCGTCGATGGGCTTGGGCCCGAAGCGCAGGTGGGAGACCGTGCGGGCTCCGGACTTCTTGGAGTCGTAGACGAAGTAGCCCTGGGCGAAGTTGTCGGTGCCCTCACCGATGATCTTGATCGAGTTCTTGTTGGCGCTGACGGTCCCGTCCGAACCCAGGCCCCAGAACACGGCGCGAACCGAGCACTCGGGCTCGACGATCCAGGTCGGGTCATAAGCCAGGCTGGTGTGGCTGACGTCGTCGTGGATGCCGATGGTGAAGCCGCGACGGGGCTTGTCCTTGGTCAGCTCATCGTAGATGCCGCGCACCATGGTGGGGGTGAACTCCTTCGACGAGAGGCCATAGCGGCCACCCACGATGCGAGGAACCGTGGCGAACGGAGCGGTCCCATCCTCCATGCCCTGCATGACCGCGGTCTGGACGTCCTGCAGGAGCGGCTCGCCCGCCGAACCGGGCTCCTTGGTGCGATCCAACACGCCCAGGGTCCGGACCGTCGCCGGCAAGGCCTTGAGGAAGGTCTCGCTGTCGAAGGGGCGGTACAGGCGAACGGTGAGCACGCCCACCTTGCGGCCCTCGGCCACGAGCTTGTCCACCGTGGCCCGCACGGTGGAGACGCCCGAGCCCATCAGCACGGTGACCTGCTCGGCCTGCGGATGACCGTGATACTCGAAGAGGCTGTAGTGGCGGCCGGTCAGCTCGCCAAAGCGGTCCATGCAGCGCTGCACCAGCGCGGGCGTGGCCGCGTAGTAGAGGTTGCTGGCTTCGCGCCCCTGGAAGTAGACGTCCGGGTTCTGGGCCGTACCGCGGAGCACCGGATGGTCGGGGTTCAGGCCCCGGGCGCGGTGGGCGCGGATGGCGTCGGCGTCCAGCATCTCGCGCAGGATCTCGTCCGAGAGGCGCTCGATGGTGTTCACCTCGTGGGAGGTGCGGAAACCGTCAAAGGCGTGCAGGAAGGGGACCCGGCTGACCAGGGTGGCGGCGTGGGCCACGGCGGCCATGTCCATGGCCTCCTGAACCGAGTTCGAGAAGAGCATGGCGAAGCCGGTGGCGCGGCAGGCCATCATGTCGGAGTGGTCGCCGAAGATCGACAGGCCGTTGATGGCCAGCGAGCGGGCGGCGATATGGAAGACCGTGCTGGTGAGCTCCCCTGCAATCTTGTACATGTTGGGGATCATCAAGAGCAGGCCCTGGCTGGCCGTGAAGGTGGTGGTCAGGGCGCCGGTCTGCAGCGACCCGTGCACGGTGCCGGCCGCGCCTCCCTCCGACTGCATCTCCTGGACCATGGGGATCGCGCCCCACAGGTTGACCTTCTTCTCGGCGGCCCACTGGTCCGCGAACTCGCCCATCGGCGAGGAAGGGGTGATCGGATAGATGGCGACGACCTCGCTGGCCTTGTAGGCCACGAACGAGGCGGCCTCGTTCGCATCCATGATCGCCTTGGCGGTCAGGGTGGGGTTCTCGGCCTGGTTGGCGTCCATCACGGCATTCGTGCCCATATTAAGTGTCGAGCTCCTTTCACAAACCGCAAGGCTGCAGGAAGGATCCGGGTGTTGCCCCCACCTCGCCCTGCAAAATCTCTTCCGGACGGGAATCCTCGGGCGAAAAGCCCGGTCCTCGGTCCGAAGTCCAGGGGCTTGCGGTTATCCGTCCCAGTCTAGTCACCTCGAAGGCTTCCGGTTATGACATGGATCACACCCGGCGCGGGGCTGCCTGCGACGCGACAGCGCAGGATCCCACGCCCTCCCGGAGAAGCGCCGGCCCCATGTCGTTGTCCATCGGCCTCACCGGCCTGACCCAATCCGGAAAGTCCACCCTCTTCCAGTCCCTGACCTCGATCTCGCGGTCCGACCCCTCCGGCAAGCGACTGCCGCTGGCCCGGGTCCCGGTCCCCGACGAGCGCCTCTGGAAGCTCTCGGCCATCTTCAAGCCCAAGAAGACCACGCCGGCCACGGTCGACTTCCTGGACATGCCCGGGGGCGGAAGCGCCGGCCTGGGTTCCGCGGCCCTGGCGGAGATCCGCACCTCGACCGTCCTGGTCGAGGTGGTGCGCTGCTTCGGGCACCCCTACCTGGAGGGCGTCCACCCACGCGCCGACATGGAGAGCTTCGAGACCGAGCTGCTGCTGGCCGACCTGAAGGTGATCGAGGGCAAGCTGGAGCGCTCCAAGAAGATGGATCCCAAGGAGAAGGCCCTCCTGGAATCCCTGCAGGCCCCCCTGGGCGACGGCGACGTGAACGGGATCCCGCCCCTGGACGAAGAGCAGCGCAAGCTTCTCTCCGGACTGGGCCTGCTCTGCCTCAAGCCGCGCCTGGCGGTGGCCAACATCCCCGAGGCCGACCTGGGCGGGGACTCGGCGGGCTTCCTGGAGGTGAAGGATTTCGCCGCCTCGCGCCAGATGCCGGCCCTGGCCATCTGCGCCGAGGTCGAGGCCCAGATCGCCGAGCTTCCCGAAGAGGATCGGGCCGTCTTCATGCAGGAGCTGGGCATCGCCTCCAGCGGCCTGGAGCAACTGATCCACCAGTGCTATGCGCGCCTGGGCCTGCAGACCTTCTTCACCACCGGCGAGGACGAGTGCCGCGCCTGGACCACCCGCGTGGGGGCCCACGCCCCCGAGGCCGCCGGCGAGATCCACACCGACCTGCAGCGGGGCTTCATCCGCGCCGAGGTGATCGACTACCCCACCTTCATGGAGTGCGGCTCGATGCACGTGGCCAAGGAGAAGGGCCTGCTGCGCGTCGAGGGCAAGGAGTACGTGGTCCGCGACGGCGACATGCTCAATATCCGATTTAACGTGTAGCGCGCCGGGCTGTCTCCGCCCGTCTGGGGACCCGGCGGGGGGGCCCGCCCCGTTGATACAGGCGCGCCGGCCAGACCCGTGACTTCCGGGTCAACCGCCAAACCCCTCGCTCCCGGCGCGCCCGCCAGACCGGTGGATTCCAAGATCCGTCGGCCTTCCCGGGAACTTCCTGGCAAACATGACCAAAACCGGGAGGCCGGCCTCCGGTGGCGGGCGGATTCCTGAGTTCCCTGGGGTCTCGAAGCGATCTCTGGTCAGGCCTCGGGAGGAACGTTGTCGTCGGCCGCCGGGGTGCCGTCCTCGCCGGCATTTTCGCCCTCCGCTGCCTGCTGCGCGGCGGCCTCGACTTCTGCCTCCTGCGCCAGGGCCTTGCGGGTGGCGAAGTAGAAGACGATCATGCCGACGATTCCGGCCAGCCCCATCAAGCCCAGATAGATCCACACCATGTACGGATGGTAGTTGTCCCACAGGGTCCGCGTCGCGAGCTGGACGGCGGCCGGGTCGACCTGACCCAGCGCCTGGGTGTAGATCTCATGAACGCGAGCCGCCTTCTCCTCGCCAGCCAGGCCTGCCCACTGGACGGTCTGCCAACTGGCGCGCACGCTGGCCTCGAGGGCAGCCGGGTCGGCCCCCTTCTGGAGATGGGCCATGGTCTGCATGACCTCAGGAGCGGGCAGCAACTCCTCGCTGGCAGCGAATTCCGGACTCAAGCCCAGGTTCGCGACCATGAACTCTCGAGCCAGGTGAAGCTTGTTGGCCAGGGCGTCGTACAGTCGCCCTCCGATCGCGTTGCCCAGGAACCAGCCGATGGCGAACGGGATGTTGGAGTAGCCCATGTACAGGGCCTTCTTGTCCTTGGGCGCGATGAGACCGATGTAGGCGCTGAAGGTCGGGCTGCAGGCCATCTCTCCGATGGAGAAGACCAGGATCATCAGGGCGCAGACTAGCCCCACCTGGGTGCTGCCCGCCCCGACGAAGCCCACCAGCGCGATCAGCATCCCGACGACCATGGCCACGATCTTGTTGAACTTGCGGATGACCCACGAGACCCCGATCACCAGCAGGATGATCGACACCGGGTTGATGTTGATGATCATCTCCGGCTTGACCTGACCGTTCTCAAGCACCCAACCCGAGGAGACCGCGCCAAACAGGCCCGCCAGGTCGGACGAGTCCACCCACTCGTCCAGGAAGTTCGGCAAGAGGTCCCACAACTGCATGAACATCAGCCAGAAGCAGGAGAAGATCGCCAGGAACGCCACCAGACGGGGATCCTTGAAGATCGTGACCAGGGAAGCCACAAACGTGCCCAGGGGGCCCTTCTCGGCCTCGCCTTCAGAGGGCGGAGCCTTCTCGGGCTCTTTGTACAGCAGGAAGAGAGGCAGGAAGTTGCAGGCCGTCACGATGGCGGCCGCATAGAAGACGCGATCCCAGTCGGTCTCGCCGCGCAACTGGGCCGCACACATGGGAGCCAGCGCTCCCCCGATGTTGACGACCCAGTAGAAGGTCCCCCATCCGAGGGAGGACGTGTTCGCATCGGTGGTCTTGGCCACGGTCCCATGCACGGGTGGCTTGAAGATCGCCGTCCCCAGGCCGATGAGACAGGCCGCAGCCAGGAAGACCCAGTAGTTGGCGTTCCCCCAACCGCTGGCGGTCAGGCTGGCGGCGATCTCCCGGGAGTTGGCCATGCCCAGATAGCCCATGATGTTGAGCAGGAAGGCCACGACCAGGCTCTTGCGATAGCCGTATCGCTCGGCGTATCCGCCAGACACCATGGGCACGAGGCACTGGACCACGGCCCAGATGGCGAAGATGTCGCCCTTCTCCGTCTGGGTCAGGCCGAGCCCCCCGTCGTAGGCCTCCTTCACCAGATAGAGCGGGGCCACGGCCCGGACGCCGAAGAAGGCCAGCCGCTCCAACATCTCCATGAAGTTTGCGAACCAGAAATTCGGGGGCAGACTCTTCAGTTGCGAGATGAAGGATGCCCGGGGCTCGGTGTCTTCCATGTCGGTCTCCCAGCAGGAGGATTCGGAACGGGCCCCCTTTCTTCAGTGCCGGCATGTTCCCCCCCCGGTTCGTCGCGAGAACGTCATCGTGGGGCACAGGGCCTGCGGGCCAAACCCGGCGTGACGGCTCGCGGACGGCGCGGAAGAGCGGGCGGAGGCGGCGGTCATCGCCTGGATGCGCCACCAGACCACGGGCTAGGACGACATGGTCATCCCCCGCGTGAAGGGCAAGCGCCGCGAGGTGCGCCGGATGCTGGCCCGGCGGTCGCAGTTGCTGCTGGAGCGCTATCGGAGGGGCGAGGAACCTCCGGCGGACTGCCCTCTCCGCGCCGCGCTGGAGGGATCCAGCCAACCGTAGGGGGCCGGGGGGCTTGGGCGCCAGATCCGTCAACCTTCGCAGGAAGTTCCTGGGAAACATGACGGAGACGGGGGGGGTGGGTGGGCCAGCCCGGATCAGTGGATGACGCCGAGGTGCTTCCGGGCGCACGAATCGCAGGTGTCGCGCGTGCAGCCATATTCGGGAGGGAAGCGCTCGCCGCACAAGCGGCACGTGCGATAGAGACTGAGGCGCTTCCGAACGCTTGCCCGGATCCGACCGAGAACTTCCAGAAAGCCCTCCCGACTCTGGGCCTGGGACACCTTCATCGTGGAGTCGAGGCGGCTGGTGCTCCTGGCCTCATGGGGCCCCAACCACTCGACCCGCGGAATCCGGGTCTGGATCTCCTCCGGGGTGATGAGCACCACGGTGCCCCTCTCGTCCTTCCATTCCAGTTGGACAGCGTCTCTGGCTCGGGTGACTCGGGGCGGAGGAGCCAGAGACTGGACCAGTTTCTCAGCGAGCTTCTCGAAGGGCAAGAGGGACCGACCGGGGTAGCGGTTCTCGGGGTCCGCCGAGTGGCGGGGCGGAGCGCTGCGGACCGCGTGGTCCTGAACCTGGTATAGAAGTCCCCGGGCCTCCGACTGGATGACCTTCCAAGGCGAGAAGGAGCCGGGGAAGACCTTGAAGGCGTCCCAGGCCTCGTCCACCTGGGCCATCAAGCCCCCGCTCCTCTCCATTTCCTCGAAGATCCAGGCGACCTCGAACAGGTAGATTCCGTGGATGAGCTCCGGGAACCTGGTGTCGGGAGGGCCCAGGATGGCCACGTGATGATCGCAGGGCGGCTCGGGTGCGGTGGGACGCAGGGGCTCCATGGCCGAGTAGAACCTGACGCTCACTCGGGAGCCAGCCAAAGGACCGCTCCGAAAGACCCCGACCTGGCCCCACTCGACGCTCGAGAGTTCCACCTCGACATCCAGCGCGCGCGCAGTCACCAGTTCGCACAGGTTCCATCGCTCCACAGGCAGGCCCAGGATTCGCGACAGGTCGTCGTCCGCGGCGCGGCGCCGTCGCAAGGCATCGGCAAAATCAGAGAGCTCATCCTGCGTCACGCCTGTCTCCTCCTCCATCCAGGCTACCGGCCCCCGGTGCCAGGGAATGTCACTGGCGTCGTCCCGCCAGGCTGAGGATGGCCCCCTGCCTGGCTCCTGACCAGGCGGGAAGGTGGCTTTCCTCCCGTCGGCGTGGGCTCGCCGAACTGACGTCGTCGTTGGGGCTGACGATTTCCCGGGCTGCCTCTGCAGATATCGTCCAACACGCGACGCTCCAAACCTGGACTCGAGACCCGTTCGATCGCATCATCACCAGCCAGGCGGCCGTGGTCGGGGTCGGCCTGGTGAGGGCAGACCAGGCGATCCGCAAGAACCATCCAGCCGCGATCCGGGACTGCGTCTTCTTGCTTGAATCGGGCGGTGCTCCGAGGCGAGAATCCGCCGGGTGCACGTCCCAAGGCGCTGAAGGCAAGAGCTTGCTCCGGTGCGCCGACGCCGTGCTCGTCCTCACACTCCTCGGGCAGCGACGGGCTCCTGGGCGGCTCCACCCCGGCAGGCCTGTCCGGCGCAACAAGGAATGCCCCATGATGAAGAGATCCGGTTCAGGCCTCACCCCCTCCATGTTCGTGGATTGCGAATACGGCACCCTGCAGGAGGTCCTCGTGGGGGCGCCCGACGGCTTGAATCCCTCGCTGGAGGCGACCTGGTTCGAGGACGCGCTCAAGGTGCTTCCCGAGGAGGAAGCCGCCTACGCTCGTCAGACCGCAGGGATGCTCTGGGAGGACATGATCCATCCGGTGACCGGGAAATCCGAGACCCGGATGCTGGAAGAGGAGAACCAGGCCTTCATCGCCGTGCTGGGACAGCTTGGCGTCAAGGTCAGAAGACCCACCCGGCTGACGCCGCAAACCATCGTGGAGAACTACGGCGAAGCGGCTTTGAAGAACGGATACTCCCAGGACTTTCCGCGCGACAACCTCGTGGTGATCGGCAACAAGGTCATCGAACTGACCCTGGGGACCCCGCTGCGCAAGGTGGACATCCTCGGGTTCCGCGAGCTGCTGGCAGAGCTGTGCGACGAGACGGTGCAGCACTTCAGCATGCCCCAGGTTCCCCTTCTGGCCACGAAGTCCGCCGACACCCTGGCCCTGGAGGGCGGGGACGTCCTGGTGCTGGGCGAGACCGTGCTGGTGGGCAACTCCCGGAATCCCGCGGTCGGCTCGAATGAGGCGGGAACCCGCTGGCTGGCCGGGATCCTGGGAGAGGCCTACAGGACGATTCGCGTGCCCCTCGTCGAGACCGTGCTGCACCTGGACTGCGCCCTGTCCGTGCCGCGAGAGGGCCTGGCCATCCTCTGCCCCGAAGCCTTCGTCGAGGGAATTCCTGCGGTCCTGGAAGGCTGGGATCGGATCGAAGTCTCGCTGGAGGACGTGGCCCGGCTGGCCGTGAACGGCGTGCCGGTGGATCAGGACAACTACATCCTCTCCTACAACGACTCCAACGACAACCGCTTCATCGAATCCGAACTGAACCGGCGCGGGATCAAGACCTTCCGGGTCAACTTCTGCACGCACAACGGCCAGGGCGGCTCGCTGCGCTGCGCGACCCAGCCCATCGTGCGCAGGTTGCCCCCGCGCTGAGGACACGCCGTCGCCTGGGACTCAAGCGGCCAGGAGTCGCCCATCACTCGCAAGGGACGGAGGGCCAGGTCCGTCGACGAGGCCTCGGGGCCTTGGCACCACCTTGACCAACCCCCAAAGGTCCCTGATACTGGGACCAGAAACAGGTCCTCAAAGGAGGTCCCATGCGTCAGGCCAAGTTCACCCTGACCGACACCCAGATGACCTTCCTGGACGAGCACCGAAGGCATGGTTTCAAGGACCGAAGCGCCATGGTGCGCCGGGCCCTGGAGCAGATGCAGGCCGAGTTCAACCGGTTGGAGTTGGAGGAGTCCGCCACGCTCTGCGCCGAGGTCTACGCGAGCGATCCGGAGGCTCAGGAATGGGTCCAGGACGCCCTGGGCCGGTGGCCCGAATGACCAGCCTCCTGAAGCGGGGACTGATCGTCGAGGTCGACCTGGAGCCGGTCCGGGGCTCTGAGACGGGCAAGACCCGACCGGCGGTGGTGGTCACCAACGACGTCTACAATCAGCGCGTTCCGGTCATCCAGGTGGTGCCGTTGACCTCGTGGTCCGAGAAGAAGGCCCGGATCCTGACCAACGTCACGGTGGAGGCCACTCCGGCCAACGGCTTGGACAAGCGCTCGGTGGCCGATTGCCTGCAGACCCGTCCCATCGACGCACGCCAGCGGCTCCGCGGGGCCCGTGGAAGGGTGGAGGCCGACACGCTGGCCCGGATCGACGAGGCGCTTCGAGTCGTCTTCGCGCTGGGTCCTTCCTGACCGCAAGGCACGGCCCTGGTGCTTGGTTTCCTGGTCCCCACCGGAGTTCGGGCGAGGATTCCGAGCCCCCGAGTCTCCGCCCCGCTCAGGCCTGCGACGGGCGGCCCGGCTCCACCGTCACCAGGGTCGGAAACCCCTCGGGGGGAGGGGCTCCGACGAAGACCCTGGGGCCGCGTTCGCCGAAGGCCATGCCGGCCAGGGTCGCGGCCCAGCGGCCGTCCGCGGTGTCGGGCAGGACCAGGGCCAGTGGATCCGGCGCGCCGGCCCGGGCCAGGAAGGCAGCGGCCACGATCCCGTCGCTGGGATGGGCCAGGACCCGTGGCCCGAGGGCCGAGGCTTCTCCCCGGAAAGGCCGGTGGCGTTCCAGGCAGGCCAGGACCACCGCCGCGATCCCCGCGCAGCCTGAGAGCTCGATCCACTGCCCGACGCTGCGGGCCAGCTCGGGGTCGGGCGGATGGGGGACCTCCTCGGCGGGCGAACCCAGGCTGTTGAGGGCCTCCAGGATCCGCTCGCGGCGGGCCTGGGGGGCCAGCCCTGCCAACTCTGCGGGCAGGATCGGGGCGCCGAAGAAGATCGACTGGGACCCGAAACCCAGGGGCAGATCCTGGGCGTGCCCGGGATCCTCCAGGGGGAGCCCGCCCAGGAAGCGGATCGGAACCACGGGAAGCCCGTACTTTGAGGCCAGGTCCAGCCAGACCATGCTCAGTTCCCGGAGGCGGTGGCGGGCCTGGCGTTCGCGTGCGCCCTCCACGGCCAGGTGCAGGCTCCAGCGCCCGCTGGCCAGGTCGCGCTCGAGCTCGGGCAGAAGGGCCAGCAGCGCCCGCGCGTCCCCGCTGGGAACCCCGCGCACCGGGGCCACCAGTTCGGCCGGGATGTCCTGGTGGGCGACCAGGAAGTCCCGCATGGGGTCGGCCCAGTCCACCCCATGGTCGAGCATGGCCACCCCAAGCAGGGGGAGCCCGTCCAGGGCCGCGGCCAGCAGGGGGAAGAGGTAGGACTCCAGGGCGGTCTGGTGGTTGGAGAGGTAGATCCGGGGTCCGGGAGGGGCCGGCTTCCCCTCCCGGACCACCTCGAGGAGGAAGCTGGCCATCAAAGCCCCCACCACGTGCTCGAGGGTCGTCTCGACTCCGCCCAGGCGCTCTCGCCACCAGGCGGTGACCGGCGCGGGGTCCAGCCGCCCCGGGGGGCCGAGCGGGTGGTGGACCGTCGAGGGGGGAAGCGGGGCGCTCCGGGCGACACGCCCGACCGACGAAAGGAGGACAGGCAGGCCCTCGAGCTCGGCAGGAGGCAAGGCCCCCTCACTGGCAGCGCGGGGCCCGAAGCCCTGGCCGGCCCGCTCGGTCAGGTAGGAGACCATGCGGGCCAGGGTGGGGAAATGCTCTACCGCCAGGTCCTCCTCCCAGGGCACCCCGCACCAGTCCCACAGGGCCTGGATCACCTGGGCCCTCTTGAGGGAATCCAGCCCCAGATCCGAGCGCAGGTCCTTCTCCAGGCCCAGATCCTGCAACGAGTAGCCGGTCAGTTCCGAGGTCCGCCGCAAGGCGAAGGTTGGGAGCTCCTCCGGGACAAGGCCTTGCTGGACCGGATCGACCGACTGGCCGGCGCCGACCTCATGAATCGGGTGCGCGCCATCGGCAGGACGGGCCGGGCCATCTGGCTCCACCGGAAGACCGGGCCTCTCGACCCGGACCCGCTGCGACGAAGACCGGGCCGCCTCGCCGGAAAGGTCGCGCCGGGCCTCCTCCAAGCCCTCCTGCAGCTCCTCATAGCCCGCAGCCTGGAGCAGCACCCGCCAGGGGGCATCCACCCAGTCCCGCCCGCTCTCGCGCCAGAAGACCTCCCAGGGCTTGCCCAGCTCGCAGGCAGCCCGGGCCCGGGCCTTCAGCAGCTCGACGCGCTGCAGGAGATGCCCCTGGCCGCCCCCCCCCAGGACAAAAGCTCGCTCAGCCTGGGACACCGGGAATCCCTCCGCGCAACTCGAGATAGGCCGGAGGGGCGGGCACCGCTCGCGGTGCGACCTGGAGAATCCGCAGGTCCCCCTCCCGCGCAGCCTCCCGGAACCCGGCGAAGCGCAGGGTGGTCCGCATCATCTCGTTGCGCCCGTTGGGCCGGAACCAGGCGTGCAAGGGCAGGCCTCGGGCGAACGCGGCCTCCATCAGGCGGTGGAGCAGGACCGTCCCCACCCCCCGCCCCAGGACCCGGCAGGACATCAGGAGCAACCGCAGGGTCCAGGCCTGCGCACCGCACTCCACCAGGGCCAGGCCGATCCGCCCATAGGGGCCGAAGCGGTCCTCCAGGTCGCCCACCAACAGCAGGTGCCCCGGAGAGCGGCAGAACCCCCGCAGTTCCTCCAGGCTGAAGGTCTCGCCGGTGGTGTTGAGCTGATGGGTCCGGACCGTCAGCTCCTCGGCGCGCTCCAGGTCCTCCTCCGAGGCCGGGAGGAGCGTGAAGACCATCCCCAGGGTGGCCAGGAACTCCTCTCGGGGCCCCGGGAAGTGCCGTTCTTCCTCCCGGCGCTCCAGGTCCAGGCGGTACAGATGGCGCCGCCGAGCCGAGTCGAGGGTCTTCCGGCGGGGCTGGAACTCGGGGCGATCGGGGAGCCTCGGAACCTCCGAGGCGGCCAGGCAGAGCACCTCGGGATGCGAGAAGCCGACCTCCTCGCGCTCGTAGGGTTGGTCGTCCACGAAGGCCAGGCAGTCCAGGCCCAGGTTCAGGGCGCGGGCGATCGCGGCCACCGAGGCGGATTTGGCCCCCCAGCCGATCTCCGGCGCCAGGAAATACTCCCAGAGTCCAAGCTCCTCCAGGCGACGCCGGGCCAGGGCCGGGTCGTTGCGGCTGGCCAGCGAGTGCAGGATGCCGCGCTCGTCCAGGGCCTGCAGGGTCTCGAGAACCCCCGGACGCAGCCGACCCCCTCCACCTTCCAACAGGACCCCTTCCCAGAGGGTCTCGTCCAGGTCCCAGACCAGGCACTTCACCCTGCGCTCTTCCAAAGCGCTAGCCCTCCGGAACGGGGCGCACATCGCCTCGGGCCTGGCCGGCGATCAGGCCCTGGAGGATCTCGCTGGCCCCCTCGATGATCTCCATGGTCTTGGCGTCGCGCAGGTAGCGCGAGACCGGGTGCTCGGCGCTGCACCCGCTGGCGCCATGCACCTGCACCGCGTCCTGGGCGGCCCGCATGGCCATGGTGGAGGCGTGGTACTTGGCCAGCAGCGTGTCCAGGGTGCTGCGGGGATGGCCCGCGGCGCGGGCCGCGGCGGCCTGCAGGCAGAGCAGGCGCGAAGCCCGGACCCCCACCACCATGTCCGCCAGCATCCGCTGCACGAGCTGGTGCCCCGCCAGGGGCCGGCCGAACTGCTGGCGGGTCGAGGCGTGGCGGACGCTGGCCTCCAGGCAGGCCTGCCCCAGGCCCACGCAGCCCCAGGCCACGCTGAAGCGGCCCAGGTCCAGGGCCGAGGCCATCACGGGAAAGCCGAAGCCGGCACGGGCCAGCAGGTGCCCGGGCGGGACCCGGCAGTCCTGGAAACAGATCTCGGCCAGCATGCTGGCCCGGGTCCCCAGCATGCCCCGGATGGGGGTCCGCTGGACCCCGGGGGCCGACCCGTCCACCAGCAGGGCCAGGGTCTGCTCGCCGTGCCGGGCCAGCACCAGAAGGAGCGTGGCCACCTCGCCGAAGGTGATCCACTTCTTGTGCCCGTTCAAGAGCCAGCCCTGCCCGTCGGGGGTCGCCGTGGTCTGCACGGAGCGGGCGTCGCTGCCCACCTCGGGCTCGGTCAGGGCGAAGGCCCCCAGGGCCCGCCCGGAGGCCAGCTCAGGAAGCCAGCGCGCCTTCTGCTCGGGGGTCCCCCAGGCGCCGATCGCCTGGCAGACCATCCCGTGCACGGTCAGGAGGCTGCGCGCCGAGGAGCAGGCGGCCCCGATCTCCTCGTTGAGGAAGCCGAAGGTCAGGGGGTCCAGCTCGCGGCCGCCGTGGGCTGCGGGAACCAGGGCCCCCAGATAGCCCTGGGAGGCCATGAGGGCGAAGACCCCCTCATCCAGCCTCTCCTCCCGGTCGAAGCGAGCGGCGTGAGGTTCGAGATGGCGCCGGGCGAAGGCCCGGAAGCCTGCCCGGGCGGACTCCTGCTCAGCCGTCCACAGGTGTGGTTCCACGAGACCTCAGGCCTCGCCGCGCTTGCGGGCCACGAAGTCCAGCACCGCCCGGATCGAGCGGAAGTTGGCCATGTCGAAGTCCTCCTCGTCCAGGACCACCCCGAACTCCCCCTGCACGAAGTTCAAGAGCGAGACCAGGTAGAGCGAGTTGACGAAGCCGCCGGCGAAGAGGTCGTCCTGGTCGCCCAGGGCCGAGACGTCGCACAGACTCCCCAGGAAGGCTCGCAGGGCGACCTGGCGCGAAGCCTGGCTCAAGGCGCACCTCCCAGGCCCGGATGGACGAAGAAGCCCTGCCCGCTCTTGCGTCCCAGCCTCCCGGCCTCCACCATCCGGCGCAGGAGGGGACAGGGGCGGAACTTCTCGCCCAACTCCTCCTGCAAGACCTCCAGGGATTGCAGGACGGTGTCCAGGCCGATCATGTCCGCCGTCTCCAGGGGGCCCATCTTGTGGCTGAAGCAGCTCTTGAAGAGGCGGTCGATGTCCTCCGCCGCGGCCACGCCCTCGGCCACCAGGCAGATCGCCTCGTTCACCGTCAGCATCAGGACCCGATTGCTGACGAAGCCCGGCGCGTCGGCCACCTCGATGGCGGTCTTGCCCAGGCCGGCCAGGAAGTTCCGGGCCGATTGGAGGGTCTGTGGGCTGGTGTGGAAGCCGCGGATCATCTCGACGGTAGCCTTCAGGGGCACCGGGTTCATGAAGTGCAGGCCCAGGACCCGCTCGGGGTGGGGAACCAGGGCCGCCAGCCGGGTGACCGGGATGGCCGAGGTGGCCGAAGCCAGCAGGCTCTCGGCCGGGCAGATCTGGCCCAGATGGCTCCAGGCGGCCTTCTTGACCTCCCAGAGCTCGGGGACGGCCTCGATCAGGACCGGCACGTCCGACAGGGCCTCGAATTCCAGGGTGAAGGTGATCCTCTCCAGCACCTGCTCCAGGCGGAGGGTCGGGCCGCCCAACAGGCGCTGGAGGGGAACCGAGCGGGCCAGTTCCTGGCGGGCCCGGGACAGCGCCTGGGAGGTCACGTCCACCAGCACGACCCCATGGCCCGAGGCCGCGGCGCTCTGGGCCAGACCCGCGCCGATGATCCCGGCTCCCAGAATCCCAATCCTGCTGCGTTCTTCCATGGGCAACGTGCTCCGTCGCCCCGCCTTCCCGGCCCTGTGGGGGAATCCTCCCCTAGGGGCCCGGTCAACCCGGCGCAGGCCGGAGGCTTCCGGGCGGGAGCTCAGTAGTCGTCCCGGCCGAACTCCCTCTCGCAGCGGTCGGCGGCCTGGGCCACGGCGAAGACGCTGGCCTGGAGGTCGGCGGGAGCCAAGGTGTCCAGCAGATGGTCGACGCTGGCCATCACCAGGGCCTGGTGGTCGTTCTCGATCAGGCCGTAGCGCGCCAGGGTCATCGTCTCGTTGGCCCGCAGCAGATCCAGGGCCAGGCCGGGCAGGAGGGCATGAAAGGCCGTCTTCTCCATCTGCAGCCCGGGTGAGAAGACCGTCACGCTGGGGCGTCCCGCGTGGCTGGAGTCGCGCACGTACACCCCCTGCAAGCGCCCCTGGCCCAGGTCCACGCCCATGAAGAAGCGCCGGGTGTCCTCCTCCAGACGCCCCACCAGGCCGATCTCCGCGGCCAGTTCGGCCACCTTGCCCAGGACCACCAGGCTCGAATCGAGTGCCGGATCTTGTGCCATCGGGAGGCTCCTTTCCAGGTTGCCAAAGACCTTCGCCCACAAGCCCTGGCGTCCTGTGCGCTTCGCGAGAGGGCTGCGAGAACCCAGGCCGAACAGGGGCGGACCTTCCCATGGAGTCCTGAAGAATGGCGCGTGCTGGCCAGGTCCTGAAAATCGGAACGATGACCCTGACGATCCGCAGGTGCGACCACGAAGTCCTGGAGGTCGTGGCCCTGTACCCGCCCGGGGACCCGGCGCCGCCCGAGCACTTCCACCCCACCCAGACCGAACGCTTCGAGGTCCTGGAGGGGACCCTCGAGGTCGAGATGGAGAGCCGGCACTTCACCTTGGAGGCGACCCAGTGCCTGGAGATCCCTCCGGGTTGTCGACACCGGATCTGGAATGCCGGCGAAGAGGACGCCAAGGTCCTCTGGGAGACCCTGCCCACCCAGAAGACCGCCGACTTCTACGAGGTGCTGGCAGAGCTGACCGACCCCACGGGCCCGCTGCACTCGGCTCCACCCAACCTGCCCCAGACCGCCGTCCTGATGGCGGAGTACGACCGAGAGATGAGGCTGACCCGTCCCATGCGACCCGTCCAGAAGCTGATGACCGGCCTGGTGGCGCCCCTGGGCTGGCTGATGGGCTACCGTTCGCGCCCCCAGCGGGGAAACCCGGACGCAAGGGCCGAGTCCTGACCCAAAGCCCTGCACCCCGGATGGCGGGGCGTTCAGGCCCGCGGCACCAGGCCGTAGAGCACGGCCTCCACCATGGACTCGACGTCGCTCCGGCCGGGGGCCTTCTCCAGGTGCTCCATGGCCAGGACGTTGTACAGGCCTCGGGCCACCCGGACCGTGTCGTGGGGCATGAACTCGCCCCGCTCGATCCGGCTCCGGAAGAAGCTGGCCAGAAGTTCGGTCATCTGCTCCTTGGTCTGCTTGAGGGCCTGGGCCACCGTGGGGAAGCGGCCGGCGGCCCGCATGCACAACCACATGACGTCCCGGTGCTCCTCCATGAAGGCCGAGATTCCCCGCAGCATCCGCATCAGGACCTCGGAGGCGCTGCCCTCCAGGTGGTCCTTGAGCAGGGGACGCAGTTGGGAGAGCGCATCATAGTGGCTCACCACCGCGACCAGCAGGTCCTCCTTGGAGGGATAGTAATGGTAGAGCAGGCCCGCCGAGACCCCGGCCTCGCGCGCGATGTCCTTGGTCGTGGTGCCCTCCAGCCCCCTCTGGGCGAAGAGGCGGGCCGTCACCTCCAGGAGTTGCTCGCGTCGGAACTCGCGCTGGCGCCCTCGGGAGGCCCCCTTATGGGGAAGGTCCCCACTCATGACGAGGGCTCCGGGGTGAGGGCCTCGTCGGGCTGCCTGGCCGGGGGAAGGAGCACGGGGGCCAGGTCCTCCTGGTCGCCCGGGGGAAGGAGCAGCGGGCCGGGAGGCTCCACCGGGAACTCGCCCGAGATGGCCCGGTTCCAGGAGACCGCCGCGCCCAGGTAGCCATAGCGGGCCGCCAGCAGAGCCTGACGGGCCGAGACCAGGGCGGTCTGGGCATCCAGCAGCTCGGTCGAGGTGGAAAGACCCGCGCTGTAGCGCACCTCAGCCACCCGGGCCGCCTCGGTGGCCTCCTCCAACCCGATCCGGGCCTGGGCGATGCGCTGCCAGCGGCTGGCCAGGTTCAGGAAGCTGTCCTCCACGTCCAGGCGCACGGCCCGCCGCACGGCTTCGAGGTTGGCGGCCAGCCCGCGGACGGCCTCGCGGGCCTGCCCGGCCTGGGCGCGGGCGGCCCCCCCGTCATACAACGGCAGGTTCAGGACCACGCCGGTCACCCACTGATGACCCGGGGACATCCCCGCCGAAGTCTGGCTGGTGAACTGCGACTGAAGCGCCACGGTCGGGTTGTCCTGGCTCTCGGCCAGCCCGATCCGGGCTCGAGCGGCCTCCAGGCCCCAGAGAAGAGCCTGGACCTCGGGCCTGCGAGCCAGGGCCTGCTGCATCGCCAGGTCCATCTCGGCCGGGGGAGGAGTGTCGAAGGGGACCGGATCCAGGACCAGGTCCGACCCCGGGGGCAGGCCCATGCGGCTGGCCAACCGCGCCTCGGCCACCTGTTGGGCGTTCTGGGCTTCCAGGAGCTGCTGGCGGGCCCGAGTGGCTTCCGAGCGGACCCGAAGCACGTCGAAGCGCGCCACGGTCCCCGCTTCGAAGAGGGCCTCGGCGTCACGCAGGGCGGCCTCGCGGGACTCCAGCCGCTGCTGGGCGATGGTGACCTCCTCTTCGGCCAGCAGCGCCACCAGGTAGATGTTGGCCGAGGATGCCAGCTCGTTGGCCAGCAGGCCGCGATACTCCTCCAGAGCGGCCCTCTCGGCCATCTGGCCAGCCAGGACCGCATAGTGCAGGCGTCCGAAGGTGGCCACGGCCTGGCGCAGCACCAGGGCCGCCTTGTAGCTGTCCTGGGGACTGACCACGAAGGACCTGCCCGACAGGGAGGTGGCCACTTCCCGGTCCAGCCGGGTATAGGTGCCCTCGATCCCCACCGTGGGGTTCCCCGCGCTGCGAGCCTCCTCGGTCGTCCAGCGGGCTCCCTCCACCCTGGCCCGAGCGGCCTCCAACTCGGGGCTGGATTCCACGGCCGCCTTCAGGGCGCCGCGAAAATCCACCTTGACCGGCTCGTGAGGCGAGCCCACCGCCGCCGCTGCGGGCGCCTCACCGGGGGCCACGGGGATCGGCTCGGCGGCGACCGGCCCGACCAGGGTCAGGGCTGCCAGCACGGGAAGAATCACACGGCCCACCAGGCCGCGACACCAGGTGCGGTTCATCACGAATGCTCCCTCTCATCGGACTGGAAGAGACCGTATATCCGGTCCCGGACCAGACCCAGGTTGCGGACGATGCCTTCGAAGGTCAGATAGGCCGTCGGGATGACGAACAAGGTCAGCAGCGTGGAGGTCAACAGACCTCCGATCACCGCCACACCCATCGCCGACCGGGATTCTCCTCCTTCGGAAAGGCCCAGGGCCACCGGCAGGATCCCGACCATGGCCGCCAGCGCCGTCATCAGGATCGGGCGCAACCGGACCGGGCCCGCCATCAGCATCGCCTGGTGGGCCGGGACCCCCTTGGCCCGCTGCTGGTTGGCGAAATCCACCAGCAGGATGCCGTTGCGAGTCACGATGCCCACCAACATGATGAGACCGATGATGGCAAAGATGCTGAAGGTCTTCCCGGTCAGGAGCAGGCCCAGGAAGACCCCGACGATGGCCAGCGGCAGGGTCATCATGATGGTGAAGGGATGGATGAAGCTCTCGAACTGGGCCGCCAGGATCAAATAGATGATCACGATCGAGCTGGCCAGCGCGAACATCAGGTACTGGAAGGACTCATTCATGACCTTGGTCATCCCGGAGGCGGCGATCTGGTAGCCGGGATAGGCCTTCATGACGTCACTGGCCAGCACCATGAACTTCTCGGAGGCATCCCCGATGGCGACGCCGGAGGCCACGTTGGCCATGATCGTCACCGAGCGCATCCGGTTGTAGCGCTTGATCGAGTTGGGCCCCAGACCCTCGACCACGTCCACCACGCTCCCCATCTCGACGCGCGAGCCTCCAGGCGTGCGCAGGACGATCCGGCGAATGGCTTCGGCGTCGCGGCGGAAGGCGTCGTCAACCTTGACCCGGATGTCGTAGCGCTGTCCGTCGATCTTGAACTTGCTGATGTCCAGGCCTCCCATCATGGCCTGCAGGGCCACGGCGATTTGCCGGGTGTCGACCTGGACGTCGGCGGCCGCGTCGCGATCCGGGTAGACCGAAACCTGCGGCTGGATCAGTTCGAGGTCATCGCTGATGTCCTTGTAGGTCGGATCCTGGGCCATGCGGCGCATGATCTCGTTGGAGATCTTCTCCAGGGTCAAGAGGTCGGCGCCCTGCAAGGTGAACTGCAGGTCGACGGTTCGACTTCCACCTCCCCCCATGTTCGAGATGTTGGCGGGGTAGGCGATGACCCCCGGAATCCGGTTCAACTCCTCGCGCAACTGATCCATCAACTCCTGCTGGGAGATCGTGCGCTCGTGGCGGGGAACCATGTCGACCAGCAGGTTGACCTTGTTGATCTGACCCGTCTGGTCCCCGACGGTTGTGAGGTACTGGCGGATCTCCTGGTGGGAGGCCAGGATCCTCTCGGCCTCGCGGGCCCGACGGTCGGTCTCGCCGATGGAGGTGCCGATCGGCGTCTCGAGGTAGACCTGGAACTGGCTGCGGTCATCGGCCGGAGCGAACTCCATTCCGACGCGGCTGGCCACGAACAGACCCAGGACGAAGGCCACCAGGGCCACGACCAGGACTCCCACCCGGGTGGCCCGGGTGCGGATGGCCGCCGTCAGCAGGGCGCGATACGTACGGTCCAACCAGTCCAGGAAGGCCAGCACCATCCGAGAGAGGGCCCCTTCGTGCGTGCCGGCGCGCAGCCAGCGCGCGCACAGCATCGGGGTCATGGTCAAGGAGACCACCAGCGAGAGCGTGATGGCCAGGCCGACGCTGACTCCGAACTGGTAGAAGACCCGGCCGATGACGCCCCCCATGAAGGCGACCGGCAGGAAGATGCCGGCGATGGCCATGGTGGCCGCCAGGACCGCAAAGGCCACCTCGCCGGTTCCGCTGGAGGAGGCGGCGGCCGGCGCCTGGCCCTCATGCTCCATGTGGCGGTGGATGTTCTCCAGCACCACGATCGCGTCGTCGATGACCAGTCCGACCGAGAGGGACATGGCCAACATGGTGATCTGGTTGACCGTGAAGTCCATGAAATACATGAACCCGAAGGCCCCCAAGAGCGACGTGGGGATGGCGATCACGCTGATCAGGGTCATGGTGCCGTGCCGCAGGAAGAGGAAGATCACCGCGGCCGTGAAGGCGGCACCGAAGATCAAGTCAAAGCCGACGCCGTGCACTGAGTCCTTGATGAACCTGGAGTTGTCGAAGACCACCTGCAGCTTGACACCGGGGGGCATCAGAGCCTGCAGCTCAGGGATCTTCTCGGTCACGGCCTCGGCCACGCCCACGGTGTTGGCGCCAGACTGCTTGCGGACCCCCAGAGCCACGGAAGGCTGGCCGTTCAGGCGGGCGATGGAGCGCAGGTCCGCCTCGCCGTCCTCGACCCGAGCCACGTCCTTCAGGCGGATCGGGGCCCCCCCCCGCCAGTCGACGGCCATGTTCTCCAACTCGGCCAGACTGGCGAACTCGCCCTTCATCTTGATGGTGGACTCGGCCGCCTCGTTCTCGATGCGGCCTCCCGGCAGCTCGACGTGCCAGGCCTGCAGTGCGGCCACCACCTGGGCGGGCCCCACGTCGTACTTCCGCATTCCCCCCGGGTCCAGCCAGACCCGGACCGTGCGTTCACGGAAACCGCCGAAGAAGAGGCTGCCGACCCCGGGCAGGCTCTGCAGCCGCTCCTTGATCACGTTGTCGGCCAGATCCGAGAGCTGCTGGGCGTCCGCGTCTCCGTAGACGGCCAGCCAGATGATCGGGGAGGAGGCGGGGTCCACCTTCTGCACGATGGGAGGGTCGATTCCTGTGGGGAGGTCCTTCTGCAGCTTGGAGATCTTGTCCCGGACCTCCTGGGCCGCCACGTCGATGTCCCGCTCCAGGAGGAACTGCACCGTCACCGAGCAGTATCCCTCGAAGGACTGGGAGGTGATCGCGTCGACCCCCTCCAAGGTTCCGACCTCCGACTCGATGAGGTCGGTGACATCCTGGTCCATGACCTCCGGGTCGGCGCCGGGCATGGTGGTGACGATGTTGACCACCGGGATGTCGAAGTCGGGCATCAAGTCGACGCCCATGCGGGTGTAGCCCATGGCCCCCACCGCCAGGAGGGTGACCATCAGCACCGTCGTGAAGACGGGGCGACGGATGCAGAAATCCCAGAGACTCATGCCTGGCTCCCCTCTTCCTGGCGGACTTCCAAAAGGCGACCATCCTGAAGCTGGTCTCCTCCCGAAACCACGACGGTAGAGCCCGCCGGGATTCCCGCAACCACGGCGTCGAGTTCGGTCTGGAAGAGCACCTGGACCGGCACCCGGCGGGCCTTGGAGTCCTCCGCCAGCACCAGGGTGACGTCCTCGCCCTTCTTGTTCAGGGCCGCTCGAGGGATCACGATGCCCTCGACCTGGCGCAGGACCAGCCGGGCGGAAGCGTAGGCCCCTTCCACCAGGTTCCCGTCGGTGTTGGGAATCTGCACGCGCACGGTGATCGAGTGGGTGGCAGGATCCGACGCGGGGATCACATCCACGACCTTTCCACTCACCGTCCCCGCGACCGAGGTCTGGACCTGGACCGGGGCCAGCCGGCGCACGGCGGCCCGGTGACGCTCATCCAGGGGAGCCATCATGTCCAGGGTCGAGTTGTCGACCACCAGGAACAAGAGCGTGCCGCTGTTGTTGCCCAGCGCCTGACCGGGCTCCACCGCGCGCTTGACCACCGTCCCCGTGATGGGCGAGCGCAGGACCGTGTCCCGCAGATCCACCTGCACGGATTCCAGGGCAGCCTGGGCCTGCTCCACGGCGGCCTGGGCCGCCTGGACTTCGGACTCGCGCATGCCGACCTGCTTGCGGTTGGCCTGGGCAATCCGCACGCCCTCCCGTGCGGCCTTCTCGGCGCTGCGGGCCGCCTGAAGCTGTTCGGAGGCCACCTTTGCGCGCAGTTCGACCTGCTCCACGGCATACTTGGAAACCGCGCTCTGCGTGAAGAGGTCCCGCTGACGCTGAAGGTTGTGCACGGCATCGTCATGCTCGGCCTGGGCGCGAGCCGTGTTGGCCTCCGCCTGGTAGACCGCCTGCTGGACCCGCTGCACCTCCAGTTCCGAAGACACGTCGGTCAGTCCCCGACCGGTTCGGGCCTGCTGCAGTCGAGCCCGAGCGGCCTGCAGGTTGGCCTGGGCCTGACGCTCCTGAGCCTGCAAGGAACTGGACTCCAGGATGACCAGGGGCTCACCGGCAGCCACCCGGTCTCCCTCTCGCGCCCGGACCTCCAGGACGCGGCCGCCGATCCGGGAATGGACCTGGGCTTTGTTCAGCGCACGAAGGTGCCCGGTCATGAAGACCGCCTCCTCGAGGATTCCTTGCTTCGCCAGGGTCACCTGGACCGGCGCAGCAGCCTCGACGGCAGAAGCAGCAGCTTCCGGGACGGCGGGCTTTTCTCGGCCGCAGCCGACCAGGAGGAGGGCGACCAGGGCCAGGAGGGGGAGGTGGGAGACTCGCATGGGAAAGGCCTTTCTGTTGGCTGACTGTTCATTCAGTCAATCTGACTCGGGGCAGTGTAGCACACTTCAAGCTGACTGAACAGACAGTCAACCGCACTGATGCGACCTGAATCTTCCGCCTGGCCTGAGAACCGAAGGCGTCGAGGCGGGCCTGGCGGATTCAGGTGCGAGCGGCCCAGGCCTGTTCGAAAAAGAACCGAGGCCCCAGGAGCCGGAGAGGACCTCCCAGAGCCTCGAGACTGCCAACGCGTCAGGAGACGGCGCTGCCGTCCGGCGGAGGAGCGGATTCAGGACCGGGGAGCTCGGTCATGGTCCCCAGGATTCCGGGGTCGGGAACCTTGACCGTCAACACCGGACAAAAAGACCGGCGAGCCACCGCCCGACACTTGCTGGCCAGTCGCAGACCGGCCACCAGGCGGCGGCCCCGGGTCGCCTGCACCAGCAGATCGACGCGGTACTCGCGGGCCGTGCGAAGGATGGTCCGCGTCACCGGGCCGCTCTCCAGCAGGACCCGGTCGGCAGGAACCCCGACCCGCCGTCCGATCTGCTCGAGGAAACGCAGGGCCGAACGGCGCCGCGGAAAGGTGTCCCCGCCGAAGACCCCGGGTTCGAAGACGTGCAGCAACAACAACTCCGAACCGAAGGCCCGGGCGATGGCGCCGGCGTAGTCGACGGCGTGCATCGAGCGAGGTCCCAGATCCGTGACGGCCATGATCCGACCGAAGCGCACCGTCCCGGCATCCTCCGAGCCGACCAGGTCGGACTCGGCCAGCAGCCGCTGGTCGGGATGCTTCAGCGTCAGCACCGGACACGGCGACTGCGAGATCATCTGCCCCGCCGTGCTGCCCAGGACCTCCCGGGCGGCTCCGCGCAGGCCCCGGGTCGCCATCACGAGGATCGACCTCTGTTCGGTTTCAGCCAGATCGACCAGGAACTCGACGGGCGACCCGACCCCCAACACGGCGCGGGCCGGGACCGGAAGCAGGCTGGCTCCCAGCTTCTCCATGCGCCCGGTGGCCCGGGCCAGGGCCGCCTCACTCGAGCACGCATGGGCCAGGACCACCTCGGCGTTCCAGCGGCGGGCCATCTCACGGGCAAAGGGAATCCCCACCAGGGAGAGTTCCGACGAATCGACAGGAACCAGGATGCTCTTGAGACTCAACATGGTGCCCCTCCTCCTTCGACCATCCCGTTCATGATCTACCCCGGTGCGCCGTCCGGCAAAGACGGCGCACCGGGCCGCCAGGACAGGACCGGATCAGTCCTCGCTGGTCATGATGAACAATGGAGCCATCTCCATGCGCTCGTACTTCGGGCGCAGGCGCTCGATGTTGTAGTGCTTGTCGACCTTGACGATCTTCTTGCTGGCCGTCACGACCTCCAGGGGAACATTGTCGTAGCGGCCGTTGCGCAGGACGACCAGCCGCCCGTGCAGACCGTCGAGGATCAGGTCCAGAGCCAGGTTTCCGTAGGCCATGGGCACGATCGAGTCGATGGCGTCCGGCGAGCCACCCCGCACGGTGTAGCCCAGCTTCTGGTCGATCACGTTGACCCGACGGCCCCGGTTGTACTTGGGCGAAAGCTCCTTGAGCCGAGCCGACACCAGCTCGCCGATGCCGCCCAGTTTGGCATGCCCGTAGGCATCCTTCTCGCCGCTGCGGAAAACCATCTCGCCGCCGGTGAACATGGCGCCCTCGGAGATCAGCACCACCGAGTAGTTGCTGGGGTTCTTGGCCCGGTCCTCGACCAGCAGCTCACACAGGTGGTCAATGTCAAACTTGTGCTCGGGGATCACGCAGCGGTTCGCTGCCCCCGCCATCGTGGGAAGCATGGCCGTGAACCCGGCGTAGCGCCCGAAGACCTCCATGACCAGGAAGCGCTCGTGCGAGCCCGCCGAGGTGCGCAGGTCGTTGGCCATGTTGATGGTCCGGGTGACGCAGGTGGAAAATCCGATGCAGTAATCGGTCCCCGGAACGTCGTTGTCCATGGTCTTGGGGATGGCCACGCACTTGACGCCTTCCTGGGAAAGGCGCACCCCGTAGCTGAGGGTATCATCCCCGCCGATGGGGATCAGGTAGTCGACGCCCAGCCAATTGAGGTTCTTGATGACCTCGGGGGTGAGGTCGTTGACCTCCTGGTTGAACTTCTCGCGAAGGTGCTCGGGCACGTTCACCTTGGGCACGTGGCTGGGGCGCGTCCTGGAGGTGTGCAGGAAGGTGCCTCCGGTGCGGGCCGCGCGGTTGACCACGTCCTCGGTCAGCACGGTGTAGCAGTGCGAATTGTCCGCGTTCTTCTCGCGCACGATGTCGATCACTCCAGCCCAACCTCGGCGCAGGCCGATGACCCGGAACCCTTCGCGCAGGGCGCGGATGGTCACCCCTCGGATGGCAGGATTCAGGCCCGGGACATCGCCGCCCCCGGTCAGGATGGCGATCGTGCCTCGAGACTTGTTCACATTTGCCATGTCGTCACTCTCCCTGGGTTGCTGGAGGTCTGCATCCCGACGGATGCCCGGGACGCTGAAGTGGATCAGCGCCTCGCCTCGGCCTCTTTCGTCGGCCCCCGCGCGGATTCCCGGGTCGGGCACGGATTCCGTGGGCAGGAATGCCACGGCCACAACCAGAAGGGCGCACCGTGTTCCTGATGACCGGCTTCTGGGAGGGTCTGTGGTCTGAGTACGCGACCCTCGTCCGGCGTTGGATGGCTCCCTGGACGGCCGTGCAGGCCCACGGCTTCCCGCCAGGTGGAACCGAAGAGGTCTTGTTCCAGGTCCTGGGACTGGAGATCGTCGCCCTGGTCCTGGCGGCGGTGGCCTGGCGCTTCCTGATCCGACGAAAGCCGGCCCCGACCACGACCCGTCAAGCCTGGCGCGCGTTCCTCGCCGCCCTGGGCTTCCTGCTGTTCTGCTTCCTGGTCATGGAAGCCGCTTTGCGCTCCCACGTGGCCACCCGCCCCCCGGCGACCTTCATTCCCCATCCCTACTACCTGTACCGAGGGAACCCGAACCAGACCGTCCACTTCCACTATCCGCTCCCAATCCGGCTGAACTCCATGGGCCTGCGTGAGCGCGAGATCCCTCTGGCGAAGAGCCCGGACGAGTTCCGGATCCTGGTGACGGGAGACTCCAATGCCTTTGGACAAGGCGTCCCGGTCGAACGCACCTGGCCGCGCCTGATGGAGGCCATGCTTCAAGAGCCTCATCCGGGACGCCGGATCACGGTGATCAACCAGTCCATGCCGGGCTACTCACTGGCCCAGTCCTGGTATCTCTATCAGGAGATCGGCAGTCGCTACCAGCCCGACCTGCTGATCGTGGGTTCCCATGGGTGGACCGCCCGACCCGAAAGCGCCGATCTGCGCCGTTACCTGGCCGACATCCCCCCCCTGCGCAACCTTCACGCTCTGCTCTACCGTTCCATGACCTACCTGACCTTGCGCAAGGAGCTGGCCCGCCTGCGGGCGCACCGGACCGGCCAGGCCCCGCCTGAATTCAACCGGCCCACCCAGGACCCTCAAGAGTGCGTCGGGTTCCTGGAGCGCTTCCTGGGCGAGGTCCGGGCCCGGAACCTGGCGGCCCTCTTCGTGGCCCCCTCCCCTCCGGACCTGGAAAGGCCCTTGGACATGTGGCACAACAGGGAATTGAGCCCGCTGCTCGAGTCTACTGGTCCTGACGAACCCATCCGCTTCACCGAGTGGATCCGCACCCTGCCCCGAGAGCAGTGCACCCTGAGCGCGTCCGACCAGCACTTCAACGAGGCCGGACATGAGAGCATCGCTCGGCAGTTCGCCGACGCCATCCTGGAAGGTCGCCTGATCGAGCGCCGGGCCCGCTGATCGGAAGGCCTTCCCGAACCAGGACATCCCCGCCCGGCCCCGGAAGATCGCCTGGCGGGACGGGGGTCTGAACACGCACGACCGGGAACCCGGATCCGACCCGACCGGAAAGCATCGGGAGGTCCTGGGAGTCTTCCAGCCTGGACTTCCCTCCCGGAGATCCAGATCGAGGAGCCCTGCCTGTGCGCCCGAACCTGAGAATGCACCTGGTCCTGCTGACCCTGCTCGTCCTGTTGAATCCGGCCCCGGTGCGGGCCACGCCGGGGCCTCGCCCCCAGGCCCTGGGCCCCTGGACGGTCAACCTGCTGGACGAGGGGCTGGTGCACCTGGAGCTGGGCTCGGAGCCCGGGACTCCCATCCCGGTCAGCCCCTACGTCGACGGCGGGGACTACCCGGGTCGCTACCCGGGTGCCAGCGGGCGGAGCCAGGACGGAGCGCTGACCACCTCGAGGATGACCCTGCGCCCTCGTGGGCGCTTGCTGGAGGTCCTCAGCGCCGGCCGGCTGGTCCTCACCCTTCACCCTACCGAAAACGGCTACCGGCTGCAGGCGCCCGAAACCCGTCACCTCTTGGGATTGGGCGAACAGTTCCCGCCCGAGCGCGAAGAGGTGGAGGGGACCAGCCTGGCCCGGGTGGGTGGCAGCGACTGGATGGGGCGGGAACGCGTCTTCTGGAAGCGGTACTCCAAGCCCCATCCCTTCGGGAACACCCTCTCACGCTTCCTGGGCGGCAACGTCGGCAACGCCAGCTTCCCGGTCCTGTACGGCACCGGAAACCCTTGCTGGATGCTCTTCCTGGACGACCCGGCGCGCCAGCGCTGGGATTTCCGCTCGGGGGCCGGAGAAGCCTGGACCGTGGAGACCGACTCGCCTCACCGCCGACTCTTCCTGGCCCTGGGCCCCGACCTGCAATCCCTGCGCCGCACCTACATGGGCCTGGTCGGCCGTCCCCCGGTCCCGCCCCGGGCGGCCTTCGGACTGTGGGTTTCGGAGTATGGATTCGAGGACTGGGGCGAGGTGGAGGACCGACTGGCCGGTCTGCGCCGCCATCACTTCCCGGTGGACGGCTTCGTGCTGGACCTGCAGTGGTTCGGAGGCGTCGTGGAGGACTCGCCACAGAGCCGGATGGGCAGCCTGCGCTGGGATGAGTCCCGGTTCCCGGACCCGGGGCGGCGCCTGGAGCGCTTCCGTCGGGAGGACGGGGTCGGCCTGATCCTGATCGAAGAGCCCTACGTCAGCCGGGGCCTTCCCGAGCACGCGGAACTGTCGCGCCGGGGCTACCTGGCCCGGCAAGCCCCCGATTCCGAGAGGCCCTTCGAGGTGACCGACAGCAACTGGTGGGGCCAGGGCGGAATCCTGGACCCGACGAACCCGGAGGGTCGCCGCTTCTGGCATGCCTGGCGACGTCAACCGTTGGTGGACGCCGGGGTCCTGGGGCACTGGATCGACCTGGGTGAGCCGGAGTGTCACGGAAGCCCGCTTCCAGACGGCCAAATCGCGACACCCTTCTACCAGCAGGGCCCCCACCCCAAGGTCCACAACCTCTACGCCCACCACTGGGCCCGCGGAATCTGGGAAGGCTATACCCGGCATGCCGTGGACCGCCGGGTCTTCCTGCTCTCCCGCTCGGGAGGGCCGGGAATCCAGCGCTTCGGAGCCGCCATGTGGTCGGGCGACATCCCCGCCACCGAAGAGAGCCTGGCCGAGCACTTCAACGCCCAGACCAACCTGGCCCTGTCCGGGATCGACTACTTCGGATCGGACGTAGGCGGCTTCTTCCGGGAGGTCTTCCCGGGCACCCCGGAAGAGCTGGAGGCCCTCTACACGCGCTGGTTCGCTGCAGCCTGCGCGATCGATGTCCCCATCCGCCCCCACGCCTTCAACCTCGAGAACCGCCACGCCACCTCGCCGGACCGCATCGGGCATGTGGACTCCAACCTCGAGAACCTGCGCTGGCGCTATCGACTGCTCCCCTACTACTACTCCCTGGCCCACGAGGCGGCCCGAAGCGGTCAACCCCTGGTGGCCCCTCCCGTGTGCTGGTTCCCGGACTGGGAGTCTCCGGGGGCCCTGGCCGGGAACCTCAAGATGATCGGCCCGGAGTTGCTGGTCGCCCTGAGCGCCAACCTGCAAGCCGAGCGAGTGGACCTGGAACTGCCGCCCGGCGACTGGATGGACCTGCGCACCGGGGCCAGGCTCCGGGGCCGGACCTCCTGGTCGCTGAAGCGCGAGGGGCGCTTCGAGCTGCCGCTGCTGGCGCGGGCCGGCTCCATCCTGCCGATGACGGTGGTGGACCAGCACACCATGAACTCGCAGGGACGCCGCCTGGACGGCCCCCCGGTGCAGGACCTGCTGCTCCGGGTCCACTCGGATCCCCGCGCAGGGCGCTTCCTGCTGACCGAGGACGACGGAGAGACCCTGGGCTGGCGACGGGGAGAGGTGGCCACGACCGAATTGACCCGGCAGCGGCGCGAGGACGAAGAGGTCGTGCGGATCGCCCCCCGACAGGGAACCTGGTCGGGCGCGCCGACCCGACGCGCGGTGAGGGTCGAGCTGGTCCCTCCCCCCGGCACCGCCGTCCGCCGGGCCACCCTGAACGGGCGTCCCTTGAAGCTGCAGCGCCAGGGCCACCTGGTGGTGGTCCACACGGGTCCCCTGGACCCGGGCCGAACCGCCGAATTCCGCTTCCGGCCGGGCTCATCGAGATGAGGACCCGAGAACCCGGACGGCAGGGAATCGGCTGGGAAGATGGGAATGATGAGTCCTGAGGGCCTGATGCGGAGGTGACTGGCATGACGGCTTGTTCCCGGGGTGGGCGCAGTGCAGGCTTCAGCCTCGTCGAGCTCTTGATGGCCGTGGGCATCCTGGCCAGTGCCTTCCTTCTGGTCATGGGGATGTTCCCGATCTCATTTCGAGGCATCCATCAGGGCAAGCACCAGGTGATTGCCGCCCAGCTTGCCCAGGCCTACATGGACCGCGAGCGCACCAAACCCTTCACGACCATGTCCAACAGCACCTACACCGACCGGGTGTCGGTGGTGGTCAACGGGGTCATGAGCGCCACCACCTACACCACCGTGGTGACCGTCCGCCCCAGCCCCATCGGCACGGCGAACAAGGCCGTCCTCATGGTCCAGACCCAATGGCTCCAGGCGGAAGTGACGGGCACCACGCAGGCCCGCAGCGTCGCCATCGAATCCAGCCGCACCAGGGCCTGGTGAGGAGGTCCGCGATGAGAACCCGACACAATCAGGCCGGTGCCACCCTGATCGAGGTCCTGACCTACATGGCCCTGGCCTCGATGGTCTTCCTGGCCATCTACGGCATCTTCATGGCCGGGCGGCGCTACTTCGAGATCGCCCGGGCCTCCATCGAGGTCCAGCAGGCCCTGAACACCGTCGGCTTCCGCCTGACGCGCGACCTGATGGAGACCCACGCCGAGACCGTCCAGTCCTATCCCAACACCAAATACACCAGCCTTCCGGTGGGGATCGTCTTTCTCTCGGCGCGGGATGACCAGAACGTCTTCCAGTACGAACCCACCTACGGGATGCCAATGTGGCAGAAGTATATCGGCTACTATCTGGACACCGACCCGTCCTACCCGGACAACCCGCGGATGAGGGCCCTGTACGTGGCTGAGGTGAAGCCCTCGGGCTTCCCCAAGATCCGCGCCGAGAAGGGCACGGTGAACAACGTGACCACAGCCACCATCCGCAGCAGTGGTCAGAACCGACGCCTGCTGGCCCACGGCCTCATGGCGCCCACCAACACCCGCCCCCGTGGGGGATTCGACTGCTACGCCCTGATCAACGGGATCCAGAACCACCAGAATTTCACCAACCCGATCTACGTGAACCTCGAAATGCTCAACACCGCGGCCGGGGTGGCTCGGACCGGTGGAGCCGACAGCAACGAGAACTCGATCACCTCGTTCTTGAGGATCGAAGGGCGTTCCTGACCCGGACCGCCCGCCGGACCCGGGCCGCTGGGCTGGAACCGCCGAAGAGCAGGCGGGCCCGACGCCCACGGCGGATGACCCTTCGAAGAAGGCCCCAGCCCAGGCTTCAGGCCGGGGCCGGGAAGGTCAGCGGACCTGGACCTGCCAGCTCGTGGTCCGAACCGGTCCCCGCATCGAGAAGCCCAACCAGGTCAGGTTGTCGAAGACCGACGGGTCGAAGACCACGTTGAGGTTCTTGGCGGCGGTGTCGCCCGAGGCGCTCACCCCGGCCTTGGCGATGATCGAGCCGGTCAGGGTTCCCCCTCCGTTGATCTGGATGTCGCCATCCTGCGAGTAGACCAGC
This sequence comes from Candidatus Xenobium occultum, assembly GCA_002423485.1. Taxonomy (GTDB): domain Bacteria; phylum Vulcanimicrobiota; class Xenobia; order Xenobiales; family Xenobiaceae; genus Xenobium; species Xenobium occultum. The sequence continues at coordinate 9,343 of DIWH01000047.1, read as the reverse complement.
CCGGCAAATCTGCTGGTCCCGTTCTGGCGGATATCTCCGCCGGCCAGCATGTGCAGGCCCTGACCCTGGGCTCCGTTGAAGCGCAGGTCGCCGGTGATGAAGAGGAAGTTCTCGTCGGCGGGAAGTCCGGAGGTGGACGAGCCGGACGGGGGCGGGTCGGTGTCCTGGTTCAACGAGCCACCCACCGTCAAGTCGCCCCGGACGAAGAGGTGCACCCCTTTGGGAATCGTGATCGAACCGCCTCCGCTGGCGCGCAGGTTTCCGTCCACGTAGACGCTGACGGGGCGTGGTAAAAGCACGACGCCGTCGATCACCAGGTTCCCGCTGCCGTCATTGGTCATGTCGTGGTTTCCCGAACCGGGAATCTGGATGGTGGCCGGCCCCCCATAGGGATGGGCCCCGCCCACGCCGGCCGTGCTCTGGCTGCGGACCACCTCCAGGATGGGCAGTTCCGGGATGGTCACGGGGTCCTGCTCGTACAGTTGAGGCCCGGAAGTGCCGGTGACCTTGATGGTGCCCGGTCCGTCGCGCGAGAAGATCATCCCGTCCACGGAGGCCGCCTCGACGTTGGGGTCAAAGGTGGTTCCGCTGGTCGAGTTGCTGCGCACGTTGGCCTGGCCGGGGATCGGCCCGGTCACGTTGTTGATCTCGATCTTGCCGTCGCTGGTGACGGCGTAGGGGTAGCCGTTGGTGACCAGGGCCACCACCCGGACCGCGTCCTGGCTGTCGGCCCGGGGCACCTCATCGGCCGAGGTGACCAGAAGAGCCATCCGGGCCGGCACGGTCATCCCGTTCCAACCGGTCACGGCAGAGTCCCCGGCGAGGTTGTTGGTGCAGTAGGGCTCCCCCGCGGCGGAATTGAAGGTCCACCAGTAGTGGCAGGCCTTCAGCGAGGTGGTGTAGGTGCCCGCCCCATCGGCCGTGGCATCGGTCACCCCCAGGCCGAACTGCCCGTTGGTGGAGGCCCCGTCCCCGTAGATCCGGTCCATCAGCTCGTGCAGACCGCCGTTGGCGGCGTGCACCAGGGCCGAGGTGTCACCCGTGCGACGGATCTGGTTGAGGTTGTCGATCCCGATCGAGCCCAGGGCCAGACCCATGACGACCAGGATCATCAAGGTCACCAGGGCCACGGCCAGGGCCATCCCTTCCTGTCCGGAAGACCGCCCGGTTCGCAGGGTGTTCATCTCCGTCTCCTTCCAACTCGCGGAGGCTTCCAGAGAGGCCGGAAACAGGCCCTTCCAAGGCCGTCGCCGGCTGAGCTCCGCTGTGGGCCCGGGAGACCTTCCTCCGGGCTCCACGCAGAAGACCACTCTTCGGAATTTCGTCACATGAAGCCAGTGGCCTGCCGGAACCTCCATCCCAGGATAGGGCACCCGGCCCCGACACTCTGTGCCCTGGCACACCAAAACGCAGCGCCCCCAGCTCCTGGTCTTGAGACGTTCGGCCCCTGACCGGACCCGTCCGCATTCCAGGCGGGATCCGTCCCAGGAGGGACGAAGACGTCAAGATGCTCGTGACCCGCCGCCACCTGTTGCGCCTGGGGGCCGGCGCCCTGGCCCTGCCCTGGATCGCTCCGGTCCTGGCCGGGGCGAAGCCACTCCCCGAGACCGACCTTCTGGAAGAGATCCAACGCCGGGCCTTCCGCTACTTCTGGGAGCAGGCCTCCCCGCGAACCGGGCAGGTGCGCGATCGCGCCCGCACCACCGGGTGCGAGGAACGCCAGATGTCCAGCATCGCGGCCACCGGCTTCGGACTGACGGCGCTGTGCATTGCAGAAGCCCGGGGCCATGCCCCGAGGTCCCTCCTGCTGGACCGTGTGCGCACCACCCTGCGCTTCCTGGCCCGTCGGATGCCCCACCAACGCGGTTTCTTCTACCACTTCGTGGACATGGAGACAGGCCAGCGCTGGGGAAGGTGCGAGCTTTCCTCCATCGACACGGCCCTGCTCCTGGCCGGGGTCCTGACCTGCCGGCAGCACTTCGGGGCAGACCTGGAGGTCGCAGAGCTGGCCGAGGAGGTCTTCAGCCGCGTGGACTGGCCCTGGATGCTGAACGGTCGCGACACCCTCTCGATGGGCTGGACCCCCGAATCGGGCTTCCTGGAACCGCGCTGGGACCACTACTGCGAGCTGATGATCCTGGTCCTGCTGGGGATGGCCTCGCCCACCCACCCCCTGCCTGCGGAGTGCTGGCACGCCTGGAGGCGCCCCTGGGTCCGCTTCTACGGGCTGGACTACATCTCGGGGAACCCGGTCCTGTTCACCCACCAGTATTCCCACGCCTGGGTCGACTTCCGGGGCCTGCGGGACCTGCACGCCGACTACTTCCGGAACTCGGTCCTGGCCACCCGCGCCCACCGGGCCTTCTGCCTGGATCTGGCGGACCGTTTTCCCCACTACTCCGAGGACATGTGGGGCATCACTGCTTCGGACTCGGCCCAGGGCTACGTGGCCTGGGGAGGCCCCCCGGCAGACGCCCGGATCGACGGCACGGTCGTGCCCTGCGCAGCGGGAGGCTCGATCCCCTTCCTGCCCGACGAGACCCTGCGCGTCCTGCAGCACCTGCATCGTCAACACGGCGGGCAAATCTGGGGACGCTACGGCTTCGCGGACGCCTTCAACCCCGCCACGGGCTGGGTCAACCCCGACGTCCTGGGCATCGATCTGGGCATCACCATGCTGATGGCCGAGAACCACCGGACCGGGTTCGCCTGGGAGACCTTCATGAAGGATTCCCGGATCCAGAAGGCCATGCACCTGGCCGGCTTCCGCCCCGCCTGAAGAACTGGACCGGCGCGCCGACAGGAGGGCTGGAGGACGGGGCAGGAGGGCAGGATTCGCCGGCGAATACAGGCCGGATATTCCAACACCGTTTGAGATGGGGGCTTTGTTCCATGTCTTTCTGGATCCTGCTCGTGACCGCCTGGTGGATGCTGCTGGGGACCTGCCCTGCCCAGGCCTACCTGGACCCCGGAACCGGCGGGATGATGCTGCAGTTGCTGCTGGCCGGAATCGCCGGGGTGGGAATCTGGCTGAAGATGAACTGGAAGCGTCTCACCCTGAGGATGGGCATGCGCAAGCCGGAACCCGAAGGCAAGGAATAGCGGCCACAAGCCGCCGGGAACGGGCCGGACCCCAGAGTCCCCCGGCCCGGTCGACGGCTGGCCCCCTGGCATGCCCCGAACCTCCCGCCCCCTGGTCTGGCACCCCTTTCTGCTGGCCCTCTACCCGGTCGTCTTCCTGTACGCCGCCAACGCAGGAGAGGCCCGGCTCAGCCAGGTCTGGTTCCCCTCCGCCATCCTGGAGGCCCTGGCCGGGCTTCTGCTGCTGGGCGGACTGGCCCTGTACCGCGATCTCCGCCCGGCCGGCGTCCTGGCCTCCGCCGTCCTGGTGGCCTTCTGCTTCTACGGCCACGTCAGCCGGCCGCTGGGCCAGGTCCATCTGGCAGGGATGACGCCGTTCCGGCACCGGGTCCTGGTTCCCATGATGCTCCTGGCCCTTCTTGGTCTGGCCTGGGGTCTGCTCCGGCGCCGGGAGTCCTGGTCGGGGCTGACCTCGATCCTGAACGGGGCCTCGGTCCTGCTCGTGGCCCTGGCCCTGCTCCCGGCCGGCCAGGCCTGGCTCACCCGACCATCCCGGACCGCCCTGGCCCCCGAAGAGGCCATCACGCAACGCTCCCCGGTCCACCCCGACTCCCGAAGCCGACCGGACATCTACGTGATCATCGCCGACGAGTACGCCCGCAGCGACGCCATGCGCAACACCTTCGGGGTGGACGACTCGGCCTTCCTGGACAGCCTGCGCAGCATGGGGTTCGTCGTGGCCCGGGGGAGCCACAGCAACTACTCGCGCACCACCCCGTCGTTGGCCTCCTTCCTGAACATGGAGTACCTGCCGGGCCTTCAGCCTGACGACCTGCTGGACCCGCCCCGGGACCCCCAATGGACCGCCATGATCCGCCGGAACCGGGCCATGGCCTTCGTCCGCAGCCAGGGCTACCGGACGGTCTCCTACGTCTCGAGCTGGACGGCCACCCAGGGAATCGAGGGCCTGGACGTGGAGGTCGACTCCACGCCGCACTTCAACGAATTCACCGGGCTCTTGATCCGAGGTTCCTTCATCAGCTTCCTGCAGGACGTCCTGGGCCTGGCCAACCTGGATCCGGAGGCTGCCCATCGGACCCGGGTCCTGGACATCCTGGACGACCTGCAGACCCGTCCCGGGGACTCCGACCGCCCGACCTTCACCTTCGCCCACGTCCCAGCGCCCCATGAGCCCTTCGTCCTGCGCGCCGACGGCAGCCTCATCCCCCGCGAGGCCAAGGAGCGCCTGGGATTCAAGAACACCTTCTTCTATTCGACGCCCGAGGCCCAGGAGCGGATGTACCGAGCCTTCTACCCGGATCAAGCGCGCTTCGTGGCCGGTCGGCTGGAGACCATCGCCCAGACCCTCCTGGAGCGACCCGGGCCCAAGCCGATCATCCTGATCGCCTCCGACCACGGCTCCTGGCTGAGCTGGGTTCGACTTCCCCACCAGGAACGCTACGAACCTTCACCCGAGGTCCTGGCCGAGCGCTATCCCAACCTGGTCGCCCTGCACATGCCGGGCCTGAGCCAGCAGGACCTGGACGGGATCAGTCTGGTCAACGTCCTGCGCCTGATCCTGCGCGAAGGCCTCCAGGCCGACCTGCCTCCCCTCCCCGACCGCTTCTTCTTCGTCGGCAAGCACCTGCGCGAGGTCACCGGGCCGGTGCTGCAGAACGGCCACGCGGCCCTCCTTCAGGACGGAAGAAATCCCTGACCTGTGGCAGCCACTCCCGGCGCAGGTCGCGCCAGATCTGACGCAGGGGTCGAGACTGGTGGACGGCCCGCTTGGAGTACAGCCGATAGCCCCGGAGGAAATCCTCCCACACGCTGAGGGTCCGGCCCCCGGGATGTCGGAGCAGGACCTTCATCTGGGGACGGTCCTCGCCGGAGGCCGGGTCGGGGTGCAGGCTCAAAGCATAGTCCGCAGGCCATTTCTCGCCCAGGGCCCAGGCCGTGCCCGGCAGGCGGTGACGGTCCATCTCGCCCAGCAGACGGTCCAGAAGAGCCAGCCAACCGGGCTCGGCGGGATTGCCGAATTCGCCGATGAAGCCCGGGACCCCGTTGAATTCACACCAGTCCGCGAAAACCCGAAGGCGCTTCCGGGCCCGGCCTTCCAGGTCGGGGTCCTGCTCGCGCTCCTGCTCGTAGGACAGCCCAAAGGAAGGCGCGGCGTTCAGGTAGCAGTGGGCCTCGTAGGCAACCCTCCCCAGAGGGTCGCGGATCCAGGCCTCGTGCCCGTGACACATCACCCAGATGTGGGCCGCCGACCAGTTGCTTCCCGGGACCAGGATCCAGCGGCGGTCCCCCGTCGAGCGGATGGCCGTGACCGCCTCCTGGGAGGCCTCTTCCCAGCGACGGGTCACGATGTCGTGGGGTTCGTTCATCAAGCCCCAGGCGTAGATGGCCGGGGCGTCTCGGAAGGCCTCGGCCATGCGACGCCAGAAGTCGGCCAGGAAGGCGGCGGGAAAACGCGGATCGCCGACCACCAGCGTCTGGAGACGGCCCTCCGGGCCGACCCGGGTGAAGCGGGCATAGTTGTGCAGATCGGGAATGACCAGCAGGCCGCGGCGGTCAGCCTCCTGCAGGTAGGCGCGCAGGGAGGCCACCGCCTGGGGGTCCAGGGGCCCGCCAGGAAGCGGCTGCAGGTGCTCCCAGGCGAAAGGGAGCCGGACCAGATTGAGGCCCTTGCCCGCGACGTAGTCCAAGGTGCGGGAAGAAGACAGCTCCAGCGGGTGGTCTTCGGGAAGGGGCAACGGGATGAACTCCCCTCCGGCGTCGTTGACTCCCCGCAAGACCGGGTTCAACCCCAGGGCCACCCCGTGCAGACCGGGGATGGTCAACAGGAACAAGACCAGGACCCAGACCTGGAAGCACCTGGACCCGGGCCACCTGCCCCCCGGGCACGGCGAGGCCGCCTCCCCCGGGAGGGAGGCGTTGGCGGTCTGAGAGGCACACCGATGGTCTCGCACCCGGAACATTTCGACTGCCGCTCTTCGGGCTCCAGGCGCTTCTCCTGCCGGGTGGGCGTCCTGATCGTGTGCCCCGGAAGATATCTGTCCGAGGTCCGGGAAGGGTAGGATGCCTCGGCCGCGAAAGGACCGCCTGCACTTCGGCGTTTTTCCCAGCGCCGCCTTGTGCGTCTTTCCCCGACTCCTGATTCGGAGAACCCCATCCCAAGGCCGGGAGCCAACCATGAGCACCCAAGACAAAATCGAGCGCCTGCGCCAGACCCGAGAGCGCCTGCGCCAGGGCGGCGGCGAAGCCCGCATCACCAAACAGCGGGCCGCCGGCAAGAGCACCGCACGGGAGCGCCTGGGACTGCTCTTCGACCCCGAGACCTCCCAGGAGTTCTTCCTGTACTCCCGACACCGCTGCAACTCCTTCGGAATGGAGGGCAAGGAGCTTCCCGCCGAGGGAGTCGTCTGCATGTCGGGGGCCGTCGAAGGGCGCCAGGTCTTCGCCGCCTCCCAGGATTTCACCGTGGCCGGCGGCACGGTCGGCGAAATGCACGCGGACAAGATCTGCCAGATGATGGACCTGTCCTTGAAGTGCGGAGCTCCCTTCGTGTTCATCAACGACAGCGGTGGAGCCCGAATCCAAGAGGGCATCGACGCTTTGTCGGGCTACGGCCGGATCTTCTTCCGCAACGTCCAGCTCTCGGGTGTGGTGCCCCAGATCGCCATCGTGGCCGGACCCTGCGCCGGCGGAGCCGCCTACTCGCCAGCCCTGACCGACTTCATCATCATGGTCCAGAAGACAGGACGGCTCTTCATCACCGGTCCCCAGGTGATCAAGGAGGTCACGGGCGAAGACATCTCGGACGAGGATTTGGGCGGCGTTCAGGCCCAGATGAACTACAGCGGCGTCGTCCACTTCGTGGCGACGGATGATGCCCACGCCGTGGCCATCTGCAAGAAGCTCCTGAGCTTCCTGCCGGCGAACAACACCGAGGATCCTCCAGATCTCAGTGACGGCTCGCTGACCTTCGCCTACGATCCCCTCCTGGATCGGGTCATCCCGGACAACCCGCGCAATCCCTATGACGTCCGGGAGGTGATCCGACGCATCGTCGATGCCGGCGACTTCCTGGAGGTCCAGGAGCACTTCGCCGCCAACGTGGTGGTCGGCCTGGGCCGAATCAACGGCCGCACGGTAGGGCTCATGGCCAACCAGCCCAACGTGATGGGAGGTTGCCTGGACATCGACGCCTCGGATAAGCTGGCCAAGATGGTCCGCTTCTGCAACGCCTTCAACATCCCCATCGTGACCCTGGTGGACGTGCCGGGCTTCCTGCCCGGGATCCGCCAGGAGTACGGGGGAATCATCCGACACGGCGCCAAGATCCTCTTCGCCTACTCGGCGGCCACGGTTCCCAAGATCACCCTGATCCTGCGCAAGGCCTACGGCGGAGCCTACCTGGCCATGAGCGGCAAGGAGTTGGGCGCGGACCGGGTGGCCGCCTGGCCCACTGCGGAGATCGCCGTGATGGGGGCCGAGGGAGCCGTCAACATCATCCATCGCCAGACCTTGAAGAAGGCTGAGAACCCCGAGGAGACCAAGCAGCGCTTCGTCGAGGAGTATCGCGAGACGTTCGCTTCGCCCTTCCTGGGCGCCGGACGCAACCTGATCGACGATGTGATCGAGCCCGGCGATACCCGCCGCTACATCAGTCTGGCCCTGGAATCCCTGCGCACCAAGCGCGAGACCAGGCCCCAGAAGAAGCACGGATTGATCCCGCTGTGAGCGACCCTGCCCTGCACGACCTGGCCATTGCCTGGAGACTCACCTGTTTCGGAGTCACCGTGGTCTTCATGGCCCTGAGCCTGGTCGCGGGTGCCGTCTGGCTCTTCCAGAAACTGGAGACCTGGAGACCGACCTCAAAGGCCGCCGAGAGCCCCGCAGACCAGGGACCGACCGTCGAGTCCGGGATCAGCCCTGAGGTCGTGGCCGCCATCAGCGCGGCCCTGTCCGCCTCACTAGGCGAGCACACCCGGATCCACCACATTCGATATCGCCGGGGAGCCCCGGAAGCGACCTGGTCCCGCGAGGGCCGGCTCAGCATCATGGCCTCTCACCGGCTTCGCTGAAGGAGTCCTATCCGTGAAGAAGATGCGCGTCACTGTCAACGGAGTCTGCTACGACGTCGAGGTCGAGATGATCGAGGACGACGAACAGCCCGGAACCTCCTACGGCTACGCGGCGACCAGCCTTCAGGCGCAACCCGCGGCCCCTCCTCCCCCCCGTCCGATGCCCCCGCCGACGGGCCCCCACCCGGTCGCCGCGGGCCCGGGTGGAGTCGTCGACTCGCCCATCGCCGGGATCGTGGTCGAGGTCAAGGTGGAGACGGGGAGCACCGTCACCAAGAACCAACCCCTCCTGATCATCGAAGCGATGAAGATGAACACCAACGTGAGTTCACCCACGGAAGGCCGGATCGCCCAGGTCCTGGTCAAGGCGGGCGACCACGTGCTGCAGGGCCAACCCCTGGTCAAGTTCGAGTAGGCCGCCATGGATGAAGCCGTCCGTTTCTGGGCCTCGACCGGGTTCGCCAACCTGACGATCGGCCACGTGGCCATGATCTGTGTGGGCCTGTTCTTCATCTTCCTGGCCATCCGGAAGGGCTTCGAGCCCATGCTCCTGGTGCCCATCGGTTTCGGCATCCTGGTTGGCAACATCCCCTTCCAACTGGGCAACGAAATCGGCATCTACGAGCACGGAAGCGTCCTGAACTTCCTGTACTGGGGCGTCGTCAAGGGGGTCTACCCCCCCTTGATCTTCCTGGGTATCGGCGCCATGACCGACTTCTCGTCGCTGATCAGTCGCCCAAAACTGATGCTGCTGGGAGCCGCCGCCCAGGTCGGCATCTTCGGCACCCTGATCACCGCCGTGCTGATCGGCAGCGAGTTCCCCTGGCTCGGACTGATGGACCCGGCGAATCCCGAGCGCTTGCTCAAAGCGGCGGGCTCGATCGCCATCATCGGGGGTGCCGACGGGCCCACGGCCATCTTCCTGACCTCGAAGCTGGCCCCCGACCTGCTGGGGGCCATCACCATCTCGGCCTACTCCTACATGGCCCTGGTGCCGGTGATCCAACCGCCCATCATGCGCTTGCTGACCACCCGGGAAGAGCGCCTGATCCGCATGAAACCGGCCCCTGCGGCCACCCCACTGCAGAAGCTCCTCTTTCCCATCGTCGGCCTGGCGGTGTGTTCCTTCATCGCCCCGGGTGCCCTCCCGCTGCTGGGCATGCTCTTCTTCG
>DIWH01000057.1 GCA_002423485.1 Candidatus Xenobium occultum | reverse complement strand
CAGGAGTATACCTGAATCCGCCGCCAGGCGGGGACCGGCCGTCGGGCGCCCGCCCACGGGCGCCGCTCACCTCCAGGATGCGCCTGGGATGTTGCCGGCGGATGAACGGAAGATTGCAGGGAAGTGGACGGGATGTTGCCGGTCCGTGAACAGCAGGCCCCGGCCGCCCTCCCAGGCGCTGTCTGGTCTGCCAGCCCGGCCACGGCCGCCGAAGGAGAGGGCTACGAACACCTCCGCAGCGCCAGCAAGCGAATGGGGTGTCAGGCGGCCCGCACGATGACCTGGGTCAGGTCCGTCCGGGTGGCTCCCAGGTGCAGCAGAGCCTTCAGGATCAGGTCGATGGACACCGACGAATCGGCCGATTCCATCTTGGCGACGCGGGACTGGCTGGAACCAAGGAATTTTGCGACCTGGTTCTGGGTCCAGCCGCAGCGAGTCCGAATCTCGCGTCGGACAGTCCGCCAGGGCCAGCTTCAATTCCACGAAGGCGGCTTCTTGGGGGCTGAGGTAGACGGCCTGCCTCCAATCGGGCTGCCGGGCTGAGAGGAGGCGTCCTGACCTCGCCGTGAAACCATATCAGAGGCTTGTCCCGTGGTTCCGCCACGCCTGCATTTTATGTCTGATACGACATCACCACCAAGACTTCAATACGGGAGGATCGCCGCTTCCAGGGGACGTTGGATCAAGCTCAGTTCGGTGCCCGGTCCTGCCCGACAATTCGGGAGGAAGTTCCGGCGCTCGCCGGTGCCTTCGAACCGGTCACGGGGACGACAACGCTCCACCACGCACTGGAATCGTCACGGACTCCGCCAAGAGCGGGGGTGTCGTGGCGGCCCGTAGTCCTGATCGCGCAGCGTGCCCGGATCCAGCCATGGGACTCGCCACCCTGGTCCACCCGGTCCCAGGATCAGCTCTTGCTCTGCCCAGGCCTGGCCTGGCGCGGTGACAATCCCTGACAGGCACTGCTGCTACCATCGGGATGGCCGGCACGCACCGGGAAGAGCCTGGGGGTCTGCGTGACCGCCCGGGCGGAAGGAGGGTCTGTGAACGATCTGCAGATGACGGGTGTTCTGGCAGCAGACGCCGCGGTGATCGTGGTGACGGAAGGCACCACGGGTCGGCCCGCGGAGGGGGTGTCCGTCGGCTTCGAGGGCTCGCCCGAGATGGTGCAGACCGACCGGGATGGGGTTGCTCGCGTCGCGTTCTGCACGGGCCCAGGACTCCACTCCACCGTGGTGGCCTCCCGGGGCGAGCAATCAGGCCGCATGGTGGCCACGTCGTGGCCCCAGCCGCACTCCCCAGAGGGTTTTCGCACCTTCCTGGTCACCGACCGCCCTCTGTACCAGCCGGGAGAAGAGATCCGTGCCCTGGGCTGGGTGCGGCATGTGGACGGCCCATCCGGGGATCTGGAACTGCCGGCGCCCGTCCCCAGGACCCTGTGGTGGAAGTCCGGTAGCTCCTTCCAGGCCCCATCCGCCTCCGGGACGGTCGTGTTGGACAAGAACGGGCGCCTTACGATGCGGGGACGGCTAAACGTGCCCCGGGGCCCCTCCTTCCTACAAGTCGAAGTCGCGCCGAACAACTGGATCCGCAGCCAGCATGAGGTCCAGAAGTTCGTCTCGCCTGCGGCCACGGTGCTCCTTCAGGGGCCGCCTGGCCCGCTGGTGCCGGGCCCGGCCTTCAAGGTCGAGGCCCAGGTGCAGGACGCCCACGGCCAACCCTGGCCAGGCGCGCCGGTGCACGGTCGATGGACACGGGACGATGGGTGCTTCGCCCCACCCCGATGGAAGGACTTCTCCTTCGGTAGGGTCGGCAGGCCTGGCGAACCTTCCGACCTTGAGCGGGGGCGAACCGACGAAGCCGGAGTCTATCGCTTCGCGGTGCCACCCGCCCAATAAGACCGTCCCGTGACCCGCTTGCGGCTGAAGGTGGTGGCCGACCTCCAATGTGCACCCCACGCCGTCGAGCACTGGGAGACGTTGAGCCTGTCGTGCCCGCGAATCGTGGGACTGCGCGAGGTCTTCGGGGGCGTGGAGACGGTTGTCGTGGACGCCCACGGCGAACCGGAGGCAGGGGTCGAGATCTCGCTGCGGGCCAGCCTCCACGGAGACCCGAGCCCAATCCTGCAAACCATCCTCCTCTCGGCAGGCCATCCCGTCCTCTGGAGGCCGGCGGGACTCGTGCCCGGGGTCTACGACGTGGAGGCGCGGGTGGGTGATCCCGAGGGGCGTTCCTTCTCAAGCGAAGGGAGGTTCCGGGTCCAAGCATCCCTCCGCCCACCACCAGGCCCGGTCCTCCGACCCGACCGGGAATCCTACCAGCCGGGGGAGACCGCCCACGTCCGCCTGCAGGTCCCCAGCGCCCCCGCCCGAGTCCTGCTGGTGCTCAGCCGGGGGGGAGTGCTCCGTCACGAGGTCCACAGGCTCTCCTCAACCGAGCTCGAGATTCCGGTCCCCCTGCTGGAAGAGCACGTGCCTGGAGTCCACCTGACCGCCGTGGTCCACCTGGAAGATGACTCCAACGGCGGTGCCCCCCTCGCGGACCAGGTCTACCTGCCCGTCTCGGCGGAAGGGAGGCGTCTTTCGGTCAAGGTCGTCCCAGAGCGCGAGATCCTGCCCCACGGGATCGAGTTCCGCTACCGGGTGGCGGTGCGCGATTCTCGAGGCATGCCCGCCACCCACGCGTACCTCTGTGCCATCCTGGCAGACGAGGACCTGTTCAAGACCGCGGGCTGCGACTGGCCCGATCCCTGGGAGTCGATGTATGGCTGGAGTCCGTCCGCCCCGGTGTTCCTCCCCGGAGAGGGCGAGGCATTGAAGTTCGAGAACGAGACGCAAGCGGAGTGCCTCCGGCGCCGTCACCAGAGGCAAGAGGTGGCCTACGGCGGAAGGAAGACTCCCTATTTCCTGGATCGCCCCCCAGTCCCGCTCGGCAAGCTGAGAGGGGACCTCTGCCCCGAATCCCTGTTCCTCCCCTGGTTGACGCCGGACTGGAACGGCAACGCCGAGCTCCGCCTGCGCCTCCCGTCTTGGTTCGCCCACTACCGCCTGGTTGTCTTCGCCGTCCAGGGCGCTCGCCAATTCGGCCGGGGCGAGTGCCGGGTGTCCTCGATCGGCCCCGGGCCCGGGGCCTGCGGCATCTGGCGCTGGCCGACGAACCTGAGCGAATGCTGGACGAAGGGGCGAGACGAGCGCCATGAGCGGCAGCGGGCGAACCGGGCCCGTGGGAAGCCGCAGCCCCCCGGAGGAGGGGGGGCTTGATGATGGTGCGGGGACGACTCCCCGGGTTCGACCTCCTGGCCAGCCCGTTCCTGGCACCATCCAGCGCGGAATGCACCAGGACCTCTGCTCTGCTGCCCCCACCCGGCGCGGCCCGGAGCCCGTTCAGAAGACCGCGCGCGAGATGGCCTCATTGAGCAGCGCCAGCTTCTCACCCTGCCACTGCCACAGGTGCTGGCAGGTGGAGCCGCAGTTCCTTCCCCAGAGCGTCCCGGTCCGATGGACCCGCAGGCTGGAGACCGGAGCGTCCGGATGGTCCGAGCGGGCCTGGAGGACGACCTCGCCGTCCGCCGGTTCGAAGAAACTCCAGTGATGGATGTGGAAGGTCATGGAGTGCACCGGGTGCTGGCTCTCCCACGTCTGGAACTCCTCGTGGAGCAGGTAGACGAGGTCGGGCGGTGGCTCGGGCGCGATCTCCTTCATCGCCACCAAGCCGGGCATGCTGGTGGTGATCACGATCAGGGGCTCCGGGTCGAAGCCCACGGCCTTCAGCACATAGCGCTGCTGCATGATTTGGTCCAGCCCGCGCTGGTCCCACTGCAGAAACTCTCCGCCGATGACCCGGCAGTGCCATTCCTCCTCCGGCGACAGGGTGTCGCGGTCGGGAATCGGGTTCCGCTGCCTCTGCGTCTGCACGTAATCCCTGAGGGCCTCGCCCCAGTCGTCCTTCTTCATCGGTCTTCTCCCTTCTCGAGGACCACCCGTTCCCAGGCGGTCGGCACTCCTGGTTCGCCGCGCGCCTGAAACTCAGATGTGCAAGTTCCGGCCTTGCAGGGTGCGCAGGATTTTGGCCAGGTGGTTGCACAAGGCCACGGCCCGCGACCTTGTGAGGGGCGGATCGCGAAGCACGTCCAGCAGGCGGGACAGCCCGTCCAGGAGGTGGCGCATCGGGTCGCCCGGGCTCAGTCCATCCGTGTCCACCGTGGCGGCGGCCACCAGGGCCCGAGCCCGCGCCAGCCGGCCCGGAGCGGGCTCGTCGCCCTCCCCAATGCTCCTCCTCACGGAGGACAGGGCCGCTGCGGCCTCCTGCAGAGCCGGCCCCAGGGCCACCTCCGGCCCCAGCCGCACGGCTACCCGCAGACCGTGGAAGCCGGGCAGGAAATGGCATTGCAGTTCGCGCTCTCCCCACTGGAAGTGCCTGGAGCCCGGCGCCTCGGAATCCGGAGCCAAGCCACAGGCCCGTTTCAACTGCTCCACCATATCCAGAAGGTCGCGGAAGGGCAGGGTTCGCTCGGTGGTCTCCTCCTGTTCCGGACCACCGCGCAGCCGGAGGTGAGGACGGACCGGGTCGGGCTCGAGGTGGAGCCACTCGGCCCCCGCCTCCAGACCTTCGCGGATCAAATCGTCGAGCCGGGTCTGGACATCGGGGGACAGGTGGCGTGCCACGGAGGCCACAGCGGACGGGCCGGGCTCCCCCGTGGGGAGTGCCCCGGAAGCGATGAAGGGAAGCGGCACGGGCGGGCCGCCTCGAGCCTCGCTGTACATGTTCTCCAACTGCAGATAGAGGGGGCGCCCGCCCTCCTCGACCACCACCAGGGGCACACGCAATGAGGAGCGGCCTTCGAAGTCCAGCCACAGCTCGCGGACCAGGCCTCCCCCTTCCATCCAGGCCAGGGTCTCGGGCAGGTAGATCCGCATGGTGTCCCCCGGGGCGTAGGGATCCAGGGGATCCAGGAGCTCCACCACCAGGTCAATGAGAATCCCTGGCGACGCCCGCTCGACCGTGGTCCGCTCGGACACCAGGCGCGCCTGGAACGGCGGCACCCCGTCGGCGTATCGGGCCGGGCACTCCTGGACCAGGGCCAGGAGGAGGTCGCCCTCCAGGACCTCGACTTCCGAGCGGTCCTCGCTCCAGCGCACGGCGGGCGGGCGCTCGGTGCCTTCCATCTCGCGCAGCAGCGCCACGGCGGCCATGGAGTCCAGCGTGGAGTAGAGCCTCCCCCCGCCCACCAGCCGCCTCATCACCTCGTTGGCCAGGCGCGTGGCCAGGCGGCGGTCCTCCTCCTGGCCGGTGCGCAGCAGGATCGCCGCGGTGTAGGAGGCCGTGGCCCTCAGGCCTGGCTGGGCCAGAGGCTTCTCGGCCAGGGACCGGGCCGACGAGCGCAAGACTTCCAGCTTTTTGGGTTTGAGACTCTTCCCCTGCCGGCTGGCCAGGTACTGCTCCGCCAGCCTGTCCTGGCTGGCGTCTCCGCTAGTCCAGGAGAGGGCCCTTTCCACCAGAATCTTGAGGTCCCGAGGCAGCGAGGGGGCATCGAGGATCCGGAGTTGCTGCAGGTGCCCTTCGGTGGCCCGGGCCAACGAGTAGGGAGCTCGATCCTCGCTGTCCGGGTAGATCCTGAAGGCACCCGGTGACAGGACCATGGCCTCCAACCGGGCCATCAGTTCGCGCAGGTCGCGCTCGGCCTGCTCTCGGGGTCCCGGCTGGTCGCGACGAAGCCACCACTCCGCTGCGGCCGCCGCGGCCCGGGCGGCGGTCTGCTCGCAGCAGCCGTGAGGGTACTCGACCAGGGCCCGCAGGAGCCTGGCCAGGACGGGACGCACGCCCGGGATTTCCTGTACCTCCAGCCAGCCTTCATCCTGGCGGCGAAGGCGGTCTCCGCGGGTCAGCCAGCGCAGGCTGTGATAACGCAAGACGCGCTCCGCGAGATGGCGGACCTCGGCCAGGTCCTCGCGGACGGCGCCCACATGATCCACCGAGACGGCCCGGTAGAGGCCCGGCAGGGCCGGGAAGACGCAGACACCCTCCCGTTCCTCCAGATCGACAGGCTGGCCATCCCGCCACAGCTCCAGACGCTGCAGGTCCTCCCGGTCGCCAGCCACCGTCAGCCGTCCCAGAACCTCCTCGCCGGCCCGAAGGAAGGCCGGCAGGCGCAGAATGGGGCGCGGTCCGGGCTCGACCCGCACGGTGGCCCGGGTGCCAGACCAGTCGCCTCCAGATAGCAACAGGGCCTCCACCTCGCAGGTGCCTCCATCCTCGGGCACCCGCAGCGGCAGGGTCACCTGGCCCCGGACGCAGGAGAGGAAGTGGACATCCAAGACGTCGGAGGATTGAGGACCGGGTTCAGCAAGCCGCCCTGAAAGCTCCTGTGCCTGGGGTGGAGGGCGATGGGGCCACATTCCCGGGTCATCGCAGACCTCCCCGACGGACTGTTCCACGCAGACCAGTTCGGTGACCCCGAACTGCCTCCGGATCTCCCGCACCACCTGGTCCTCCCGGGCCGCCACCGGAACGACGTCGAAACCGGTGATGAGCGCCACGTCGTCAATGGCCAGCTTGTTGCCGGGGTCCACGATGGCCAGGATCATCGTGTTGTCGGCCGCGAGCACCGGGAGGCACTTGTAGCGCTGGGTCAGGTGCTCTGGCAGGCACCTGGCCAACTGCGGATCGACGGTCACCAGGTCCAGGTCCAGAAGGCCTCCGGCCGTCAACGCCGAGGCCACCCTCCGCAGTCCGGCGGCGTCCAAGTGCGGCCTGGCCTTCGGCGCCTTCTCCGAGGGAGGTCTGGCCACGTCCAATCGGACCTCCTCGAAGCCGGGCCCTGTCCCGCCGACCTCCTCCATCCTGGCAGCGAAGTCCACAAGCGAGCGGGCCAGGCGCTCGGCCAGGGGTGCCGCGGCCGTGCGCCGCGCGTCGCGCACGGTCACAAGGACCGAACCCTCCCGGTCGCCCAGGTCGATCTGCAGAGGGAACTCCTGGCCAGGGCGGGCCTCGCCAGGGGCCTCCAGGCGGAGGGACGCGGCCTCTGGAGCCAGGCACACCGCCCAGCCTTCCCACGGGGCCCCGTTCACCCAGGCGCCCGCCGTCAAGATGCCCGCCGGGGACGGGGTCTGGAACTCCAGGACCTCGCCGGGCTCCATCCGGCCCCGCTGCTCTACCCGCTCGCGGGGTCCCAGAAGGCGCGCAGCCAGGGGGACCGAATCAAGCAGACCCTGCCGACCGAAGTCGGGCAGACGGTCCGGGTTGACCCCACCCTCCAAGGCCTCCCAGAGGAGATCCGCAGCTTCGCCGGCGCAGCCGTGGGCTGCCTGCTGGACGGCCTCCAGCAGCCTGCGGTTGGCTCCCCTCAGGCCGGGCAGGTCCGGCGTCTCCTCGATCTCCTCCAGGCCCAGCAGCGCCAGCGCCAGGTGAGGGATCATGTCGACCGTGTCCGCGGACTGGAGTGGGGCCGGACCCAGGGGATCCCTGAGGATCGCCAGAATGGGGCCGACCTCCTGGTGGGCCACCAACCGGACCGCTCCCTCGACCGTCCGCTCCAGACGGAAGGGTCCTTCCTGGCAACCTTCCGCCAGGTGAAGACCTCGCAGGGGGTGGGTGTCGAGGCCCGGGTGGAGACCCGCTTCCACGGCGAAACCTCGGCTGGAGAGGCGGGCGCGGCCCTGGCCGTCCCAGGAGGCAGCCGTCACGCTGACGGTGGCCGTGCACTCGGGCTCGCCAGGAATCTGCACATGCAACTGGTGGGCGCCCTCGCGCTGAACCGGAATCCGGAAGACGGCCCGTCCGGACTCGGCCCAGTGGCCCACCTTGCCCACCCGTTGCCCCCGCACCAGCAGGTCGCCGCGCAGGGGCCCCTGGTAGGCCTGCCCGAAGCGCTCCAGGTGCAGGGCCACATCACGGGCTTCCGGGCGACCGGCCACCTCCTTGCACGAGACCAGGAGGGCCGTGAAGGGGGCCAGACGGTGGGGCGCAACGCGGAAGGTGCAGGCCTGGTTGGCCGGGCGGCCGGGACGGCTGGCCGTGTAGAGGCCCTCCGGCAGCGGAGGCAAGTACAGGACTCCGGCCCCGTGCCGGTCCAGGCGAACCGTCTCGGTGCTGCGGGGGACACCGTTGCGGACCAGGTTCAGCGCGACCAGGCCGAGGGGCCGCAAGGGATCGGCCAGCAACAGGCGGATCGGGTCGCGCCCCGGACGATAGAGGTCCCGGTCGCTGGCCAGCACGCCCAGGACCAGGTCTGGAAGTCCGCGGGGGTGCAACGCCAGACCCGGCAGGTCCACGCGGGGCGTGGACAGCGGCAGGATCATGGGCCAGGGCGCCCGGGAGGCCAGCCACTGCACCCCTGGAACCGAGGCCATCCCCTGGTCCAGGAAGGCGAAGAGCCGCCCGACCTTGAGATGCCGCCGATAGGCCCGGAGAAGGTCCTGGTTCGCGCAATCCGCTTGCATGTCGCACGCCTCCACTCAAGCATCGTACCACGCCGGGGTGACAGAGGCTGTCAGGCATTGGCCTGGGTGGCAGGCGGCGACAAGGCCTGAGGCCAGGATCCTACCCCCGATCCACTTCAGGCACGCCACGATCGCGCTCCCGCGGTCGATGGGGTCCTGGTGGAAGATGGGCGCCAACCCCGTAGCAACCGAGGGCCTGTAGCCCGATATGGTCCGGCCAGGGGAACGCACCCCCCTGTGCTTCGCCCACACCCACGGCTGGCGTGTCCGGGGAGGAGCGACCCCGCGGAAGCCCTGCCCTGAATCCGCATCTGGACTGATGCGCTCAGCGACGCTATCATCAGCATAGGAGGAACCATCATGGACCACGTCCGGACCACCCTGTCGCTGCCAGGGGACCTCTACGAGGGATTGAAAGCCGATTACCGGCGCATGGGCTTCTCCCGCATGGGCGACCTGGTGAACGAGGCGATCCGGGACTATCTCCATCGCCGGCGTCTCCAGGAAATGCACGCCTCGATGGAGCGGGCAGCCGCGAGTCCCGCCTACCGCAACCTGCTCCGGGAAGTGTCCGAGGACTTCGCCTCGGCCGACGCCGAGAACCTCCCCCCGGAATACTGAGATGATCGAGCAGGGAGACATCTTCTGGGCCGACCTCGACCCCGTCCGAGGCCGAGAGCAACGGGGCAGGCGACCCGTCCTGGTCTTGAGCCGCAATGAGATCAACCGGTTGCCCCTCACGGTGATGGTCCTGGTGGGCACGGGGGCCGAACACGTGCCTGAGAGGTTTGCCACGGATCTGCTGGTGACACCCGAGGAGTCGGGGCTGCCCAAAGCCACGGTCTTCATGGGCCTGCAGGTGCGAAGCCTGGACCCCCGGCGCCTGGGGGAACGAATCGGACGCCTCGCCCCGGACCGACTCCCCGAGGCCTGGCAATGCCTCCGCTACCTGATGGGAGACGACCGGCGCCCCTGAGCCGACCCTGGGATGTCGCACTTCGTCGAATCGTGCGAAGGGGGCACCACACCTGGAGGGCTGCCACGACGAGATCCCAGTCCCGCTCCGGCATGGTTTGCGGGAACTTCCTGCGAAACATGCCGGAGCTGGCGCCGGCCGCAGTGCGCAGGCTCCGCGCCGGACCCGAACTCTCCCTGCGGCCGATGACGGGGGTGCCATGTCGACCCGCCCCTTCCGTGAACCCGCCGACCCGCCTCTCGGAGACAGGCTGTTACCGCACCAGATCGAGTAGCTCCCAGGCCCGGGGCACCCGGTCCCGGGACTCCGCAAAGCGCAAATGGCTCACGTCCAACCCGTGGAAACGGACCCGGTCCAGGGCGTCGGCATCCTTGAGCATCTTGAAGACCCGCCGGGCCGATTCGGGGGGCACCTGGCCACGCTCGAAGCGCCCCTCCCCCAGTTCTCGATGGAAGAAAACCAGATCCGCCGCCCTCTCACCGTGAACCTCGCTGCCACAGTGGTGGGTGATGGCGTACAGGGCAGTCTCGTACACCTTGGGTTCCAGGCCTCTGTGCAGGCCCAAGCCCACGACCTTGCCGGCACTCTTGGCGCCGTGATAGTAGTCGGCTCGGTCGTCGGTCCGCCCGATATCGTGCCACAGGGCCGCGTGCACGAGAGCCTGCAGTTCCCAACCGCCGACGTCCAGGGTCCTTGCCAGTTCCCAGGCGTGAAGAAGGACCCGCCGGGTATGGCCCAACCCGTGCATGGTCTGCGAGGCATCAAATCCGCTGGGACGCACGAACCAGGTCGCCTGGGGCTCGGGCAGATGGCACAGGTCCATCCTCTCTCCTCCTCTGAAGTCCTCTTGCTTGCCGCCAGCATGCTCAAAAGCGGGTTGCCATTCGCCCTGGGGCGGGCCGGTCTCCTCTTCAGAGAGGAATCCTCCTGGCGCCTCTCCGAGCCGCCCAAAGCCCAGAGTCTGCAGCATTGAACTGCCGGCAGGCCCGCCCCCGCTCCGGGGCGAAATCGACCCCGAGATGCCCTCTCCAGTTCGCTCCACGCGTGCCTTCACGCTGATCGAGTTGATGATCGGGATCGCCATCCTGGCCATCGTCCTGGCCATTCCCCGGTCGGCCCGCAACTCGGTCCAGGGGCTGGCCCTGGAGGCCGACTCCCGGCGGGCCCTGCGCAATGCGCGCGTGAACCTCGACAAACTGCGCCGGCAGGGCTTCGACCGGCTGCCCCCGGAGCTCGTGACGGTGGCCCCGGATGGCACGGTTTCCCCGAGTCAGCCCCACGTCGTGCCCGGCAGCCTGAAGTTGCGCACCCTGGACGGCAAGCCGCCGCGACCGGGCGCCCGCGTGGTGGCCGAGTACCGATTCTACCTCCCCGAGCGGGGCGAAGCCCACACGGTGCCCGGCCAGCCTCCCTTCCAGGTGGAGCTGATCCGCGCTCCGGTCCGCCAACTGCTTGGAGTCTTCCTGGCCGCCGGCGAGGCCCTCCAGCCGGTCTCGGCCTCGCTCGGCGAGGATCGCACCACCCTGGTGCTTCCGGCCAGCATGGCAGAACGGGTGGTGGTGGCGGACTACCTGGGCGAAGGCTCCGGTTCCGAGGCCTGGGGAAGCTTCCTCTCGGCGGACCTGCGGCCAACCGACCAGCCCACGGCCTTCAAGTTATTGCGCCTGCAGCGGAGTGACGGCAACCCCGGCCTCCACCTGACGCTGCTGAGGGTCCGGCCATGAAAGCGCGCCGCGGCTTCACGATGATCGAGGTGGCCATCGTGCTGGGCCTGATGGCCCTCCTCCTGACGCCCTTCCTGGACCTGGTCGTCTCGGTCTACCGCGAGACTCACAGCCTCTCGGTCCAGGCCGATCTGATGGCGGAGGCCGAGAGGACGGCGAATGCGGTCTTCCGCCGGGCCGCCCTGGGCCCCTACCGACTGGATCCCGACAACCACGGGATCCGCTTCGCCGACGGCTCGGAGGTGCGATTCCGGGACGGAATGCTGCGAATGGGTCAGCAGGCCATCCCGCTGCAAGACTTCGCGGCCATCCGGCGGAACGGCGTCTTGACGGTGCACCTCTGCTTCCAGGCCCCGACCCGGGCAGGCGGTCCGGTGAAACCCCGATTTTTCTCGTTCGACTGGCCCGCCGCAGGGGTGCCCCGATGAGGGCGCGGCGCGGGTTCACCCTGGTCGCCGTGATGTGGTTTGCCGCGCTGGTGTTGACCGCCACCCTGGCCACTCACGGCCTGGTCGGGGCTGTGCGCTTCCGCCTGGCCCACCACCGGGCCGAACTGGCAGCCTCCACGATGGCCGTCTCGGGGGCCGACTACGCCCAGGCCATGCTCCGCACCGGGCGCTGGTCCTCCCCTCGAAGCTTCACCTCGCCGGATCTGGGGCGGGGCGGCTTCTTCCTGGTCGAGGTCCAGGGGGCCACGGTCCGAAGCACGGGTGT
The DNA here is from genome assembly GCA_002423485.1 of Candidatus Xenobium occultum. Lineage (GTDB taxonomy): Bacteria > Vulcanimicrobiota > Xenobia > Xenobiales > Xenobiaceae > Xenobium > Xenobium occultum. The sequence goes on along the minus strand of DIWH01000057.1, from coordinate 21,197 downwards.
TTTCGGCCCGGCCCGCGTGACCGTGGTCCGGAGGCTGCCATGAAGAAGGTCGGGTATCCCATCCTGTGGCCCGCGATCCTCCTCTTCCTGGCAGGACTGATGTTCTGCGTCCTGGGGGTGGTGCTGGCGATTCTGGAAGGCCTGCTGGGCGAGGTCTCGGGCCTGGTGGGAGGGTTCCTCTGGAGACTGGGAGGCCTGGCCTGCTGGGCGGGCCTGCTGGCTCCCTTCCTGTACGATTGGTTCCGTGGTCGAACCCCCGCCGAGGACCGGGCCCTGCTGGCGGAGGCCCTGGCCGACCTCCTGGAGTTGGGCCTGCCCCTGGACCAGGCCCTGGCCCGCCTGGGCGCCGAGATGCGCTCCAACGCGGCCTGCAGCCGCTCGCGCACCGCGTTTGCCGCCCAGGAGGCAGCCCGAGGCCTGGCCGGCGGGGCCACGCTCTCGGAAGCCCTCAGCGCCACGGGCGCCTTCCCCGACCGATGGAGCCGACTGGTGGCTGCTGGCGAAGCCACCGAGCAGGTGCCTGGCGCCCTGCGCTCGTTGGCCCGCCTGGAATGCGTCCAGAGTCCCCTGCCCTTCGAGGCCCTGGTGCGAACTTTCATCTTCCTGCCCCTGGCGGGTGGCGTGACCCTCTTCCTGGGAGTCTACGCCCTGCCTGGCCTGACCGGTCTCCTGGAAGCCCTGGGCACGGAGTTGCCGGTCACGACCCGGATGCTGATGTTCGGGCGATACCTCCTGCCTCCCCTGCTGGCGCTGATCCTGCTCTGCCTCCCGCTGGGGTTCCTGGCCGGCCAGTGGCGCCCGTTCCACGAGGTCATGTCCAACCTGGCCTCCCGCCTGGGCACGGGCAACCGCCAGGCCCAGGCGCTGGTCCTGGGGGCCCTGGCCGCAGCGGCCCGCCTGGAGATGAGCCTGGAGGAGAGCCTCCAGGTCGCCTCTCAAGCCACCACGGACCCCCGGTATCGCAAGGCACTGCACACCCGACCCGGAGACAGCCTCGGCGACGTCCTCGAGGCCCATCCCGACCTCTTCGAGCCCCAGGTGCGTTGGCTGGTGCGCCAGGCCGAACGCGACGGGAACCTGGCCCAGGCCCTGGAGCACTGCGCCGCCCACCTGCAGGAAATGGCCGAGCAGATGCGCTGGCGGCGGCGGGTCCTGGCCGAGGTGGGCCTGACGGCCGCCATGGGGCTGGTGGCGCTCTTGATGCTGGTCGGAGTCCTGCTCCCGCTCACCCGGCTCACCACCGAGGTCCTGCTGCGATGATCCGCCTGGGAATGCTGGCCCGCATGATGCGAGACCTGGGGGCGCTGTTGAACCTGGGTCACCCCCTCCTGGAGGCCCTGGGCCGGGTCCGCCTGCGCGCACGGGGCCCCGAGGCCCGACTCCTGCAGGTCCTGGAAGAGCGTGTGCGCGACGGGGACTCCCTGACCCGGGCCCTGCAGGGCTGCCCGGTCCCTCTGGTCTTGACGCGCGCCGTCCAGGCGGGCGACGAGGCGGGCGATCTGCCCCGGGCCCTGCAGCAGACGGCCGACCTGTTGGAGTCCGCCGAGTGGCGGCAGTTGGGGGTGCGGTCGGCGCTGGCCTACCCCCGCTTCGTGGTGGCCGCGGGTCTGGCAATCGGGCTGATCCTGGCCCTGGTCCTGCCCACCCTCTTTGGAGGACTCGCCCGTCTGGACCAGGACCTGCCGCTGGCCACCCGGCTGGGGATCAGCCTGGGGCAATGGATCTCAAACCCCCTGGTGCTGGCCCTCATGGTGGCCGCGATGCTGGGGATGGATGCCCTCCTGGCAGGACGCTGGGGCCTGGATGCCTGGCGAATGCGCCTGCCCATCCTGGGTGTCTGGCTGCGCCGCCAGGAGACGGTGACATGCCTTGAATGGCTGGACCACCTGTTGACCCGCGGGCTGCCATTGGACGAGGCCTTGCGGATCTGTGCGGGGGCTTCCTCTTCCCCGGCTTTCGCCCGAGGATTGGAGCGACTCTCCGAGGAGGTCGCTCAGGGCTCGACCCTGGCCGCGGCTTCTTCTCTTCTTCTCTTTCCCGGCACCGCAGCCTGGCTGGTGACCCAGGCCGAGAGCCGCGAGTTCCCGCCCGGCGTGCTGACCCGGATGGCGCGCACCCTGCAGCGGGAGGTCGACCTGACCGCAAATCGCGGCCTGGCGCTGGTCGAACCGCTGGCCCTGCTGGTGGTGGGAGCCTTGCTGGGGTTCCTGGTCCTGGCCTGGTTCCTGCCGCTCTACCAGTTGATCGGAACGATGGCATGACCCCGATCCCGACCCCGGCCGAACTGCACGACGCCACCCGGCAACTGGCCTTGCTGGCCCGCGTGGGCTACCCGTTGTCCGAGGGGCTCCAGGCCATGGGGGAGTCCTCTCCGTGGCTTGCCGGGGTGGGTGAAGCGATGGTTCGAGGAGACACCCTGACCGAGGCCGTCGGCCGGCACCCCCGCGTCTTCTCGCCCTTCTACGCCGCCATGGTCGAGGCGGCCGAGGCCTCCGAGGAGCCCGCGCCGCTGATGGCCCGCCTCTCGGAGTGGCTGGAGCGTTCCGACTCGGTCCGCCGCCGGGTGCGCAACGCGCTGTTCCATCCCTGGCTGATCCTCAACTGCCTGGGCCTGCAACTGATTGTCATGCTGACCCTGGTGGTCCCTGGGGTCCTGATCCCGTTGGCGGCGGCCGCCGGGCATCCCTTCCCTGCCGGCTTGAGCGGGCTTCTGGAGTCCGGCCTGGTGCCCGCCTTCCTGCTGGTGGCCCTGGTAGCCCTGAACCTGGCCGTGCTGCGAGACGGTCCGGCCACCGCCGCCGTCAGCACCTGGCTCCCCTGGGCCGGGCCCCTGCGCCAGCTTGCCGACCAGGCCCTCTGGGCCCGCGCCCTGGGCAGCCTCCTGGCGGCCGGCGTCGAGTTGCCCCGAGCCTTGCGCCAGGCCGCCTCGGTGGTGCTGAGCCCCTCGGTCCGCCAGGAACTGGGCCGGGTGCTCGAACGGGTGGACCGGGGCTCGACCCTGGCCGAGGCCCTGGCGGAGTCGCCCCTCTTGGACTCACACCTGGCCTGGTCGGCCGCAGCCGGAGATGAGCGCGAGGAGTTGGCCTGCCAGATGCTGGACGCGGCCGAGAGCCTGGATCAACAGGTTGAGCGGCGCACCGAGCACTCGCTGCGCATGGCGGGCCCCTGGGCACTTGGGGCCGTGGGACTTCTGGTGGCCCTGGGGCTGGTCGCCTTCTGGGCGCCCTTCTACAACAGCCTGGGCGCGATGCCTTGAGCCTCCAGGACCTGCTCGTCCCAGCCGAATCTTTCGATGCCCGACCGGTCGTGGCCGCCCTGGTGGCCATGGCTCTGGAGGAGGGGGCCTCGGATCTGCACCTGCGCCCCACCGAGGGCCGGGTGGAGGTGCTGTTGCGCCGCGACGGCATCCTCTCGGCGCGCCTGGAGCTCTCGCCCCAGGCCTACACGCGACTGCTGGTCGGCCTGAAGAACATGGCCCGGCTGGCCTCCTATAAGAAGTCCGTCCCCCAGGATGGCCGGCTGGACGTGGAAGGGACCGAGGTGCGCGTGGCCACGGTCCCCACCCACTTCGGAGAGAAGGTGGTCCTGCGCTTCCTGCACCCGGATCGCCACCGCCTGCAGATGGATGAGTTGGGCTTCACGGCCGGGGAACTCGAGCGCCTGCAGCGCATGGTGGACCGACCCCAGGGGCTGGTCCTGGCCACGGGGCCGGCCGGCAGCGGCAAGACCACCACGCTGTTCGCCGCGCTGCGCTGGCGCTTTGCCCGGCACCGGGCGCTCCTGGGGGCCGAGCTGAACGTGGTGACCCTGGAAGACCCGGTCGAGACGGCGGTCCCCGAGTTCACCCAGTCCCCCATCCTGCCCGAGCGCGGCATGACCTTTGCCAGCGGGCTGCGCTCGATCCTGCGCCAGGACCCCGAGGTGATCCTGGTCGGCGAAATCCGCGACGGCGAGACCGCCTCGGCCGCCGTGCAGTGCAGCCTGAGCGGTCATCTGGTCCTCTCGACCCTGCACGCCCGCGACAGCCTCGGGGTGATCCCCCGCCTGCTGGAGATGGGAACCCAGGCCTATCTCCTGGCCGCTTCGTTGGAGGGCGTGCTCTCGCAGCGCCTGGTGCGGCGGCTCTGCCCGCAGTGCCGCCGAAAGGTCCATCCCCCACCGGCCCTGGCCCGGGAGCGCCGCGAGCACGACCTTCCTGCCGACGCGCCCTGCTGGGAGGCCGTGGGCTGCGCCCAGTGTCACGGCACGGGTTTTTCCGGCCGCACCGCAGTGCCCGAACTGCTGGAAGTGGACGACGACTTGCGCCAGGGCATCCTGGACCGCGCGCCCCTGCGGTCCCTGCGCGAGCAGGCCTCGCTGGTGCCCCTGCGCCGCGCCGCGCTGGAGCGGGTGGCCAGCGGGGCCACCTCCTGGGCCGAGGTGCAGCGCACGATTCCGTAGGTGGGTGGCGGGTCGGGCTGTTCGCCAGGCGGTTCCCCCCTGCCCCGGGGTTTCCGCCGTGATTCGGCGGCATTTCCTCAGGATCATGGCGGAAACCAACCCGCGTCTGACCCGGCGTTAACACGACAACCCTTAAATCAGGCGTCCATCTGTCCTACATTGTACCCTAGGGAGTTTTCTTCGTGCCGGCGCGTCCGGCCGGAATCCCGTTGCCAGACGTAAGGATGAGCCGCCATGAAGATTTCAGCCAACCATCAGGACCTCTTCGCCTCGGAGAAGAAGCTCGCCGATCCAGGCACCCATCCCAAGAGCCGCGAGGCCTCGGCCGCCCAGCCCCCCTCCGAGCCCTCGGACCGGGTGCAACTGAGCGCCTCGAAGGGTTCGGCTTCCAAGCCTCCAACCGGCGACGACCAGCCCCGAGTGACCCGCAAAGAGATTCCGGGCAGTTTCATCGCCGTGATGCCCAGCGAAGGAGTGTTGTCCCTCGCCGGCCATCCTGCGATCCAGGTCGAGAGGGTCCTGGGCGAGGCCAACGGCTCGACCTTCGTGCTGATCAAGCAGCCGGAGATGAGCCTGGACAGCCTCCAGACCGACGGCCTCTTCACCCAGGTCTTCCCGAACTACGAATACAGCGGAGACGTCTTCGACGAACCGGTCGCCTCCGGGCAGCCCGTGATGACGGCGGTCGCCCCTTCGGGTCGGCCCGGCCACCTGGACATCATCAACGTCGACCCGGCATGGAACATCACCAAAGGCAGCCCCACGGTGATCTCCGCGATCACCGACACGGGCTTGGACGTGGCGCACCCGGTCCTGGCCGGGACGGTGTGGCAGAACCCCAACGAGGTGGCCAACGGTCAGGACAGTGACGGCAACGGCTACGTGGATGACGTGGCCGGTTGGGACTTCACCGACAACGACAACGATCCCAGCGACACCTACAGCACCCACCACACCCACGTCCACGGCATCGTGCACGCCCAGGAGGGCGACAGCGGCGCCACCGGCGTGGCCCCGGGGGCCGTCGGCATGCCTCTTCGAATCTCAGGTGGGAGACGGTCCTACAGCTCCGCAGTGGTGGCCGAGTCCTACCTCTACGCCCTGAAGCAGGGGGCCAAGAGCATCAACACCAGCTTCAACATCGACGGGTTCGCCGGCGACAAGGCCCTGGAGATGACCTATCGCACCCTGTCCGACAACGACGTGCTGCTCTTCAACTCGGGTGGCAACGGCTCGGCGCGCAACTCTCCGCGGACGAAGTTCGAGGACATCATCCTGGTGGCCAGCACCGACACCTCCCCTGAACGGGTCGATCAGCGCAGTTCCTTCTCCAACTGGGGACACGGAATCGACATCTCGGCCCCCGGCCGGGACATCATGTCCACCCTGCCCAACGGTCGGGTTGGAGCCTCCAGCGGAACCAGCATGGCCACCCCGGTGGCGATGGGCGTCGACGCGCTGGTGCGCAGCGCCCACCCCGACTGGACCGCCGCCCAACGTTGGGCCCAGATCGCCGGGACTGCCGACAACATCGACCAGCGCAATCCCAAGGAAGCCGGCGAGATGGGCTTCGGCCGGGTCAATGCCGGGCGCGCGCTGACCGAGAAGGTGGCCCCGCCGACCCTCTCGGCCCGCGAGGTCAAGGATTCCCAAGGGTCCACATCCAAGATCACGGTCCGCTTCGAGAAGGTCTTCGACCCGGCCAGCGCCAACCGCGAGGAGGCCTGGCAGGTGCGGAACTCCGAGGGTGAGGTCGTGCTGAAGGGGGCCCCGCGCGAGATCCGCCTGCACACCAACGAGATCGACTTCAACGTGGGCGGCCTTCCGGCAGGTTCCTATCAACTGGTCGGCTCGGCGAAGCACCTGGTCGACCCCTTCGGCCAGCCCCTGGATGGCAACAAGGACGGCGTGGGCGGAGACGACTTCGTGAAGGAGTTCGTGGTCCTCGAGCGTCCGGCTTCCGAAGGCTAGACCCCTTCCGAGCGCCCCCGAAGAGGCCTCTCCGGACCGGTCCCGACCTGATGGGACCGCCTCCCTGGAGGGCCTCTTCTTCATCGCGCAGCGCAACCGGGTGGAAGACCGGAAGCAAGCCTTGCGGTCAAGAGGGTTCGGAGCCCGAGAGTTCCTCCCATGCGCGACTCAAGGAGGTGACGAGGTCCCGCCCCCGGTGGAAGCCGCGCTGCCGGATGCAGTCCAGCAAGGTGCGCGTCTGCGCCAGTTCGGCGGGGCCGCATCGGCGCAACAGACGGCGAAGATCCCCGCAGTCCTGGTCACGTCGGGCGTCGTCCCGAGCCAGGAGCTTCATGGCCACCAGGTGGGGGATCCGGGCAACCGGGACGCGAGTCCCGGGAAAGATCTCCACGATGTCGCTCGTGGCAACGATCTCGGCCTCCACGCCACTGGAAGCGAAGAGGATCTCGACCGGATACTCGAACCCCGGAGCCTGCAGGCGCGCAGTGGCCAACCTGCCGGAGGCGGTCTGCTCCATCAGGGAATGGATCTCGTAGCCCCGCTGCATCAAACGGCGGAGGAGCGCCTCGGCAGCCGGGTCGTCGGCGACCCCCACGGCCAGGTCGAGATCAGCAGTGAAGCGAGGTTCCGTCCGCGCGGCCACGGCCAGTCCGCCCACCAGGGCCCACGCCACGCCCTCCTCCGCGAGGTCCCTTTGAACCGCGGCCAGCAGGCCCGGAAGGCTCAAAGGCGAGCCCTCCGCTCGGACGCCGGCCGGCCACAGGCGTCGCCATGCTCGGCACCAGGTCTCGAAAAGAGCCAATCCCGGAACAGCGACTCCAGCTCGTCCGCAGAAGCCTCGGGGTGGTCGCGCTGGAGGTTCAGGCGCATCATGGCCAGACCCGCATCGGCCATCTCCACGGCTTGGCGCAAGCGCCGGGCCGTGGCCTCGGACTCGGAAAGAGGGGGCCGGGACCGGAGATGGGCCGCCAGGCGCTCCCTGGCCGTCGAGGATTCCATTCTGCCCTGATTCTCCCGCCCTCCGACGATGGCCTGCGTGCAGAGGGGCGGCATCGCGCAGAGGGGTCGGGCTCGGAGGGTCGCAGCACCCGACCCCCCAGGATGTGGTGGCATTTCCGCATGATCGTGGTGGGAACGCCTGCTCAGCCGCCCGCGCCACCTTGTCCCAGCCGCGCCTCCTCCCTCTCTTCGATCACCTCGATCAGGCGCTCGACGCGTGAGCGGTCCTCAAGCAACTTGACGAAGAGGTCGTAGTCCGGGGCCGGCAGGAAGGCGCGCACCAGGGGTTCCATGAAGACCAGGGCCTGATTTCCCAGGAAGGAGAGGGGTTTGGCGGTCTCCAGAACCAGCAGCGCCGGAGTGGCCAGGCGACGCCGCACCACCTCGCCCGCCACGCGCTGGATCAGGGCATTCACGCGCTCGGCCAGCTCGGGGTCCAGGGGCTCGGGGGCCAGGGACCACATGTGGGACAAGTTCACAGCCGGGGAAGCCTCCCCTCCAGCAGCGGCAGGGCCTGGGCCTTCAACTCGGCATCCATGGGCAGGAAGACCGAACTGCGCAGGCTCCACCAGCGGCCCCCATCTGCCGGGCGAAGCAACAGGCCCGAGCGCTGAGCCTGGAAACCGCGAAAGCGGGCCCAGGGGAAGCGTCCGCGGACTCCGGCGCGGACCACCTCGACTCCCTCGTCGTCGAAACGATACTCGGTGGGCGCCAGGAAGGGCAGAAGTTGGATGAGCATCAGCGCGACCAGCGGCAGGACCACGTCCGGCCGGGGCAGGAAAGCCCAGGCTCCGCCCCCTACGAAGCCCACGCCCGCGAGGACCAGCCCCGCCAGGAACGGACGGCGCGCCGCAGGGTGGAAGTGGAGGACCTGTCTCATCCCCGGAAGAACTCCAGGGTCTTGCCCCACACATCCTGCAGGTACATCACCCGCCCGATCAGAAGCGAGACCCGGGCCATGACGGTGTAGCCGAAGGCCGCCCCGAAGGCGATCATCAGGACCTGGATGCCGATGCGGGCGGCGGTGCCGAAGACGGGGCCCTTGTGCTCGACCGAGAAGTAGAAGTACATCAACCCGGTCAGCACGCCCAGGACCAGGATCCAGTTCAGGACGGTGGTGGCCACATCCGGGTTCCCCCACAGCGGGACCAGGGTGGCCTCCACCTGCTTGAGAACCTGCGCCTGCATCGTATACACGATGTTGAAGCCCGCGAAGATGCCGACCATGAAGGCCAGGGGCCAGCGGCCCACCCAGGCGATCCGGGGGACCAGCCGGGCCACCAGCATCAGGCCCAGGATTGCGGCCAGCGCGTAGCGCCAGTCTCCCGCCTGCAGCTTGCCCCAAAGGTTGGGGTAGAGGACCTGCCAGAAGCCGATGCACATCCAATAACCGGCCGAGACGCCCACGAAGATGTGCTCGGCCAGTTTGTAGAAGACGTTGTCCTTGTAGAGGAAGCTGAAGACGCACAGCGTCAGGAAGCCACCCACCCACAAGCCGACCACCTGGGACAACGACAAGGTCTCGGTCATCGGCTGCGCTCCTGACGGCGCCTGCGCTCGCGGCGCTCGGCGAAGTAGAGGAGGTTGGCCACCACGATGAAGCCGGCGATCACGAAGTGGACCACCGACTGGGCATCCATGCCGCGGGTGGCGGTTCCGGGGTGTCCCACCAGGACCTCGTATTCGGCGGCCCCGCGCAGGCCGCTCAAGAGCCCCTGGACCTGGCCGGAGTTCAGGAAGGGGTAGGCCTCGGGGGCGGTCACCGCGGTGACGCCAGCCACCAGGGGGCGGCCATACTGGGTGGCCACCACGCGCACGTGCTGAAGAAGACCGGGGTTGCCCATCGACCAGTCACAGACCAGGTCGAAGCTCTTCCAGCCCCGGACCCGATTCATCAAGGGAAGTTCGTCCACCCTGCGCCCCGCCAGATCGGTCGAGTAGATATTGCGGAAATCGTCCGCGATGCCCCGCAGGACCACCTCTCCGCCGCTCTTGTAGCCCAGGTTCACATAGTCGACGCCCTCGACCCGGTCCATCTCGGCTCCCACCTGGCGCAGGGCCTCGCGCGCGAAGAGCGCCCCCTCGGGCCACAAGGCGATGGCGACGACCTTGGCCTCCTGACGGAAGGCGTGGCGCAGGGCGGCCAGGGCCATGGGGTGACACTCCACCTTGGTGCCGGGCCCGTAATCAAAGGACATGCAGACCAGGGCCCCGGGTGGCAGCGACTCCACAGCGGCGTACACCCCTCGGGTGGGCGCCGAGGGTTCGATAGGCAGGCGCAGGGGCCAGATCAGGGGCGCGACCACGGCCAGGGCCACGACCAGGAAGATCCAGCGCCGATCCAGGTCGGCCAGGCGACGCAGCATCACTCAGACCCTCCCAGGTAGGAGCGCTCGATCCCCAGCAGGATCTTCAGCGAGACCGAAATCAGGCCCACCGAGGCCCCCAGCATGATGGCCCGCTGCCCGGCGGCGTTGAAGCCGCCCATGATCCAATCCTCGACGATCACCCCGATATCATAGCGGCCCAGGAAGGGAAGGTGATTCCAGAGGGCCTCGCCCAGGGGGACCCGGAAGAGCATCACCAGGAAGGCCGTGCCCAGAAGCAGCGTGGACTCGATGGAACGGGCCTTGAAGGCCCGGAAGGAGGCCGAGGCGATGAAGAAGGCCAGCAGGCTGTAAGTGGCCGCCGAAAGGGGGGTGAAGACGTGGTTGAAAAGCCAGTCGAAGGCGGTCCCCTCGTCGATCGGCAGGTGCCCGGCTGGTCTCAGGAAGAGGCCCAGGATCAAGGTGGTCACCAGGGAGAGGAGCAGGACCAGGTTGTAACCCCAACCCGGAGCCTGACGCTGGATCTTGTGCCCGTTGACCACCAGCAGGCTGGCCGCCCCCAGCACGTAGGCAAAGGTCAGGATGATGTTATAGAAGTCGTTGAAGAGGTCCCCCAACCAGGCCAGGGGTGTGGCATAGAACTGGAGGATCATGACCAGGCCGGCCACCAAGGTGATCAAGAGCGGGATCTCGCGCTTCATGAGGTCTGCAAGAGCTCCTTGATCCAGGTCAGGCCCAGGCTGAGCAGGACCGCGCCGGCCACGATGGACGCCATGATGGCGGCCTTGGCGGCGTCCTGACCTTTGAGGCTGCCCACCTGCATGGGATCCCTCGAGAGCCAGGCCGAGGCGGCATACAACTCTTCGCCGATCAGCGTGTAGTCGCAGGCCGCCACGAAGAAGGGCAACTGCGAAGCCGAGGCCGAGCCGGCGATCTGGATGGCCCCGGTTGCATTCCCGGTCTCGGCCAGGATCAGGGCCTCGGCGAAGAAGGTGCCCATCAGGAAGTTCGCGGCCGGGCGCTCGCGCAGCATCATGCCGCTGACCCCGGCGGCAAAGCCGAACTGCTCGTCGGAGAGATAGCAGATGTCGTCGCGCTGGAAGGACTCCGGCCGCCCCGCCGCGGTGTAGGCCTCGGCCACCACCTCCTGGGCCATCGACATGACCACCGAGCGCGAGTTGGGCACCAGGATGGGCGTGTCATACTCGGCCGTGCGTCGGGCCACGTGCCCCAGGATGGACAGGGAGGCCAGGGTCTGGATGTCATCCACGTCGGCCAGTCCCGGCACGTACAACACGGGCTTGCCCATCTCGGTGGCGCGCCCCACGGCCTCATCCAGGGCGGCCAGTCCGGCGATGGGTCGGATGAAGAGGTCCTTCCGACGGGCCCGGAACAGGAACCACGCGATGCAGCCCGACAGCAGCAGCACCCCGACCAGGTTGTTCCACTTGACCCAGTTCAGCACCGGAACCAGGTCTCGGCGTGCGCGCAGGGCCCCGGTCCCGGGATCCAGCAGGCAGGCCACATCCCGGCTGGTCAGGACGAAGAGCCCTGAGGGCAGCACCTCGAGGCCGGCAGCCAGACCGGAGAGGACCGGAGAGCGCCAGCGCTCGGCCCCGCTGGTCGGGTCCAGGGCCACCAGACGGCTGGTGGGCTGCCCGGACCAAGGGCTGCGATCCGGCGCAGTGACGTAGAGGGCTGCCTGCGACCAGGTCCAGCCGGGCTGCAGTCTCTGGCTGCTGAAGGCCCAGCGCTCGCGCCCCGTCGCCGCCTCGAAAGCGTGCAGCACCAAAGGTTCCTCGGGGTGCCGGAAGTCCTGGCGGCGGCTGTTCCCGGGCTTCTGTTCGGGGAGGCGCCGGGTGGCGTACAGCAGCACGTCGCCGGCCAGTTCGGCGGGGGCCCCCAGGGCCGGATTCTCCAGAAGCGCGTCCCGAGGGTGTCCCGCCACCGGGACGGCGCCAGAGTCCCGCAGGGCATACAGGCGATACCCCTCGACGGGTCGAAAGCTCGGGCCACCCTGGCGCAGATCCCGGATCACCCGCCCGCGCGGGTCCAGGTCCACCTCGCGCGAAATCTCCTTCTGCAAAAGAAGCAGGTCCCCGGAGGTCTTCAGCACCTGGGCCGGGGCCCCCGCCAGGACGACCGGCCTCCCCAGAGGAAGCCCGTCCTCGAAGCGGAGGGTGAGCCACCGGGTCCTCAGGCGCGGTTCTTCCGATGGGGCATGGGGATCGGGCTCCAGGCTGAAGAGGTGCAGCCGACTTCCCTCGAGGACGGGTTCCAGAACCGGCGTCCCGGCAATCCGCGACTCCCATGAGAGCCGGCCGGACGCCGGTTCCAGCCGGGCCAACCGGAGCTCGCCGGGGGCCGCGATCTCCAGAAGCAGCGACTCACCCATCGGCAAGGGTTCCCGGGCCAGAGGACCCTCCAATTGGAGGGTCCAGGCCGGTCGCGCAGAGTCCCGGGCCCAGGCGGCAAGTCTGCGGCCCTGAGGGCCGACCTGCTCGGTCAGGGCCAACTTGCCCTGGACCCAGGGACCGGCTCCCGCGGCCTCTCCCAAGGCGACGGCCCAGCGCAGGGTTCCGTCCGTCGCGGAGAGCAGCGCCAGTCGTTCGGGTCCTGGGGAAGCGGTTGGAAGAGCCTCGGAGGCTCGCAGATACTTCGAGTCCGAGCGCGCGGGGGGGAAAGGTTTCAGACGCGCCAGCAGATCCCCCTCCCAGGCCTGGGCCGAGACCAGGTCCATGCCCAGCGGCTCGCGCCAGACCGGATTCCCGTCGGCCAGGTCCCGACAGACCAGGGTCAGCCCCTCCCGCCCCCGTTCGGCCAGCAGCACGCCGGCGCCAAAAACCTCAGGACCCCAGGCCAGGTCCAGTCCGTCCAGCCGCCAGCGCGGCCGACCGGTTCCGGGTTCGAAGGCCTCCACCCGATCCAGGCCCACCGCCAGCCAGATCTCGTCGCTGCCGGGCAGAAGCGACATCTCGCCCGCCCCGCGCAGTGGCCGGCTCCACACCACCCGGCAGTCCCGAGGGTCCAGCGCCGAGAGCCAGTCCTCCGAGCCGACCAGACGCAGGCCCCGAGCTTCCCAGGTCTCGACCCCGGCCTGCACCGGCAGGCAGGACGCAGCGCAGCAACCCAGCATCAACAGGAGGGCGAGCAGGAGCCTTCCAGCGCGGAAGGCCGAAGGGAAGGGCCCGTCTTGAGGCCGCAGGAGATGGGTCATGGGATGGCGCTCGCGTTTCGCGGGGCCCCGGGCGAGTCCTGCGCCAGAGGCTGTCCGGCGCCCCTGCACACCGAGGTCGCTCCGCGCCTCTCCCGGGGGTCGAGACGGTTCCCCGGGCAGCCTCCGGGAACTCCGAGCCACCCTGGGAGAGGGACCCGGCCTCGGCTGTGGCATACTACCCACAGGGATGAATTTCTGGGAGGTGGCATGAAGACAATCCAGTTGCGCGAGATGGAGTCCAACCCGGCCCTCCTGAAGGAGGTCGTCGAAGTCCTGGAAAAGGGCGGCCTGGTCTGCCATCCGGCCCCGACCGGCTACAAACTGGTCGCCGACCTGGGTTCTCCGGAGGCCATCACCGCGATGCTCCAGGCCAAGCGCCGCATCGGTCACGCTCCGGCACTGGTCTTCCTGCCCGACGCGCGCTGGGCGGAGAAGGTGGCCGAGACCGTCAGCCCGGAGGCCCGCAAGCTGATGCGCGCCTTCTGGCCGGGACCGGTCACGCTGCTCTTCGCCGCCAGCCAGGATCTGCACCCCAAGGTCCGCAAGCCGCTGACCAAGGCCAAGGGGTGGCTGGGCGTGCGTGTGCCCGAGGACCCCGTCTGCCTGACCGTGGTCCGCTCGTTCGGTCGGCCGCTGCTGGTGTCGTCGGCCAACCTGGCCGCCAAGCACGGCGCCCACTCGCTGGCCCAGGTCAAGAAGAACTTCGGCCGCTCGCTGGACCTGCTGATCGAGGCCGGAGACATCACCCCGGCCGAGAAGTCCACCCTGGTGGACGTCACCACATCCCCGGCCCAGGTGATCCGAGCGGGAGCCGTCCCTGAAGAGAAGATCCTCGCCGTCCTGGCCGGCTGAAGCCGTTCCTGGGTGATTCCCAAGCGGGGAGACGGGCGGACCCGCGCCCGGACCGGGATCCCGCCCGACTTGACCGAACCAACCTGCCGGCCGGGGGAAGCCCTCGACCCGGGGGGGCGAAGCGCCGGGGTTTGAAGGGAGACTGCCCCGTGTCTGATTCGACACCTGGTCCCAAGCGCAAGGGCCCCGACCCTCTCCTGATCGGCATCCTGGCCGGCATCGTCCTGGGGGCCCTCTTCGGCGGAGCCTTCCCGCAGGCTGCCGTCCACGTCAAGTTCATGGGTGACCTGTTCATCCATGCCTTGATGCTGATGGTCGTCCCGCTGGTCGTGGCCTCCATGGTGGTGGGCATCTCCAACCTGGGCGACATCCGCACCCTGGGAGCCATCGGAGCCCGGACCATCGGAATCTTCCTGTTCAGCACCGCCCTGGCGGTCTTGCTGGGCCTGGCGCTGGTCTACCTCATCCAGCCGGGGAAGGGCCTGTCCAGCGGCGAGAATCTCCCCCAGGCTTCCTACCGCATCGAGGGGGATCGGCTCAGCCTGGAAGGCGAAGCGCGCTTCAGTCGGACCGACTACGACCAGAGATACCTGCTGACCCTGGCCGACCAGCCCGTGTGCGCCATGCTCAAGGGGCGCGACGGCAGCAGCGCAAGTTCCGTCCAGGTCGAATACTGGCGGGAGTGGCGCTGGCTGAAACCCTGGCAGGCATCCGCCGTCCTGGGGGTGAGCGAGGACGAACTCTGGGACCAGGTCCAGGCCGGCCACCTGGAGACCCGCGAACTGGCCGAGCGGACCGAGATCCGCGTGCTGGTCAGCCAGGACGAAGAGGGGCGGAAGGTGGTCCCGTCCGCCCAGGGCACCGGGGTGAACCTGGAGCTTCCCGTTGCCAAGAGGCTGGAGGGCAAGCAGCGAACGATCCTGGACGTCCTGGTCGAGGTCCTGGTGGGCCTGGTCCCGACCAACCTCTTCAAGGCCATGGCCGAGGCCGAGGTCCTGCCACTGATCCTCTTCTCGCTGGTGCTGGGCGGGATCCTCAGCACCATGGGCGAGTCCGGACGCCCCGTCCTGGCGGTCTTCCAGGGTCTGAATGACGCCATCATGAAGATGGTCCACCTGCTGATGTACACCGCTCCCCTGGGCGTCTTCGGCCTGATCGCCGCCCGTCTGGGGGAAGCCGGCGGGTGGCTGGGCTTCCTGCCCGAGCTGACCCGCCTGGCTGCCTACACCGTCACGGTGCTGGCCGGGCTGGGAATCCACAGCCTGGTGACGCTGCCGGTGCTGCTGGTCCTCCTGACCCGTCGCTCGCCCCTGCCGTTCCTGACCGGCGTGATGCCGGCCCTGACCACGGCCTTCTCGACCGCCTCCTCCTCGGCCACCCTGCCGCTGACGATGCAGTGCCTGAAGGACACAAACGGGGTCTCCGCCCGCACCACCAGCTTCGTCGCCCCCCTGGGAGCCACCGTCAACATGAACGGGACGGCGCTCTTCCAGGCCGTGGCCGCGGTCTTCATCGCCCAGATGCACGAGATCCCGCTGGAGCCGGTAAGCCTGTTGTTGATCTTCCTGACGGCCACGCTGGCCGCCGTGGGAGCCGCCGGAATCCCCGAAGCCGGCCTGGTGACCCTGGTGATCGTGCTGAAGGCCGCGGGTCTTCCCGTCACCGGCATCACGATGATCCTGGTCATCGACTGGTTCCTGGACCGCTGCCGCACGATGGTGAACGTCTGGGGTGACGCCGTGGCGGCTGCCGTGGTGGACCGCTTCGAGAAAGCGGAGGAGCTACCCGAGACCCCTCCGGAATCGCAGGCCGAACCGGCCGGTTGAGTCCGAGCCGGGGGGGCCCAAGCCCTCGAGCCCTATTGCCGGTGCAGCGTCCAGGAGCCTACGGGCTCGGCCCACTTATTGGCGGCGTACCAGGTTCCTGAGGCCGACTGGCCGCTGACGCGCCCCTTCAAGGTGCCGCCAAAGGTCAGTTTGCCTTTGGTGAAGGCGCCAGACAGGGACAGGTTCAGGTTGCCCGCCTTGTCGATGGTTCCCTGACAGGTGCCCGTGACCGGGTCCTTGCCGTATTTTCCGCGGACCTGTCCGGTGACGTGGGTGCCGTTGATGGTCAGGCTCATCGAGCCGGTGGCCTGGCCCGAGAAACTCCCCGAAAATGTCCCGTCGTAGCGCGGGCCAGCCGCCTCGGCCATCCGGGCCACCTCCTTCTTGAAGGCTTCGGCCCCCTCGGTGTAGCGCAGCTCGATCAGCCGCTCCATGACCTCCGCAGTCGGCGTGATGCCCATCTTCTTGAGACTCTGGCGCAATCCGTCCAGGGACTTGGAGACCTGCTTCATCCGGGACTCCAGGTCCTTGCTGGACAGAATCTTCAGAAGGGCCACATCGTCCAGATTTCCGTACAGGCTGGGGCTGGCTCGGCGGATCCGGGCCAGCTCGCCGGGCTTCTGGTACTTGGCCATGGCCTTGAGGTAGTCCCGGAGCATCTGGTCCTTCAGGGCCCCCACCAGGGGAAGCCCCTTGGACTTCATGCTCTTCTCCAAGGCCTTGCGCTGCAAAGCCAGCAGGCAGGCCTCGGCTTTGTTGGCGGGAGCCCGACCCAGCAGGCGCTGATACTCGTCGGCAGCATCCTTGGCCTCGGAGGCCGTCACCATCAGATCGACCACGGTCCCCATGGGGCCGACCACCGAGGTCTGGACGCTGACGGCCACCTGGCCCCCTTCGGCGGTCACGGCGCCCAGGTTCTCGCCCCGCTCCTTGTTGAAGCCCTCCATGGCCTCGATGGCGCGCTTCTCGGTCCGGGCGTCGAAGATCCCCTCTGCCTGCTTCCAGCGGGACTGCACCGCTGCCTTGCGATCCACGGCGTTCTTGCCCCAGAGGATGGCGCCCGCTCCGGTGACCAGGATCCCCCCGATCAACAGGCCCAGGGCGATGGCGCCGCCCCAGGGCCGGCGCCTGAAGAAGAGGTTCATCGGGCTCACGGTGCAGCCTCCATCACCAGGGTCTGGGCTCCCCAAAGGCGGTCATCCCGGAAATTGAGAACCAGACGGTTCCGGTAATTCAGCACGGTGATCCGGCCGAAGAGGGGCGAGTCCTTCCGGATCACCAGATCCGGCTCACCCAGCGTCTGGAGAGCCTGTTCCTCGGTCCAGGCGGAGTCGAAGGCCAGCGGACTCAAGCCCTTCAGCGCGTCCACCTTCAAGTCCCGGGCCGGTGCCTCGCTCTGGAGCCGGCCGTCCAGGAAACCGAAGGCCCGGGGCTGCCAGGAGCCCGCCAGCAAGGCGTCTCCACCCTGTGCACGATACCACGTCCAGACCTCGGCCCGGGCTCCGCTGTCCGGGTCCAGGGCCACCAGGAACTGATCCGGCATTCCCAGGGCCCCGACAAGGGTCTTCTGGTCCGCGGAAAGGGGGACCCGTCGCTCCAGGACCGGCAATGGGTTGGTGCCCATCTCGCCCTCCAGCGCCGCGCCTCCCATCTCCAGGGCCGAGGTTGATTGCCCCCCGACCGGGAGCGCCGGCCTCGGCCCCTCGAAGGTCGGATCCAGGTGGGCCCGGAGGGCCAGATAGCCCGGCAGCGAGGCGCCCCCGACCAGGGCCAGCCCCACGAACACGACAGGCCAGAGCCAGGAGGTCCGCCGCAGCACGGCCGTCAGCAGCGTGCCCAGGCCCAGAAGCCCCAACAGGACGGCCCCCGGGATCAGGAAGCGCGTGCTTCCCAGAAGGACGTACTCCAGCCAGGGTCCGGCCAGAAGAACCAGGGCCGGGGGAAGAAGACATCCGGCCTGAAGCCAGCAGGAGAGGCCTCGGGAAGGGGTCTGGGCCGGATTTGCTCCGGAGGGCGACGAAGGTCCGGCGGGCCGGGAGCCGACTGGAGCCGCCGAAGCCAGGTCCAGGCCACACTGCCGACAGAAGCGGCCTTCGGCCAGCCGGGGGGCGCCGCAGCGCGGACAGGACGCAGACGGGGGTGGGGGCGTCATGCCTGGAGAGCCCGATCTCGATTGTGCATGGCGTGGTCCTCCCAGTCATGGCTTGAAAAGGTCATGATCCGCGTCAGCTAGCGCATCGTCTCGCCGCCATCCAGGACCAGCATCTGGCCGGTCAGGAAGTCGCCCCCGGCAGCCAGGTAGCTGACGGCCTCCGCCACGTCCTCGCTGCGGCACAGGCGCTTGAGCGGAATGTCGCGGGTCAGGACCTGGCGCAATTCAGGCCCACCCTCATCCACCCAGGGTTCGTCCATCAGCCCCGTGGCAATCGTATTGACCCGGACGTGGGGAGCCAGCTCGCGGGCCAGCGATCGCGTCAGCGAATGAACCGCCGCACAACTGGCAGCGTATTGGGTGTGCATGCCCGTCACGGCCGAGGTGCTGGTGACGTGGATGATCTTGCCGTATTCCTGGGCCTGCATCACCTGGGCTGCAGCGCGACTGCAGTAGAAGGTGCCTTTCAGGCCCGTCTTGAGGACCTCATCCCACATCTCGTCGGTGATCTCCGACAAGGCCGCATCGTTCCAGGCGAAGATGTTGTTCACCAGCACATCCATGCGGCCCATGATCTCCAGGCCTGCCCCCATGGCCCCGACAACGGCCTGCTCGTCGGCCACATCGAAGGGCAGCGCCAGGATCCGGGCCAGGGTGTCCACCGACTGCAACTCGAAGATCTCGTCTTCGGGCCCGTTGATCAACAGGGCAAATCCGGCCTGGGCCAAGGCAAAGCAGATGGCGGGTCCGGCGGGTCCCCGCCAGTCGGTCACCATCGCGACGGGATGGACATTGCTCAAGGTTCTCCCTCGACTTCCTCCAGGAGTCGGGCGGCCTGAGGGTCCAGATCCCGCAAGAGTCGGACCAGGACCGCCAGGGAACCTTCGCAGGACACGGCCTCGTGGCCTTCCCCAGGCCAGAGCCAGCACGTCTCGGATTCCGATTCAACGGCGCCGACGGCTTCTCGAGGCGCAGGATCCGACAACCACCGGGCCTCCAGGCCAGCTTCCGACCACAGGCGGGAAGCCCGACCGGGTTCTCCCCGGCGGACCAGTGCCCGCGCAGCCAAGGCCTGCAGGCACGGCAAGCGCCCGGCCACCTGAGGCAGGCCTCCCAGGGCCCGAACCAACCCTGCGCCCCCCTCCAGCGCTGCCGGGGGCCCCTCCAACAGCACGATCCCGCCGGCAAGATCCGCCCGGTCCTCGGACAGTTTGGGAAGGTCATGCAGGAAGTGCATGACCAGGGGCAGGCCCGGGGAGGGGACGCTCAGGGGGCCCTCTGGGCCAAGGTGTCCCACCAGGGCGCCCCAGCCCAGGGCGGGGGCAATCCTCTGGAGAAGCGCGTCGTCGGCAGCCTCCATCAGCACCAGACGCGAGTCCGCCACCGGCTCGCAAGGGTCGGAAAAAGCCGGACACCCCAAGACCAGGGTCGCCTCCAAGGCGCGCCGGTGCGGTTGCCCCGAAATCCCGACCACAGGCCAGTCTGCACGGACGGCCAGACGGCCCAGCGCCAGGATCCGGGGACCCACCCCCAGCAAGGTCATGGGTTCTGGACTCAAGCTCCCTCCCGATCGGAGTTTGTCGAGGAAGCCGTCGGCTCCCAGGATCTCGCCCCCTTTCGGGAGAAGGGGGCATCCTCCCCCACGCCAGATCCGGCAAGGGGGCGAGCCACCACAGGGCGCGAATTCGGCGCCACCCAATCGCGATGAGGAGCTCTGATAGGGCGATGGGCCTTCGCAGGATGAAAGTCGACAAACTGGGAATCGACCTCTTGACCCACGATCCGGTGGTCATCCTCAAAGACGTGGACGGGAAGCACCAGCTCCCCATCCTGATCGGGCCCTTTGAGGCCACGGCCATCGCTCTGGCCCTGGAGAAACAGGTCGTGCCGCGCCCGCTCTCTCACGACCTGATGAAGTCGATCATCGAGTCCCTGGATGCCCAGGTCGAGAAGATCGTCATCGACGACATCAAGGAGAACACGTTCTTCGCCAAGGTCATCCTGCGCGCCGGTGGGGACCCCGTGGAAATCGATGCCCGCCCCTCGGACAGCATCGCACTGGCCCTGCGCACGAACTCCCCCATCTTCGTGTCCGAGCAGATCATCCTGGCCGAGGCCCTGGAAGACAAGTCTGCCGAGGACCAGGACGTCACGGCGTTCAAGAGCTACATCGACAACCTCAAGCCCAGCGACTTCCGCAAGGACACCTAGTTCCTGGGGCCACCGGGCCGCCCCGTATGGATTCCTCCTTTACTCCCAGGGAATCTGCGTGATAATGGGGATGCAGGGAATTCCAGAGAATCGGGGCTTCGTGCTCCTGGGCTAGCCCCGAGGACACGAATCCCTCACAGGACCTTGTGCAAACAGGCTGCATCTGACCGCCTCGGCCCCTCCGAGAGGACCGGCGCGGTTGCCAAGGGGCGTTGAAATGGCTTTCTACGGCATCGGCAACCTGTTCGGCAATCTCGTCCGCCCGGAGACTCGCGAGAAGGAACAGACCCGCGAAGCCGAGGAGAAGAAAGCCGAACAGGAAAAGGCTGCAAAGAGTGAGGACGCCGCCAAGGGCCAGCAGGCGCGGGAGACCGAGACGGCCTCCCAGGCCGAGGCTCAGAGGCAGCGCCTGCTTCAATTGCAGGAGAAGGTCGCCCGGCGCCTGGAGGACTTCGTCCGTGCCTCGGGCCGCGAGAAGTCGCAGAGTGCCGACAGCGACACCGAATCCCTGCTTCGGCAGATGGAGAACGAGCAGGACTCGTTCACGCCCGAGAACCTCCAACGCCTGCGCCAGCTCAGCCAGAGCACCAAGGGAGTCCTGCAGGCCAGCCGTGAGGGCCAGTCCGAGTCCCAGACCAAACAGGACACCGGTCGCACCGAAACCGGGCGGCCGCAACCCGGGAGTTCGCAGGACCAGGAACTGCAGATGCGCCGGGCTGCCCAGGAGCTGAAGAACCAACTGCAGCACACCGAGGCGCAGACCACGGGCCGGGCCCAGCAAGAGGCCCGCGAGACCGGCCGCGATACCGCGACGGACACTCGCTCGCAGAAGGCCCAGGAGGCACGCTCGCAGTCGACGACGCCGGAGTCCGGGGCGACTCGCGCCGAAAAGCCAGCACCGGCTCCTGCCCAGCCTGACCAGGCCAAGGCCCAGGCTCCCAAGCCCGATGCCGCCAAGCCCGACCAGGCCAAGGCCCAGGCTCCCAAGCCCGATGCCGCCAAGCCCGACCAGGCCAAGGCCCAGGCTCCCAAGCCCGATGCCGCCAAGCCTGACCAGGCCAAGGCCCAGGCTCCCAAGCCCGAAGCCGCCAAGCCTGACCAGGCCAAGGCCCAGGCTCCCAAGCCCGAAGCCGCCAGCCCCGACCAGGCCAAGACCCCGGCTCCCAAGCCCGATGCCGCCAAGCCCGACCAGGCCAAGGCCC
>DIWH01000038.1 GCA_002423485.1 Candidatus Xenobium occultum | reverse complement strand
CCACCGGAGCCGTGGGCTGGGCGGGCTGAGTCGGCTCGGCCACCGGAGCCGTGGGCTGGGACGGAGTGAATGGCAGGTTGGAGGGCGGCCGGGGGGTCTCGACGACCACGCCGATGCTGGAAGGGGGCTGCTGGGGTGGCGGCGGCCCTCCTCCAGAGTTGATCACGTGGATCAACCCGGCGAAGGCCGCCACCCCGGCCGAAACGGCCAGGGCCACGGCACCCGCCCGGCGGGCCAGGCTGGGGGCCACCGGACGCTTCACCTCGGCGGCGGGGTCCAACCCGCTCAGAGCGACCGAGTCCTTCGGGTCGGCGGAAGGCGAAGCCCCAGGGCTCGGCGTCCGGAACGTGCCTGGCCTCGTGCCCACACCCGGAGGGATGGAATTCCTGTCGATCCGCATGGTCGGAACCTGCCCCTTTCAGCCTTTTCAAACGTCCTTCGATTCTGTCACAAGTCCCCAAAAGGATCCTGAAAAAAACCATCTCCGGGAACTCCCGGCGCCTGCGGGAACCCCGTCGAAAGGCCGTGGCGTTGCCACCCGGGGACCGGCTCAGCACCGGGCTCCTCGAGTTCCAGTCCGGCAAGAGGGGCACGACCCGTCGCGCTCCTGCAGTCGCCCCCCGGGGCTTGCACGTGCTTCTTCGCAAGGACAGGGGCGACGTCCTATCGGAAGGAATCCTGGCGAGCCACGGCGGAGCAGGAGTGGCGAGGCCAGAACCGACGGCAGTTCACCTTCCTGCAACACCCGAGCGTGCCGGACGGGTTATCTTCGTCCAGGGGGGATCCTGGCGGGTCGGCTCCAAGGCGAGGGGTTCTTGAACGGATCCCAAGCCAGGACGAAGAGCCGCCGGGCGTGTTCGAGTCCTCAAACCCAGCCTCTTCCCCCGTTGCGGGCCCGCAAGGCCCCTTCGCCGGAATCCGGGTGCTTCAATCGGAGAGTCCAACCGTGAACATCGCATCCACCCGGGCCCTCGGGTCGACCCCGATCCAGGCGACCTCGTGCGTCCCGACCGCGGCGCCGCAGAGTGAGGCAGGGAGGGCCCCCGACACGGTGGACCTCTCGCCTCCCGCGACGGCAGCCGAGGCGCCCCGTTTCCGAAACCTGCTGCGCGCTTCGACCCAGGCCCACCTGGCCAGCCTCCCGGCGGCCGTGGCCCTGGCCCTGGCGGCGTGCGAACGATCGGTGGCTGAGGTCGAGCTCCGACGCTTCGAGACCCCGGAAGCCCAGGCCGGGATCCGGGCGATCCGGGACCTGGCGGGGCAGATCACCGCCGGGGTGCTCTGCGAAGCGAATCGGACGGAGGAGATTGCTGAATCGCGACGCTTCCGCGAAGGCTTCCTGCTGCCCACGGACAATCCACCGGAGCTGGCGGCCCGGGGTCAGGCGCTGATGGACAGGTTGGAGGGCTCCAGCCCCTCGGCGCTCAAGACGAAGGTGGTGGTCCTGGACGGCCCGACCCTGATGGCTTTCGTGCGCGGGGGCGAGAACCTGTACATCGGTCAGGATGTCCTGGACCTGCCTGAAGAGGAGGCCGCGGCGATTCTCGCCCACGAGCGGGCTCACCTCCTGGAGCGGCATCCCACCCTGGCCTCGATCTGCACCGAGGTGGGCCTGGCCCTGGCGACCCAGGCGGCCGGAAGCCCCCCTCTGGCGGCCGCCATCAAACAACTGGGCGCCCTGGCCACGGCTGGCCTGCAGCGAGATCAAGAGTTCCAGGCCGACGCCCTGGGCTCGGAGATGCTGGAGCGCGCCGGATACCCACGCTCGGCGATGACGCGGGTCCTGACCCGACTCCAAGGCGACCGCACAGAGACTTCCCATCCGACCGACGACCACCCGCCTCTCTCCAAGCGTCTTGAGGCGCTCGCCACCTCGGCGACCGCCCACCACTGATCCGGGGTCCAGGCCAACCGTGCCGGCTCCGGCACGGAGGCCGTCCAGGTTCCTGAAGGAGCCCCTCCCTCGAACCCAGAACTTTCCTGGGCTTGGCCTTCCGGCGGTGGGGAGGACTCCAGCAATCCGCGGCGCGACGGCGGAAAGGATGCAGGAGGATGGCGGAGGGCTCGCAGGATCGCCTCCCGAAGGCCGTGGGGCCCGGATGGACCGAACAAGACACCGCTGCAGGGCATGCAGGGCTCCTGGCCATCTTCGAGGCGATCGACGAGCCCGTCTACGTGGCCGACCCGACCACGTACGAGCTGCTCTTCGTCAACCGGGCCACCATCCGGTTCTTCGGCCCTCCCGATCAGCGCCGCTGCTACGAGTATCTTCAGCAGCGCTCGGATCCGTGTCCTTTCTGCACCAACGACAAGATCCTGGGCGAGTATCTGGGGCGTTCCTACGTCTGGGAATTCCGCAACGAAGCCGTCCAGCGCTGGTACAAGTGCATCGACAAAGCGATCCCCTGGCCGGACGGCCGCCTGGTTCGCTACGAGATGGCCATCGACATCCACGAACGCAAACTGGCCGAGGACGCCGTGCGCGAGAGCGAGCGCCGGCTCCGAGCCCTGGGCGACAACCTGCCTGGGGGCATGGTCTACCAGATCGAAATCGACCGGGACGGGACCCGACGCCGCTTCAGCCACCTCAGCGCGGGCGTGGAGATCCTGCATGGACTGACCGTGCAGGAGGCCCTGGCCGACTGCTCCCGCCTGTACAGCCAGATCCACGAAGAGGACCGGGCGAAGCTCGAGCATCTCGAGCGGGTCGCGCTGGAAACCCTCACCCCGCTCCGGGCCGAGGTCCGGAACGTCCACCCCTCTGGAGAAGTCTGCTGGCGCCTCTTCCAATCCGCCCCCAGGATCCTCTCAGATGGCCGGGTGGCCTGGGACGGAGTCGAGCTGGACATCACCGAACTGAAGCGCGGGGAGATGGAACGCGACCGGTTGCGCGAGCAACTGGCGCTGGCCCAGAGGATGGAGTCCGTGGGCCGGTTGGCTGGAGGCGTGGCCCACGACTTCAACAACATGCTGGCGGTCATCGCGGGGCATGCCGAGATGGCCCTGGAGCGCGCCGGCCCCGACGACCCTCTTCGCGCGGACCTGCTGAGGATCCACGAGGCCGCCGAGCGCTCGTCGCGCCTGACCCGACAACTGCTGGCCTTCGCGCGCCGCCAGACGGCCGCCCCCCGGGTCTTGGACCTCAACCAGACGGTGGAGGCGATGCTGCCGATGCTGCGCCAGATCCTGGGTGAGGGCATCGAACTGTCCTGGCGGCCCGATCCCGAAGCCGGAACCATCCGGATGGATCCCTCCCAGGTGGATCAGATCCTGGCCAACCTGCTGCTGAACGCCCGCGACGCCACCGGAGGCACCGGCCGGGTCACCCTGGAGACAGCCGGTGTCCACTTCGAGGAGGAGGACTGCACCGTGCGCGCGGGGTTCACCGCGGGAGACTACGTCCTGTTGAGCGTCAGCGACGACGGCACAGGGATGGACGCCCAGACCCTCTCGCAGATCTTCGAGCCGTTCTTCACCACCAAGGATCCCGGGCAGGGAACCGGCCTGGGGCTGCCGACGGTCTACGGGATCCTTCGGCAGAACAGCGGGTTCGTCAGCGTCTACAGCGAGCCGGGCCAGGGGACGACGTTCAAGCTGTACCTCCCCCGTTGCTGGGAGCGCCCGACTCCGGCACCCTATGACCCCGATCTGCCAGCCCCCGCTCCCGCCGACCCGAGGTCCCCTGACCATCCTTCTGGTCGAAGACGAGCCGATGATCCGCGACATCACCAGACAGATGTTGGAGCAGAAAGGTTTCTGCGTCCTGACCGCCGACAATCCGACCGAGGCGCTCCACCTGGCCCGGCGCCATCACGACCCGCTACACCTGCTGCTGACGGACGTGGTCATGCCCAGGATGAGCGGCCGCGAGCTGGCCCACAGGATCGCCGAGATCCACCCGGAGGCCCGGCATCTCTACATGTCCGGCTATACGGCCAACGTCATCGCCCACCACGGCGTGCTGGAGACGGGCGTGCACTTCTTGCAGAAGCCCTTCTCGCTGAAGGTCCTCCTGGCCAAGATCCACGAGGTCCTGGCCTGACCGGATCGACCTCGCTCCGGGTGCTGAGGCTCAGCCCCGGGCCGCAACCCTGCGGGGAGCCTGCGGGTTTCGCGCCCGAGGGTGCGGGACACGCGGGGCAGGCGCATGAACCCGGGCCGGACCGGACGGAAGACAACGAGCCTTGAGCACGCCCGAACCGAAGGAATGCCCCTCCAGGAGGTGCGCCACCCGCTCGGCCTCGTCCGCGCGAACCTCGACGACCGAGGAGTGGGGGAAGAGGGTGATCGCCCCGAAGGCCCGGGCCGGCATGCCCGTGGCGTTGCGCAGCAGCCGGACCATGGTGGCCAGGATCAGCCCGTCGCGGCGGCCCACGTTGACCTGGACCTGACGCGTGCCGGGGTGGGCGGGCGAGGCGGCAGCCGCGCGGGCCGCAGCCGAGCGGGCGACCGGGGCGGCAGCACGAGGCGTCCTGGGGACCGGCACTTCCAGGCCTGCCCCCAGGACGGCCTGGGCGGCGGGGTCTCCACCCAGAAGGGCGCAGAGCGCGTCTGCCGGCTCCATGTAGGCCAGCAGTTCATCCGCCAGGACCCGCAGCCCCGGATCCACTCCCTCGGCCAGGCGACGACACACCGTCCCGTGGTAGGATTCGCGCAACCGGCGGCGGACATCGTCGGCCTGAGGCAGGGGACGGACCTGCAGTTCGACCTTGGCGGAAGCCAGAAGGCGCCGGAAGCGCATGGCGTCGCGGGGGGCGACGAAGGTGACGGCCATCCCGGAATCTCCGGCGCGTCCGGTGCGACCCACCCGGTGGATGTAGGTCTCGGCACTCTGGGGGACCGCCAGGTTGAAGACGTGGGTCACCCCGCGCACGTCGATCCCCCGGGCCGCCACGTCGGTGGCCACCAGCAGCCTGAGCTGCCGGCGTCGGAAGGCGTTCAGGGTCCGGGTCCGCTCGGCCTGGGCCATGTCTCCGTGCAGCGCAGCCGACTGGAAGCCGTCGCCCCGCAGTCGTTCAGCCAGCTCTTCAGTCTCGGCGCGGGTGTGACAGAAGATGATCGCCAGCTCGGGACTCTCGACGTGCAGCACGTTGCTCAGGGCGTCCGAGCGAAACTCGCGATGCACTTCGTAGGCCACGTGCCGAATCTCGACGGCGACGGAGAGGCCGGTGCTGACCGCCACCGTCTCAGGGTTGCGCAGGGTCTTGGCGGCCAGGGCCTGCATGTCGGGGGCCAGGGTGGCCGAGAAGAGCAGCGACTGACGTTGGGCGGGCAGGGCCTCCAGCAGACGGTCCAACTCGTCGGCAAAGCCCAGATCGAGAATCTCGTCCGCCTCGTCCAGGACCAGCGTCCGGCAGGCGCTCAAGTCCAAGGTGCCGCGCGATAGATGGTCGCAGAGCCTTCCCGGGGTGCCCACCACGACTCGCGCTCCGGCACGCAAAGCTCGAAGCTGGTCAGAGTAGGCCCCGCCGCCGTACAGCAGGGCCGGCCTGGCGCCCACGCGGGCCAGGGCGTTGGCGACCTGCATGGCCAGCTCGCGGGTCGGCAGGACCACCAGGGCGTCCACCGGACCGGGTCCGTCGGGCAGCCCCTGAAGGATGGGGAGACCAAAGGCCAGGGTCTTGCCGGTGCCGGTGCGGGACTGGACCAGCAGGTCGCGGCCCGCCTGGACCAGGGGCCAGCAGCGCTGCTGGACCTCGGTGGGGACGGTGATGCCCTGTTCGGCCAGCGCGGCCACGAGGTCGGCGCGAAGCTCCCATTGAGCGAAGGGGACGGGTTGCATGGGGTTTTCTCCATTCGGTTTGCATGCCGCCGCGACCTTGAGGGTCGAGGAGGGCGAACACCAGGAGAGGGCTCCCCGGAGGCGGGGACCGTGGACTGCTCCCATCGTTCGGGCACACAATGCTACCATGACCGGGCCCGGCTGTCCAGGGTCGAGGCCAGTCCGCCTGTCCCTGAATCCGCCACCAACCGTGGCATTCGGCCGCCGATGCATGGAGGCCCACCCACACCAAATGTGGGTGGGAGGGGCCGGTCTGCGTCGTCACGCGCGCCTCTGCGGTGCTCACTGTGGGCACCGACGCTGGCTGCCCCGATCGCCCGCCATTCGTGAAGAATGACTGGCCACGCCCTTGACCTGGGGGGAAAGGCGAAAGCCTCTCGTATCCTGGGAGCTGATCAGACAACCGGGAAGAGGGACCTTCGACCGATATCCTTTGGTGTTTCGGCCTTTCCGGCAAGGCCCTCGGTCAGCCGGCCTCGCCTGCTCCCGCCCCACCAGGACCGGCTCAAACCGGCCGACCGGCACCCTCGGCGTAGTGCCGATATCCCCCCATGGTCCCCAGGTCGACCGGAGCCCCCTCCAGCAGCAGGGCGCGATGTCGGCCCCGGCGCAGGTGGGCTTCCACGGCCCGGCCGAAGGCGGCGTCGGTCGGGTCGGAGCCGAGAAGATCCAGGAAACTCGAGTCCAACACGGTGCGACCGAAGGCGCGCACCTGGCCGGGCCCACCGGGCAGGCTGTCCTCTTCTGCCAACACTCCCCGAACCTCGAAGAGGGGAGCCTGCCCCTGGAGGGCCACTCCCCGTGCCCCCTGGAAGTAATCCAGCTCATCCAGGGGAATCCGCACCAAGGCCGAGAGGCTGCCGGAACCGTCGTCCGCGGCCAGGAGCTGGCTGGCCGCCCCTGGAGAGCCCAGCAGCAGTTGATCCGGGAAGACCAGCAGGAAGCGCTCGGGAACCGCGGGGCGCGACGCCAGCAGGGCTCCGGCCAGTCCCTCCGCCCTGGATTGCCGGACGAAGACCAGCTCCATCCCCTCCGGCACCGGTTCGGGGCAACGTGCCCGATCTGCGTGGGCATAGGGTTCGGCCAGGTGTCGGTCGAGCAGGTCCTTGTCCGGGCGGATCACCAGGACCACGCGCCGGATTCCGCCCTGGGCCAGCTCCTGAAGGATGTGCTGGATCATGGGCTGGCCCCGATAGGGCAGAAGCTCCTTGGGCAGCACGCGGGTCAGGGGCAACAACCGGGTTCCCAGCCCGGCGCAAGGGATCAAGGCAGTGCAGACAGAGGACGGAGCAGGCACGGCGGGCACCTCATGTCGAAGTTTCCGGGGCTTTCGACCGGGCCGGGCCCGACCCATCCTCCGGGACGCGAAACCCTTCTGCCCCTGGAGGATTCCATCGCCAGGAGGTAACCGAAGATGCATCGACTGCGAGCCTGGATGACCATGACCCTGACAGCCCTCCTGACGGCCGGCGCCCTGGCCGCCGCCGACATCTCCGTCACCGTGGACGGGCGGGCGCTGAGCTTCGACCAGCCCCCGCTGATGCAGGACGGCCGCGTGCTGGTCCCTCTGCGAGGGATCTTCGAGGCCCTGGGCGCGGAGGTCCAGTGGGACGCCCCCAGCCGCACCGTGCGAGCCCGCTCAGAGAAATCCCAGATGACCCTCCCGCTGGGTTCCCGGACCGCCACGGTCGACGGGCGCACGGTGAACCTGGACGTGCCCGCCTCGGTGGTGGGTGGCCGGACGGTGGTGCCGCTGCGCTTCGTGGCCGAAGCCCTGGGCGCCCAGGTCCTCTGGGAAGGCTCCGCGCGACGGGTCACCATCGCCTCGACCGGCTCCTCCCCAGCCACCTCCCCTGCCCCGGCCAGCGAGCTCCCCCTGGTGGGAGGCTTCGAGGCCTCCCTGGACCTACCGCGAATCCAGGTCGGCAACCAGGCGGGCTTCTTGAAAATCCTGGACCGCGCGCGTCAGAAGGTGGACTACTTCCGGACCCTGGACGACCGCACCAGCGCCCAGGTCACGGCGGAGCAGCGAACGGCCATCTGGGGTGCCCTGGGCGTCCCTGCCGAGGCGGTTCCCCAACTCGGCCAGCAGCTCATGTCCGACTACCCCCGGCTTCCCAAGCTCCCTACCCTGGCCCTGCTGGGGGTGGTCGGATCCGAATCTCCCGAGACCCTGGGGGCTGAACTCAGCCAGGCCCTGCAGGACTTTGCCGTGGCCCGCTTCCAGTCCGAGAAGGACAACGTCGTGCGCCGTCAGGCCCTTCTGGCCACGGCCCTGATGTCGGGGGGGTCGCCCCGGACCACCGAGGCCGTCCTGAGGCTCTTCGAAACCGAGCAGAACCTGTGGGTGACCTTCCCGGTCCAGATGTACTTCCAGTATCACGCCCAGGCCATCCGGGAGTTGCCCGAGGCCCAGAGCATCCGCAGCCGGATTGCTGCCGTCCCCTCCCTGTACACCGAGCCCATCCTGGCCTATCTGGTGCCCGGAGAGGGATTGAGAGGCCGGTACGCCGAGGGCCTGTCTTCCCTGGTCCGGAACCTGGCGGGCTACGGCCTGACCGGGCTGCCTCCGGGGCTGGCCCAGGTGACCACGCTGCGCCAGCTCTCGCTGGCTGGGAATCAAATCTCCGAACTGACCGGAGCCGAGGCTCTGGCTGGCCTGCAGGCGCTGGACCTGAGCCAGAACCGGTTTCGCACCTTCCCCGCTGCCGCCCTGGCGCTTGACGAACTGCTCGAGCTCAACCTGGCGGGCAACCTCCTGGAGGATCTTCCCGAAGGCCTGAGCCAACTGGCCGCGTTGAAGGTCCTGGACCTGCGCGACAACAGGCTGACCCGACTTCCCCAGGCCCTGGCCCGTCTGCGGGGTCTGGAGGTGCTGGACCTGACGGGCAATCCGCTGGCTCCGGGTGAGGTCGAGGCGCTCCGCCGGGCCCTGCCGACCACGCACGTGCTGTTCTGAAGCCCGTCCCGGGCCCTGGAGGCAGCGCAGGATCGCACGGATCGGCGTAGAAAACGGCCAGCGCACAAGTCTGGCCGTCCTCAGGCCCAGGCGCCCGGTCTCCGGGACAGCCTCTGGGGGCGTCAGGAGTTCCCAGAGGACTGCCAATGACCCCCCAAGACACCACACCTCTCGCTTCCATTGTCCTGGCCGCAGGCAAGGGAACCCGCATGAAATCCGAGCGGGCCAAGGTCCTGCATCCGTTGCTGGGGCGCCCCATGCTCTTCTATGTCCTGGACGCCCTGCGAGAGGTCCAGGTGGAGCGAACGGTCCTGGTGATCGGACACGAGGCCGACCAGGTCCGCCAGGCCTGCGGGCCCACCCATCGCTACGCCGAACAGACCGTCCAGTGCGGAACGGGCCACGCGGTGCTGACCGCCCTGCCCGCCTTGGAGGACTTCGAGGGCCAGGTCCTGATCGTGTATGGGGACATGCCCCTGCTGACCGGTGCGGTCCTGGAGGAGCTCTGCGCGGCGCACCTGGGTTCCGGCGACGACCTGACGGTCTTGACCGCCGACGCTCCCGAGCTCCGCGATTTCGGCCGGATCGTGCGCCAGCCCGACGGCCACGTCGAGCGGATCGTCGAGGCCCGGGACTGCGACCCCGCCGAGTTTGCACTCAAAGAGGTGAACCTTGGCGCCTACTGCGCGAAGATCTCGCTATTGCGTGAGTTCCTGCCCCGAATCGGCTCGCAGAACGCCCAGAACGAAATCTACCTGACCGACCTGGTGGCCCTGGCCAGCGCCGCCGGCCGGCTCGTGGGCGCGGTGCAGACGACAGACCTGGAGAGCTCGCTGGGAGTCAACAGCCGGGCCGACCTGGCCCAGGCCGGGCTGGTCCTGAACCGCCGCATGCTCCACCGGATGATGCTGGACGGAGTCACCATCCTGGATCCCGCCAGCACCTGGGTCGAACCCGGCGTGCGGGTCGGACCGGACACCGAGATCCTGCCGGGGACCATGCTCAGCGGGCTGACGGTGATCGGGGCCGGCTGCGTGCTGGGCCCCCACACGCGAATCGTGGACAGCCGGGTCGGCGACCGGGTCCGCATCCAGCAATCGGTGCTTCTCCAGGCAGAAGTCGAGGACGAGGCCACGGTGGGCCCGTTCGCCTACCTGCGCCCCGACAGCCGCATCGGGCCGGGAGCCCGCGTGGGAGACTTCGTGGAGATCAAGAACTCAGTGATCGGCGCCGGCGCCAAGGTGCCCCACCTGTCCTACGTGGGCGATGCCGATGTGGGCAACCGGGCCAACATCGGCTGCGGGACCATCACCTGCAACTACGACGGCACGGCCAAGCACCGAACGGTGATCGGAGAGGGTGCCTTCATCGGCTCCAACACCAGCCTGGTGGCCCCCGTCCGGATTGGAGCCGGTGCCGCCACGGGCGCTGGCTCGGTGGTGGTGCGCGATGTCCCTCCAGGAGCCCTGGTGGCCGGGGTCCCCGCCCGTCTCCTGCGCCGCCGCGACGAAGTCGGCCAGTCACCCGTCAGCCAAGCCCCCAACCGGGGAGAGGAGTCCTGATGAACGACCGCTCCAGCTCGAGCCTCAGTACCCCGGGGACGCGCGCCTCGTCGCGGGGCGACTCACCCACCACGGCCTCCAAGAGCGGGCTTCCCGACCTGCTGATGGAGGAAGCCGCCCGCCCGTCCCTGATGGACGAGAACCTGGTCCTCTTCAAGGGCACGGCCAACCCCAGCCTGGCTGAGGCTGTGGCCCGTCACCTGGGGCTTCCACTGGGTCAGGCCATGGTCACCCGATTCTCCAACGGCGAGACCCGGGTCAAGATCGAAGAGAACGTGCGCGGCGCGGAAGTCTTCGTGATCCAGCCCACCTGCGGAAACGTCAACGACTCGATCATGGAGTTGCTGATCATGGTGGACGCCCTGTCCCGGGCCTCTGCCCGATCGATCTGCGCCGTGATCCCCTACTACGGATATGCCAAGCAGGAGAAGAAGACCTCGGGGCGTGAGCCCATCTCGGCCAAGTTGGTGGCCAACCTGATCACCACCGCCGGGGCCGACCGGGTGATCACCATCGACCTGCACGCAGCCGCCATCCAGGGCTTCTTCGACATCCCGGTGGACAACCTGGTGGCCCTGCCCCTCCTGGCCAACTACTTCCAGGCCCGAGGGATCGTGAACTCCGACTTGGTCGTGGTCTCACCGGACGCCGGCGGGGTGGCTCGGGCCCGCGGCCTGGCCGAGCGCCTGGGGGCCCGTCTGGCCATCATCTTCAAACGCCGGCCGGAACCCGACCAGGCCGACGTCATCGAGGTCGTGGGCGAAATTGAGGGAAGGACCGCTCTGGTGGTGGACGACATGATCTCCACCGGCGGCACCCTGGTCCGCGGCGTCGAGACCCTGATCGAGCGGGGGGTCAAGAAGGTCTACGCGGCGGCCACCCACGCCATCCTGGCGGGGAACGCCACCCGCATCATCGAGAACTCGCCCATCGAGGAGCTGGTCATCACCGACACCGTGCCGCTTCCCGAGGAGGCACGCAGGCTGAAGAAGCTGACCGTCCTCTCGGTGGCGCCGCTGCTGGGCGAGACCATCCGGCGAAACTACTTCAACCTCTCGGTCAGCAAACTCTTCGACTGAGTCCCTGGGACCCGGTCCAAGCCCCCTTGCCCCCCCACGCAAGAACCGAAGGCCCGGCTTGAAGCCGGGCCTTCGGTCCCTGAAGCGGCCAGGGCCTGAAGCCCGGCCGCCCTGGCAAATCGGAATCTCTAAGGGATGTCCACCACCCGCAGCCCCTCGCTGTTGAACAGGCAGAACTTGCGCCCGTCCGAGGTCATGCGCAGGGCACCAGCGCGGGCTCGAGGCAGCCCCGGTACGGGCTTGAGCTCCATCCCTGTCCCCGGGCTGGCGACAAAATACATGACCCGGTCCCGAACCAGACGGGTCGCCACCACCCGTGTTCCATCCCTGGACAACGTCACATAGAGAAAGGGATGCTCCGAGGTGGCCAGGACCTTCCGCTTTCCGCTTGAGGCATCGAAAAGAACCAGTTCATTGGTCCCCTCCGAGCGCCGCGCGGAGTAGGCCGCGCTGTCCCCCGCTGCGTCATAGGCGGTGAAGCGCTGAGCCTCGTCGATCTGGACCGGCTCGCTCCCAGCCACCCACCGATAGAGGCGGAAGAGTTGCTTGCCCTCCTGATTGCAGAAGAACCCTCGGTCTCCAGCCGTGTAGGAGTAGATCGCCAGATTCTTGAACGTGCGCTGGACCGACCCGACCTCGGCCGTCTTCTTGAAGGCGGCGACTCCGGTCTGGGAGGGGTCCACCTCCGCCAGGACGTTGGGTCCTCCGAAGTCCTGCTCATCGTAGAAGTAACCCGTTGCCAGCAACCTGCCGCCCTCGTTCCGGAGGATCGGAGGGTGGGAACGGAAGCCAGGTTGACCAGAAGCGTGCTCATGGAAGGTCCGGACCTGGCCGCTCTGCAGATCCAGCACCAGCCAGGTCGCTCCCGAACGGGTGATCATCACGACCTGCTGGCCATCCGGCGTGAAGGTCAACTGTTCGACCACTTCGGGGATCTCGTAGCGCCGGGCCTGGGTGATCTTACCGTCCGAGCGGACCGACAGCAGGAAAATCTTGGAGGCGATCCCCTTGGCCACCTCCTCGGTCGTGCCGGGCGCCGAACCCAGGATGCTTCGGCCGTCCGGGGAGAAGGCGGCCAGAGCGAAACGGCTGGGGTCCACCCCCATGGTCCGAAGGACCTGAGGCGAGGTGTGCGACACCTCGGCGAAGGCCGCCTGGGCCCCCATCAGGATGATCAGGACCAGCAGTCCAGGCAGGATCTTTCGCATGGTGCCTCCTTGGACGGGGATTCATCTGAAGAGATCACCCCGCTTCCAAAGCGCTATTTTGGTTAGAACCCTCGGTGATCCTCTTCGAGTTGCGCCAGGAGACGCGGGAACCCAGTAATTTAACATGATATCGCCAATTATTAACACACTCTCAGATGTTTGGCGCTACCATAGAGATAAAGCCGGCCAGTCCGTGCCGGAAACCATGCGAAGGAGAGGTGGCTGTTGTGAGATTCTTGAAGACAGCCGTCGCGGTAGCCCTGGTCGGATTCCTGGCCGCTCCCGCACTGGCTGGGGTGACCGGTGCAGAGGGTGGTACGAAGACCATCACCACCAAGACCCAGAAGAGCTACTCGGACAACGTTGTCGACGAGCGTGTGACCTCAAGCTCTTCGACAACCATCGACAATGGGCACAGGCTCCACATCAAGAACTGGGTGGGCGGCCGAGCGGACGGGCAGGGCCTGGGTTCCATGTTGGACGAACTCTTCGTCTGGCTGGACGGCGGGGCTGACCCGGGTTCCGGCTGGGCCGACTACTACGAGACGGCCCAGCAGAGCGGCGTCCTCCCGCAGAGTTGGCGAGAATACGCCCGAGCCAACAGCCGGGGGGTCGCGTGGGGCGATACCGTGAACAACTCCTGGTCCAGCAGCAGCTCCT
The DNA here is from genome assembly GCA_002423485.1 of Candidatus Xenobium occultum. Taxonomy (GTDB): domain Bacteria; phylum Vulcanimicrobiota; class Xenobia; order Xenobiales; family Xenobiaceae; genus Xenobium; species Xenobium occultum. The sequence continues at coordinate 26,719 of DIWH01000038.1, read as the reverse complement.
CGTCCTCGGAGAGTGGTCCCGTCTACGTGGGTGAGACCTACGTGAAGACCACGTCCACCCGGACGACCACCGAGTCTCCCAACCTGATCGTGGTGGGTGATGCGGATGCCCTGCAAAGCGCCTACGTGGCCCAGGGCAACGTCAAGCAGGACACCGTCATCACGGACCACTACACCAATGACTACATCAACACCATCACCACCAACGTCCACACCACGAACTACTACGAGACCAACCAGCGGGTCAGCATCTCCCCCATCGTGCTGGACCTGGATGGAGACGGGAAGTTGCAGGCTTCCGCCGGGAAATGGCAACCGCACGCGGACAGCTTTGACAAGACCCGGGTCGCCCTCTTCGACTTCCACGCCAACGGCTTCCCGGTGCTGACCGAGTGGGTCGGCCCCCAGGACGGCCTGCTGGTTCGCCCGCACGCGGACGGCAGTGTTGATGGCGCCAGCCTCTTCGGCACCTTCGGCGGATTTGAGAATGGCTACGAGGCCCTCAAGGCCCTGGACGTGGACGGCAACGGCAAGCTGGAAGGCAGCGAGCTGCAGGGCCTGAAGGTCTGGCAGGATGCCAACAGCAACGCAAACGTCGAGGCCGGCGAACTGCTGGGCCTGGACGAGTTGGGGATCACCTCCCTGAGCACGAGCCACAACAACTTCCGCAGCACCTTCGTCCGCAACGGCAAGTCCGCTCAGTCCTTTGACTGGTGGCCTACCGTGGTCGAGATGCGCAAGAAGGACATGAACCGGAACGCCTAGCGTTCTGTCTCTCGAGGGTCAGCCCCGAGACGAAGGGCCGGGCAGCAGTCCCGGCCCTTCGTCTGTGTCCCGCGACCCGCCGGCTTCCCGACCGGATCCCGGCCCCCCAAGGGTCTTGACAGGTCACCCATGCGCGACTTAGAATCGTCGGGCATTTGCCCCGCCGTGGCCCCGTCCGGACCGTCCGAGGCGGCGAGGCCGACTCCGGGTCGCGACTTTCCGGCCTTCCCTGGAACCGGGACGGCCTTTACAGGTTTCGAGGAGGATCACGATGTCCCAGGTGAAGCTGGAAGCCAATGTTCGCGAAAAGACCGGCACCGGTGTGGCCCGTAGACTGCGCCGCCAGGGTCGGGTCCCCGCCGTCCTCTACGGGCACCACCTCCAGACCCCGATGGTCCTGGATGTCGATGCCAAGGAGATGGAGCGCGTCCTGCGCACCGCAGGTCGCACCTCGATCATCAACCTGAACGTGCCCGGCGGCCCTCAGACCGCAATGCTGGCCGACTACCAGCGCGATGTGTTCGGAACCCACCTGCTGAGCGTGGACTTCAAGCAGGTCCGATTGGACGAGAAGGTCACCGCCTCGGTGCCCGTGTCCCTGGTGGGTCAGTCCAAGGGCGTCAAGGCTGGCGGCGTGATCGAGCAGATGGTGCGCGAGATCCAGGTCGAGGCCCTGCCTCTGGACATCCCCGAGAGCCTGGAGATCGACATCACGGAACTGGACATGGGCGAACACCTGACGGTGGCTGACCTGCCGGTTTCCGACAAGATGACCTTCATCGCCGACCCGGACGAAACCCTGGCCGTGATCCACACCCCGCGGTCGGTGACCCTGGCCGAAGAGCAGACAACGACGGCAACCGAAACTCCCGAGTAGGGCCGGACTTGCGCGGCGAGCACCGCGACCCGGAGGCAAGCGGCGGGGCACCCCAGGTGCCGACCGCCGCTTCGCCGTCCCTGGTCCTGGGGCTGGGCAACCCCGGCCCGGAGTATGCCTGGACCCGCCACAACCTGGGCTTCATGGTGGTCGACGAGCTCACTTCCCGCCACAAGATCCCGGTCCAGGAGCGGACGCGCCTGGCCCTGACGGGCACTGGCATTCTCCTGGGTCATCCGGTCGTCCTGGCCAAGCCTCGAACCTACATGAACCTCTCGGGACAGGCCGCCCAATCCCTGGCCGCCCGCTTCCTGGTCCCCCCGTCCAGGATCCTGGCCCTGGTCGACGACTTCACGATCCCCCTGGGCCGGGTGCGGGTGCGCCGCGAGGGTGGCACCGGAGGACACAACGGGTTGGCGAGCCTCATGGAGTGCCTGGGCACCCGAGCCTTTCCCCGGATTCGCCTGGGTATCGGCCCTCTTCCCCCGGACCGGGACCCGGCGGACTTCGTCCTGGACGAATTCCGCCCAGACGAGGAGGAGGCCTTGCGGGACCTGGTTGTCCGAGGGGCCAACGCCGTCGAGTGTTGGATCGAAGAGGGGATCGAGGCAGCCATGAACGGATTCAACGGCAGCGACTGAAGCGGGTCGCCTTCCCCTACAGCCGGATTCGGAGCCAGACCAGGCCCACGACCAGAAGTCCGTGGGCCAGGACCACCAGCAGCCCAGCCCGGGCCCAGGCTGCCTGGACAGCCCGGAACTGCTCGAGGTCCGCGAAAGGACGCTCACGCCAGGCCATCTGTCCTCCAAAGCGTCCCAAAAGGATGTTGGGAAGCGGGAAGGTCCAGAAGAAGAGCAGCAACAGTCCCCCCAGCAGGAGCATCCGGTGGGACAAAGCCCAGAGCCCGCCGCCCAGGAAGGCTCCCCAATTCCACCGGCACACCGCCGGATCCGCCAGCCCCCTGGAAGGGTTGCCTGAGGGCAGGGTGGGACCTGTTGGCGCCGAGCGGGCCAGCTCGGCCTTCAGGTCGTTCAGGGATTCCTGAATCCGCGCAGGGCCACCCGCCAGCAGGCGCTCCAGCACGCGACCCGGAAGCCGTTCTGAAGGGGCAGGGTCGGGCATCCTCCGCCTTTCGGCCTGCAGATGGCCGGACCCTCCAGACTCAGGCCCCGGCTCCACTCCAGAAGGAGACCTTGTTGCCCCCGGTGTTGCGAGCCTGCTGCAAGGCAGCGGTGGCCCGCATGGTCAACTGCTCTTCGTTGACCGCATCGTGCGGGATGCCAGCCACTCCGAAGGAGGCCGTGATCCGGACCTTGCGAGGGCCCTGACCGAAGGTGTGCTCTTCGACCAGGGCCCGAACCCTCTCGGCCACGTTGAACGCGCTGTTGCGGTCGGAGTGCACCACCAGCAGGGCGAAGTCGTCGCCTTCAAGTCGGGCCAGGACATCCGACTCGCGGGTGCAGGAGCGGAGGATCTCGGCCACCCCGCGCAACACGCTGTCCCCGGCCTCCTGACCGACCGTCTGGTTCACCTCTCCGAAGCCGTCCAGATCCATCAAGACCAGCGAGACGGGATAGGTGTAGCGCCTGCCCCGCTTGACCTCCTCGCGCATCCGCTCTTCGAGGTAGAGACTGTTGTACAGGTTGGTCAACGAATCGTGGATGCCGTGGTTCACGGCCCGTTGGAACAGGATCGCGTTGCCCAGGGCGACGCTGGCCAGCTCGCAGAAGTCCGCCAGCATGTCCAGATCGTCTTCCGTGAAGGCGTTCTCCTTGGCCCGACCCAGGTACACGGTTCCCAACGTGTCGGCCTTGGTCGCCAGGGGGGCGATGAGGGCACTCTTCTCCTCGGGGACCACCGTCGGCAGCTCGCGGCCGTCCACCGTCACCGAACCCCGATCGATCTTCAGGGGCTCGAGGCGGGAGGCCACATGGCCAGGTGCGCCCTCCCCGATCTGCAGGCTGTAGTTCCGGAAGAGGTCCGTGTAGGGGCTGGCCGCCACCTCTGCGAAGAGCTCGCGGTGTCCCTCCACGTCATCCACCATGAAGATGACGCAGCTCTGGCTGGGCAGAAGGGCCTGCAACTGCTCGGTGATCGCCAGCAGGGCATCGGAGAGGGCCAGGTTCGAGGAGACCTGCCTGAAGACCTCGACCAGGCGATTCTGACGCTCGAACTTCTTCTGCAGACGGGCCAGTTGCCGCTGCATCTGCATCTTCTCACGGCGCGCCTGTTGAGAGACCTCACGGCCCTGGTCCTCGGCCAACTTCTCGGCGGCCTGGGCCGCCAGGCGGGCCTCATGCAGACGCTTGAAGCTGCCCTCGAGCTCCTCTCGCGCCTCCCCCAATTCGCGCTTCACGGCGATCAAGGCATTCTCGCGGTCCGCCACTTCGCTGTAGATCTGGCCGACCTCGGACTTGGCCGCCTGAATCTCCTGGAAGAGCAGGTCCTTCTCCTGGCGAGACCGCTCCTCGAGACGCACGCGGTCCTCGCCCTCCCCGATGCAGATCGAGTAGAGCCAGAGCAACAAGAGCGTCACCGCCCCCTGGACTCCGGTCAGCTTGAAGAAGTTCCCGACCTCGCCGGGTTCCAACCGGGCGACCAGTGAGAAGAGCAGGATGACCCCATAGAAGAGCCCACCCACCACGACGGCCATCAAGGCCCCCGTGGTTCCATAGTAGAAGGCTGTCGACAGGACCGGAAGGGTGAAGCCGAGGATCAGGTAGGGCGGTCCAAAGAAATAGGTCAGACCGACGCCCATCAGAGTATCCAGGAACAGGACCAGCAGGGCCAGCAGGCCCCGCGAAGGGGCCCGGAAGCTGAGATATCCGGCGCAGAGATGATACAGCACCACGGCGCCGGTCAGGATGCCCGGCATCTGCTCGAGAATCGCCGGAAGGGGATTGCAGGCATCCCGGTTTCCTCCCGTCAGGGCCAGGGCCAGGATGACCCCGACGACCCGGACGCCCGCCACCAGGAACAGACGAAGCCGTGGAGATCCCCCGCTTGGACTACCAGACTGGGCTGCCATCGATCCCTTCCTCAGGAACCCCAAAGGGTGCAGTATCTTTCGACCAGAGCCCCTCCAGATCCACGCGTGGACAGGTTGGAGCGGGTTTACAAGAAAGGCACCATTCTTGAAGAAGAGCGCGACTCCTGGTCTGCGGAGATCGAGCACCAGTTCGCGCCGTGCGACCCTTGCCGAAAGCCCCCTTGCGGGATAGACTCCTCAAGACGCGGGGTCAGGACCATCCGGGCCCGCCCCTCCTCCGGAGCAGAGTCCATGAGCATCACCGTCGCCCCGGCCGCCCTCCTGGAGGCGGTCTTCACGCCCATTCAGGCCTTGCCTGCCTTTCAGGAGCTTCTTCAACGGCTCGAGGCCGGCCAGGAATCCTGGTGCAGCGGCACCGTCCGTTCCTCCCGCCCGGTCCTCCTGGCCGCCTTGCGCCGCCGCGTCCCGGGGCCCCTGTTGTGGATCGCCCCCACATCAGACGCCGCCGAGCGGCTGGTCCAGGACCTGCAGTCCTTCGTGCCCTCGGGAGAGCGAGCGCACCTGTTTCCCGAACGGGAGGTCGCTCGGGAACCCGGACAGGGGGGACGGGCCGCAGACCCCGAGCGGATGTCGATCCTGCAGGCCCTGGACGCCGGTGAGCCCCTGCTGGTGGTGGCCCCGGTCCGCGCCATGTTGCAGCCCACGGTCCGCGTCGAGCACCTTCAGCGAGGCAAGATCTCGCTGCACCAGGGCGAGCTGATCGACCTGGAGCTGCTGCTGGAACTGCTCGTGAACGAGGGTTACCACCGCGTCCCGATGGTGGAACGGCGCGGAGAGGTCTCGGTGCGCGGCGGCATCGTGGACGTCTATCCGATCACCGGGGATCCCGTGCGCATGGAGCTCTTCGGTGACGAAGTGGAGTCCATGCGGCGTTTCGACGTGGACACCCAGCGTTCCAGCGCCCCCGTGAAGGAGGTGCTGCTGCTGCCGGCCCGGGAGGACGTCGAGGGGGCCTGGTTGAGCGACTACCTGCCCGAACGTTCCTGCATCTGCCTGGAAGAGCCGGCTCAACTGCGCCTGAACGCCATGGAATGGTATCAGGAGTGGGCCGAGCAAGGAGGCGAAGGGGCCTGGGAGCGGGTCGAGGAGATGCTCTCCCCCTTCCGGAAGATCCACTTCACCGCCTGGGAGGGTTCCACGGCGGCGCCTCGCGAGCAGGACACCCTGGCCTTCTCGTTCGAGCTGGAGGCTGGCTTCGCCGACCGCGTCGAGGGGATGCTCCAGGTGATTCCCGAATGGCAGGAGCAGGGATTCCGGGTGGTGGTGCTCAGCCGGCAGTACCTGCGGCTGAAGGAATTGTTCCGCCAGCGGGAGGTGGACCAGGTCCTGACCGAGCCCGTCGCCTCGTTGAGGCCCGGCCAGGTCCTGCTGGCCCAGGGAGCCGCCTCGGAGGGATTCCGGGTCCACCTGCCCGACGGCCCGTTGGTCTTCCTGACCGACCGCGAGATCGTGGGCCAGCGCCGCGCACGCCGGCCCAGCCGGAGCGTGGACCGGGGAAGCCTGATCCGCGTGGACGAGCTTCAGCCCGGAGACCTGGTGGTCCACCTCCAACACGGCATCGGCCGCTACCTGGGGGTCAAGACCCTGGCCCTGCAGGGGGTCTGCCGGGACTTCCTGCACCTGGAATACTCCAAGGGCGACAGCCTCTACGTCCCCGTCGAGCAGCTCGACCTGATCCAGAAGTACCAGGGCATCGAGGACAAGGTCCCGCCCCTGTCCCGGATGGGCGGACAGGAATGGAAGAAGACCCGGGCGCGCATCAAGGAGGAGACCCAGCGCATCGCCCTGGAGCTTCTGCGCATCTACGCCATGCGCGAGACCGCCCACGGCTATGCCTATCCTCCGGACACCGACTGGCAGCGGGAGATGGAGGACGCCTTCCCCTACCGGGAGACCCCGGACCAGTTGCGGGCCATCCGCGAGGTCAAGGCCGACATGGAGAGCACTCGTCCCATGGACCGACTGGTCTGCGGCGACGTGGGCTACGGGAAGACTGAGGTGGCCCTGCGGGCGGCCTTCAAAGCCGTGGCCGAAGGCCGACAGGTGGCCATCCTGGTCCCCACCACCGTGCTGGCCCACCAACACTTCCAGACCTTCTCCGAGCGAATGGCCTCCTATCCCCTGACCGTCCGGCTGCTCTCGCGCTTCCGGACCGACCGCGAGCAGTCCCGGGTGGTCGAGGAGATGACCCGAGGGGAGGTGGACGTCGTGATCGGCACCCACCGCCTGCTCTCCCAGGACATCGGCTTCAAGAACCTGGGCCTCCTGGTCGTCGACGAGGAGCACAAGTTCGGGGTGGTGCACAAGGAACGCCTCAAGGAGATGCGCGCCTCGGTGGATGTCCTGACCATGAGCGCGACCCCCATCCCCCGCACCCTGCAGATGTCGATGTCCGGGATCCGCGAGATGTCGCTCATCGAGACGCCCCCCGAGGAACGGCTTCCCATCAAGACCTATCTCTTCGAGCATCACCCCGACCTGGTCAAAGCGGCCATCACCCGGGAGTTGGCTCGGGAGGGCCAGATCTACTACGTGCACAACCGGGTCCAGGGCATCGAGAGGGTGGCCGCCGACCTGCGCCGCCTGGTTCCCCAAGCCCGCATCGCCGTGGGTCACGGACAGATGCCCGAGGGTCAGCTCGAGAAGGTGATGATGGACTTCTATGAAGGGGAGCAGGACATCCTGGTCTGCACCACCATCATCGAGAGCGGGCTGGACATCCCCAACGCCAACACCATCATGATCAACAACGCCCAGAACTTCGGCCTGGCGCAGCTCTACCAGTTGCGCGGCCGGGTGGGGCGTTCAGCCCAGCAGGGCTACTGCTATCTGCTGTATTCTCCCACGCGCAAGCTCAGCGACGAAGCCGAGCGACGTCTGGAGACGATCCGGGACTTCACCCAGCTCGGAGCGGGCTTCCAGGTGGCCCTTCGCGACCTGGAGATCCGCGGAGCCGGCGACATCCTGGGGGCCGAGCAGTCCGGCCACGTAGCGGCCGTCGGCTTCGACCTGTACTGCAAGATGCTGAACGAGACGGTGCAGGAACTGCGCGGCGAGAAGCCTCAAGAAGCGGAGTTCTCGACGGTCTTGGAGATCCCGGTCCCCGCCGGCCTGCCCGACGCCTTCGTGGGGGATCCTCGACAGAAGGTAACCCTGTACAAGAAGATTGCCCAGGTGCGAAGCGCCGAGCAACTGGCCGAGGTCCGGGCCGAGCTGCGGGACCGCTACGGCCCCCTGCCCGACCAGGCTGAGAACCTGCTGGGGCTGGCGGAGGTGAAGCTGCGGGCCCTGGACCTGCTGATCCCCGCCATCCGGGCTCGCGACGGACAGATGTGGGTGGTCCTGCCCTTCTACCCCGAGATCACCGCCTCCCAGCGAGAAAAACTGCACCAGGTCACAGGCTGGCCCTCACGCTACGAACAAAAGTCCCTTCTCTTCGAGGGGCTCTTCGGCCGTGCGGCGGGTAGCAAGCAGTACCCTCCTCCAGACGAGTTCCTGACCCGGATCGTGAACATCCTGGACCGCCTGCGCCGCTGGCGCGACGGGAAGTAGGGGCTCCGCGGACGAAGCCCGGGCTCCGCCGGGACGATCAGGCCCCCGCGGGGACCCGGGTCCGAACCCGGGCCTCCCCGGACTGCAGGCGTGGACGGACGAAGAACTCGTCCAGGACTCCTTGGCGGACCCCGGGCTGGAGGGCGTTGGCGCGCCAGGAATCCTGGTTGGCCCAGAAGTCCCGCATGTAGTCCAGGTAGAAGCGAGGGTCGCTGGCCAGGCGGATCACGTAGCGCGACCAGGTCCGCGACAAGTCGGGGCGGTCCACCTGCCAGGCCTGGTCCCACTTCGGATTGGCCGGGTAGCGGTTGCGCCAGTTGATCCGCTGCGGCCAGGAGCGCGAATCGAGCGTCCAATAGTGGCTCCGCCAGTTCGGCCTGTAGCCGTATTTGCCGGAGATCGCCCCTGCATCCAAGACGGGAACGGCCCGCCCTTCGGACAGGGAGAGGGCATGCAACTCGTTGCGGTGGAAGTGGCCGCTGAGCACGACGACCGGAGCCTGATGGCCTTCGAGGACCTCCCCGAAGCGCTGGATCTCGGCCGGGTCCCAGGCTGGAGCGTGCCCGAACTGGTCCCACGTGGGAGGAATGTGCGAGGCGATCACCACCGGCCGGTCCGCGGGCAGGGCGGCAAGCTGCCGCTGAAGCCACTTCATGGTCTGGTGCGCCTGCAGGCCCCGCCCTTCAAACTGGTTCTGGGGCGAAAAGACCAGGGAGTTCAGCGAAATCCAGGTGATTCCAGCCACCTGTCGGGGGCAGACTCCGTTGCCCAGATGGTCCAGGTAGAAGGCCGGGCCCAGGTGGCGCCGCCAGGTCGCCAGGACCTCAGCCATCTCGCCGGGATCGGTCTGGTAGTTCGAGGGGAGGTCGTTGTTGCCCAGGGACAGGACCAGGGGGACCCGGGCGGCCCGGAGTCGTGGAGCATGGGTTGCCAGGAAACCCTCGGTGCGCCGCGCGAATTCTTCAGGCGGGCACTTGTTGTCGACCAGGTCCCCCGTCAGCACCAGCGCCTCCGGCCGCAGCGCCAGACCTTCCCGCAGGGCCTTCTCCCAATCGGCGGGCCGGGTCTGTTCGTGCCCGAAATGCAGGTCGGACCACTGCACGAAGCGCAGGGCCCGCAGGGGTGCAGCCCAGGAGGGCGCCAGGAGCAGAACCAGGAACAAGACAGTGGACAGAAGCCGCAAGTCAACCTCCATGAGGCCCGAATCGCGCCGGGTCTGCCCCCCGCCCCCCCTTCGCCGAGGCTCCAGGCCCCCCTTCAGCCTCCCGCCTCGCCGTCCGGCGGAATGTTCACAGGGTCGTTACCTGCCCCCAGACACTTGAGACGTCACAAAAAGACCCGGGAAATCAAGAAACTTCCAAGACAACGCAGGCTTGACGTCGAACACATATTCGATTGCCGTTCCTTTTGCTCCCTGGTAGGATGACCTGGAGATACCCGAAAGGGAGACGAAGACGCTGATGTTCATGCCTGGAGTTGGCTTCGGTTGTGGAATGAGCCCCATGTGGGGAATGGCCCCCATGGGCTTCATGGGCGGCATGTATGGCGTCGGGATGGGGATGATGGGTGCCCCCATGATGTCCTACAACCCGGCTGGTGCCATGATGGGCGGTTACGCCGGCGGCACCATCGGCTCGAGCCTGGGCATGCTGCTGGGCGTGGGCCTGGGCTCGACCATGGGTCCCATGGGGATGATGGGTGGAGCAGCCCTGGGCAGCATGCTGGGCGGCGGCATCGGCTGGGGCATCGGCTCCCACATGGGTGGGAAGAGCAATCCTTTTGGCCCGTTCGGCCCCCCCTGCATGATGTTCTGACCCCTCCCGGCCTCAGCCAGGAGGTCCCTCGAGAAGTCGCCCCCCTCCGGGCGGCTTCTCTTGATGAAGGGATTCCTCCAGGCCGGCCTCGAAGCGCCTCGCCATGGATCCCTTCGAGCTTTCCAAGTCTCCCTACTTCAACGACGTGATCCGGGTCGCGCGCGAGGCGGCCGAGGACCCCGACCACCCGGACCTCCACGCCCCGGACCTGGCCGACCGCCTGAAGTTCATGGCCGAGTTTGCTGAAGTGCTGGCAGGTCGATTCACCGCCGCCATGAGGGTTCGCCCCCGAACGCCGCTGTCGCGCTCGGCTCCTGCCCGGGTCGAGAAGGCCCTGCTGGAGCTCAAGGAGGCCCTGCGCGATCTTCACGGGTGGCTCAAGGACCGCAGCCCCGAACGCCTGCCACGAGGCTGCACCCGGGGTCGAGCCGCGGTCGAGGACCTCTTCGCGGTCTTCGAAGAGATGCGCGTTGAGGAGGAATCCTTTCCGGTCTTCTCCCAGTCCCCCTACATCCAGGAACTGGTCCGCGTGGCCATCGGGGTCGCCAAAGGAGAGTTTCCCTCGGACACCCTCTCCGAGAGGCTGGAGTGGATGCGGAAGCACTACGGCGAGTTCCGCAAGGACTTCGCGGCCTGGTCCAACGCCCCCACCGAGAATGAAGAGGTCGAACGCCTGCTGCCCACGGCTGCCAAGGCCCTGGACCGGATGGGTGCGGCCTTGGACGAGATGGCCCGCTACCTTCGGGACCGCAACCGCGAACACCTCAAGGTCGGCTGCGAAGCCCTCCTCCAGGCCAGCGAAGTGCTCCTGTCCAGCCAACAGGCCCTTCTGGCAGCCGCGGTGCCCCAAGGCGCCGCCTGTCCTCGCTGCGCCGCCCCCAACCCGGCCGGCGCCCGGGCCTGTTCGAAGTGTGGTGCCACCCTGCCCGAGATCGCCGGGATCCCGACCCAGACCATGGAGGTCCGCGAGGCCACGCCCGAAAAGACGGCCTTTGCCAACCTGGTCCGCCTGGAATCCGCCGTCGAGGAGTTCCTGCAGGGCGAAGGGAAGCGCGAAGAGTTGCGCCGGCAGGTGGAGTGGTTTGCCCAGAAGGCCCGGTCGGGCCGCAGGCAATTTGAGTCCATGAAACTGCCCGAGGGCTTCCCCAGCGAGGCAGCGCGCCAGATCGCCCAGAACACCCGAGAGTTGATGGAGCGTGGCACACGGGCCGTGGTGCAGGGCGTCGAGAAGCTGGAGAGGTTCTTCAGCAGCGACGAGCGCGAGGACCTCCACTCCGGTTTGGAGAGGGTCCGAGAAGGCGCGGCCCTGATCCTGCAGGCCCAGGAGAAGGCGATGCAGGCCCAGGCTCCTCCCCCTTGAGGGCGAACGGGCAGGGGCTCCGGCCTCGAAGGAGAATGGCGGCTCCGGATGCCCGGATCGGGACCTTCCGAGGCGGCTCGGCACCCGCAGGCGGGCAACCGGAAGCTTGATTCCCTAGTCGGCCGAGGAGGGATCTCCAATGACCACCTGTCCAAACTGCCAGGCCCAGGTCCTGCAGGACGCCGTTTTCTGCGAGGCCTGCGGATGGAAGCTGGACGAGCCGGTTCCCGAGGGGCCTCAGGAGCGTCCCCGGGCCAAAGGCTCGCTTCGAGCAGAGATTCCCCTGCTCTCTGGAGCCGTCCGGCAGATCCGAGCCCGGGTCGAAGGCTTCCGCGAGCGTTCCGAGCGCAAGCGCCGCCAGACCCAGGAACGCAACCAGGAGAAGCAGGACTCAGGCCCGAGCCGGGGCCGCACGTTCCTGGGGATCCTGGCCGGACTGGCCCTGCTGGTCCTGTGGGCGTGGCTTCTGATCCGGGGGATCCGGGGCCAGGCCGTCACCGAGGACCTGCAGTTTCTGAGACTGCTGGGAGTTCCCGGACTCTAGAAACGATCCATCCCCTTCTCGCCTGGGGCACGCCCCCAGGCGATGCAATCTTTTCAGGAGGTCTACTCACTTGCACTTGTTGGGCACCGTCGTCGTCCGCCCCGTCCTTCCAGACCGGATCTCCGGTCTTCAGGAGCTCTCCCGGAACCTCTGGTGGAGCTGGAACCCGAAGGCGCTGTCGCTGTTCTCGTCCCTGAACCCCGAGTTGTGGGAAGAGGTCGGCCACAACCCCGTCGAGGTCCTGGCGCGCCTGGACCAGCAGCACATGGAGAAGGCCGCCGGCAACCCTGACTGGCTGCGCCAGTATGACCAGGTGATGTCCGAGTTCCGCGACTACATGGATGCCAGGACCACCCGCTTCATCCAGACCTGGCCGAAGCACTCCGACCACGTCGTGGCCTACTTCTCGGCCGAGTTCGGCATGCACGAGAGCCTGCCCATCTACTCGGGCGGCCTGGGCATCCTTTCGGGAGACCACCTCAAGACCGCCTCGGACCTGGGCATCCCGATGGTCGGCGTGGGCCTGCTGTACAACCACGGTTACTTCATCCAGCAGATCAACGCCGAGGGCTGGCAGGAAGCCGGATACCGTCGACTCAACTTCGCCAACGTCCCCGCCGAGAAGGCCCTGGACCCCAACGGCCAGGAAGTGGTCGTCGAGGTCGAGATGCCGGACCGCACCGTCCATGCCCGGGTCTGGCTGATCCGGGTGGGTCGGGTTCGGCTGTATGTCCTGGATACCGACGTCGAGCAGAACGCCCTGGAGGACCGCAGCCTGTCGGCCAAACTGTACGGAGGGGACAGTTCGATGCGTATCGCCCAGGAGAAGATCCTGGGCCTGGGTGGAGTGCGGGCGCTGCGCCGGCTGGGCATCAAGCCCCAGGTGTGGCACATGAACGAGGGGCACTCGGCCTTCCTGACCCTGGAGCTGATGCGGGAGATGGTCGAGGGAGGCCTGAACTGGCACGAGGCCATCGAGGCCCTGGCTCCCAGCATCTGCTTCACCACCCACACCCCGGTCCCAGCCGGGCACGACTCCTTCGGGCCTGAGCTCATGGAACCCCACTTCTGGAACCTGCGCGGACGTCTGGGCATGAGCCGCCAGGACTTCATGCGCCTGGGGCAGAGCCCCGACCAGCCCGACAGCCCCTTCAGCCTGACGGTTCTGGCGCTGAAGCTCTCGCGCCACCAGAACGGGGTCAGCAAGCTGCACGGCGAGGTCTCCCGGGGACTCTGGAAGCACGTCTGGCCAGGGTTGCCCCAGGTTGAGGTCCCGATCCGCTCGATCACCAACGGCGTCCACACGGGCACCTGGGTGGCCCCTGAGATGGCGGAACTCTTTGACCGCCACGTGGGCCAGGACTGGAGAAGCCACCCGGACGACGCGTCGCTCTGGAAGGCATCCGACCTGCCGGACTCCGAGGTCTGGGCCACACACCAGCGCCTCAAAGAGCAGATGGTCCAACGGGCCCGCAGGTCCATGCACAATCGGCTGCGCCGCCTGGGCGAGTCGGCCTCCCGCCATCGCGAGGTGGACGGACTGCTCTCGGCAGACGTCCTGACGCTGGGATTTGCCCGGCGCTTCGCCACCTACAAGCGGGCCGTGCTGCTGTTCTCGGACATGGAGCGGCTCAAGAGGATCCTTCTGACCCCTGGCCGCGAGGTCTGCATCGTGTTCTCGGGCAAGGCCCACCCGGCGGACCGACCCGGACAGGAGTTCATCAAGAAGATCCACGACTTCAGCCGTATGCCCGAGCTGCAGGGCCACATCCTCCTGTTGGAGGACTACGACATGGACCTGGCGCGCCACATGGTGCACGGCGTCGATGTCTGGCTGAACAACCCCCGCCGGCCCCTGGAAGCCTCGGGCACCTCCGGCGAGAAGGCCGCCATGAACGGAGTCCTGAACTTCAGCGTCCTGGACGGCTGGTGGGCCGAGGGCTTCGATGGCACCAACGGGTGGGCCATCGGCGAAGAGCGGGAGTTCGCCAGCCAGGACGAGCAGGACCAGGTGGACGTCAACTCGCTGTACGCCACCCTGGAAGAGGAGATCATCCCGATGTACTACGATCGGGATGCGGCGGGAATCCCGCACGCCTGGGTCGGGCGCATGAAGAACTCGATCCGGACGCTGACTCCGGTCTACTGCACCCACAGGATGCTCCTGGACTACGCTCGGGACCTGTACATCCCCGCATGCGAGCGCGGACAGGCCCTGGCCGGGAAGGACTTCGCAGCGGCTCGCGAGCTGGCCCGCTGGCGCGTGGAGATGGACGTCGCCTGGCGCAAGGTCCGACTGGAGGCGGAGATTCCCCAGGTGCTGGAGGTGGATCGGGGCCAGGAGATGGAGTTCGAAGTCCGCGCCCACCTGGGAACCCTCAAGCCCGAGCAGGTGCGCGTGGAGATCTTTGCGGGCCGGCTCCGCAACGGCGAGGTGGAGGAGCCCCAACGGGTGGAGCTGGCCCTGGCCGGATCCAAGAACGGTGCCCACCACTTCCGAGGCTCACTCAAGCCCCAGCAGACCGGGAACTTCGGCTTCGGAGTGCGCGCGACCCCCATCCACCCCGCCTTGCCGGACATCTCGGAGACCGGACTGGTGCACTGGGCCCGCTGAACGATCCGTGACCGGTCCGGGGGGTTGAGGAGGGGCCCGTCCAGCCACAGGCCGGACGGGCCCCTCCCCTCTCTCGGGCAACTCCTCCCGCCGGGCCCGGAAGGCAGCCGTCGGATGCGGGAGTGCAGCCTAGAGCTTCATCCTCTTGAAGAGCGACTCGGGGATCGCCTTCAACACGCCCATGATCAAACCCCAGAAGCACGGCACGTAGACGACCTCGCTTCCCCGCTCCATGGCCCGGACGATGCCCCGGGCCACGGCTTCCGGCTGAGCGGTCAGTCGCCCCCCAGGAAACCCCATCCCAAAGGTCATGGGCGTATCCACCGGACCCGGCTTGACCGTGAGGACGCGAATCCCTGCCGACGCCAGGCGCCCTCTCAAGCCCTGCAGGTAGGCGTGCAGGCCGGCCTTGGCCGAGCCGTAGGTGTAGTTGCCAGGGCGCCCCCGGTCGCCCGCCACCGAGCCGAGGGCGACCAGCATTCCCCCTGTCCCCTGGTCCTCCAGCATGGCCGCGGCATGAGAGAGGACCGAGGCGGGAGCCAGGTAGTTCAGGTCCATGATCTGCCGCGCGTCGGCGAAGTCGCGCCGAGCCCGCTCCTGGTCGCCCAGGATCCCGAAGGCCACCAGCACGCAGTCCAAGCCGCCCATGCGCTGGCGGGCCTCCGCCAGGAAGGCCGCATGCGAGCCCAGGTCCAGGGCCTCGAAGCGACCCACGCTGACCGGCAGGCCACCTCGCAGTTCCAGGTCGACGGCGTCGCGCCGGGCCTCTTCCAGATCCCGGGCCCCCAGGTGCAGGATGGCTCCCCGAGCGACGAGTTCCCGGGCCACGACCCGGGCGATCCCCGAGGTGGAGCCGACCAGACAGATCCGCCGGCCGCGGAGGCTTTGAAGATGACTCATCGAGAAGAGACCTCCTGGGAGTGCATGGCCAGCCGGACCGACTGGGCCGAACGGAATCGGTCGTGGGGGTCGACCTGGTGCTTGACCTCCAGCCAACGGCGAAACTCGGGGTACATGGCCCGGAAGGTGGCCGGGCTCATCCGGGCGTCCTTGGCCAGGTAGAGCCTTCCCCCGGCATCCAGGACCATCCAATCCAGATCGTCGAGGAACTCGAAGAGGCCCGGGGCCACCGGGAAGTCCAGGGTCAGGGTGTAGCCCTCGAAGGGGAACGACAGGTTCCCGGCACCCGGCCCGAAGCGCTTCAGGACGCTGAGGAAGGAGGCCAGACCCTTGCGAGCGCAGGCCTCCAGGACGCCGACCAGGGTGGAACGGGCCGTCGAGGTGGGCACCACGAACTGGTATTGGACGAACCCCGATCTCCCGTACATCCGATTCCAGTCATCCACGATGTCCAGCGGGTAGAAGTAGGGGTCCAGAGCGATCAGGGACTCGCCGGCCTTCCGCTTCTGCAGGTTGTAGTAGGTCGAGTTGAAGGCCCGGATCGTGGTGGGATTCAGAAGGCCCCCGGGAGCATCGAAGGGTACGGTCGCTCGCAGTCCTGGTCGGCGACTCAGCGGGTTCCGCGCCTGCGAGGAGGGCAGATCGGCGATCCCGGCGTGATCCCCCAGCAGCAGGACCCCGCGACCCAGATTCCTGCCTTCGGCCACCGTGTCCAACCAGGCCACCGAGTAAGGGACCCGGTTGTCGTGCTCTTCCAGCAGGGCCATCAACGAATCGAGGTCTCCCGCCGGCCTCACCTGCTGGCGGATCATCGCGGTCTGGATGGGCCTCAGGCGCAGCTCGGCCTCGAGGACCAGGCCGGTCAGGCCCATCCCTCCGACGGTGGCGTGGAAGAGGTCCGGCCGTTCTTGCGCCGAGCACTCCACCTCCTCGCCCGAGGCCAGCAGCATCCGGAGTCCCCCGACGTGCCGACCCACGCTCCCGTCGCGGTGATGGTTCTTGCCGTGCACGTCGCAGGCCAGGGCCCCGGCCAGGGTGACGTGCCGGGTGCCCGGGGTGACCGGCAGGAACCAGCCTCGCGGCAGGAAGAGGTCCAGGATGGCCCGGAAGGACAGGCCCCCCTCGGCTCGGAGCCAACCGCTGGCCGGGTCGAAGGAGATCAACCGGTCCAGACGTTCGGTGAAGAGGGTGCAACCTTCTGGATTGAAGGCCGGGTCGCCGTAGCTGCGGCCCAACCCCCGAGCCAGGACCGAGCTCCAGCGATCCGAGCCGACCGCCGCGCGCACGGCGGAGAGCTTCTCGGGGCGCACGGCCAACCCCGTGGCTTCGGGGTAGCGCCCCCATCCCGCCAGTTTCCGGGTCTCGGCCGCAAGGCCGACCTTGGTCTTGGTCATCTCAATCACTCCAGACTCACGAATACAAGACGAAGACCACCGTCAGCCCCCAGAGGGCGATGTTCACCAACAGGGGGCGGTCGTTGAGAAGCGTGCTCTCGGGGGATCCTCCGGCCCCACCGGCTCCTCCCCCTTTCATGTGGATCAAGTACAGGTAGCGGAACACCCCGTACAGCACGAATGGAACCGTGAGGACCAGGTTCCCGGTCCCGAACTTGGCAACCGTCTCGGGATCCACCGTATACAGCGTGTAGGACAGGACGGTGGCCGCCGTCACCACGGAGATCAATTGATCCAACAGTCCGGGACTGTACTCCGCCAGCACCTCTCGATGAGAGGTGGCATCCTCCCCCGCCAGGGTCAGTTCGTGACGCCTCTTGGCCAACCCCAGGAAGAGCGAGACCATGAGCGTGCAGACCACCAACCAGCGCGAGACATCGACCTGGATGACCACCGCTCCGGCCAACACCCGGAGGACGAAGCCGGCGGCGATGCAGAACACGTCCAGGATGACGATCCGCTTGAGGAGCAGGCTGTAGAGGATCTGGATTGCCAGGTAGGTCAGAATCACCGTCAGGAAGGGAAGTCCCAGAAGGTAGCCCAGCCCCACGGTCAGGCCCAGCAGCCCTGCCAGGGCCCAACGGGCCACGCCCACCGCCAGGCGGCCGGACGCCAGAGGGCGCTGGCTCTTCAGGGGGTGCAGACGGTCGCGCTGCAGATCCACCAGGTCGTTGAACAGGTAGATGCAGCCGCTGGCCATGCAGAAGACCACGAAGGCTCCCAGGACGGCCAGGACCTGGACCGCATCGATGAGGTGCTGAGAGAAGACCAGCCCGGCGAAGATGAAGAAGTTCTTGGTCCACTGGCGCGGTCGCAGGGCCCGAAGCAGCTCAGCGGGGCCCCTCACGAAGATCCAAGGTCCTCCGGGCGGTTCGCCTCCGACAGGGTCACTGCGCCTCCTCGCCCAGAACCTGGGAGAGGAACATGCACAGCAGACCGTGACCCACCAGCCAGAGTCGGCTGAGGAATCCGGGGACGTCGTGGACCAGGGCCGAGCCGACCAGGGCCTCGAAGAGGAGGTGTCCGGCGAAGCCAGCCGCAAGACCGGCCGCCAGGGCCCGCAGGAAGGGGCGCTCGATCACCAGCATCGACGCCGCCATGGGGATCAGGCAACTGTAGAAGAGCGGGTTGGCGTGGGCCGCCGCGCCCAGCAGTGGGATGTCCCAGGCGGGAATCCCCGTGGTCAGGAACGGGCTGAAGGCGACGTCCTGAGGCAGCAGGAGCGGCAGGAAGAACCCCCCCGACGAGCCCAGCAGGAGGCCCGGCCACATGAGCTGAGCCTGAAGCCAACGACCCCGGCGGGCCAGGGCGGCCAGGGCCAGCAGGCTGGCCAGTCCCGCCAGGGCCAGTCGACCCGCACCGTAAACGAAGCCGGCGCGCCAGGTGGCCCGCTCGACGTCCAGCACTCCTGCGCCAAAGCCCTTCGCCTTCCCCTCGGCTCCCTTGGAGCGGGCGGTCGCCTTGAGCAGAGAGCGGGCTGCGCTGGGACTGGTCACACCCTGGGAGGCCAGCAGCGCGCTGGCCCCAGCCACGTGGGGCGCTGCCATCGAGGTGCCCTGGAAGAAGAGGTAGTCCTCCTTCTCGGGCTTGCCGATCTGGATGGTGTTCTGCAAGACCCCGTCCGGTTTGCCGTCCCCGTTGCGGTCCGCCCGGGTGTCGCCGCCGGGAGCGGCAAGGTCGATATCCGGGCCGTGGTTGGTGTAGAAGGTCAAATCCTCCTGGAAGTCCAAGGCCGAGACGCTCAGGCTCTCGGGGAAGGCCGCGGGGTACGAAGGCCGGGGCCGGCTCTCGTTGCCCGCGGCGGCCACCACCAGGGTTCCTCGGCGGTGGGCGTAACGGACCGCATCGCCCAGGACGCTGGAGGGGACCGGGCCCCCCAGGCTCATGTTGATCACGTTGGCGCCGTGGTCGGCGGCGAAGCGGATGCCGTCGGCGATGTCGGCCAGCGAACCGAAGCCCCGGGCCGAGAGGACCTTGATCGGCATGATGGCCGCGTCGAAGGCGACGCCGGCCACACCCTTGCCGTTGTGGGTGGTCTGGGCCACGGTCCCGGCCACGTGGGTGCCGTGAGCGTGGTCGTCCAGGGCAAGATTGTTGCGGTTCACGAAGTCGTAACCCGGGACGAAGCGGGTTCCTTCCAGGTCTTCCACCCGGTGGAAGCGCTCGTGGTCGGTCCAGGCCACCCCGGTGTCGATCACCGCCACCACGGCGTGTCGCCCGGTGCTCCAGGGCCAGGCCTGGCGGACCCGGATCTGCTCCATGTGCCACTGATACTTGTAGAGCGGGTCATCGGGGAACCCGGAGGCCTCAAGCTGCAGCGGGGGCATCTGCATGCCCTGGAAGAGGTAATCCGGCTCGGCGGACTGCACCTCGGGGTCGCCGTTGAGGCTCTCCAGGATCGAGGCCATCCGGTCTTCGGGAACCCGGGCCACGGTCAGTGCGCTGGCCAGCGAGTGGGACGAATTGTAACGCAATTCCAAGCCGTGGCGCTCTCCGACGACCGCGACCTGCCGGGGCGTCAGGCCGTCCACCAGGTCGACCACCAACACGCCCTCCAGGCGAGGCGGTCCCTCGGGAAGAGGTCCGGGACCATCGGGATCCAGGCAGGTGATCGGCCCGTCCGTGGCCACCTTCACCAGGCCCTGGGGGGCCGTGGGCTCGGGGGCCAGGCCTCCAAGTCCGGTCAGCAGGGCCAGCCCGGCCAGGGCGGCTCCCACACGCATGATCAAGCGGCGATGGTGCTTCATGGAACCGGCGCAACCTCCTGTACGGCCCGACGACGGACCCGATCCGACATTGCTTCGCCGGACGCGCTTGGGGTGCCTGCCGATTCCCCGCCTCAGGCTGGCGGACGCTCGTAGCGTGGGACCAGGTGTGACAGCAGCTCCAGGCAGCGCTCGTCCTGCGAACGCGCGGCCGCCTGGCGCAGGTCGTCCAGTTCGGGGCCGGGCCACTCTGGAGGCGGGGCGGGCGAGGTGACCCGGGTGATCTTGGCGGCCCGGGTGGGCTCGGTCTCCTCTCCGGTGTTGACCAACTCTTCGTACAGCTTCTCGCCGGGGCGGACGCCCGTGACCTGGATCGGGATGTCCAGGTCGGGCTCATAGCCTGAAAGACGGATCATGTTCCGGGCCAGATCCATGATCTTGACGGGTCGCCCCATATCCAGGATGTAGATTTCCCCTCCCCGGGCCAGGGCTCCGGCCTGGATCACCAGGCTGACCGCCTCCGGGATGGTCATGAAGTAACGCGTCATGTCGGCGTCAGTGACCGTGACGGGCCCGCCGGCGGCGATCTGACGACGGAAGGTGGGGATCACCGAGCCTCTCGAGCCCAGGACGTTGCCGAAACGGACGGCGGCGAAGCCTGGGGCAGCGCGGCGGGCCAGCAACAGCTCGGCCAGCCTCTTGCTGGCCCCCATCACGCTGGAGGGGTTGACCGCCTTGTCCGTGGAGATCGAGATGAACTTCTCGACCTGGTGCCGCTCGGCCAGTTCCATCAGCAGCGCTGTTCCGAAGACGTTGTTGGAGACCGCCTCGGACGGGTTGGCCTCCATCAAGGGGACGTGCTTGTGGGCCGCGGCGTGGAAGACCACCTGGGGCTGGTGGCGGCGGAAGAGTTCCTCCAGGCGACCCCGGTCGCGGGTGTCGGCGATGAAGGGGGTCACCGGCTGGCCACGCAGCTCCAGGGCGATCTCGTAGATGCTGTTCTCGCCGCGTCCCATCAAGATCACCGACCCGGCGCCCAGGCGCACCACCTGTCGGCAGATCTCCGAACCGATCGAGCCGCCCGCCCCGGTGACCAGGATCCGGCGACCCCTCAAATACTCCCCCACGCTGGCCAGGTCGACCCGGACGGGGTCCCGCTCGAGCAGGTCCTCGATCTGCACCTCGCGGATGCTGTTCACCGTCACGTGTCCCCCGGCCACATCGCTCAGGCTGGGGACCAGGCGCAGTTGCAGCTCCGTGGAAGCGCAGGCACCCACCACCGCCCGCACCACAGCCGGGTCAGCCTGGGCCAGGATGACCTCCGAGACCTGGTAGTCCCGAGCGATTTCGGCCACCTGGTCAGGTGAGCCCAGGACGGGAACGCCGTGAATCCGAATGCGCCGGCGGTCGGGATCGCAATCCAGGAATCCGACGGGATCCAGACCCGTCCTCTGGCGAATCAGTTCGCGCACGACGGCCTCACCGGCGTCGTTGGCGCCCACCACCAACACACGCCGATAGGCTTCGCCACGCTGAACCCGCCGGTGGCTGGAAATGCGCAGGGCGAAGCGCAGCCCTCCGCACAGCGAGAGCCACAAGAAGGCGGCGATGATGGGACCAGTGCGCGGGAAGACCGCGCCGCCGCCCAGCAGGATCAGGACCTCGACGGGCACCACCACGGCCGTGACGGCGTAGACCATGGCCAGCAACTCGTAGATCCCGGCGTAGCGCCAGACCTTCTCATACAGGCCGAACAGGAAGAAGGCCACCACCGTCAGGCCCGAGACCAGACCGTAGAACCACAGGTGGTTGGGGGTCAAAAAGCGCCCCATCGCGGACTGGTCGAAATCCAGCCTCAACCCCAGGGCCAGCAGGAGGCCGGCCAGGAGCAGCAGGAAATCGACGACGGCCAGGGCCAGCTTGAAGCGCAGTCTCAACCAGACACCTTCACGGCCGAAGCCTGGGCCTGGATCCTCCGGAGGGCCCAGGCCACGCGACGCACCTCCTCCAGATCCATGTGGGAGGCGATGGGCAGGCACAGGGCCTGGCGGCTCAGGCGCTCGGTCTGGGGCAGGTGGACCCGAGGCAGGTCGGCATACGCGGTCTGCTCGTGCCCGGCCGGAAAGAAATAGCCGCGAGTGGGGATTCCCTCGGCCTGCAGGGCCCTTCCCAGATGATCACGGTCGATTCCGAAGGCCTCCGAGTCGACCAGGATGGGGAAATCCTTATAGGAGGAGCGAGCCCCCTCACGGATGCGCTGGAACCGGATCCCGGGCAGTGCACCCAGCTCGGCGTGATAGATCTCGGCCACGCGGTTGCGATGAGCCGCGTAGGAATCCAGGGAATCCACCCCGGCCAGGCCCAGCAGGGCGTGGAACTCGGACATCCGGGCGTTGAGGCCGGCGAACTCGCAGTCATAGTTCCCGGGGTTGCCGTAGTCTCGTCCCGAACGGATCCAGGCGGCCACCCGCTCGTCCCGGGTGGCCACCAGGCCTCCCTCGCCGGCGGGCAGAAGCTTGGTGGGTGACAGCGAGAAGGCTTCAAAGCTCCCCCAACCGCCCAGAGGCTTGCCTTGGAAGAGGGTGCCCAGGCCGTGGGCCGAGTCCGAGAACAAGACCAGCCCCTTCTCCTCACACAGGGCCTCCAGGGCCGGCCAGTCGGGAGGGTTCCCGAAGAGGCTGACGGCCATGACGCCCACGGTGCGTGGCGTCAGGGCGGCCCGTACGGCCCCGACATCCACCGTCAGGGTGTCGGGCTCACAGTCCACGAAGACGGGCGTCAGATTGCACCAGCGCAAGGCGTGGAAGGTGGCCATGAAGCTGTAGGAGGGGACGATCACCTCTCCTTCCAGGCCCAGGGCCTGAATGCCCAGCATCAGGCCCGAGGTGCAACTGGACACAGCCACCACGTGCGGCACCTGGAGATACTCCTCCATCCGGGCCTCGAAGCGGCGCTGGTGCGGCCCCTTGGTCAGGTTGCCGCTGCGGTACATGGCTTCCAGTTGAGGGGCCAGGGCCTCCCAAGGCGGAAGGGTGGGGCGCGTGAAGGGGACCCCTTCAGGGAAGGCTGGAGATCCGCCCAGAATGGCGGGAAGGTCGGTCATGATCGCTCCTCGGGTGGCTTGGAACAGCCAGGATCCCCAACTCGTCGGGCCCAGCCTTCGCCGTAGACGGACCCGGCATCGAGCAGGATGCCGAAAGTCCGGGCGATCAGGACCAGATCCGACCAGGGGGTGTAGTGGTCGATGTAATGGATGTCGAGCTCGATCCGTTCAGGCCAGGTCAGGCGATTGCGACCCGAGACCTGGGCCAGGCCCGTCAGACCAGGCCGCACCTCCAGGCGCCGGCGTTGGTGTGGGGTGTAGGTCTCCACCTGGTAGGCCAGGGTGGGACGTGGGCCGACCACGCTCATCTCGCCTCGCAGGATGTTGAAGAGTTGAGGCAGCTCGTCCAGGGACCAGCGTCTCAGGAAGTGCCCCGTGCGGGTGATCCGGGGATCCCTCTCCTCAATCTCGAAGCCCGCCCCGACCTTCTCGGCGTCGCGAATCATGGTCCGGAACTTGAAGAAAGGGAAGAGGCGCCCACCCCGACCCACCCGCGGCTGGATATACAGCACCGGGAAGCCGTCATCAAGGTAGACCGCGAGGGCGCACGTGGCCAGGACGGGCCACAAGACCAGCAGACTGGCAGTTGCCCACAGCAGATCGAAGGCCCGCTTGACCGGGCCGTTGGGGTCGCAGAATCCGGACATGGAACGCTCCCTCGGGAAGTCCTGGGAACCGGGCGGAGGTTTCTTCGAGAGTCCTGGCGTTCCTCTGCCCCTGCCGGCTCCGAAGTTCACAAGCGGGTCACACCCAGGACCGGCCCTGGATGCTAGCCTGGATGCGTGGAAATTCGTCCCGCTTCGACTGCACCTCCCTCCTGGATGGGGGCGCTACCGGGCCGAGGTGGTCTTCCGCACCGACGAGGTGCGCACCCTCACCGACCGCTTCCAGGCCTCGCAGACTCTCGAGATCTGAGATGAGCCTGCGCGTCCGGCTGGCCCTGTGGGTGGGCGGAGTTTCGCTGGCGACGCAGTTGATGGTCCTGCTGGTCAGCCTGTACGCGGTCCGAGCCGTGGCCATCGAGAGCGCCCAGGCCGAGATGCTGCGACTGGTCCAGCTCGGGCCGCAGGCCTTCAGCCGCGAGGCCCCGGGGATGCACGGCGCCGAAGCCTTCCTGCTGTCGGGTTCGGGCGAGATTCTCGATTCCCCGGGCCCCCGGCACCTGCCCATCCTGCGCACGGCTCTGGCTCGAGGCCTGGTGGCAGCCGGCATGGAGGGGATCGCCGTCCTTCCAGGGGACGAGCCGGTCTGGTTCGCGCTGCACCCGCTCGGCCCCGAGGGCCAGACGGTTGGCCTGATGGAGAGCGAGGCCCACATCATGCAGCGACTGGACGTGGTCCGCGAGGAGATCCTCGTGGCCGGGGTGGTGGGTTCGCTGGGCCTGCTGGCCCTGGTCTGGGTCATCGCCGGGGGGGTCACCAGACCGTTGCTGGAGCTGGCCGAGGCGGCCCGACAAGTAGCCCGGGGGCAACTGGACACATCGGTCCCGGACGTGCCCCAGCGCGACGAGGTCCACACCCTGGCCGCGGCCTTCACGCGCATGCAGAAGGACCTGAAGGACTACCTGCGCGAGCTGCAGACCACCATCGCCGCCAAAGAACGCATGGAGGGCGAATTCGCCATCGGCAGCGGGATTCAGCGAACCTTCCTGCCCGCCATCCCCGTCGAGAAGGAGCTGAGCCTCCTGGGCGGCCGGGTCGCCCTGGCAGCCAGTTTCCGGCCGGCCCGGCAGATGTCGGGGGACCTGTACGACATCTTCCCGCTCTCCAAGGATCGCCTGGCCCTGGTGATCGGAGACGTCGCGGGCAAAGGTCTTCCAGCCGCCCTGCTGATGGTGGTGACCCGCACCCTGGTGCGGGCCGCGGCACGCGACAACTCCAGCCCCGCCGCCTCGCTGTCCCGGGTCAACCGGCTCCTTTGCGACGAAAATCGGGCCGAACTCTTCGTCACCCTGCAGTTGCTCTATCTGGACCTGGAGCACGGGAGACTGACCTGGGCCAATGCCGGCCATCCTCCCCCGGTGCTGGTCTCGACGGAAGGCCTCCGCCCCCCCCTGACGCTTCCCGTCGGGATCGTTCTGGGGGTGGACCCGGAAGGCGTGTACAGCGACGAGGAAGTCCCCCTGGCAGCCGGGGAGACCCTGGTCCTCTTCAGCGATGGCCTGTCGGAGGCCCGCAACCCCGAAAACCAGTTCTTCGGCGAAGAGCGAATCGCCCAGGCATCCCACCGGCTGGCCGGGCGTTCCGTCGAGGGTGTCATCACTGGGATCCTGGGCGACTTGAAGTCCTTTGCCGACGGGCGGACCCCGGAGGACGACCTGACCCTGGTGGCCCTACGGCGTGTCCGCTGAGGGAGGCCGGGTGGCCAGGACCCGGAGCCTGGCCATCAGCTTCGCGGCCTGCGAGCGGACCATCTCCTCCACCTCGGGGGTCGAAAAGGCGCGCCGATTCAAGCCCGCCAACCGGGCGCGCATGGCGCTGCCAGCCGCAGAGGCTGCAGCCCGCCGCAATCCGGGCCCGGGATTGGCCAGGGCCTCCTCCAGCAAGGCCAGGGCCCGACCCACCACGGCTTCCTCGGGATTGCCCAGAGCCTCGGCGATCCCGGGCAGGGCCAGCTCGGGGGGATAGAGGGCCAGGGCCTCCAGGGCCCACGCTCCCGAGTCCGTGGCCGCTGCACGGGTCAGGGCCGACAGGCGCTCCAGGGCCCGGGCCCGGTGAACCCCCGAGAGGTCGGCCGCCAGGCGATAGACCTCCACGGCCCGCCGACGTTGCAGGGCGGTGTGCACGGGCAGTGCCACCCGGCGACCCAGAAGGGTCTCGACGGCGCGGCGGACCTGGGCAAAGCGCCCGGCATCGGCCAGGGTCCAGCGCTCGAAGAGCCAGTCCAGGGCGGCCTCCCGGTCCAGTCGCCCCCAGGTCACGGCGGCCTGGAGGCGCAGGTCGAAGGCGGGGTGGCCCAGGAGTTCCTGAAGTCGGGCCCGGTCCTGGGGGCCGGGTGTCAGCAAGACGAGGGCAGCCCGAACCCGGGTGGGGTTTTTGCTGGCCAGATGCGCGCGCGGCTCCCGCCGGACCTCCAGCAAGGTCCGGATCCAGTCCGAGTCCTCGATATCCCGCGCGGGGTCTTGGCTCAGGGGAACCCAGCCTCGGGTCCCCCGCACCAGAAACCAGACCGCAGGCTGGTGCAGGGGGGGTTCGAACGACGCGGACAACTGCAGGGGGATCTCGCGCGGAGGGTTTCCGGAAAGCACCTGGAGCACTTCCAGGGCAGGGAAGCGAAAGGTGCGCCCCTCGTGGGAGGCCTCCCGGACGACCACCTGGGCCTCGACCACGGCGTGCGCCCGGCGCACCAGGCTCTCGAGCTGCACCTCGTCGGCGCAGGCCCCAACCGGCCAGAAGCAGAGCATGAGCCCCAGGAGGATTGAACGGCGCCTCATGACACCTCGAGCATAAGCGACCTTGAGAGAGGGAGCAACCACTTCGACGGGCCGACCTCGCACGCGCCCCGCAACCAGGCTCACGTCACCCTTGGCTGCCCCCCCTGTCCCGGACTCTCGAGGAGGTCCTGAAGCTCCGATCTGGTTCCCTGTCGGATGCGGCCACACGGTCGAGCCGAACACCCCGAGGCCCCCCCGTTCCGCCGCCAAAATAGTCTGAGGCGAGCTCGAATCCTCTGCGCACTGGGCTCTGGGCTTTGGACTGTGGCGCTCGATTCGTTCACCCAACGGGTGAAGCGAAGTCGGTGAGGCGTTGGCTGGCGGTCGTTGCCGGCTTTTTTCGTCGTCTCGACCCCAGACGGCCGATAGAGCTGTTCCTCGCCGGCGACTGAAGCTGTCATGTTTTCAGCCGATCAGGGCCGTCGTCGCGGGCGAGCGGCCCGGCCCGGCGACCCTGTGCGACAAGAGCCTCGATGGCCTGCGCTCCAGGCTATGGCCGAAGGCTATGAATAGGACGACGAAACGTCCAAGACGTCAGGAATATTGCGTC
>DIWH01000062.1 GCA_002423485.1 Candidatus Xenobium occultum | reverse complement strand
TCAGGAAATCCCCTGGCCTGGTCTTGCCCTGAGCGCCGTCAGCAGGCCTTCTTGGCGGCCGTGGCCAGCCTGAGGCTCTCGGCGGGTGTCAGCCCCTCGATCCGCCGCCTACCGTGGCATTCGGNNAGGCGCACCTCTGCGGTGCTCACGTAGTTTCCAACTACGCTCCGCTCCTCGATGCACGCCTTCCTTGCATCCAGACCCGCCTCGACGCCCTCGGTTCTCACGCCAGGCGGCGGATCGAGGCAGCCCGTCGAGTCTTGCCGCCCGATCTCCCTGGCCGGGACTCGTGCCTCCCCGCTGTGTCGCAAGACGCCTCAGCGACCTCCAGCACGGCGCAGCCTTTCGCTGCTTGTGCGGAAATGCACGGATGCCCCACGCATGGCGCGGGGCATCCAGGGGCTTTCGGCGCTCCTCGGCCGGGGCTTCCGGCCGGGCCGCTAGTTCGCGGCGGCGGCCAGCTCGGCGCGCTGGACCTTGGTGTAGGGGATCGGCCTGCGCACGGTCGAGGGGTGGACCCCTGCCTTCAGCGCCATGATCATGCCGGCCGCCTCGATGTAGTTCTCGACGTAGATGAACTTCGGGTGTTCTGGGACATCCAGGCAGCTCTTGTTTTCGCGGACCACGATGACCGGGATGCCGGCGTCCAGGCAGGCCTGGTGGGGCGCGCCGAAGCATCCGTAGGGGGAGACCATGCAGTCCACGTCGCGGTTGCTCATGCCTTCCGTGCGGCTCAGGCGCGGGGCCTTGTGCAGCCCCTTGAGCAGGCAGTGCACGAAGTTCTCGGTGATGATCTCCACCGCGATCCTCGGGTCCACCACTTCCTTGAAGCCGGTCAGGGCGTAGTCCACCGGGCCGTGCGCGCAGGGCTTCTCCAGGGCCTCGCCGATGAATCGGGTGGCGATGGCCTCGACCCCACCCACCGGGTTCACGCCGCCGTCCCGCCAGTAGGCAGCCAGGGTGTCGTTGTCGATGGTGATGGGCGTCGCGATGCCGAGGGCATCGAACTCGTGCTCGTTGACCTGCTCCACCAGTTCCCGCCAGTTGATCACGTCTCCGGTGGCGACGCCGTTCTCCATCCGGGCGATCAGGTGCAGGGGCTTGCGCAGTTCCAGGATCTCCGCGTCGAGACCCAGGGTGGCACGGGCCGCGGACACCGCGTTGATCGACTGGTAGTCCGCCTTGTTGACCACCACCAGCACATTGTTGGAGCGCACCTTCTTCAGGAAGAGCTTCCCCATCAGGAACTGGTCCAGGTGGTGGCCTTCCACGTACAGGGCGTTCGGGGGCATCTCGTTGATGTCCGAGGCGTTCACCACGTTGGGGTGCAGCACCAGGTTGTCGCAGCAGGCGCCCAAGAGCCTGGCGGCGGGGTTTCCATCCCCGCAGTGCCCCCCGATCTCGCAACCGATCCCTGTCGGGACAATCATCACAACGTTCACGACGTGCCCTCCTCCGCCTGTGCATCCCTCGGCCGCTCATCCGGCCATTGTGAGGTGTAAGAAGACCCTACTGCAGGGCGGCCAAGGCGGTCAACGCAGGACCCGGGGCCTCGAATCCGCCGACCGACCTCGGCAGCTCGAGACCTGGGAGCCCGCAATGCACCTGGGAGGATGCCGAGGGCCAGGTGACAAATCATGAGGGATGCGCCTGGCCCTGCCTCCGCTGCTCGTCGTCCTGGCCCTGCTCCTCCCCCTGGGCGCCGCCGCGAGGGAGGACGCCGTCTCCGTTGTCAGGCGCCACTATGCCCTGCTGAACGACGGTGATCTGAAGGGGGCCTACATGCTCCGCAGCGCCGCCGCCCGCCGCAAGCTCTCCCTGGCGACCTTTCGGCAGAACTGGCAGACCTGCCGCAGCGTCGGGTTCTACGAAGGTCCCAGGGAGGTCTCCAACGACGGCCACACGGCGGTGGTCCAGTATCGGATCGGCTCGTGCGATACCCTTGGCGCGGATCGGTTGCGCTACGGCAACTACCAGATGCGCGCCACGCTCTGCCAGGAGTCCGGACACTGGCGGATCGACCGGGTCGAGGCCAACCAGGTGGACGGCAACGACGCCCCGCTGTGGGAGGTTGACCGGCCAGACCTCCCAGTACCGACCCTTCCCCAGGATGTGCCGGTGCCCGAAGGCTTCAAGATGGGTTCTCCCGTCGCCGTGAAGCATCGAGAGGGCGGCGAGATCAGCTATGATGTCCGGGCCTTGCGCCGGGTCCCGGCGGCCAGGCCCCACGACATCGGCACGTGGTACCTTCGCGAGATGCCCGCTCGTGGGTGGACGGAGCGCAACGGCCTGGCTGGAGGGGGCAGCGCCCTGGCCGTGGCCTTCCAAAAGGGGAACTGGCAGGTCTCCATCCTGGTCACCAGTACCACCTGGGGCGGGACCGACGCCCCAGCCGACCCGAGGGGCACCACCCTGGAGTTCTCCTTCACGCGGATCAAGTAGGCGCTCGGCAAAGTCCGCCCGTGCCCGGGCTGCATTCCTGTTCGTTCGGGTTGTCGGGCTCAATTGCCGGGCAGCCCGGCCCGACTCTGGTGCCGCGATGGCCGGGCCTCAAGCCTCCGGGCCTCCAACCTCGGCGTCCTGGCCCCGCAGCTCCCTGTTCAAGTGTCGGACCCGGTGACCCCGAACTCGACTTGACGAAGGCGCCGGCGGACAGCGGAGTGCACACCCTGCGATCCGGCCCTCGGCCAGTCGCCCCCTGGCCTGACGGAAAGCTGCGCCAGGAACCGGACCCCCTGTTTGGGACTGCCGGACCCACCTCCCTGTGGACGATCTGCATTCAGGCCCCTCGATCGAGGTCGGGCGCGAGGAAGGGGGGCGCTCGAGAAGAAGCTCCGACCAGAGGGGTTCCTGGTTCGCCCGGGAGGCTTCCCCTCCGGCTGGAGCCGGGGTTCTGGGAGCCGCGGAGCGAGAGGAGGGTTTCATGACGGAGTTGTCCTGCCGGTGGGCGGTCGGGCCCGTTCTTGCCAGGTTTCTGCTGGCTGTAGGGATTCTGTTGGCGCTCCTGGCCGCCCCCGGTTGCGGGCAGGGCCAGGCCGCTTCCCCCTCGGAGGAAGGTTCCGCCCGCGACTGGCCCTTCTCGGTCGTGTCGAGCGAGCTGCGCTTCCGGGTCTTCTACGACTCACCGGAGGATCGGGGCACGGCCGAGCAGGTCGCCTCCAGCCTCCGGGACGCCTGGGTCTTCCAGACCCGGGTCCTGGGCTTCACCAACCCTCCGTCCGATGGCGGAATCGTCGGCCCGGACGACTGGTTCGACGTCTTCCTGGTCCGGGGGGTCGACTCGTGCAAGGTGGATATCGCTTCCCCCGAACCCGTCACACCCTGGGGCGGGCTGGCCTGCTACATGCAGTTGGACCCCTGGGGGAAATACGGCGGCGAGGGACTGGCCCAGACGGTGGCCCACGAGTTCAACCACGCCACCCAGGCCGCCGACGCCTGGAACGACATGCCCATCGTCTACGAGATGACCGCCTGTTACGTCGACCAGTATTTCGGGGGCCCCATCGGCTATCAGCTCGCGGACTTCCAGGCGCACCCGGAGTGGAGCCTCCTGCGGAACGACGACTACGCGACCTACTACATGTACGGGTCGTCCCTGTATCTGCACTTCCTGAGGGACTGCTACTTTGGGGGCGACGACCGCTTCATCTCCCTGCTCTGGAAGGCCATGCGCCGCCGCCCGGGCGTGGACCCGGCCCGCCCCCTCTTCGTGGACGCCCTGAATGCCGCCCTCGCCCCCCAGGGCAAGAGTTTCCTGGACACGGTCCCCACCTTTGCCCGCTGGCGCTACTACACCTATAGCCGGGACGACCACCGGCACTTCCAGCGGGTCACGCCCGCCCTGGCGACCAGGCCCCAGACCTTTCTGCCCGACGAGACCTCCCTGCCCGAGTCGGACCTGGTCCTCCGCCAGGTCTCCCTCCAGGAAACCCCGCTCTCCATCGACCCGGCTCCCATGAGAACCGGCAGCGCCTACCGCCAGGTCGTGCGCGAGAACCCCTCGCAGACCTCCTTCCAGGTGAGGCTGATCCAGCCGCCCGGCCCGGCTTCCGAAAAGGTCCGCTGGGTGGTGCAGGCCGTGCCCGGCCTGTCTCCGGACAGCGACGGGGAAGTCGTCGAATTCTCCGGGGGGCTGGCCCGGGTGCCCTTCGCTCCCGACGGCCGGAGGACCCTGATCCTGACCGCCATGCCCACCTCCGACTACGACCCCGCCTTCCCTTCCGATGAGACCTTCCCGGTCTCGCTGCAGCTCGAGCCCTGAGGGGGGATATCGGCCCCTTCTTCACGGACGCGATTCCTTTCTCGGGGAGAGGGCTGCCCACCGCTCCAGGTCCCGACGCAGCCCTCCGGAAAAGCCAACTCCCGCAGCCCCTCCTGACACCTGAATCCGCCGCCTGGGCCCCGGCAACGGCGCGCAGGGAATTCTCCCGGTGGGACAGGGGCCTCCCGAGCCCGGCTGAGGGGGGGGATGGGGGGCGGTTGATGCTAGCCCCGGGCCACGCGGGGCGGTCCGACGCCAGGTGCGGGAGCCCGCCGCAGTTCAGGGCCGCGCGTCTTCCGGGCATCGTTGAGGGGTCCGATGGGTGGCGGCCTCGCCAGGAAGCCATCGGCCGGATATTGGGGAGCTTCCGTCCTAGCCAGGCTTGGCCAGGCAGGCTCGTCTCCACGCCTCGCTCCAGGTCCCAGGTGGCGGGAGGCGAGACGGTGGAAGCGCATACCCCCCTCCCGAAATCCACCATCCTTCCCAGGCTCGACTTTTGCCATTTTGCCGAGAGGAAGTGACCTGAGAATTCTCTTTGCCTGTTAAGCATGAATCGGCCTGACCTCTGTTGAAAGGTGTTCAAGCGACCGAACATCTGTTCCGCAGAGGAGGCCGAGGATGCTGGATTCCATCCCCGCGCTCACAGTCCTGTTGGAGACCTTTCGCCCATGCATGACCGCCC